>DATMPO010000132.1:0-26443 GCA_035567035.1 Verrucomicrobiia bacterium | reverse complement strand
GCGATCCTGATCGGCCTTTCGATTACCTGGGCGATGGTTGGTCAGTAAAATCGGGGCCAGTGAGTTCGAGAGTCCCATTTGCTATGTTCTTGACCAGTTCAACATCGGCTTCCAGAAAGTCGTAGGTTGGAAAGTCTTTCGGGTTGACCCAGCGCACCTCATGGAAGATGCGGTTCACTATCTCCCCATCGAACCGTTGCACCAGATAGAAACGCAGGTCCACGGAAGTTCCATTTCGATAGGTATGCTGCACGGCGGCAATTTGGGGGCCGATGCGTGCGCGAATGCCCAGTTCTTCTTCCAGTTCACGGCGCATCGCTTCCACCGGCGTTTCTCCGGGTTCAACCTTACCGCCGGGGAACTCCCATCGCAAAGG
Organism: Verrucomicrobiia bacterium; assembly: GCA_035567035.1. GTDB lineage: Bacteria > Acidobacteriota > Terriglobia > Terriglobales > Acidobacteriaceae > Angelobacter. Next base: position 26,067 of record DATMPO010000132.1, on the reverse strand, counting down.
CATCGCTTGGTTTTTGGTGCGCTGACAGATCAGGACCTGGCTATCGCGAACTATGAGGGCTGCGACTACGAGCTTCATCTTTGATTCTGTACCTGGTTTTTTCTTTATCCCGAGCGAAGCTAGGGATCCCTATGGACTAAAAAGCTCTCCCGGTTCGTGCCCACTCACCCACCAATCTCCGACGGGGATAGGGATTCCTCACTCCGTTCGGAATGAGGATCAGGTTCGACCGCATTCACCCTATAACTTCCGAAGCCGGTAGGGATTTCTCACTCCGTTCGGAATGCGGCAGGATCCTCCGGAGTCCTATCTCAACTAAAAACAATTCCGGGTGAATCGCGGCAGCCAGCGCATGCAGTCCGTCCAGCAAATTGCTGGCAGGTGTGTTCAAGAGTTCGTCCTGGACGCAGTACACGCGACCGGCGGCAGCGGCTTTGCTTTCATCCCATCCGCGACGGGCAATGGTCTTTTCCAGGGGAACCCGGTCGCCCGCCCCGCACCAGGCGGCGATCATCACGTCTGGGTCCGCCGCCAGAACCGATTCGGCCGTGGTCTGCTTGCCCGGTTCGCCGAGAAAGCGCCCACCAGCAGCGTCCACCAGTTCGGCCACCCATGGTTGCGAAAAAATCAGCGGCTTGCCCCACTCTTCACAATAGACCAGGGGCCTGGGTGCTCCCGCTGTCTGTTCTCGTACTGTCTCGATTTCAGCTTTCATCCGCTGGACAAGTGCGGCACCGCGATCCGGCGCGCCCATGATACGGGCGATCAAGAGCATGTCAGCATAGACGTCCGCCAGAGACTTCGGGGCCATCGCAATGAAAGGTATGCCGCACTTCATGATCTCCGTAAGCGACTCAACCTGATAGGGAACGGACGCCATGACCAAGTCCGGTTTCGCCGCCAGAATCTCGCTCGCTTTGGCTGTCCAGGAGTCTTCGACGATAACGCAGCCCAACTCGGCGATCTCCGGGCAGGCCTCAACACAGTATTTGGTGCAAGCCGCCAGCCGGTCGAGCAGGCCGAGATCGCGGAGCGTGATACTGATGCTGGGTTGCAGAGCTGCAACTCGCCGCGGAACGTGATCGTCTGGCATGACTGCGATTATAAGCGCGGGGCCGCCGGCTATTGGCCCCGCAGCTTCACGGTGGCCTCCACGGACATGCCGGGCCGCAGCAGGTGGTCGCTGTTCTCTTTCGGATCGAGCACAATCCTGACCGGGATGCGCTGGACGACCCGTACATAATTTCCTGTTGCGTTTTCGGCGGGAAGGAGCGAGAAACGGGAGCCGGTGGCGCCGGCCAGCGTGTCGACCTGGCCGTGATAGTCGCGATTATACGAGTCCACGTGGACCGTGACCGGCTGTCCCGGATGCATTTTCCGCAGCTGGGTCTCTTTGAAATTGGCGGTAATCCAAATGTCATCTACCGGAATGATGATCAGCAGTTGTTGTCCCGGTTGTATGCGCTGGCCGACTTCCAGGGACTTGCGTCCCACAATACCGCTGACCGGCGCCATGATTTTGGTGTAGCTGAGATTCAACTCCGCGGTGGTGAGTTGCGCGTGCGCGCGGTCCGCTTCGGAAATGGCCGCTGCCGCTCTTGCCTGGGAAGACGCGACCTGCTCGGGCGCCGAACGCGCCGCCAGCAGATCAGACTTCCGTTGCGCCAGCCGGCTTTCGGCCTGGTCTATTCCTTTCTGAGCGGAGGTGTAGTCGGCGCGGGCGGCGTCCACGGCGGCGTGGTCCGTTGCCGCCTGCGTGGCGATGCGGTCATATTCAGATTGAGAAATCTCGCGCTTGGCCAGCAGCCGTTCATAGCGCTGGCGGTCGGCTTCAACGCGCGTGTAGTTGGCTTCCGCTTGCGTGACTCGCGCCTGCGCGGCGGTCAGAGCGGCTTTGGCTGAGCTCACTCCATCGAACGCTTCCGTAACAGCGGAGCGCGCAACTTCCAGCCTGCCGGTGCTGCTGGAGGAGACAACGCCAACGTCCTGATGCGCCGAAGCAGCGCTGGCCCGCAGGCGCTGGAATTCGGCCTGTGCCCGGGCCACATCAGCCTGGAAGTCTGCCGGATCAATTTCCGCCAGCACCGTACCCGCGGCGACGTAATGATTGTTCAGAACGTCCGGATTGACGTTGACGATGGTGCCGCTGATTCGCGCGCTGATGGGGTTGAGATGGCCATCCACTTCCGCGTCGTCGGTGGACTCATAGGAGCCGAGATAGCGGACCACCAACACCGAGCCGGCCGCTACCGCGCAGAGAGTAAGCAACGCCAGCCAGGGATGCTTTTTCACAATTGCTAATCTACCAGGACTTTTCCTGGCTGCAACTTCGACCGGGACATTCGCGGCTTCGGGTATCTGCGCAGTCACAAGTTTCGGCGTAGGAACGTGATTGCCGTCGGCTTGTGCGGTTTTCTTTTCGGAATCAAGAATTGGAGCAGCCATGCTACTTACCTCCCAGGTGCTGGATTGCATCTTTCTGTGCGCTTCCCATCGCCCGCAGCAGCGCGAGCTTGGCAAGGTTATGCGCGAAGAGACTGGAGATATAGTTCTCATTGGCAGCGGCGAGTTCCTGCTGCGCCTGGACCACCTCCAGATTGTTGGTTACGCCGTTGACGAAACGATCGCGCGCCTGTTCAAGCGTTTTCTGGGCGAGCTGGCTGTTGTTTTCCGCAACGTGCACCGCGCCTTCCGCCGCCGTGAGATCTACAAAGGCGTTGCGTACTTCGTAGTCCACGCGCCCCGCCAGATCGAGATACTCAGACTGTTTCCGCTGGAACTGCGCCGCGCTTTCCTGAACGTCGGACCGGATTCGCCCGCCGGTAAACAGGGGAAGGGAAACAGTAGCGGTCAACGCGTAGGTGTCATTGGAATGGGCGAGAGTGGTGCCGATGGCGCCGTAGTATCCGTTGAAGCTCAGCGCCGGCAGCCGTTCAAATCCGGCGGCTTTCTTGCTGAGAGCAGCCGCTTGCGCCGCGGTCTGCGCGCTTTTGAGATCAGAACGGGACTGCTGGGCGCCCAACAAAGCTCCTTGCAGTTCCGGTCCGTTCCACGGTTGATATTGCGTTACCGTTATGGGATTGAATTGTTGGCCGCGCGGCAGGCCGATGAGCCGCGCCAGCGTCAGTTTGTCTTTTTCAAGGTTGGCCTGACCCACGGTCACGCGCTGTTCGTTCGTCTGGCGCTGCACGGTAGCGCGAAAGCCATCAATCTCCGGCGAAAGCCCGGAGCGCACCTGGTTCGCGGTCTGCGCTTCCAGCGTGCGGGCGACTTCGAGTTGCGCCCTGGCGGTTTCCAACCGTGACTGGCTGGCGGTCACCTGCAGGTACGCCGTTCCGACTGCCAGGACCACGATGTCGCGCGCGTCGGACAGCGAGTATGCAACGGCTTCCGCCGACCTTCGCGCGGCGCGCAGACGATACGCAGCGTCAAAGTTCAGTCCGTTTTCTGAAATCGAAAAATAAGCCTCCTGGTAGCCGAACTGTCCGGTGGAGGCGGGCAGACCTGGAATCTTCAGCCCAATCGCCACGCTGCTCAGATTGTCCAGATTCTGGCGCACCAGCGCGGAAGCATTGGGCAGCATCACCGACAGCGCGCGCAACCGCTCGGCCTGCGCCTGGCGCAACGTCATTTGGTTCTCAACCACGCCAAGATTGAAGCGCAAGCCCCGCCCGATCGCGTCTTCCAGGGAGAGCGCGATCGGCGTTGCCGTGGCCTCGCCATCCGGGACGCTGCCGAGAAAAGGGTTTTGCTGCTGTCCTGCAAGCGAACTGGGAGTGTTGCTGTTGGCGGCCGGATTGATGGTGCGCGGCGTGGTAATGCTGCCCAACTCGAACGAGTTCGCGCCCTGCTGCGCGACCGCGACCGGCAGCAGAATCAAATTCAAGATGACGATTACAAACGCTCGCTTCATAAAATAGTCCTTCTCGGCGACATCCTCAATGTCCGCCAGACTGTCCGGGGTTCCGGAACCTTTTGGTCAACAGGGCCAGAGGCACGCCGACAAACGCGACGACGCTCAACAGCACGAAGCAATCGAGAAATCCCAGCATGGCCGCGTTCCTCTGGGCGATGGAGGCAAGCACGCCGTAGGCCTGCTGCGTGGCGTCGGCCGTGCTTGCTCCCATGCTGGCCAGGTATTGCGATGTTGCGTCAAGCGTTGGCTGGAAGTTTGCGCTGTCCGGCGTGATGTGCTGCGCCATGACGCTGTGATGAAACTGTATCCGGCGCTCCAGCATGGTCGTGACAAAAGCCACGCCGAAACTTCCGCCCAGATTGCGAAACAGATTGGTGATGCTCGATGCTTTGTTGTTTTTGTTCGAAGGCAAATAGGAATAAGCCAGCTGGCTGACCGGCACAAAGAAGAAGGCCAATCCCAGTCCCTGCCAGACCCGGGCCATGGCAAAAGTACGGTAGTCGGTGTTGAGATCCAATGAGGCAAAATGCCACATCGCCAACCCGATGATGACCGACGCAATCCCGATCAGTTTGCCCGCGCCGACACGCGGAGTGAGCTTAACTACGATCGGCGCCAGTACCACAATCATCAGCGCTCCAGGCCCCAGAACCAGGCCGGCGTCCGTGGCGGTGTAGCCAAAGAGTGATTGCAGCATCTGCGGAATCAACACTGTGCTGCCGAACAGGGAAAAGCCAAAAATGAAATACAACAAGTTCGAGAGCGCGAAATTTCGCTCCTTGAATAACTTGATTTCCACCACTGGATCATGGTGCCGCCACTCGTAAATGATCGCCGCCAGCAGAGCGGTCACGGCCAGGGACAGAAAGAAGACAATGAAATGGCTCTCCAGCCAGTCTTCACGCTGGCCTTTATCGAGCACGATTTCCAGGGAACCGAATCCCAGCGCGATCAGCAGAATGCCCCAGTAATCAATGCTCAGCTTGCCAAGCCGGCGGGCGGCTTTGATCTCTTCGATAAACTGCGGCGGATCGGAAACCAACCGGCTTGTGAGCAGCAGGCTGATCAAACCAATCGGCACGTTGATGAAGAAGACCCAGCGCCAGGTAAAGTGGTCCGTGATCCATCCACCGAGCGGTGGGCCGATGGCCGGTGCGGTCACAATGGCCATACTGTAGAGAGCAAACGCGGCGGCACGTTTCGCTGCCGGGAACGTATCAACCAGGATGGCTTGCTCCACCGGGGCCAAACCACCTCCGCCAATGCCTTGCAGCACGCGAAAGAAAATCAGCATACCCAGACTGGGCGCAATGCCACACAGGAAGGAGCTGGCCACAAACAACGCCACGCAGGTCATGTAATAGTTCTTGCGGCCAAAGACCCGGCTCAGCCACGCGCTGAGGGGAAGCACCACGGCATTCGCGACCAGATAGCTGGTGAGGACCCAGGTGCTTTCGTCGTAACTCACGGCCAGCCCGCCGGCTATGTGGGGAAGGGCCACATTGGCGATGCTGGTATCGAGCAGCTCCATGAAAGTGGCCAGCGTTACTGTGATAGCGATGGCCCAGGGATTGATAAGGGGCTTGGACGCAGTTATGGGGACCGTTGTGCCGAGTGTCCCAGTTAAGCTCTGCGTTCCCATTCCGCGCCCTTCCGCTTACGCTGTAAACTGCATGACCGTAAAGATGATTCCGTCTCCAATGCGGATTCATTAAAAGGCTATTCGAGCGGTCGCGTTACCGTGGCAATCAGCTCCTGCTTGAGCCGCTCCGGATCGCGCGGCGGGTCCAGCTTGAGTATGAGTAGAGTCGCCATGCCGTGCATCGCGGCGCGAATGATCTGGGCTGTGACCTCCACGTCCACGGCCAGCCCTCTGGCTTCGGCACACTCCCGCACGCCTTCCCGCAGACGGTCGAGCGAGCGCTGGGCAATCGCCATCTTGCGTTCCGCTATAGGACCGGGCGGGACCTCGGTCAGGAAAGTGACTTTGTAGTGGTTCGGATGGCTGACGTGAAAGTCAATGATGGTCCGGACACAGCGGCGCAGCCTCAGCAGCGGCGGGTCGAGAGTCTGGCGTCCGGCATCGATGATCCGGAGCATCTCGGTGAACGTTTCCTCGCAGATCGAAAGCAGCAGCTCTTCTTTACTGGCGAAATGGCGGTACATGGCCATGGGCGAACAGCCAATCTCCGTTCCAATGCGGCGCATGGAAACGCTCTCATAACCTTCTTTCGCAAACAATTCGCGGGCCGTATTGCGGATGACTTCGCGAAGGGTGACGTTTTGCCGGCGGCCGGGTTTCCCGCGAAGGAGCTTGCGGCGAGTTTTTGTGCGTATGGTCATGGTGTGTACACTGTAAGCATACGCCGGAAGCCGCGAAAGTCAAGAGTGAAGCAGGGGACCCGAAGGCCAGCACCGGCGGCCGGATTAACCTTTTTCCGGTTCTCAGGCATACTGGCTGGAGTGGACCGCACGTGAGTTACTCAGAGAAAGTCCTCGACCATTTCCAGCATCCGCGCAACATTGGCGACTTGCCAAACGCCGACGCCGAGGTCCGCATTGAGAACCCGGCTTGCGGTGACATCATGACACTGGCGGTCAGGCTCTCCGATGGCAAGATTGATCAAGTCCGCTACCGCACCCGCGGCTGCGTGGCTTCTATTGCCGCCGGGTCGTGCCTGACGGAATTGATTCACGGCAAATCCCTGGCGGAAGCCGCCGCCCTGCAGCGTGAGCACCTGCTGGAAGCCCTGGGGGGCTTGCCGAGCGCGTCCGGTCACGCCGCGCACCTGGCCTTTGATGCTCTAGCGGCGGTTATCGACAAGCTAAAAACAAGCTAAAAGCGATGGTGTTATGACCTAAAAAGCTCTCGCCAAACCGGCTATCTGAAGTACAATACACGCTCATAAGTTCTCCTTTTGGGGGTAAAGGGAAACGCAATGACGACTCCTTGGCTGCTTGTTTTTCTGATTTCCCTGGCATTTCCGGCTCCAACCGTGAATGGCGTGAAGATTGTTACGCGCCAGGTCGCCGTTGGTGGTTTCGCGGACATTCGGACGGAATACGTCACCGCGGACAGGCTCAGAAGCGAGTGGCAAGTCACACCCGAGCGTATGGGGCCAATCTACCCCATGGCCAGCATTGTCCAGGAAGGAGATCGGGAACGGGTGTTTGTTCTCGACCTGCAGGCGAAGGAATTTGTCAGTTATGAAACCGATTCACGCGGCACTCCGCTAGGCGCGAAATCAAAGCAAGTGAGTGACTCCGGGGGCGTCCTGCAAATCTGGATTGACCACGTGGATACAGGAGAGCGGAAAGAAATCCTGGGTTACGTCGCGCGCCACATTATCACCAGGGAAAAGCGTATTGCGAGTCCCAAAGCGTGCTCCGGCAGTTCCGAAAGCCAAACGGACGGGTGGTACGTGGACACATCGATCATGCCGGAATGGCGCCAGCCCAAAAAGAGACTGGGAGGAATCGTGGTGGCGTCCATGGTGTCGGCGGACTCGGCCGCGAATTGCGTGGACCGGGTGGACAAGATCGAAGTGCACCGCGCGGGCATGGAACCCGGGTTTCCGGTGCGAGTGAGCACTTCTCTGCAAAGCGAAATCAAAGACCACGACCGTGCGCGGACCATCGCATCAAGTTGGGGGTCCGAGGTCGTTGAACTGCAGTCCGGCCCGATCGATGCGGCCCTTTTTGAAGTCCCACCTGACTTCCGACAAGTGGACAAACTGAGAAGCTTTTTTGGCACACCGCCGCGCCGCCAGGTCAGCGGTTGGGATTGGCTGAAGGAAAGAGTCCAGGAGATCTTTAAATAAGGTTCTTAGCTACTCACGGTTAGGCGCGATCGGCCGATAAACTTTCCATCCTCTTTCCTTTGCGATCGTCTCCAGTCCGGGAGTCGGATTGACGGCAAAGGCGTGCCTGGCAATCTCCAGCATGGCGGCATCGTGGACTGAGTTGCCGCAACAGACGTCAACCGGTCTGGCGATCACCTCGCGAATTGCCTGTGCCTTGCTTTCGTCGGTAGGCACGCGGACCAGACGGTCCGTCGCAAGCCCATTCTCGATGTCCACGGCCACGCCGAGCACGTTGCCGGGAGGAATGCCAAAGCGTCGGACACCGGCGCGCACCGACCAAACATTGGTGGAAGAAACCGCCCACAGTTCGCAGCCGGCATTTTTCAATTCCTGCGTTAGCTGCTGCATTTCCGAAAAAATCCGTCCTCGGCCCTCCACTACGCCGGCAAAGAACTCTTCCGCCGCGTCTTCCAACAGGGCTTCCGGCATGCCGGCGTTGATCGTAACCATTTCGCCGCACATTGTTTCCTCGTCCACTTTGCCGGCCTTGTAGTCGGCGTAGCGGGCCACGGCCCATCGGGCGACGTCCGCCGGCAGCATGCCGCGTTCGATTTCCCAATAGAAAAAATCGGCGCCGGAGTCGCCGAGCCATAAGGTATCGTCACAGTCAAAGACGGCCAGGCCCGGCTTGAGCGCCATCACGGATTCAATGAAGTGGCAAGCGGGTGCAGGGAGCTTGGTCGCAGCCTTCAAACAGTTGGTCCTGTAGCAAGCTTTTCGAGATCTTCCGGCGTGTCAACATTTGCGACCACCAGCGGGTCATTTACGGGGACATAGCGGATGCGCGCCTGATTGGCGTGTTCCACCTCGCGAGCAGAACTGGAAGTCGGCGCGCACAGGAACGCCTGGATCATCTCGCGCCCGATCACAATGGGATGGCCGTGCTTGCCGCCAAACTCCGGCACTGCCGCCCACGTTTTCTCGTCGGCCTCCAAGAAGGCCTGTTGCAGAGACTCGATTGTGGCCGCCGACGGAGCGGGACGGTCCACCAGCGTAAGCACGGCAGCATCGCGTCCGTGGTTCAGGACATTTTGCAGGCCGCATTGCAGGGAACTGAACTGTCCTTGTGCGGGGTCCGGATTGCGGACCAGAAACGCCGCTTCGGCGTTCACAATCGGCGCAAGGTTGCCCTCGTTTTCTCCCGCGACTACGATTACCAACTCAGTCACCGGCTGTAAGGCGCGAATGGCAGCCAGTAGAAATGTGCCGCCGCGCCAGGGGAGCAGCGCTTTGTCGCGTCCCATGCGCGTGGAAGCGCCCGCGGCCAGAATTACGCCCGCAAACGAGGGTGAAAGGGCCATGCTGAGAGTATAACTACAACTGCTCGAGGATTTCCGCCGCTTTTGCGCTCTTCTTATGCGGGAGCGGAGTTTCCGAGTTGCGCCGGATGGCAATGAGTTCGGCGACAATGGCGACCGCAATCTCTTCCGGCGTGATGGCGCCAATATCAATTCCTACCGGCGCGTAAACGCGCGCCAGTTTTTCCGCGGAGACGCCTTCTTTTTCCAGTTCCTTATACGTGGAGATCACTTTGCGCTGCGAGCCGATCATGCCGATGTAGCGCGCCGGCGTGTCTGCCGCCCAGCGCAGCACGCGCATGTCGTCGCGGTGGCCGCGCGTAACGATCACGATATAAGAAGACTCGGTGGGCGCAAGCTGCGCCATGACCTGCTCGTATTCGTCGGCATACACGTCACGGGCCTCGGGGAAACGCTCGCGGTTGGCGTAGGCCTCGCGGTCGTCGGTGACAACGACCTCAAAGCCTGCCAGGCGCGCAACTTTGTACAGACTCCAGGCAACGTGTCCAGCGCCGAAAATGTACAGCGTCGAAACCGGCATGACCGGTTCGATAAAAATTTCCAGCGTCCCACCGCAGACCAGGCCGGAATCGTACTTGGGATTGTTGTTGAGATTAAACGTGAGGGTCTGCGGCTTTTCCGACTTCATGATGTCTTTCGCCGCCTGCCAGACCTCAGCTTCAACGCAGCCGCCGCCGATGGTCCCCAGAATGGTGCCGTCATCGCGTACCAGCATCTTGGCCGACTCAAACGAGGGAATCGAGCCGCGCACATTAATGATGGTCGCCAGTGCGCCCTTCCGGCCTTCGCGCCGGAGCCGGATGATCTCTTCGTAGATGTCCACGGGGATATTGTAGCTTCTTTCCCTCACCTCGAGCGTAGCGAGAGGGCGCTGTTGCTACCGGGCCTTGAGTCCAGGCGCCGTCGGGTGCCTGGGCTGATACAGACCGAGTTCAGTTCCGTCCGGCAGTTTAATAGAAGTTACGCTTCCCCATCGAGCTTCAAGAACTTCTCCGCACTCCATGCCTTTGCCGGCCAGGTCTTGCATGGTGGACTTGAGATCGTCACACATCAGGTAAAGCTGGTGGGAGGGCTCTGCGCCGGGGTCAACCGGGTGAACTGCCAATTCGGCGGGAGGCGCCGCAAAGATCAGCCATCCGTGTCCAGCGTCAACAAAAGGGAGTTCGAGAACGTCGCGCAAGAACGCGCGGACCTTGTCCGCGTCGTTGGCGTTAATGATCGCGTGGAGACCGGTGATCATGTTTAGCTCCTTCAAGCAAAGCGAAAGAACTCGCCTTCGCGCTCCAACTCATCCTGACAATTGGATTTTTGCAGGATACATCATGACCGCAGGGGCGGATTCGCCTTGCGTGACGCGCGGGCGAATTGTATGCGATATTGTGCAGTCGTAAGTAATCTCAGCTTATGATTGTTCTTGAGCCAGTCACGCCGCAGAATGCATCAATCTTCAAGGCTGTTCGCCTTCGTGCGCTTCAGGATACTCCGAAGGCCTTCGGCTCGACCTATGAAAAAGAAGTCCGGTTTACTGACGCTGAGTGGGTCGAACGGGCGGTCCGTTGGAACGGTGAGAAGGGGATTGGGTATCTTGCGATGGACGGAGAAGCCGCATGCGGCATCGCAGGCGCGTTTCTCGATAAGGACGATGCCACGCGAACTCTGCTGGTGTCCATGTGGACAGCCCCTACGCACCGCCAGTTGGGTGTCGGCCGCCTCTTAGTCAATGAGATTGTCCGTTGGGCGCACCTCCGCCAAGCCCGAACAGTGCTGTTGATGGTGACATCCAACAATGAACCAGCCATCACGTTCTATCAACGCCTGGGATTTAAGCCAACCGGACGGACCGAACCCTATCCAAACGATCCGGCTTTGATCGAATATGAGATGTCCCGGCCGGTTCCCTGAGCGACAGTTCGGGACAAAAGAAATGGCAGCGTGTTACATTCACCTGTTTCGTTTAGCGAAGGAGCCGTACTATGAAAGCCATCCGCTTCCACGAATTTGGCGGCCCGGAAGTCCTGAAGTTTGAAGACGTTCCCGATCCCGTGCTGCGCAAAGACCAGGTGCTGGTGCGGGTAAAGGCCTGCGCGCTGAACCATCTGGATTTGTTCATCCGCAAAGGTCTGCCGAATGTGAAGCTGCCGCACATCAACGGCAGCGACGTCTCAGGAGAGATCGCTGAAGTCGGTGAGTACATCACAGACCTGAAAGCCGGGCAGCGCGTCATGCTCGCGCCCATGACGTTCTGTGGTTACTGCCAGGCGTGCATGTCCGGCCAGCAGAACATGTGTCCGCGATACAGCGTACTGGGATACTTTAACGACGGCGGAAATGCTGAGTACATCGCCGCGCCGCGCGCGAATGCTCTTCCGATTCCCGAACCGGAAGCGGGCGATGCGCTTACCCACGACGAAGCCGCGTCTCTTCCCTTGGTCTTTGTGACCGCCTGGCACATGCTCGTCGCTCGCTGCCACATCAAGCCGGGCGATACCGTTCTGGTGCTGGGCGGCGGGTCGGGCGTGGGTTCCGCGGCCATCCAGATAGGCAAGATGTTCGGCGCGCAGGTGATTGCCACCGCCGGCGACGAGAACAAACTTGAACAGTCGCGCGAGCTGGGCGCGGACCACGTAATCAATCACTATAAGCAGAAGATTTCCGACGAAGTAAAGAAAATCACCAACAAAGGCCTGTGCGACATTGTTTTTGAGCACGTTGGCAAAGCCACCTGGATGGAGAGCATGAAGTCGCTCAAGCCCGGCGGCAGCCTGGTGACTTGCGGCGCGACTACCGGTCCGGAAGCCAGCTTTGATATACGCTTCCTGTTTGGCCGCCAGCTTTCTTTTCTGGGATCATTTATGGGCACCATGGGCGATTTTCATGAAGTCATGAAGCACGTCTTCTCCGGCAAGCTGAAGGCAGTGGTGGACAGAAGGTTCCCCTTGCGCGAAGCCGCGGCCGCGCATCAGAGACTGGAGAATGGTGAGCAATTTGGAAAGGTGATCTTGAATCCATAGCAAGGAGACGCCATGGGCGCCAGCGAAACCGGAAACTTTGCCAACGACGATGCCTCCGATTGGGTTTATGAACTGGAGGAGTCCTCGGGCGCGGACCTCCTGAAGGAAGCCTTCGCGACGATTGATGCCAGCAGCTTCCCTGATGCCCCGGATTGTTGCATTGCTCTGGCTGCAGCCGAGGTTGTGGCCGCTGCTCACGGGAAACCGTCTCCGGCATTGCCCAAGGGCGCCAGTACCTGGCTGGGCAATCAAACTGGGCTGGCTCCAATTAAAGCTCTTGGCAAACGGGCCATCGCCGTCGTCAACAAGATCAGTGCCAAGTCGGAGTTACGTGAACGTTGGGAAGAGTCCGATTCCTGGCACGAATGGCAGCAAGAGGTCGAAGGACTGCTGCGCCGGCTCCATCACTGATAAGTCCAAGGATGTTCCTACAACTCGAGTTGCGCTGGACCGCCCTCATGCTCTTGTGCGCCGCTCTGCTTGCTCCAGGGCAGAGTCGCAGTCAGAAGACAGAACAGCCAGCTGATCCCTCCCAGTACGTTGGCACAGAAACCTGCAAGAGTTGCCACGAAGACAAGAGCGCGCATGCCAGGCCACAGGAGAAGCGTCCGGGACAGCAGTGGCAAGGGTGCGAAGCGTGCCACGGTCCAGGAAAGCGCCACGCCGAGGCCGGCGACCCGGAGAACATTATTCGTTTCGAGACGCTTTCCCGCCATGAGGCTGTACAGATTTGCTCGCGATGTCACGCGCCGGTGAAGGGACACAGTGCTTTGCTGCATTCGCAGCATGCAAAGACGACGATCAGCTGTCTGGATTGCCACTCGCAGCATTCGGCTGCGGCCCCGCATCTGCTGAAGACGGTTGCTTCCAGGCTTTGCACGAGTTGCCACCTGGCGCCCAAACTCAATTCTCCGGCGCCGTCAGAGTCAAAATGAGGTTTGCGGCGCTTTTCCTTCCGCCACGCATCCAAGTAGAATAGAGACAGCCATGAGTGACCATCTAATTGACACCGATGCCGAGCGCGCCATGCACGTCAAGCGCTTTGAAAACACTGCCGGTAATTCTGCTGACGCGAAACACATGAAGGACTTGCTGTTTGGCAACGAGCAGCCGCAGGGTGTGGTGCTCACTTCGCTGGACAACGTGGTGAACTGGATGCGCAAGAGCTCCATCTGGCCCATGACGTTTGGTCTGGCCTGCTGCGCCATTGAGATGATGGCCATGGGCGCTTCCCGCTTTGATATTGCCCGCTTCGGCGCTGAGGTCTTCCGGCCCTCGCCGCGCCAGTCCGACCTGATGATCATTGCCGGCCGCGTCTCGCAGAAGATGGCGCCGGTGATCCGTCAGCTCTGGGAGCAGATGCCGGAACCAAAGTGGGTCATCTCCATGGGCGCCTGTGCCACGTCCGGCGGCGTCTTTAACAATTACGCGCTGGTCCAGGGCGTGAATCAGGTAATTCCGGTGGATGTCTATGTCCCCGGCTGTCCGCCGCGTCCTGAGCAGTTGATCTACGCTATCACGCTGCTGCAGCAGAAGATCCAGAACGAGCGCGGATCGTTTAAACGCGCGCTGAATCTGGCCTGAAATTTCCTGCAAGAATTCGATAACCGGTAGCAGTCTTGGGAAGAAAATATGTTCCGTCGTCCTATCTTTATTGGTTCGCTTCTCCTGAGTATTCCAATCTTGTGCCTGGCCCAGAACGCCGTCAGCGATAACAACATCTTTACGATCTCAGTTGCGCCGCCCAAAACTCCCAGCGACTTGCAGGTGCGCTACTTCCTGACGGATGGGTCCAGCCCAGATTGGTACTCCACGGCGGCGGAGGGCAGCGGCAACAGTTTCATTATCAAGACCTTTGTCCAGGAAAAGCCGGCCACGAGCTTTAAGGCGCTGATCTATGCGCCCGGCTGCCAGTTTGTAACGATCACTGCTGACAATCTAACCGGCAGCAATCGGCAAGCGGAATTCCAATGTCAGGAACTTGCAACCACCCCGTTCCAGGGAAGGGTGCCATTACCGGCCGGCAGCCAGAAAGAGTTCCAGGTGGAAGCACTGTATGTCTGCGACTGGGCCCAGCGGGTATTTGATATTCCACGAATCGCCGTTTCCCCGTTATCCATCGCGAAGGCCAAAGTGGCGAGCGACGGAACATTTTCGATTGACCTGCCTGATTTCACTCAGGACAAGCTCTGGGGGTCTCTCACCTATGACAGCGCTCTGACGTTTGTCCTGGTTGATCCGGGCAGCGGACAACGCTGGCCGATGAAACCGCCAGGGGACTCTTCGCAGCGGGCTTTAGTGAAAGTCGCGCCGACCTATCAGGGCGAATACGGCTTCAGCGTCCAGTTTTAGGATGTTGCCACGCCTTCCCGGCCAGCGGCGGAATTTCGCCGCGTGTTACCATCTGCTGCCATGACGTCACTGCCCGCTACCATGCGTGCTGTCCAGCTTCGCGCTTATGACGGCAAGCCCGAGAGCCTGACCGTTTCGGAGATCCCCGTGCCGCGTCCCGGTCCGGGCGAAGTGCTCATCAAGGTGTCTGCTTCTCCCATCAATCCGTCTGACCTGATGTTTTTGCGCGGCCTCTATGGTTTCAAAAAAGCTCTGCCTGCGGTGCCGGGGTTCGAAGGCAGCGGGACAGTAGTTGCAGCCGGCAGTGGACTGATGGGCAATTTCCTCAACGGGCGGCGCGTCGCTTGCGCCGCAGCGGACGCCAAAGTCGCCGGCGGCATTTGGGCGGAGTACGTCGTGACGTCCGCACAATTCTGCATGCCACTCCGCAAATATGTGGATCTGGAACAAGGCGCAACTCTGTTGGTCAATCCCCTGAGCGCCTGGGCGCTGATGAACGAAGCGCGGCGCGGGGGACACAAGGCGGTTGTTCAGACCGCGGCGGCCAGCGCGCTGGGGAAAATGGTGATCCGGCTAGGCAAGAAGTTTGGTATTCCCGTGATCAATGTGGTCCGCCGCGCGGAGCATGTGGAAACTTTGCGCGCGATGGGCGCTGAACATGTCCTGAACAGTGGTGAGGCTGGCTTTGACGCCGCTCTTCGCAGCCTCTGCCACAAGCTTGGCGCCACCATTGGCTTTGACAGCGTTTCCGGAGACATGTCGGCCCGCGTCCTGACCGCCCAGCCCCAAGGAGCAAGGCTCATCGTCTATGGTGCGCTCTCTCTGGGGCCAGTGCACGCGGACCCGTCCTCCCTGATCTTTGAAGGAAAACACGTGGAAGGCTTCTGGCTCAGCGGCTGGCTGCGCAACCGCGGCCTTATCAGCCAGCTTCGCGTGGCCGGCCAGGTCCAGGCGTTGCTTGCCGCGGAATTGAAAACAGAGATACGAGCCCGCTTTCCGCTGGAACAAGCCCCGCGGGCGTTGCAGCAGTACATCGCCAACATGACCGCGGGGAAGGTACTGATTACGCCCTAAAGTAATCCTGGTGCATGGCTGGGCCCCACATCCAAGCAGGTAGAATGCTTACGGCACATGGAGGTGCTATGTTCAATCGCAAATTTTGGACGACTGGAGTATTCGCGGTATTGCTCGCGGGGCTCTTGACATTCGGCTGGACTACGCCGGTGCAGGCGCTTGACCGGGACCATAACGAGAAGTGCGAGAAACGGGTTCACAAGGCCGAAGAACAATTGGAGAAAGCTGTACACCGTCATGGCGAACACAGCCGGCAAGCCGAGCAGAAGCGGCATCAATTAGAGGAAGCGCGGGAAAAATGCCATCACGACGGCGATCGCGACCACGACCATCACTAGAAGCAGTCAAAACAACACAAGGGGGCACTCTGCCCCCTTGTATCTCGCAAGCTGACCGGGTGAATTAGTTAGCCCCCGAACTGCTCTTGTTGCTTCCAGCTTTCGCGGACTCTCCGCTGATTTCCAGAGAATACTTCTTGCCCGCAAAACGGATGACCTTCAGTGTCCGGACGCCATCGCTGGTGGTTGATGTTTCGACGGCGTCGTCACTCGATTTTGCATTGTTCTCAACGAGGGCTGCCGTTGCAGTGGCCAGGACCTTGCCATCCGAGACGATGCTTATCTCAACGTCCGGTCCTGATCCGTTCCATTTCACGGTGTAGGTGCCCGCCTTCAGCTCTTGGCCGTTGACTTGCGCGGAGTGCCCGATCTGGAAACTGCCTTTGTGAAAATCATTGCTGGCTCCCAACGCGATCGTGGCCGCCGAGAAAACACTGAACAGGATGATTTTGGAAATGATGCCAGGTTTCATACCGCACCTTCTTCTGCCCCCGGATAAGGGGACGGTTGTGGGGCGGCCCGGAGTTACGGCGCACACGCCAGCGGCTTGCTTTATCCGGCGCATGACCTAGAATGCTTCACGCGGGTTGAGGGGAGCGTTCTCGCCTGGGCCGCCAAACCGTAGGCGGGACACGTTCCTCTTGACCCATCAATGTCTTAACAAAGAAACAATAAAATAATTCCCACTTTCCTGTTGAGAGCGTCCTGCTCAGATACGTCTGCGGAGGCAAAAAGTTCCAAGCGACGCCGCTGTTTTTTAGACGATTGCACAACAGGCTGGTTAGCAATGTTGGGTGCGAACGTTGACGAAGCAGTTTGGTGTCCGATATCGAACAGCCAATCCAAAAACCGAACATCTCGTGTTCCATTTTGGAGAGGAAGCAAGGGAAAAATGCCACCAGGACGGCGGTCGCGTCCACGACCATCACTCAGATTTGCTGGAACGCAAAAAAGGGGGGGGGCACCTCAGTGCCCCTTTGTATCATCGCAAAATGATCGGTCCGAGTTAGTTGGTACCGGCACTCTTCTTGCTGTCTGCAGCTTTTGCAGAATCCCCGCCGATTTCCAGAGAATACTTCTTTCCCGAAAAACGGATGGCCTTCAGTGTCCGGACTCCATCGCTGGTAGTTGATGTTTGGACGGAGTCGTATTTTGCGCTGTCATCAACGATGGTTGCCGTTGCGGTGGCCACGACCTGGCCGCCCGAAATAATGCTGATCTCAACGTTCGGCCCGGACCCGTTCCACTGCACGGTGTAGGTGCCTGCCTTCAGCTGTTTGCCGTTGACCTGAATTGAGTCTCCAAATTGGACACGGGCTTTGTGAATGTCATTGTCGGCTGCAAACGCGATCGTTGCCACCGCCAGCAGACCGAACAGGATGACTTTGGAAATGACGCCGGACTTCATAGCTGTGCACCTTATTTCTGTCCCCGATAGGGGACTGTTATGGGCGGCCCTGACTTGAGCGCATACGCCGTCGGCTTTGCTTGTTCGGGCTATGGCCTGGAATGCTTCACGCGGGCGGAGGGGAGCGTTCTCGCCGGGCCGCCAGACCATCAGCGGGAACCGATCCTCTAAACCGACCAAGTCTTGGCAAACAGAACAGTAATTGCGATCTGTTTGCGAACAGCGTCCCCTACGATACGTTTTACCGCGGCAGAAGGTTCCCTATGACGCTGCTGTTTCAGACGATCTCACAAAGCCCAAAAACTTAACTGATCATGTCCGGGTTTTCGGATCGTCACCCTAGAGATTCCGCATGCTTGCAATTGGATGCAAAAATTCGGCATTTGTGCCCTGGCGGGCAAAGCGACAACTTGACCGGCATGGCCTTAGTGTTGATAATGTTATTCGAACGAACGTTCGGTAAATCATACCCCATGTCCCTTGTTGGAGTAACAGCCCGGTCTTCTCCTGCGTCCCTGGGCGGGCGGAGGCCCCGGCATGTAACCAGCGGGCGCGACCTCACAGATGATCGCGGCACGCCGCGCGACCGCCGCTTGGCCAAAGTCCTGGAGCATGCTACCCGCATCTTCTGGGAGAAAGGCTATGAAGGCGCGTCCATGCGTGATCTGTCCCGCGCCACCGGAATGTCCCTCGCCGGCCTCTATTACTACTTTGCGTCCAAAGAAGAGTTGTTGTACCTGATTCAGAAACACACGTTCACCACCATCATGGAGCAACTGCGCGAGCGGCTTGCGGGAGTCGAAGGGCCGGAAGAGCGGGTGCGCGTTTTCATTCGCAATCACGTTGCTTACTTTCTCGCCAACCAGGAAGCCATGAAGGTCCTGACGCATGAAGATGAAACGCTCAAGAATGTGCGCGGAGCACAAATCAGGGCCATCAAGCGGCAGTATTACCGCATCTGTCTTGATCTGATGGAAGATTTGCAGCGGGCAACGGGACTACAATTCTCTGGAAGGCTGGCGGTACTCAGCCTGTTCGGCATGATCAATTGGATTTATACCTGGCACAACCCGCGCGTCGACGGCGACGCTGAGACGCTGGCGCGACAGATGGGCGATATTTTCCTGCGTGGAGTACTGCGCGGCGTCAAAGCCAAAACAGCAAAGGCGAAGAGCTGATCCCCGGGAAACGGAAACCAGAAGTGAAAAACCAAGATTGAGAAACCCAGATTCAGAAACGGAAGATTGAGAGAAATTCTAAAGGAGCTTTTAATCATGGCCACCATCACCGCACCTGAAACCAAGGCAACGGAAATACGGACCCTGGTGAATTATCGCGTTGCCGACGGCATTGCCGTCATCGAGCTGAACGATCCGCCGGCGAATACTTACACTTACGAAATGAACCGCCAGTTGGATGAATGCATCCTCAAAGCGCGCATGGACAACGATGTGTACGTGCTGCTGCTCACCGGATCGGGCGATAAATTCTTCTCCGCCGGCGCCAACATCAAGATGCTTTCCACTGTGGACCCCACATTTAAGTACTACTTCTGCCTGCATGCGAATGAAACGCTGCTGCGTCTGGAACATACTCCCAAGCTGGTGATCGCGGCCATCAATGGCCACTGCGTAGGTGGAGGCCTGGAAATCGCCATGGCCGCGGACCTGCGTATTGCGCGACGCGACTCGGGTAAGATTGGCCTGCCGGAAATCAACCTCGGCGTCCTGCCCGGCACCGGCGGCACGCAGCGCCTGAGCCGCATGGTCGGCAAGAGCAAAGCCATTGAACTGATGGTCACCGGCAACACTTTCACGTTTGAAGAAGCGAAAGAGATGGGCATCATCAATGACATCTACGAGCGCGAAAACTTCATGGCAAACGTGATCGAGTATGCCCGCCAGTTCACGCCTCCGAACAAGGCGGCCAAGGCCGTGGGCAACATTAAGCGCTCGGTGCAAACGGGCTGGGAAATTCCGCTCGAGTCCGCTTTGGCCGTGGAGCGCGAACTGCAGCAGCGCTTGTTCGCAAGTGAAGACGCCAAAGAAGGCCTGGCGGCTTACGTGGAAAAGCGCCCAGCGACGTTTACGGCGAAATAGTTTTCACATCCCGAGCAAAGCGAGGGATCTCTATAGTCAAGTAAATGGCTGGCACAGGCAAGAGTGCCTGTGCCACATACTTAAAAACTCACAGCCAATAGCTAGCAGCAAGGAGCTTATTCATGCTTACCGCCACTAAAACCAAAATCTCTCCCGGCAAACTTCTTATTAACGGCCAATGGGTCGAAGGATCAGGGAAACCGTTTGACACGGTCAACCCGGCTACCGGTGAAGTGCTGACGCAAGTTGCTGAAGCCAGCGCCCAGGATGTCGACCAGGCGGTCGCCGCTGCCCGCAAGGCGTTTGAAGACACGAGCGGGCCGTGGCGCAAAATGTCAGCCAGCGAACGCGGCAAAGTTTTGTGGCGTATCGGCGACCTCATCGAAAAGAACATTGACGAACTCGCCGAATTGGAAACGCTGGACAACGGCAAACCTATCTTCGAGTCGCGCTACGTGGACATGCCGATGGTAGCTGATGTTTTCCGCTACTTCGCCGGATGGGCCACCAAAGTCCACGGCGAGACGGTCAACACTTTCAACAACGCATTCACGTACACGTTGCGCGATCCTGTCGGCGTGGTGGGGGCCATCGTTGCCTGGAATTTCCCGCTGCTACTTGCTAGTTGGAAGCTCGGCCCGGCCCTGGCCTGCGGCAACTGTGTGGTCCTGAAGCCGGCTGAGCAGACGCCGCTCTCGGCGCTGCGGTTCGGCGAACTCCTTTTGGAAGCCGGTTTGCCCGCCGGCGTCGTCAACATTGTCACCGGTGGCCCGGAGACCGGCGCCGCATTGGTGCGGCATCCTGGCGTAGACAAAATCGCCTTCACCGGCTCGACCGTTGTCGGCAAAGAGATCATGAAGAGCGCCGCGAATTCGCTCAAGCGCGTAACGCTGGAACTGGGCGGCAAGTCGCCCAATATTGTCTTCTCCGATTCCGCCATGGATTCGGCCGTCAAAGGCGCGCTGAACGGCATCTTCTACGGCAAAGGCGAGGTCTGCTGCGCCGGGTCGCGGCTTTTCGTGGAAAAGAAAGTGGAAGATGAATTCCTGAGCAAACTGGTCGAGTACAGCAAGAAAATCAAGGTAGGCGACCCGCTGGACCCCAAGACCCGCCTGGGCGCAATCGTCAGCGAGAAACAGATGCAAACCGTTCTCGGCTACATTGAAGCGGGCAAGAAAGAAGGCGCCAAAGTGCTGGCGGGCGGAAACCGCGCCGCGGTCAACGGCGACCACGGATATTTCATCGAGCCGACCATTTTCGGCGGAGTGAAGAACGACATGAAGATCGCGCAGGAAGAAATCTTCGGTCCGGTGCTGGCCACGCTGACGTTCGACGACATGGAAGAAGTCGCAGAACAGGCCAACAAGAACATTTACGGCCTGGCCGCGGCCATCTGGACCAACGACATCAAGAAAGCCCATCAGCTGTCCCGCCGGCTGCGCGCCGGAACGGTCTGGATCAACACCTACGGCCTGATGGACGCGGCCCTGCCCTTTGGCGGATACAAGCAATCCGGATTCGGCAGGGAACTGGGAATGCACGCGATTGACCACTACACGGAGTTAAAGACCGTGTGGATGAATTTATAGGAAAGCTGCTAGCCGCTCGCTTCTAGCTGCTAGCTGGATTTCAAATCAGAAGATTTTTCTTTGGCTGGCAGCTAGTGGCTAGGAGCTAGGAGCTTTTTACATGCCCGGAAAAGTAATGAAGATCGGAACGTTCAGCGATTGGGTCGGCCTGTTTAAAGAGTGGCGCGAAGAAATCGGCGTCAACAATGACGATATCAAGAATTTTAGATTTGACACTCTCTATGGCGCCATCGAGACCGAAGAAATCTCATTTGGCTACTACAAAGGGCGTTCCAAGTGGGAAAACATGCGCCAGATACCCACGCAGAACATGCGCGACGCGCTGATGAACCTGATCGTCTATCAAGGCGATACCGAGTTTGCCAGCGTGGAGCAGCAGCGCTACTTGTTTGAGACCGCGCCCACGGACTGGGACCGCCAGGCCCTGACCCGCGTGATGATCGAAGAAATGCGCCACGGCTGGCAGATGTGCGCGTTGCTGATTGACCACTTTGGGGCCACCGGCAAGGTGGAAGCGCAAAAGATGCTGGAGCGCAAGGCCTACGAGAACAAACGCCTGCTGGGGTCGTTCAATGAAGAGTGTGACAACTGGCTGGACTTCTTCGCCTTCACCGACTTCATAGACCGCGACGGAAAATTTCAGCTCCAGATGCTCAAGTACTCGGCCTTCGCTCCGCTGGGCCGTTCCATGAGTTACATGCTCAAGGAAGAGGCCTTCCACATGGGCACGGGCAACACTGGTCTCGCGCGCATCGCGGAGGCCGGCGTCGTACCCGGCTGGCTGATGCAGAAATATCTCAACAAATGGATTTCCAGCGCGTACGATCTCTTCGGCACCGACAATTCATCCTCCGCGCACTGGGCGTATGTCTGGGGACTCAAGGGACGCTATGACGAGCTCAAGAACACGACTGATCCTGAGCTCGACAATCTCAACGACTACAACCGCCATCTCTATCGCGATGAGTGCGTGCAACTGGTGCGCCGCATCAGTGCCGGCCAGCCGGTGGGAAGCTCGGCGCTCTATTGCCCGGAAATCAAGTTCAACCGCATGATTGGCCGGTGGAAAGCGCAGTACTTCCATCCCCAGACCGGCGAGGCCATGGAAGAGAAAGAATATAAAGAGCAGTTCGATACCTGGATGCCGACAGCGGCGGACAAGAAGCTGCTCATGGATATTGTCCGGACAGAGAAGAAGTGGATCACAACGCGCGTCGGCGCGAAAGATCCGTTGCTGACGATCGGCGAAGTGCGGAAGAACGCGCTGAATGCGAGCGTGCAGTAGCTTTCCCCGTCCCGAACGAAGTGAGGAACCCCATAGCCGGAAAGATCAGTGGGGGCACAGAACCAGCCGCGAATCAACGCGGATGTGCGAATTCCTTCTGATCTAAATTCGTGTCCATTCGCGTAAATTCGCGGCCAGGATTTTCGACGCAATAGGGGTCCTTCGCTGCGTTCGGGACAAGAAAAAATGTACACCCTCAATGAACTCATGGTCGTGGCCGCGGCGCGCGAGATTAAAGACGGTGAAATCGTCTTTGTCGGCATGCGGCTGCCGCTGATTGCGTTTGTTGTCGCCAAGAAAACCCACGCACCCAACGCCACCGGACTCTTTGAGAACGGAGTGGTCCGCTCCACGCCGTCGCCGGAATTGATTTACACCATGGCCGACCCGCCCAACATCAAAGGCGCCACGCAATGTCTGGGCATGATGGAAGTCATGGGCCTGCTCCAGGCCGGACGCGTCCATCTGGGCTTTCTGGGCGCCGCCGAGGTGGACAAGTTCGGTAACCTGAATTCCACGCAGGTCCAGGGCAAAAATGGGACTGTACGGCTCCCAGGCTCCGGCGGTGCTTGCGATATCGCGAGCCTGGCGCACCGGTTTGTCGCGCTACTGGAGCACACGAAGCATCGTTTGACGGAGCGTGTGAGTTACATCACCAGCCCCGGCAACGGCGAAGGCACAGGATGGCGGCGCCGCGTCGGCTTGCAGCACGGAGGCCCGGCAGCGGTCATCACCAGCAAATGCGTCCTGCGTTTTGGCGACGACGGCGAGGCTTACCTGGCGACCATACATCCCGGTGTGACCGTCGACGATGTGCTCGCCAATACCGGTTGGAAGCTTAAGATTGCCGACGATGTGAAATCCACAGTGGAGCCAACCCAAGCGGAGCTTAAGGCAATCCGGGACTACGACAAAGCAGGCTTCTGGACCAACTGAGGATCTGTTGGATCTGAGTCTATTTGGGAGGGAGCTAATGGGTTACCGCATTCGAGTGTTGGGAACCAATGAAGCACGTTGCGACCTCAAATCCCTGCGTGAGGCATTGCGAGACTCGAACAGCCGCGCTGTCCTGAAACTTGAGACCGGAAAAGAAGAGAATTGGGAACAACTGATCCTTTCCCATCCCCAAGGGCCTGAAATTACGCTCATCGAATGCAACCCGGTCGTGGAAGGTGAGCTAGGCAAAGAAGAACTGGAAGAGTTTGTTTCAGAAGTTGACCATTACCAGCCGGCTTCGGCGGTTCAGTGGCTCAGACAATATCTTCCGAAAGTTAAGGTCATCTACGCATTACAGTTGCTGTCCGGCACGGACGCGAACGGCGGATGGGATGCTGTGCACACGATCCAAGGAGCGATCTGGACTAAGTCCGGTGGCATTCTCCAGGCTGATGGGGAGGGATTCACCAACGAAGACGGGCATCACATTCTTTGGCAATTTAGTACTGACGTGAAGGGTCAATGGAGTATGGCAGTGCTAGAGCGAGGAAAGTGGGTTGCGTTCAAAATGGATCTGGGCGACCCAGATCAGAGAACAGCGTTCCTGAAAGGGAGAGTGCCCAACGGCGTCCGATTACTTTAGGCGAGACATGAACAAACTTGTTTCTCTTCGTGAAGCGATTACCGAGCATGTCCCTGACGGCGCCGCCGTGGCGCTAGGCCTGCAAATGGAGCAGATGATCCCGTTCGCGGCGGGACATGAGATCATCCGGCAAAAAAAGCGGGACTTGCGGCTGATCGGCCCGATTTCCGACATTCTCTTCGACCAGCTTATCGGCGCGGGCTGCGTCAAAGATGTAGTCGCGGCATGGGTCGGTAACGTGATGATGGGCTCGGCGTACAACTTCCGCCGCGCCACGGAACAAGAAAATCCCGGCACGCCCGGGGAGAAGCTCAAAGTGTTCGACATGACCAATTTTTCCCTCGCGCTTGCGCTCCAGGCCGGGGCCATGGGAGTGGCGTTCCTGCCTACGCGCACGGCTATGGGCAGCGACGTTCCGAAAGGCAATCACTTCTTCTACCAGATCATCTCGCCCTTTGAGCCCAAAGAACCTCTGCTGGCCGTCCGCGCTATTCAGCCGGATGTGGCGATCATCCACGTGCAGCGCGCGGACAAGAACGGCAACGCCCACTGCTGGGGAAACTTTGGCGTGCTGTTGGAAGGCATGCGCGCCGCGAAGAGAGTCATCGTTTGCGCCGAGGAGATCGTCAACGAAGAAGTCATAGCCAGTGATCCCAACCGCACGGTGATTCCCGGCTTTCTGGTGACCGCGGTGGTGGAATGCGCTTTTGGCGCGCATCCGTCGCCCGTTCAGGGCTACTATAAACGTGATGACGAGTACTTCAAGCAGTACCATGAACAGAGCAAGACGCCGGCTGATTTCGCGGCATGGGCCGCGCGCTGGATTAATGGCGTTGCAGATCGCGAGCAATATGTACAGCAACTCGGTCCGGCGCGGGTTGGAGAACTGGGCGTAAAGCAGCACGCGTACAGTGCGGCTACGGACTACGGGTATTAAAATCTTTGAAACACAGAGGGAAGGAGTAAACAGAGGATTTGTTAATCCGTCTACGTTCAGCTAATTGAATTTTCGTTTGGAGTACAGCATTAAACAAAGAAAACTTATTTCAAATTCCCACCACCTCTGTTTACTCTGTTCCTCTGTGTTTCAAAGGTTTGAGCTGATGGCTGTCTCATGAAAAAAGAACTCATCGAACTCGCCGTCAACGGACGCCGCTACGAACTTGCGGCCGAGCCCAACGCTTTGCTGTTGGACGTGCTGCGGCAGGAGTTACAGCTCACCGGCTCCAAGCGCGGGTGTGATGATTCTTCGTGCGGCGCCTGCACCGTCCTTGTCGATGGCGTCCCGACTTTGAGTTGCACCATGCTGGCCTTGAGTTGTGCGGGCAACGGAGAAGCTGGACCGGAGATCACTACCGTCGAGGGAATTGCCGACCACGGCGCGCTGGCGGCGATCCAGAAAGCGTACGGCGATTGGGGCGGCGCACAGTGCGGGTACTGCACGCCAGGGTTCATGGTGACGGTCAAAGCTCTGCTCGACAACAACCCTGAGCCGACCGAGGACGACATCCGCAACGCGCTGAGCGGCAATCTCTGCCGGTGCACGGGATACACGCAGATGTACCAGGCGATCAAGGCAGCGATTGTGGCGGAGCTTACTTCGGAATCCCGAACGAAGTGAGGGATCCCTATGGTTTAGAGGCTCAAAAGGTAATGAATAACTTCGCAGGCGAGTGTGAAGTATGTGCGAGGCGCCGAAACGGCAGCCCCTTAAGTCTTTGCGGGAACAGGGATCTCTCGCTACGCTCGAGATGTTAAGGACAAATGACTGACTTCTCCATCATCGGTAAATCCGTGGCCCTGATTGATTCACCGGGCAAGACCACCGGACAGGGCAAGTACGCGGACGACCTCTCTTTGCCCGGAATGCTGATCGGCAAGATTCTGCATTCGCCGTATCCCCATGCACTCATCAAGAAGATAGATACCTCACGCGCAGAAACTCTGGAAGGCGTGGTCACGGTGGTCACCGGGCCGGATGCGCCCAACAAATACGGCATTCTTCCCGTCGGGCATGATGAGACGGCGCTGGCGGTCGAAAAAGTCCGTTACGTTGGAGACAACGTTGTCTGCGTCGTCGCAACCTCGGAATCCGTTGCCGAGCAGGCGCTCGATCTCATTGACGTTGAATACGAACTGCTGCCCGCGTGGTTCGATCCGGAAGACTCCATGAAAGCGGAGAAAGACTGGATCCACCCGGAGCGTCCGCACAACATTGAAAAAGATTACCACCA
>DATMPO010000131.1:0-25715 GCA_035567035.1 Verrucomicrobiia bacterium | reverse complement strand
CGCCGGGCCCTCAATCGCATACGTGTCCGCCAGCCGGGCGAGGTGATCGAACTGGACCGCGAACACTTGCTGGCCCTGGTGCAGACCGACGCCGAGCTGGGCGAGATCATCATGCGGGCTTTCATCCTGCGGAGGGTGAACCTGTTTGCCTACGGGTTCGGAGACGTGGTCCTCGTCGGATCCAGTCATTCCGCCGGGACGCTGCGCGTCAAAGAGTTCCTCACGCGTAACAGCCATCCTTATTCATACATTGATTTGGACCACGATGCCGACGTGCAGGACCTGCTGGACCGTTTTCACGTCACCGCCACGGACGTGCCTGTGCTGATCTGTCGCGGCGACGTGGTGCTCCGGAACCCGACGAACCGGCAGATCGCCGACTGTCTCGGCTTCAATGACGCGATTGACCAGACACACGTACGCGATCTGGTGATCGTCGGCGCGGGGCCCGCGGGGCTGGCGGCGGCCGTGTACGGCGCGTCGGAAGGGCTCGACGTGCTGGTGCTGGAAGAGGACTCACCTGGAGGCCAGGCTGGCTCGAGTTCCAGAATCGAAAACTATCTGGGATTTCCTACGGGGATCTCCGGCCAGGAACTTACCGGGCGGGCGTACACGCAGGCGCAGAAGTTCGGCGCGCAGGTGATCATCGCGCGGGGCGCGATGCGACTTACCTGTGACCGGACACCTTACACCGTCGAAGTAGACGATGGCGACCGCGTTCCGGCGCGCGCGGTCATCATTGCGACCGGAGCAGAGTACCGGAGACTGCCCCTCGAAAACCTTTCGCGCTTCGAAGGCGCCGGCGTGTATTACGGCGCAACTTTTGTGGAAGCCCAGTTGTGTGGAGGACAGGAAGTGATTGTGGTTGGCGGGGGAAACGCAGCCGGACAGGCCGCGGTGTTTCTGGCGCAGACGGCAAAACGTGTCTATGTCGTCGTCCGGTCCGGCGGCCTGGCGGAGACCATGTCGCGCTACCTGGTCCGGCGGATCGAGGAAACTCCAGCGATCGAATTGCGGCCATACACGGAGATCGTGGGGCTCGACGGCGACGAGCATCTCAAATCCATCCGCTGGCGGAGCAATCAAACTGGAGAAATCGAGACACTCAACATCGGCCACGTGTTTCTTATGACCGGCGCCGCTCCCAATACCGGATGGCTGGACGGGTGCGTTGCGCTCGACGCCAAAGGATTCATCAAAACGGGACCAGACCTGTCACCGGAAGACCTGACCGCCGCGAAATGGCCGCTGGACCGTCCGCCTCAACTTCTCGAAACCAGTCTGCCGGGCGTGTTCGCGGTCGGCGACGTGCGCTGCGGCAACATCAAACGCGTCGCTTCGGCCGTGGGAGAAGGGTCGATTGCGGTGTCGTTCGTACATAAGATACTGAATGAATAAACAGGAAAATCCTTACCACTGATTAACACTGATGACACTGATTTCCACAATTGCCAAAATTGAAGAACAAGTCATTAGCCTTTAGTACTTGGCCTTAGTCGTTAGCTGTGCAGTTTCCTTAGCCTCGCCTCAAATTCAGTGTCATCAGTGTTGATCAGTGGTAAGAATTTTTGGCAAGATCTTGTTCATCCACAATCCGGCCTTCACGCAGCAGCAACATGCGGTCTCCGAGAGCGACAGCTTCGTCGCGATCATGGGTGACCAGGAGCACGGGGATCCTCGCCTGCTCCAGCCAACGCTTCAGGTCGGCTATGATTTCCTGCTTGAGCGCGTCATCGAGCGCGGAAAACGGCTCATCCAGCAATAAGAAGCGCGGCTGAATCACCAGCGCGCGGGCCAACGCCACACGCTGGCGCTCTCCCCCGGAGAGCTCGTCCGGACGGTGCCCGGCCACGTGGGCAATGCGAAAGCGTTCCAGAATGTCATGGACGATCCGTTTCTTTTCCGTACCGTTGACTCTGATTCCAAAGCCAACGTTCTCCGCGGCCGCAATGTGGGGGAACAGCGCAAGCTCCTGGAACAGATATCCCGCGCGCCGCTGCTGCGCTGGAACATTGATTTTGCGGGCAGAATCGAACAGCAGTTCGCCGCTGATTGAGATGTTGCCCTGGTCAGGCCGCAGCAATCCGGCAAGGCATTGCAGGATTGTGGTCTTCCCGGAACCGGAAGGGCCAAAGACCACGGTCACGCCGCAAGCGACGGAGAATTCCACGTCCAGAGTAAACGGACGCCGCCTTTTTGCGGCGATCGTCCGGCGCAAATTGACTTGCAGGCCGTTGGGCTTCGTCGCGCTGGGCTTCGTCGCGTTGGGTTGCGTGGTGTTGATCGGGGCAGCGTTCATTTGCTTCCCCAGAATGGCGCGCGAAGGTTGAGTCCGTACACAACGCAGAGCAACAAAAAAGAAAAGACCAGCAGCGCCAGTGCCGTCTGGTTGGCGGAAGCGTAGTTCAGGTCCTGCACCTGGTCGAAGATATCAATGGAGAGAGTGCGGGTGGCGCCGGGAATGTTGCCGCCAACCATCAGGACTACGCCGAATTCTCCCACGGTGTGCGCAAAGCTGAGCACCATGGCCGCGACCAGAGAGGGCCAGGCCAGCGGCAACACAATGCGCCTGTAGATCTTTCCCCGGCCCGCGCCCAGGGTCCGCGCCGCCGCGATCAGCTTCTGGTCCACCGCGCGAAAGCCCGCAACCATGGGATTCACGGCGAAAGGCAGGCTGTACAGCACGGAAGCCACTACCAGTCCGCTGAACGAAAATGCCAGGGTGCTGCCGGTAAAACGCTCGTACCATCGGCCCAGAAAAGTCCCTCGTCCAAAAGCCACCAGCAGATAGAAACCCAACACGGTGGGAGGGAGCACGATCGGCAGGGCCACTACGGCTTCCGCAAGGAATTTCCAGCGGCGCGGGGAAAACGCAATCCACAGCGCGATGGGGACGCCGACCAACAACAGAATGACTGAAGCCAGCGACGCCAGGCGGGCCGTGAGAACAAAAGCGGGCCAGTTCATTTCTTTGGACCTTCAGGAGCGGGGCTTCCGAAACCATATTCGCGCAGGACCTTGTAGCCATCGCCTGATACCAGGAAATCCACGAAGCGACGCGCGGACTCTCTCTGCTTTGAGGAACGCACTACCACCGCCGCCTGGTTGAGTGGCGGATAGGAGTCCGCGGGCAGCACAACGTAATGGCCGCTTTTTTGCATGGCGTCAGCGCGGGCCAGCGCCAAAGCTATGAACCCCACATCCGCATTACCGGACTGGGCAAACTGCGCGGTCTGAGAAATGTTCTCGCCCAGGACGAATTTGGACTTCACCTGGTCGTAGACGCCGTAACTCTGTAGCGCCGCGACGGCAGCCCGGCCGTAGGGCGCATGATCGGGATTGGCGATGGCAATCTTGCGGACGTACGCCTCCTTCAGGGCGTCCAGGCCACCGGCCAGCGGCGGCGGATCTGTGGTTGAAATCGGCAGGGGGACACTGTTCGGCCACCAGAGAACGAGTTTGCCGCGCGCATAGAGCTTGAGGGTCCCAGGCTCGGTCAAGCCCGCCTGCTCAAGTTTGTCCGGGTAACTCTTGTCGGCGGAAAGAAACACATCAAATGGCGCGCCATTTTGGATTTGCGCAAAGAAGTTGCCCGACGATCCCAAAGACACCGACACATGGATGCCGGTTTGCTTTTCAAATAAGGGCGCCAGCTTCTGCATGGCGGCGCCCAAATCGGCGGCGGCGGCAACCTTGATTTCCTGCGCCCGAATGCTGGAAACCACAAAGACCACTGCAAGAAACAACCGGCTAGGGACGGACAATCATCACCTCCGTGGATTTGATCAGCGCGGCCGCCGTGTCACCTTTCTTCAGGCGCATTTCCGCCACGGCGTCCGCCGTAATGATGCTGGTAAGCACCTGGCCGGCAATGGACATCCGCACCTGGGCCATCAGGCCATCCACTTTGACTTCCAGCACGCGACCCATCAACTGGTTGCGCCCGCTGATCCGGCGGAAATCGCGCCGGCTTTGCGGCCCGGTCTTCACTTCCGACCGGGGAATGAACCGCTCCATCTCAGATTCAGGTATACGGTGATGGCCGCCCGGCGTGGTCACGGTCCGGAGCTTGTGGCTGTAGATCCACTTCTTGAGCGTGGGATAACTGATGCCCAGCCGGACGGCGGCCTCTCGGGGTTTCAACGGCATGGTTGTGATTTTATACGATTAAAATCGTCCCAGCGCTACTATTTATTATGACAAATAATCTGACGGCGGGATTCCGCCTTGACGTTCCAAAGCTTATATTTGGCGGTTTAATGATTTCTAAGGGAAATAAAAAATATTCCTGATCTCTGTCATAAATCCCCCAAATTCGCGATACAAAATGCCCATCCTGGGGTAGAATGCTTCGCAATTCGTTGTGGCGGCCAGCGGTAGCCTGGTATCTGGAACCGCGGCAGTTCCAAAAAAGATCTTTGAGAACCTTTATTTCGTCATTCCAAAAAAGGAGCAGTGAGGGACATGAGACATTCAAAGGTGCTTTCCAGTTTCCTGGTTTTCAGTCTTCTTGTTGCAAGCATCAGCGCATTCGCGCAGAGCTCAAGCAGCGCGACCATCGTGGGCCGGGTTGTTGACCCGCAGGGAGCGGTCGTCGCCAATGCAAAAGTCACGGCAACAAATGACGCTACCGGCATCAGCCGGACCACGAACACCACTTCCTCCGGAGACTACGCCTTGCCGAACCTCGCTCCCGGAACGTACACGGTGAAAGTCGAGGCCGCGAGCTTTGCAGTTTCTGAAGCCAAAAGTCTGAAACTGAACGTCGGTGACCAGAGCGACCTCAATTTCAAACTCGCAGTCGCGGGCGCCGCACAGACAGTTGAAGTCACCACCGGAGCGCCGCTGATCGAGACCACCAAGACTGATGTTTCCATGGTGGTGAGCGACCTGGATATGCAGCGCCTTCCGCTGACTGCCGGCGCCGGCGGTGTTGCCAATGACTACGCGCAACTGGCGCTGACTGCGCCGGGCGTGAAGCTGGACACCAGCGGTCTCACTACGGACCTGATCGGGCCTGGCTCGATCAACAATCGCGGCAACCTCTTCCAGGTGGACGGCGCCAACATCACCGACCAGTTGGTATCGGGCCGCGATGGTCTGGGCGCATCGGTGGAAGAGGTCCAGGAATTTCAGGTGCTCACCAACAACTACAACGCCGAATACGGGCAGGCCGGCGGACTGATCGTCAACGTGGTGACCAAATCCGGCACCAACAAGTTCCACGGCGACGGTCACATGTATTTCCGGGGAAGAAACTTCGGCGCTTCCAACCCGTTCTACAACCTGGGATTGATTCAAAACCAGGATTCGCGGTGCCCTAACATTGCCAGCAATGACGTCTCCGGATGCCCGCGGGCCCCTTTCCACCGGAAGGAAGGCGGCTTTACCGTCGGCGGTCCTTTCATTAAGGACAAGCTGTTCTGGTTTGCCAGCTTCGAGTTGAGCCGAAGCGCTACGCCGCTGACTCTGACGCCTCCAGGCGGGGCCATCACGCTCTCCCAGCCGGTAAACAACCTGTTGTACTCGGGCAAGCTGGACTACCACGTTTCCACCAACAATAACCTGACCATTCGCTACAACGTGGACCGGGCGATCGCCGACAACCAGGTTGTGCAGACGGGGACCTCCATTACCCCGGACTCCCTGGTTTCTACGCAGAACCATAATGCCGGGCTGAACGTCGGGTTTGTCTCCAGTATCACGCCCAATCTGGTGAATGAAGCCCGGTTCGTGTTTACGCGGTTCATCACCAGCACGCCCGACAAGACCTCGACGCCGGGCCAGCAGCATCCTAACTTCTATACCGGCGCAGACTTCTGCTGCCCGCAAGGCGGACTGCAGAAGCGCTACCAGTTCATTGACAACGTGACCTGGACCCATGCCAAGCACACCTTCAAAACCGGATTCAACATCAGCTACTATCCCTGGAACTCGCTGTTCCCGCAGTTCCACTTTGGGCAGTACGGAAACTTCACGTCGCCCACCACGCCCACCACGTTCACCGTGGCATTTGGTCCGGGCGAGGTCACATCCAAGGACAATATCTATGGCTTCTATTTCCAGGACACGTGGAAGTTGACCCGAAAACTCACTGTGAATGCCGGCTTGCGTTATGACTTTGAGGCCGGGGCTTTCAAAGGAGGTAAGATTCACGGGCCGAATGGAACGTGCTTCCAGGGCAACGGCCTGATTTCCGCCTGCTCGTCGGACAAGAACAATTGGCAGCCCCGTTTAGGGTTCACCTATGCTCCGTTTAACAACTGGCTGGTCAAGGCCGGATTCGCTGAAGTCACCCAGTTGGCCTTCAACAACGTAGTACTGGACTCTCTGAACTTTGACGGCACTACGCTGAACACTGTAGTCATTGACAACACTACGCCAGCCGGCTTGGCTGTGCTGGCGGCATTCCCCAATGCTCCCAGTCCGGCGTTGCTGGCGCCCTTTGCTCCGACTCTGTCCTCTTTCGGCCGCGTTCGTCCCATCTCTCCTAATTTAAGGAACCCAGAAATACGTATGGCGAATCTCGGGATTGAGCATGAGATCGGTAATAACCTGGTCGCGGAAGTTCAGTACATCGGCCAATTCGGGTTTGGACTCTTCGGCGAGCGGGACGTAAACTTCCCGACGATTCTGGCGGATCCGGCCCACCCGGGGTTCTCCTACTTCGGGCCGCGGCCTAACCCGGCGTTTACAGCCGTCCGCACCAACGAGAACAGCCGCACCTCGCACTACAACGGCCTGCTGGTCAGCGTGAGGAAGCGGATGTCCCATCACTTTGGATTTGCGGCCAGCTATACCTGGTCGCACGCCATGACTTCGGGTGAAGACTTCTTTGGCCTTTCCGAACCCGGCGATCCGCGCAACATCAGGGCGGAGTTTGGACCGGCGTTTAACGACGTGCGTCACGCCGCCAATTTCGGAATCACCTTCGATTCGGCCAAGTGGACGGACCGCTCGGTCGTCCGCTGGTTTACCAACGACATCGTCCTGGGCTGGGTCGGACAACTGCAAAGCGGCCGTCCGTATCCGGTTTCAACGGCGACTACCGCATTCGCGAATGCCCGGTTCTTCGGGGCCGGTAATGAAACCCAGCAGCGGCCGAACGTCCTGCCCAACGGCGTCATTTCCGTGTACGGTGTACCATCAGCGGATGGCGTGAACGCCAACTTTGGGCCCGGTGCTGTCGCTAATTGCATTGGTGCCGGCTTCCCCGCGGCGCAGTGCGCAGCTCTCCAGAACACGTTCATCGCACCGGCCGGCGCCAGTCCGCTGGGCCCCCTCGACAGCCTGACCGGAGATGTCGTGGACTTCCAGCAGATCAATGGCAACCTGGGCCGCGATGCCGGACGCAGCCTGCCTTTCTACAAGTTAGACATAAGACTGATCAAGGCCTTCCGCATTCCGAGGACGGAGAGCGTAAAGCTGGAACTGGAAGCCGATGCCTTCAATGTCCTCAACCACAGCAACTTCCAGGGCAACAACACCAACGATGCGCTGTCATTCCTGGGATTGTCGGCCTCGGCTGCGGGAGTGCCTCACCCGGATTT
The DNA here is from genome assembly GCA_035567035.1 of Verrucomicrobiia bacterium. Lineage (GTDB taxonomy): Bacteria > Acidobacteriota > Terriglobia > Terriglobales > Acidobacteriaceae > Angelobacter. Next base: position 18,165 of record DATMPO010000131.1, on the reverse strand, counting down.
CTTCACCTGCACGGGTTGCCTGCGGCCGAATGGCCAGTACGTGGGGCTCAATGGCCAGACGCTGACTGTACAGGACATGCTGAGGGGCCGAACCAGTACCGATCTGCTGCATCCTAACTTCATTCCTGCTTCACTGGCTGGCTCGTTGTTCTTGGGCGGCATAGGCGATCCGGCTTCCGCCGATATCCCGCGCACGTTCCAATTGTCCTTCCGCGTGCGCTTCTAGTCGTTACACCTTTAACCAGTAAGGCGGGTCTCTGGACCCGCCTTTTTATTTTGATAACGTAAGTACCGCAAGCTCGATTCCTAAAGCTGTTTTCGTCATAGAGTCCGCGAAAGAGGGAAACGAATAGGAAACTAGGCTATGAATTCAAATATAAGAGGCATGTCTGTTCAAATCGTGAAGTTCGTTGACAATAGATTTCCTGGCTGGTTGGAATGCGAATTTGTGGACGCGGAAGGTTACAACCACAGGTTGATCGATAAAGTGCCGCTCTTCACTACCGCCCTTCTCGATGCCACGAGCGGCTATCCGCAATCTGGCATCGCCCGGTGTGAAATCCTTGGCCGATCACGGGATGATAAGAACCGCGAATTGGTCACGATTACGACGGCCCGTCCAGATACTGTTGAGTCAACGGAGGGCTTATCAGAGTTCGTCGTGCTATCTACACAGCTTCAGCCTGATCCGTGGCCTGCTTCTTAGCAGGCGCATGAGATTGATAGAAAGTGCCAATGGAGTAGTTTCCCTATTACCGTTCGGAGAAGAAGAACGATCCTTCTTCATTTTGACAGCGTAAGCTCCGGGTGTTCCGCGGCAGTGGCCGCAAGCAGGCTCGTGACGGTCCTCCGCCACACGAGAACCAGCACGCTTCCGATCAGGACCAGCGCCAGACATAGTCCCACCCACATGCCTACCGCGCCCAGTTTCAGCGTGAAGCAGAGCAATGCGCCGAGCGGGAGGCCGATCGCCCAGTAACCAATCAGGTTGGCGAGCATGGGAATGCGCGTGTTCCCTGCTCCGCGCAGAGCGCCGGTGGCCACTACCTGAAATCCGTCGAACAACTGGAAGACGGCGGCCACAAGAAGCAGGGTTACTCCCGCGCGAATCACGGTTTCGTTGGGCGTATATACGCGCGCGATGTACGCCGGGAATGTTACAAGGACCACGGCGGCGCAGGACATGAACGCCGCGCCTAAGAGCAAGGCCATCCAGCCCGCGCGGCGGGCGCCGTGAATGTCACCTGCTCCTACGGCGTGTCCTACGCGGACTGCGGCGGCCGAGCCGATTCCCAGCGGGACCATATACGTGAAGCTGGCGACGTTCAATGCAATCTGGTGCGCCGCCAGCGTGACCGCGCCGAGTCTGGCGATCAGGAACGTGGCAAAGGCAAAAGCCCCGATCTCCAGTAAGAGTTGGGAAGCGGCCGGTAGTCCCAGGCGCAAAAGCTCTCGGATGAGCGGCAATTCGATCCGCCGGCTGGCCCGCCATAATCCGCTGTTGCGTTTTCGGTCGTAATAGACCGCGGCGGCTGCCAGCACCAGTGTCATGTACGTTCGAGAGGCAAATGTTGCCCACGCGCTGCCCGGCACTCCCATGCGAGGCAGGCCGAGATGGCCGTAAATCAGCGCCCAGTTCCCCAGCACGTTCACCAGGTTGGCGGACACCAGCGCAAAGACCACCGGCTTCACGATGCCCATTCCCTGCAGGTAGCGGCGCAGGCCAAAATACAGGACCAGCGGCAATGTGCTCCATACCAGGGCCTTCAAAAAGGGGATGGTCTGGGCCACCAGCGTGGGCGCCAGCCCGAAGTTGCGGATGAGCGGCAGCAAAGCCAGGAGCGACGCCATCAGCACGGGCGAAATGGCAAAAGCAAAATAGAGGGCGTTCCACAGCGCGCGATGGCATTGCTCCAGTTTCTTGGCGCCGTAGGCCTGGGACACCAGCGTGTCCAGACCCAGCAGGACGCCGCTGCCGAAAATCCCCACAGTATAAAAGAGAGTGGAGCCCAGACTGGCCGCGCCGATGGCCGTGGCGCTGTCCGGAAGACGGCCGACCATGACCGTGTCGGTAAAACCCATGGCCAGCCAGCCCAGTTCGGTAAGAGCCAGCGGAGCGGCCAGACGCAGCATGGGCCGGAATTCCTGGCGGATATCTTCTGCATGAAGCACGTATTTGATTTAATCACAGGCGCCGGGGCCGCAAGCAAAAGCCTCTACCGCAACGTCACCAAAACAAATTGACCGTAGAGGATGCAGAAGGCGCAACAGAAAAAGGGCCCGGCGGGCGGGACAGAGATTTCTTTAGATTTCTTGAAACGTTTCAGGCCCCGGCGCCACTACTCACTGGAGAATTTGCAGAGGTCCACGGGGATGAGCTGGCTCCTTCTCTCCGGCAACCCTGCGTTCTGTCTCTCCCATGGCGGAGTGACTTCTTCGCGGCCGCACGCGGCCGCGAAGAACCTGAATGCGTGCGTTACCGGATATATCGGCGGTCCTTTCGGCGACTTAAATTCCAAAATAGCCCTAGGCGCTCATTTCCCGCCCGCAGTCCCTCACTGGAACCGCGCTTTAGACCTTCTCGCTCTTGGTTGCCGGACGGTGCGCCACACCTTTGGCCATGGCGCGCTGCAAACTCACCTTCAACGCCTCTTTGGTGTCCGCATATTCTCTCTCTGAAATCGTGCCCCGTACCCGGTCCTTCTCCAGATGAAACAACTCTTCTTTCAGGGCTTCCAGCAAGGGCTGACGGCCTGTGGAGGCCTCCGCTGTCCCGCCTCGTTTTCGCCAAAAGCGCCACAGAACAAGCCCGCCGGCCACCGCGATGACTGCAATTCCCAGAAGCGTAAACCAAAACGTTCTGGCGGAAAGGTCCGGGGCCGCGTTCGGCGGGGCCGCCGGCCGGGACACCGGAGGATTTGTGGCGGCAGCTGGAGCAGAACGACGGGCCGGGGGCGAATTTCGGGCTTCCGCGGTAATTGGCGGGAGCGCACCGCCGCCTGAGATTTCAAAGGCCGGCACCTCGCCCGCCGACGGTTGCGCGACGGCGGCCTCAATTACCAGGCCGTTGGGCCCGTCGTTGGCGGTAAATGTACCGTTGCGCAATGGCTTGAATGACATGGACTGTGGGTGCAACACGGCGAATCTGTCGATCGGGCACGCCAGCTTCAGCCGCAACGCGGTCTGGCCTGCGTAGGGCAGGTGGTACGCAAACTTGAAAAGCGTCTCGCCCGGCCGGATGGGGAAATCAATGTTGTATCGCCCGGCCTGCGCTTTCTTCGGTTGGACATTGACCCAGATCCCCCCGGGCCCCTTGGCCTGGACAAAATCGAAAACCGCGTTCGGCGGCATAGCAATTTGAAAATTGCGCGGGCCGGCCTGGGTCACCGGCGGAGCGGACGCGTTGGTGATCGAGTACATCTCCGCCATTTTCAACGTCGTCCCCTCCGATTCCACGCGGACGATTCCCATACTTCCTTTCAGTCCCGCGACCCTTGGGACAGCGTCAAACACGATGGCTTGCAATGGGGTGGCGGCTACCACGACCTGATCGTAGTTCACTCCCTGGTGCATGACGCGGACCAGACGCTGGTCGTTTACGTGCGCGGGAGGAAGGTTGAAAGTGAACGCGCCCTGGGCGTCGGTCGTAGTGCGGGCCTCTTCCTGCATGCCCTGCGCAAGCCGCAAAAGGACAACGTCATCGCCGGCCGCGGGCTTGCCGGTGGTCTGGTTGTGGACAACGCCCGAGACAGCGTCCGCCGCATAGCCGGAGACTGCACTAAGAACACACGCAAACATCAGCAGAACAGCTTTGAGGACAGTCATAACGGGTGCGTGATGGCGGCGAGGAACCGGCCAGTAGCGCTTCAGCATAACAATTCGTCGCGCATACCATCATAGTTAATTCCTACTTCTCATATAGCCACTTCCTATGATTCTACGCGACCAGTCTGCACGGGAATCAACTGCGTGCAGATTCTAACAATCGAAAAAACTGGCGAGACACTTTCGTGTCTCGCCAGGAGGGTTGCATTGAATAAGGTTACAGCGAGCGCAGGAAGTTCAGCACGTCCTGTTGCTGGCTGGCTGAGAGGTTGTTGTCGAAGATGGACTCCACCGTGGTGGCTTCGCCGCCGTTGCTCTCGTGGGCTTCGATGGCGCATAACAGGGTCGTGCAACGGCCGTCGTGCAGCAGGAAGATGCGCTGCCCCAGACCCCACAAGGGTGCCGTGCGGAACTGGTCTCCGCCCGCTCCGCCCTGGCCTACGTTGTCCGCCAGGGTGGTGCCCATGTGATGGATCTCGATGTCCGAGAACGCATTCACCCGGTTAAGGCTCAAGGAACCAACGCCCGAGGTGCTAGGCGTGGAACTCGACACCTGGGTGCTGCCAACCGTCGCATTGTGGCAGGTTGCACAGCCGATGGAGATGAACAGTGACCGGCCATTGGCGATTGAAGCGCTCTTATCTACTCCATTGATTATGTTCGAGGTTGGCGGCGGCGCCAGCCCACGCATGAAGTTGGCAAACGCCGAGACGTCATCCAGAACCGCCGCGTTCGTCGTCTGGCCGGGATTGGAGTTGTCTTCCGGATACCCGCCACCGCTCAGGTTCAGGCAGTTCGCCGGAAGCCCGGTGCCGCCGGTGCCGCCATTACCGTCTTCTCCGGGCAACGGACGGTCTTGCTGGAACAGCAGGTTGGAGATGCCCATTTCCACGTTGTAGGCCTCACCGGAGAAAATGTGCAGCGATTTGTTCTGCGCCTTCCAGCCGAAGCGGGTGATAGTGCCGTCATTGCCGTTGTGGTTAAAGTCCCCGCCGATACCGAAATTGTTGTTGAGATTGTGTCCCCGGTTGATCTGCAGGGTTGAATCGTCCAGGTTCTCCACCAGGCCCGCGCCAAACACCGGCGTGGGAATACGGAAGATCAGGTTGTTGGCGTTCGCGGCAGCATTAAAGCTGGGCTGCGGAAGGCTGCAAGAGCCGGCATCACTGCGACCACTAACGGTGAACAGGTCTTCCACGCCACCGTTGGGATTATTGGTGTTGGCCGTACCGTCGGCGTTAAAGAAGAACGGGAAACGGGCTTCCCGGGTTGGGCCATTTTGCGTGATAAAGAACGGCCGGGTGTCGTTGGGGGCCACGCTGCTGCCGGCGAACGCGAATTGCGGATTCACGGCTGGACCCGATCCGCCGATTGCCGGTTGCGAATGGCAGGAAACGCAGCTATTGGAGTTAAACCGTGGTCCCAGTCCGTTGTTGCCGGTGGGACTGTTCTTGACCGACTCCACGTCCTGGAAGCGCTTTTGACCATCAAGGAAAAAAGCATTGAGCCCAGGGTTGTTGCCGTTGTCATTACTGGTCACGGCGGCCAGTGCCGCGCCGGTGCCGCGGTTGCCACCTTGGACCCCGGGATCACTTTGCGCAAAAGCAGTTGCCGCAACCAACAACATGGCGACGGCAAGTACTAAAATGGGAAATTTCCGAAGCGTCATTTTGGGATTCCCTCCTTCAGGGGGATTGTGACTTTTCGATCTGGTCTTTCTCGAACCGAATCAGCCGCCGCGGACCAGGCAAATCGAATCTGTCTGAAAAAAAACACGGCGAAAGGCGAGCACAACACAGCGATCGTGCGTGGGTTCTTCAGTCCCCCCACAGATCGGGAGGATGCGGGGAAGCTCCACCGGATCAAAGCCACGTTCGTCGAGCGTGGTGGGACTGGGTCTACTCTGCACCTGTGTTCGATCCTGCCTGTCGAGCAGACTTTCTGACGTACTCAAGAGGCCGAATAAACAAACCTTTTCTTATGTTTTCGTGAGAGAGCGTTCTTATGTGGCGTGGAGTTTAGAGAACTCCAATAGAGAGAGGAAGGTCAAAGCCGGTATGCGTGACATAGGAGATCCCTATGGATAAATATGCCGTTTTGAGCAGTTGCGGCACGAAAAATCACATGACCCAGCGGACAACCACCGGGCAGGAATAACGTGGACCGGGGCAAAAATTAAGGCGCGAGACATCGCGATGACTCGCACCAGCAATCAACTTTTGCTCCCCAAGTTACCAGCGGGTAATTTGCAGTCCGCTCAGAGAGAATGCTCTGCTGATTATTCGGCCACCGAGGCCGCCGTCGGCGTTACCGGGCGTTGCGCGCGGCCAAACATAATGCCGGTTTCCACCTCAACCGCGTGGCCGTCTTTGAAGTACGGCCGGAACCGCCATTGCCGCAGGGCATCGCCAATGGCCTTCGCCTGGTCGGGAAATGCGCTGAGAAAATGAATGTGTTTTACTTTGCCTTCCTTATCAATGATGATCCGGACAGGGACCGCGTTGAACCTGCGCTCGGTCAGGACCGCATCCACGCGCTCAATCACGTTATCGTTTGCGTAATCCTTGACGCACACCGGGGCCGCTCCCCCGCCTGTCCCCGCGGTCGAACCGGCCTCCTCGGGCAGTTTCATTTTGTCCATTTGCAGGACCAGACTTTCCAGCAGTTTGGTGTCACGGCTGGTGGCCACCAGTTCCACCGTGTGACAGCGGATCTGGGTGGCCAGTACGTACCAATGGAGGTCTGCCACGGGAGACCAATAGGCAAAGAAGGTAAAGGAGCGGCCGGCGATTTTGGTCTCCGTGGGCTTCATTTCCACTTTGTAGTCGTCCTGCAGATGGTCCCTGGAGTAATTGACGAGTTCCAGAGCGTTGGCTGCCGGCAGTGGCGTGAAGAACATGTCCTGGGCCGTGACCAGGATAGTTCCGCGCACCGGGCCCTTAAAGGTGTCGGCGGGCTTGAGCTGCGCCAGCACGTAACGGCCGGTATCGGACGGAGGAGGCCCCGAGAACTTCTGGAACCAGTCCGCGGGCAACGGATAGGACAGCCCGAAGTATTGGTTGGTATAGATCTTGTTGGCGATGGTCCCGCCTTCCGGCAGAGGGGTCGTGGAATCGCTCGAGCTCGCCCATGCGCCCTTTACAATGATGACTCCCATTGGCACTTTTTGCTGTTCCGTGGGGTGTGTGTTGGTGGAAAAGTCGCCCCCCTGTGCTCCGGCGCTTTGGCGCCAGGCCACACACGATACCAGCAGGGTGAGAACGATCATGTAACGTAAGAATGCAGAGCGCATACTTCTCCTTTGTGTCTGTACCACCGCGGCGAACCAATCGCGCGCCATTTTATAACATTTCCAGCATCGAAATGACTGGCGAGACACTTTCGTGTCTCGCCAGGAAGGTTGCATTGAATAAGGTTACAGCGAGCGCAGGAAGTTCAGCACGTCCTGTTGCTGGCTGGCTGAGAGATTGTTGTCGAAGATGGACTCCACCGTGGTGGCCTCGCCGCCATTGCTCTCGTGAGCTTCGATGGCACACAGCAGGTTCGTGCAACGGCCATCGTGCAGCAGGAAGATCCGCTGCCCAACGCCCCACAAGGGTGCCGTGCGGAACTGGTCTCCGCCCGCTCCGCCCTGGCCTACGTTGTCCGCCAGGGTGGTGCCCATGTGATGGATCTCGATGTCCGAGAACGCATTCACCTGGTTTAGGCTCAACGAACCAACGCCCGAGGTGCTAGGCGTGGAACTCGACACCTGGGTGCTGCCAACCGTCGCATTGTGGCAGGTCGCACAACCGATGGAGATGAACAGTGACCGGCCATTGGCGATTGAAGCGCTCTTATCTACTCCATTGATTATGTTCGAGGTTGGCGGCGGCGCCAGCCCACGCATGAAGTTAGCAAACGCCGAGACGTCATCCAGAACCGCTGCGTTCGTCGTCTGACCGGGATTGGAGTTGTCTTCCGGATACCCGCCCCCGCTAAGGTTCAGGCAGTTCGCCGGAAGCCCGGTGCCGCCGGTGCCGCCATTGCCGTCTTCCCCAGGCAGCGGACGGTCTTGCTGGAACAACAGGTTGGAAATGCCCATTTCCACGTTGTAGGCCTCACCGGAGAAAATGTGCAGCGATTTGTTCTGCGCCTTCCACCCGAAGCGGGTGATAGTGCCGTCATTGCCGTTGTGGTTAAAGTCCCCGCCGATGCCGAAATTGTTGTTGAGATTGTGGCCCCGGTTGATCTGCAGGGTTGAATCGTCCACGTTCTCGACCAGGCCCGCGCCAAACACTGGCGTGGGAATCCGGAAGATCAGGTTATTGGCGTTTGCCGCGGCCTGGAAGCTGGGCTGCTGCAGGCTGCAGGAGCCGGCATCACTGCGACCACTGACGGTGAACAGGTCTTCCACTCCACCGTTGGGATTATTGGTGTTGGCCGTACCGTCGGCGTTAAAGAAGAACGGGAAACGGGCTTCCCGGGTTGGGCCATTTTGAGTGATAAAAAACGGCGTCGTGTCCCGGGGCGCGGTGCTGCTGCCGGCGAACGCGAACTGCGGATTCACGGCAGGACCGGATCCGCCGATTGCCGGTTGCGAATGGCAGGAAACGCAGCTATTGGAATTAAACCGCGGTCCCAGTCCATTGTTACCAGTGGGACTGTTCTTGACCGACTCCACGTCCTGGAAGCGCTTTTGACCATCAAGGAAAAAAGCATTGAGCCCAGGGTTGTTGTTGTTGTCGTTACTCGTCACGGCGGCCAGTGCCGCGCCGGTGCCGCGGTTGCCACTTTGGACACCGGGATCAGTTTGCGCAAAGGCAGTTGCCGCAACCAACAACAGAGCGACGGCAAATGCCAAAATGGGAAATTTCCGAAGCGTCATTTTGAGAGTTCCCTCCTATTTTGGAACTGCATTCAGATTGGCTTGCTGGTGCTGAAACCGTACCCAGACCAGGTAGTAAGGGGGGTCTGGTAAAAACATACGGTCTAAAGCGAACTACCGACGCGCGGGCCTGCGTGCTTCGTGTAGCAACGTCAGTAGGCATAAAGCGGCAACCTCGATGAAAAGGTGAGATTGAAGTAATGATGGTATGAAAAGTTTTTGGAGGCAGGTGTCTAACAATCCTCCGGTTGTAGTTTGGTTAACTTAATTTTAATAACCGGCTCCCGCGTTTCATTGTTTGCGTCGACCACCGCTTGGCTGCGCCGCAGCGCTCTCCGCACGTATGGACAACACCGAATGACCGTTCCCATTGCCCTTTCGGAAAACTTTTGGCCCGTTCGAAAGCGTCTGCCCTGTGCTATGGTTTTCCGGCAGCGTGCAAGTCTAGGAAGTCTTGACCAGAGTAGGAAGACCCTGGTGGGAATGCGTGAAATAGATAATAGCTATAAGTTAAGTTTTCACTTATTTTTCCGGGCAAACCTGTGCTAAGGTTCTACCGCACTTTGGGGGTAACATGGAAATCCATCAGCTCCGCTATTTCTGTGCCGTGGTCCGGGCCGGCAGCTTCACCCGCGCTGCGGAGCAGTTAGGCATCGCTCAACCGTCGTTGTCCCAACAAATCCGTGCACTGGAAAAGCAAGTCGGCGCACCGCTCTTTGAACGTCTCGGCCGCTCCGTGCGATTGACCGCGCATGGCGAATCCTTGCGCCGGCCGGCCATGGAAATACTGCAGCAGATCGCGGAAACCCAGTCTTCCCTGACGCACTTGACCGATGGCGTACGCGGTAGACTTCGCATTGGCGTGGTGCCGACCATCATGCCTTTCTTCGTGGCCCCGCGGATCGGGGAATTCATGAAACTCTTTCCCGATCTCGATCTGCAGTTCGTCGAGGAAATAACCCCTACTCTGGTGGAGAGCCTTCAGGTTGGCGACCTGGATATCGCGGTGGCCGGCCTGCCTCTGCGCAATCCTGACATCGTGTGCTGCGAAGTAATGCGCGAGCGCTTGCTTCTTGCCGTGGCGCAGAACCATCCGCTGGCCCGCAAGCCGGTGGTCGACCTGCAGGACATGCGCGAAGAGCGCTTTCTGATGCTCAAAGAGGGGAACTGCCTGCGCAATGACGTGCTGGTGACCTGCACGCGCGCCGGAGCGGAACCGCACACCGTATTTGAAACCAACCATCTGGAGAGCATTTTTCAACTCGTGCGGTCGTCGTTCGGACTGACTCTGGTGCCGGCCATGGCGGCGGCCCACGCAGAGGGCTGCACGCTGGTCCCCTTGCGGGAAAACAGCTTCCGGAGGATCGGCTATCTTCGCGCTCGCCGGCACTCGGTGACCCGGCCCATGCGCGAATTCATCACATGGCTGCGCGCGCTGGCCGGCAGTGACGCGACAAAGACCAAGCCGGTGCTTGACATGGTGAGCTGAAGCGGGACATTCTGGGGTTCTCCAGGCAAGTCTGGAGCCGGAGGGCCCTGTGGACCACGTCGCATCACTGCGTCAGCACATCATCAATCTGCTCACCAAAGGCGAGGCCCACGCCGATCTGCGCGGCGTGCTCCAGGCTTTTCCCACCAGGCTTCGCGGACGCAAACCCGAAGGCGCCCCGCACACTCCATGGCAGTTGCTGGAACATATGCGCATCGGGCAATGGGACATCCTGCGCTTCAGCGTGGACGCCGGTCATGTCTCGCCAAAATGGCCCGAGGGCTATTGGCCCAAAAGCGAAAAGCCGCGCCACACCAAAGCCTGGGATAAAAGCGTGCGGCAGTTCTTCCGGGACCTCGACGCCGTGTGCAAACTGGTGCGCGACCCGAAGCGCGATCTCCTGGCCCCGATTCCCCACGGCACCGGCCAGACGCTTCTGCGTGAAGCGCTGGTGTTGGCCGACCACAACGCCTACCACCTGGGCCAGATCGTGATGGTGCGCAGGACGCTGGAAGGAAAATAGCGGCGCACTTGATAAAATGCAGATACTGAGGCGTGGCCCTGTAGCTCAGACTGGATAGAGCGACGGTTTCCTAAACCGCAGGTCGGAGGTTCGAATCCTCCCAGGGTCACCAGGTTACGAGTTGTCCGGCCCGGAGACATAGGTAACAGAACGTACCGGAGACACGAGCTACGATACGCCGCATCTCGATCTTCGATAATGAGTGAAATCCTGCCCAAAGCCATGGGCAGGATTAGAATCCCCAAGATGTCGCCCCAGCTCCAACCCGCCGAGTTGGCCGTGCAGTTCCTCGTTTCCAGAATTGAGGAGCAGGCGGCCCGCGACGGAGTGCCTCTTTCCGATGTCGAGAGGCAAATGCTCTACCATTCCGAAAGCTCGGAACAGACAGTGGACGCGACAACGACGAAGAAGTTCGAGTCTGAATATGACAGCGACGCGTATGAGACCAAGATTGCACGTTTGCTCCGCAACGTGTACAAGCGCGACGCCAAGCTGGGACAAAAGAGAGCATGGCGAGATGCTCTGAAAACCCTTAGACGGGAAGACCGGTATGTCCTTGTAATGGTTCAGCAGGCAGGAATCAAGGGACTTGAGCTCGGGTCATCGGACCGGAAAGCGGTTCTGCCCTTGATGATCTTCGCCGTCATTGGTTTCATCATGATTCTTGCAGCCTTCCGGCTCAACTGGATACAAGGCTATCTGTTGCAAGGTGTCGTGTTCTTCTCGTTTATCGCGCTCCTGTGGGGATTGGGCGAACTGATCGGGCAGCTTCGGTCGGACAAGTAGCAGAGTGATCTTAGAGGGCACACCTCTCGAAGCCAAACCGCCTACGAAGTTCCAACGATTTCAATCGGCTCTCCCGCGGCGCAAAGCGGACACTTCGCTGGTACCCAAAGGTTATTGGGCATCTGCTTTAAAGTCTCGAGAGAAATTTTCTGTTCGGCTGCGAACTTCACGATTGGCTCGCCCAGCACCAGCAGCGCACCGATGGCAACTACTCGCGCACCTTGCTCTTGCAAATCAGTCCACGCTCCGAGCACTGCTGATCCGGCATTGATAACGTCATTCACGATGGCCACGCGTTTTCCGCTGACGGTGGACCGCAGCGTTTTCGGGAGACGGTACTTCACCGGGAACAATTGCTCGTTGTTCCCGTCCACATGGCGTTCCGCATAAACGAAATCGCAGCCGAGTTCACCGGCCACCAGCAACGCAATGAACGCGCCCTCGACCATCGGACCGCATATTACGTCGACCTGATATTGCACCAACTGCCGGGCAAGTTGAACGGCAAACGGACGAATCTCACGCGGCTTTAGACACAGGGTCTCGAGGTCCATCCAGAGATCTCCGTGATGACCGGACTCCAGTTTGAAGTGGCCGCGCCGGGCGTTTACAAAGGACAGGAAATCAGTGCTCATGGACGAGACTTGTGCGGCACAGGCAAGAGTGCCTGTGCCACACCAGCGTACCTGCCACTATAACAGCGAAGAGTTCTAGCTCTTCCCGGCCTTCTCGCTCTTCTCGATCTTTGCCCACGTATCTTTCAGCGGGACGGTACGGTTGTAGACGGGTTTTCCCGTCGCTGAGTCCGGATCCACGCAGAAGTAACCGAGGCGCTCGAACTGGTAGCGGCTTCCGGGCTGGGCATTTGCCAGCGAAGGTTCCAGCTTCGCTTGCGGCACAACTTCGAGAGAATGTGGGTTGAGATTTGACGTGAAGTCCTGGCCTGGTTCGGCTTCATCCGGATTGGATTTGGTGAAAAGCGTTTCGTAGAGCCGGACTTCAGCGTCCATCGCATGCGCGGCCGACACCCAGTGAATGGTCGCCTTGACCTTGCGATTATCAGGCGCGTTGCCGCCGCGCGTTGCAGGATCATAGGTGCAATGCACTTCGACCACTTCGCCCTTGGCATTCTTCACAACGCTAATGCAGGTGATGAAGTATCCGTAGCGCAGGCGCACCTCGCGTCCCGGAGTAAGACGGAAGTACTTGGGCGGCGGAGTCTCGCGAAAGTCATCGTCCTCGATGTAGAGCACTTTTGAAAACGGGACCTTGCGCGCGCCGGAGGAAGGGTCTTCGGGATTGTTGACCGCGTCCATTTCTTCGACCTTGCCTTCAGGATAGTTATCAATGACTACCTTGAGCGGGCGCAGTACGGCCATGACGCGCGGAACTCGCTTGTTCAGGTCTTCGCGGACAAAGTGCTCCAGCATCGCCAGATCCACCACGCCGTTGGTGCGGGAGACTCCGGCGGCGGCGACAAAGTTCCGGATCGCTTCCGGCGTGTAACCACGGCGGCGCAGGCCGCAGAGCGTGGGCATGCGGGGATCGTCCCACCCGGTGACGTAGCGTTCCTCCACGAGTTGCCGCAGCTTGCGCTTGCTCATGATGGTGTGCGTAAGGCTGAGGCGGTCAAACTCGGTTTGCTGTGACGGAAAAATGCCTAGCTGCTCGATGTACCAGTTGTAGAGAGGCTGATGGTCAGCGAATTCCAGGGAACACATGGAATGCGTGACCTCCTCGATGGAATCGGACTGGCCGTGTGCCCAATCGTAGGTTGGGTAGATGCACCACTTGCTGCCCGTCCGGTGATGCTCCGCGTGCAGAATACGGTACATGATCGGGTCGCGCAGATTGAGGTTGGGCGAAGCCATGTCAATCTTCGCGCGCAACGTCCTTGATCCGTCCGGGAACTCGCCCTTTCTCATGCGGTTGAAAAGATCGAGGTTTTCGTCAACCGAGCGGTTGCGATACGGGCCATCAGTGCCCGGCGTGGTGAGCGTGCCGCGATACTGCCGGACCTGGTCCGCATTCAGGTCATCTACATATGCCTTGCCGTCTTTGATCAGTTTGACGGCCCATTCGTAGAGTTGATCGAAGTAGTCGGAAGCGAAGCAGAGGCGCTCCCAGTCGAAACCGAGCCAGCGGACGTCTTCCTGGATGGCGTCCACGTACTCCTGTTCTTCTTTCTCGGGATTGGTGTCATCGAAGCGCAGGTTGGTGCGCCCGCCGAACTCGTCGGCGAGGCCGAAATCCAGGCAGATCGCCTTGGCGTGGCCAATGTGGAGGTGGCCGTTCGGCTCCGGAGGAAAGCGCGTTTGCACGGACTTGTACTTCCCGGACCTCAGATCTTCAGCGATTTTGTCGCGCAGGAAATTGGATGGGTGCGCCGGAACGGCGGACGGCGCAGGTCTGCCGGCTTCGGCAGCCGGATTCGGTTTGCTCATATACGTCTATTCTATCGCGCATGTGGATGAGTGTTAGACTAGCCGCGCGATTTGCGCGCTCGCCGCTATTGCTCTTCTCCACTGCTCTCTTCCTGCCCGAGGAGCTCGTTCAGCCAGCGCCGCTTGTCATCTGATCTGAGTCCACCGAGCACCGCGACAGCATGGCGCAACCGCATGCGGCAGAGATCGCGGCCCAGGATCTCCATGGCGTCGAACAGCGGCACCGAAGCTGGCTGCCCGCTGATGGCGACGTAGAAGGGCAGCAAAATATCGCGCAGCTTGATCTCCATCCTGGCGGCAATGTCACGGAACATGGCTTCGATCAGGTCCTTCTTCCAATTCAGGGCCTCGATGCGGGCCAGCGCCACTTCCAGCGCCACCGCCACGGAGTCGGGATCAAGCTTTCCCTGCACCAGTTCGTCCGCGGTGATGTCCAATGTCCCGGAGAAGAACGGCAGGGTCAGCGGGCCCAGGTCGCTCAGGACGGTTGCGCGTTTCTGGACCAGAGGCACCAGCTTCATCAGATAGTCTTCGTTCAGCGCCCACTGTTGGACGCGATTGGCGAATGCGTTCTGGTCAAGGTCTTCTCGGATCCATCTTCCGTTGAGCCACTGCAGCTTCGTCAAATCAAACACCGGACCGCCCAGCGATATCCGCTCCAGGCTGAAGTTCTCCACCATCATGGGCAGCGAAAATTTTTCTTCGTCGCCTGGCATGGACCAGGCCATCCGGCCCAGATAATTCAACAGAGCTTCCGGAAGGTATCCCATGCGCTCGTAAAAGAGGATGCTGGTCGGATTTTTTCGCTTGCTGAGCTTGCTCTTGTCCGGATTGCGCAACAGCGGCAAATGACAAAGCAGCGGCATCTGCCAGCCGAAATATTTATACAGAAGCTGGTGCTTGGGAGCGGAGTTGATCCATTCTTCCCCGCGCAAGATGTGCGTGATCTCCATCAGGTGATCGTCCACCACGTTCGCCAGATGGTAGGTCGGCATGCCGTCCTGTTTGAGCAGGACTTGCATGTCCACCAGCTCCCAGGCGATCTCAATGTCTCCGCGAAGAAGATCTTTCACAACGCAAATGCCGTGCGACGGCACTTTCAGCCGGACAACGTATCGCTCTCCGGCGGCTACCCTGGCCGCCGCGTCCGTCTCGGACAAATTCATGCAGAGACCGTCGTAGCCTTCGCGGCGCCCGGCCGCGCGTTGCTGGGCACGCATTTCATCCAACCGTTCTTCGGTGCAGAAGCAACGGAATGCGTTCCCTTCCTTTAACAGGCGGTCTGCGTGCTCCCGATAGATGGCGCCGCGCTCGCTTTGGCGGTACGGACCATGAGGGCCGCCAATTTCCGGACCTTCGTCCCAGGTCAGGCCAAGCCAGCGAAGACTGCCAAGAATCGCGGCTTCCGACTGGGCGCTGCTGCGGGCGGTGTCCGTGTCTTCAATGCGCAAAATGAACTGGCCGCCGTGCTTCCTGGCGAAGCAGTAGTTGAACAGCGCAACATAGGCGGTGCCCACGTGGGGATCACCCGTGGGCGAAGGCGCTATTCGAGTTCGGACGGTGGGCTTGGACACGAGCCTTCTATTCTACGTCAACCGAGCGAAGACTATTCCGCGCGGGTTTTCGTTAAGAATTGTCTTGAACCTCGTATGGCTGCCTCCGGGACGCAGCTCGCCGCATCTAAATGCAATAAGACCAATAACGAACGGGAGAAGAGAAATCTAGGAGGAAGCAATGAATGCAAAAAAGGCCGTATCAGCGTGCTTGACCGTTGTCCTGAGTTTAGGGACGGCGAGATACGCTTTGGCCCAACCAAATAACCCCGCGCCTCCCGACACTATGGCGCGCGCGCAAGAAAGAATGGTACGTCAAGTCCGGCATGAGTTGGTGATGTTGCCGCAATTCGGCGTCTTTGACAACCTGGCCTATAAGGTGGACGGAGACACGGTCACTCTGATGGGCCAGGTGCGCAACGCGGTCCTGAAAGACGAAGCCAGGGACGCAGTAAAGCACATTGAAGGCGTAGAACACGTAAATAACCAGATCGAAATTCTGCCGGTTTCATTCAATGATGACCGCATCCGCCGGCAAGCGGCGCGCGCCATCTTCCATGACAGCACCCTGTCGATGTACTCGATTCAGCCTGTGCCGCCGATTCACATCATCGTGAAAAACGGGCACCTGACCCTGGAAGGAGTAGTACGAAACCAGATGGACAAGGACGTTGCTGGTATCCGGGCCAACGGCGTTTCCGGAGTGTTCTCGGTGGATAACAACCTGCAAGTCGAACGGGGGAAATAAGCCACCCCCTGTACGGAAATCATAGGATAGAAGGAACAACGGAGGAGAGGTCCTCCGTTTTTCCTGCTGCGACGCTTTTTCGTCAGTTTTTAGCGGACTATGGAGTCCCGCAGTTCCTGGACGATTTCCGCTGCAGCTTTGCGGGCAATATCGTCTTTGCCCGGGGGAAATGAAATGGCGCCAACGCGGGCGTGCCCGCCCCCGCCGTAGCGTTCGCAGATCTTCGCCAGATTCAGCATGTTTTCCTGCCTGGTCCAGGGGTTGGAGCCTACGGACACTTTCACGCGGAAACTGCTGCTGCTCAAGCCCACGCTATAAACCGAGTCCGGGAACAAATAGTACGGAATAAATTTGTTGTAGCCTTCCAAAGCCTGATCGGTAATGTCGAAATAAATGGTTTTGCGTTCATACTGCGCACGCTGCCGCAGGAGTTCGATCGAGCCCTGGTGCCGCTCAAGCAATGGAGGGATCAGGCCGGCGACGAAAGGCTCCTGGATTACTTTCTCCAGCGGCTCGCTCACCAGCCGCGGGATCAGCCGCGGGGCAAAAGCCGGATCATTGTTGGACTCAATGACCATGGTCAGCTTCAAGGCCGGCTCGGCCATCTCCACCGCCGTCTGCGGGTCTTTGAACTGCGCCCCGTCAATCACGTCCGCCCATGCGATCAGCTCGGCCACCGGCGCGGGGTCAAAACCGAATTTTTCCTGGGCCACATGCGCCAGAAATTTCGTGCAGGACCTGTAGTCCGGGTCGTAGAACTTATGAGACTTGTCGCCGTTCTGGTAGTGCGCCGCATCTTCGGGAGTGAGAAACGCGCTCTGGTGATGGTCGAACCACCAGTTGATCCGGGGCGAGGGTGAATATTTGAAATCTACAATCGCATTTTCATCACCGGTAAAATCCGCTTCGTTGAACAGCGCCCCGGCGCGGTGCACCAGTCCGGTGAACAGAAACTCGGCGTCTTTCCGTATACACTCCCGGTAAAAGCGGGAAAACAGGGCCGCGGACACCGTCCCGTCGAAACACTTGTCATGATAAAAGACCCTGACTTTCAAAAAGCCTTTCCTCCCTTGCGCGCAGTCCTCAAAGCAAAGCTAATACAAATGACACCTCACATGCTCTTCTGTCAAGGAAGGCCGCAGGCACGGAACCCCGACACCGCCTTCGGCATCGTCTGTGTTCATTCTGTTTTCACGAAGATAGCTGCCGGCAGCTCCGAAATGGGTCTGTTCAGAAAAGATATGTGCGGAAGAGTCCTATTTATAGATCGTAAGCTGGTCCGCCGGCTTTTGCAGCTTGATAGTGATGTCGCGCTGCGGCTGACGGATATCGAAATCTTCCCCGTATGTGCGAAAACCCGGAGCTATCACCTGGATCCTCAGCTTGCCGTACTTAACGCCGCTGATGGTTGCGGTGCCGTCTTCATGGGTCTTCAACTCCAGGCCATCCTGTTTCTGTTTGCCGTCCTTGCCGACAGGATGCAGGACAATCTCCGCGTAGCGCACGGGCTTACCGTTGGAATCCCGCACCACAACAAAGTTCAGAGTGGATTTCTGCTCGTCAGACTTGTTTCCCGCCATCGCGGTCAACGCGAAACCAAGCACCACGAGGGCAGCCGCCGTTTTGAGGAGGGTCATAACTTGTAATTGTACAATGCTCCTTCTGTTTGATGAAAAACGCCGCCGGCGCTGGCCGCGTCCCGATGACGGCGATGTCGCGCGATGCGGCGATCTCCCCTGCTAACAGGGAAAATAACAGGGTAGAATTTCGCCGCTTTTTCCCCGAGAACTCCCGGACCCAGATTCCATGCACCTTCCAGGGCCTTTCTCCCTGAACAAGCCCATTCGGAACAGGGGAATAACAGGGAGATAACAGGGGCGTAACAGGGGAGGAGTATCGCCGCGATCCACGGCAAGCCGGGACAGGTCGC
>DATMPO010000130.1:0-17449 GCA_035567035.1 Verrucomicrobiia bacterium | reverse complement strand
GGGATCAAGGACCGTGCCCGAAATCGAGCCCTTAAGGACCTGTCCCACAGCGGGAATGCAAATGGCCAACGCCAGAACAACGACGAGGAAAACCGTAAAGTCGTGCGCTTTTCGGCTCATCTCTTTTATCTCCATTTTTGGATTGGTTTTGGACGAAAGGGGAAAGAATCGCTCAACATACGCTTCCCTGGGTCCCCCTGCGTTGAGCCTATTGAGTGCAAGCTGCGTTCCAAATAGTAAAGTTGTATTAAGCTTATGACTCTAAAGGAGATAGCATGAGTTAGAGTCTCGCATTAATACCTATTTTGGGAGATATCAAGACGGCTGAATATGAAATTTGGAATTATTGATAACGTTGGTGTTTATTTGCTCTGTTTCAAATACTTAAGGGTGAAGCATCATTCACTTTACAATGCAGATAATTTATCTCATCGGCAAACTGCCAAGGCAAATCTTGTCGAAATCATGCTCACGGGGACTGCGTGTGTGTTGCCCGGTTCCATAAAGTGCTCAAACCGTACGACGATTCAAAATGCAAAAAAGCCCGCTAGCTTGCGGCCAGCGGGCCAGATCCAGAGTTCGATCTTTTTGTTTGATTGGTTAGAAGGTGAACTTGCCTCCGAACAGGAACTGCCGGTTTGCCGCCACAATGAACCCGGGCGGAACAGAACCGGTCAAGCTCGGATCACCGAACCCGGTTCCGGAAGTTCGTGAACCTGCGTCCTCAACAAAGGGATCGACGGTGTTGAAGTTGTTGTGGTTCAAGGCGTTCAGTGCGGTTGCATGGAACTCAAAAGACGCCCGCTCTGTAATCTTAAACCGTTTGAAGACGGATGCATTGGCGACGTTCGTGATTGCGTCCGTAGCGATGTTCCGGGGCGCGTTGCCGAAGGGCGTGCCGAAGATGGTCTCCGCTTCCCCGCCGTTGATGATAAAGCGCACAGCATCTTTGGTAGTAGAAACGGTGATTGCGCTCAGTGGAAGAAATGGAGTCGGGTTGTTAATGGCATTCATGCTCAGCAGGGTGGACGGCGTAACCGGATTGCCCTTGGAGTCCACTCCACCACAACCGACACCGAAACTGCCGCACGCGTCTTTCGCGAAAATTCCGACGGTAGTCGCTGGAGCGCTCAGGTTGCCGATAAATGGCCGCGCAATGTCAACACCAAGGAAGTTCCCGATGAAGGCGTTGTCGCTGAAGTTAGGGGCCGTAACCTGGTTCACGAAAGCCTGGGCCGGCGTGTAACGTTGGCCAGACGCCAGGATATAGTTGGCCGAAAAAGTCCAACCACCCAACAGATGCCCTATGACACCATGCTGATCTTTATAAAAGGGCAGCGACTCCGCGAACAGGATGGTCCACTGGTGCGGAATATCCAATCCAGAAAAGGAGTGTTCGCCCGTCGTGGTGTTCAGCGGGTTTTGGGCCAGCGAGATCGAGTTTCCGGCGCCGAAGGTGCTGAAAATTTCGCTCACGTTGTCCAGGGTCTTGCTGTAGGTATAACTCGTCCGGATGGTCAATTGGTTGAACAGATTGTTGGCGCGGAACTCCGTCTGCAGTGAGTTGTAGCTGGAGTAGCCACCATTACTGCGGGTGTCTACCAGGCCTTCATTGCAGTTGAGCCGGCCGACCGCGATGGGAGAGAACGCCTGAGATGCCGGGCAGGGAGTAAGGCCGGCAGGCACCAGGTTGGGGAACTGCGTCGCCAGCGTACCGAAGAACGGGTTGCCGTTAACATTTTGGAACAGGTTCCTGCCCTGGTTGCCTACGTACCGCGCCTCAAAGGCCGAGCTCTTGCTGACCTCGCGCTCGAAGCCAAAGCTGTAGGAATGCACCTTGTCAGGCCCGAAGTTGGGCGTGATGTTGGTCTGGTTGAAGGTCCGCGGATCGAACGCTCCAGGCGTCAGGAATGGATTCAAGGAGTTCCGCACGCCGGGGCCGGTTGCGTTTGCCGGCACACCCTTGCTCGCGGCTGCCGCGCCTCTGAAGGTTTGCAGGAAAACGAATGGCGCCGAAGTGGACTCGTTGGTGTAGATGTTGTAGTACGGCGGATCATACAGCAGGCGATAGCCTCCACGCAAAACCGTCTTGCCATGGCCGGTGATGAAGCCGCCCCATTGTGGCGAATAGGCGAAACCAACGCTCGGCCCAAAGCTGTTGTTGACGGCCGGGATTTGGGGAAGGGTGCGGGCCGAGAGCGGTATGGCCGCGCCGGGATTCAGGAACGGTCCGCCGGAGCCCGGAGGATTGCCAACTGGCTCGGTGGCTGACCAGAAAGCCGTTGCCGGATTGCTCTCGCGCTTAGTGGTAATCGAATTGAACAGGTTCTCGGGTTGGCCGTAGTAGGTCCAGGTCAGTCCAAGGTTCAGAGTCAGATTATTCTTGATCTTCCAATCGTCTCCGACATAGAGGAAGGTGTCATATTCGCGGAAATCCAGGCTCGTGGGACCCTTGGCCACCGTGACGCGGTCCGGGTTATTAGTGTCAAACCCGCCGCCGCCAATGCAGTTGTCCCAGCAATCAAACCGGAAAGAGCCATTGACATTGGGAAGGAATATGTTTGGCGACCGCTGATAGGTAAAATTAACACCCGCCTTCACCGTGTGCTTGCCCCGTACGTACGTCCAGTTGTCCTGCAGCTGCCAGGTGTTCACGATTCGCGCTTGCGGAAGGTTGGTTGCCGGCCCAATAGCCAGGAACGGCAGCGTCGGGAAAAGCGCGCCCGCCGCGCTGCCAGGCGTGGAGAAGTTCGACTGGAACCGGAAAGTAACCCGGGTCACAGACTGGTCTAACTGGTCCGCCGTGGGTACGGTACCGATCGTGTTGCCGCCAAAATCAACGTTCAAACGGTTGAAGGATACTCGCGCTTCATTGACCATGTGGGAGCCGAAATTGTGCGTCCAGCTCTCCAGAACGGCCTGGCTCAGCGCCGGAACGTTGACTGGATAACCAGCCGCAGCGTCGCCGAAATCGAGGTTGAAGAAGTTTCCCCGATTGAAGATGTAACGGGAGGTAATGCTGTCGTTGCCCAGGGTGATGTCGTTCTTTGCTACCCAGTTAAACTGGTGGACGGGTTGGGGCAGGGTACGCGAAACTCCGCCAAACTGCACATTGTCGCAACCGTCAATGTTTATGGGAACGAAGCCCTTCGGGCTGTTCGGGTCAGCGGGATTTAAAGGCACCGTAATCGGATGCGGATTGCCGCCGGTTACTCCATAAGGACCAAACTTTCCCCAAGCCGCCAGGGAAGCTTGTCCGGGGAAGCAGCCATTCAGCGTGGCCAAGCCGGCCGGTGTCGGCGACAACGCTTGCGAGGTGAACGGAACGGTCGTGGAGACAATCTGGTCGTTAAAACCGCCGAAGAAGAACACTTTATTCTTAATCCACGGACCGCCGATGGTGAATCCCGTAAACTCGTTATTGTTGCGCGGCGGCTGGGTGAGTCCGTTGAACCGCTTGTCCGTATTCGCCAACGAATTCAAGATGGAGTTGCCTTCATCACCGTAGATGCTGCCATGCCAGTTGTTGGTCCCGGTCCGGGTGATAATGTTTACTACTGATCCGGAATTCCGTCCGTACTCAGGGCCGAAATTATCGGTAATCAGCACGTACTGCTGGACAAACTCCGGATCGGCCACGAACAAGCCGGGGCCACCGATGCTGTTGTCATTGTTGTTCTGTCCGTCAATCTCCTGATCGTTGTTCCGGCCGCGGAGACCGTTGGTTGAAAACCCTCCGCCACCGTTAGTGTTGGAAAAGCCGATGTCCCGACTAGCCACCACTCCGGGGACGAACAGCGCCAGATTGTCCAGGCCTTGATTCTCCTGCACACCAGCAAAGGTAGCCAGCGCCGCTCCCGCGAAGACGTTGGTCACCTGTGCCTGAGTGGTCTCGACCAGAGGGGCTTCGCTGGTGACCTCAACCGTAACGCCGGTTTCACCCACTGCCAAGCCGATCGGCACACTAGTATCGACTCCGGCGCTTACTTGGACGCTGCTGTCAACAGAAGTATTGAACCCTTGCTTCGTGGCTTCTACTTTGTATGCGCCGACGGGCATCAAACTAAAATGGAATGACCCTGAACCATCCGTCGTCGTGTTCGATATGTTTCCTGTACCGGTGTTCGTCGCTTTCACCTGGGCGCCGGATACTACCGCACCCTGGGGGTCCTTCACAGTGCCGGAAATCGAACCCTTCAGGACCTGTCCCCAGGACGGCATGCTCCAGACCACCGCCAGGCAAAACGCGAACAGAATAATTGCGTTGCGCAATTTGCAGTTCATGTATTTGTTTCTCCATTTCTTCATACTCGAATTACGAAAAATAAGACCTCTGTAAAATCACAACGGAAGACCGGGAAAGACGATCCTCGCGGGCTCCCGCAACGTGCTGGTGACGTACAAAGCACGCCGCGTTCCAATGAAGTTGTTATTTCAAATCAATGAGTTGATAACGGAAGCGAGAGTGGATTATTCCCATTTCGGAATCTTTGCCGCGCGGGAATCCGGAAAAGTGAATCCTGAAATTGGAAGGCTGGACGAGAGATGGCGCGCGGTTGACAAACGGAACTCCCGGGCCATTGGCTTTTCGTGCCTGGCTAGTCAAGCTTGTTTTCGCACTTGCGCGCAGAAAAAGGCCCGCCAGCGAACTGGCGGGCCTGAACGAACGGCTCGGCTCTTACAGCGATCTTAGAACCGGAACGTACCGCCGAACGTAATGCGCCGGGTCCCGTTGTTGTAACCCGGGTAGCTGGTACCGGTCGTGGTTACATCACCGAAGCCAGTGAACGAGGAGTGTAATCCGGAATCTTCCAGGAACGGATCCACGCTCGAGAAGTTCGGGTGGTTGAGGGCGTTCAGCATGGTCATACGGAATTCAAAGGAATTCCGTTCGGTGAACTTGATCCGCTTGGTGACCGCGAAGTTGGCAACATTGGTGATGGCGTCGGTGACGATGTTGCGGGTCGCATTGCCGAACGGCGTTCCGAACACCGCTTCGGACTGGCCGCTGTTGACAATGAAACGAACCTGATTCTTCGTAACCGGAACAAATGGGCAATTTATGTTGCTATTGGATTCACACCCGGATTTGCCCACCGCGGTTATGCTGACCAGTTGATTCGGGTTTCCCGTGCACAGAGGATCCGTGCCGGAGAAGGAGAATATGTTGCAGGCGTCTCCAGCATACATGCCCACCGCAGTGGCAGGAGCGCTCAAGTTGCCAATGAAAGGACGGGCCAGTTCAGCGCCGCTGTTGAAACTGTTGTAGAAGCCCGAGTCAAAGTAGTTGTTCGCCGTGAACTCCGCGAAAATGAATTGTGAAGGAGTGTAGCCCTGTCCAGAAGCTATGACATAGTTGCCGGAAAAGGACCAGCCGCCCAGTACATGCCCGACGACGCCATGCTGCTCTTTGAAGAACGGCAGATCTTCATTGAATAGAATGGCCCATTGGTGGGGGATGCTAAGGCCGGACGGGGCATATTCACCCTGCTGGGCCAATGAGTTCTGGGCGAAGGCGCTGGTGTTGCCGCCGCCAAAGGTGCTGAAGATCTCGCTCACGTTGTCCGAGGTCTTGGAAAAGGTATACGCGGAGCGGATGGTCAGCTGTTTGAACAGGTTGTTGGCGCGGAATTCCATTTGCAAACCGTTGTAGTTGGAGAACCCGGTATTGTTGCGCGAGCGCACAATGCCCAGATTGCAGAATTCGCGCCCCAGAGCAGCGCTGGAACCCGGTCCGACGAGTTGTGAAGTCGTGCAAGGCGTGATTCCGGCGGGCACCAGGCTCGGGAAATCCGCCTTCAAGGCAGCCACAAACGGGTTGGCATTGGTGGACTGGAACAAATTGTAGCCGTGGTTGCCAACGTAACGCACCTCGAGAGCCGAGTTCTTGGAGAGCTCACGCTCCGCGCCCAGGCTCCAGGATTGTACTTTGTCCGGGCCGAAGTTCGGGGTCATCGTGGTCTCGGCGAAGGTGCGTGGGTCAAACACGCCAGGCGTCAGGAAGGCGTGCAGCGAAGACCGGACATTGGGTCCGGTAGGTACAGCCGGCAACGGCTTGGTTGCGGACTGGGCTGCGGAGAAGGTTTGCAGGAAAACCTCGGGCGCCGAAGACGACATGTTGATATAGATGTTGTAGAACGGCGGATCATACAGCATGCGGTATCCACCGCGGATGATAGTTTTCCCGTGGCCGGTCATGAAGCCACCCCACTGCGGCGAATACGCAAAGCCCACGCTCGGACCAAAGCTGTTCTTGGGTGACGGGAAAGTGGGGAAAGTAGTCACCGAAGTTGGCAGCGCTGGATTCCATAACGGGGTGGAACTGCTCTGGTTCTTCGTGGTGATTTGGTTAAACAGATTGGCGGGCTGGCCGTAGTAGGTCCACGTCAGACCCAGGTTCAAGGTCAGGTCCTTGCCGATCTTCCAGTCATCGCCAAAATACAGGAATGTATCGTACTCCCGGAAGTCGAGGTTGGGGTTGCCGTTGGCCACCTGAACGCGGTTGGGGGTGTTGGCCATAAACGAACTCCAGCTCGAGAACCGGTAGGCACCGTCGATGGCGGGCAAGAAGACGTTGGGAGATCGCTGGTACGTCCAGTTCACGCCGGCTTTCAGTGAATGCTTGCCCAAAACATACGTCCAATTATCCTGCAACTGGTAAGTGTTCACGATGCGGCTCTGGGGCAGGTTGGTGGCCGCTCCGAGAGGAAGAAATCCTGGGGCCGAGAAGGTGACTCGGGTTACCGCCTGATCCACTCCGTCCGCGGTGGGCACTGTGTTCCCGATTAGATTTCCGCCAAAATCCACGTTTAGGCGGTTGAAGCCTCCGCGCGCCTCGTTGACCATCCGTGAGCTGAAGTTGTGGGTATCGGCGAATAATATCGCCTGGCTCAACGCGGGCACATTCACAGGGTATCCGGCTGCTGCGTCGCCAAAGTCGAGATTGAAGGTATTGCCACGGTTGAAGATGTAGCGTGCGGTGAGCGTGTCGCTGCCCAACGTCAGGTCTTCGCGGGTGACAAAGTTGAAGTTGTGAACCGGCTGATGCAGCGAGCGTCCGACAAAACCGAACAGAGGCGTGCCGCAACCGGTGACACCGACCGGATCAAACCCGCTCGGATCGCTGCTCAGCGGGTCTTTAATCGGGAACGGATTCCCGCCTGAGATCCCGTACGGACCGAACTTGTTGAAAGCCTGCAAGCTCGCGCTTCCCGGGAAGCACCCATTGAGCTGGGCCAAACCGGCTGGGGTGGGAGTAATTGAAGAACTCTGGGCAAGAACAGTAGTGTCGAGTATTTCCTGGTCAACACCGGCGAAGAAGAACGCCTTGTTCCTGACAAACGGCCCGCCTACGGTAAATCCGCCGAACTCGTCGTTCAAGCGCGGCGGCTTGGTGAGCGGATTTCCAGCGCGGTCAGTGTTGAACTGTTTCTGGCCATTGCTCATCGAGTTCAGGATAGAGTTATTCTCGTTTTCGTAGATGCTGCCGTGCCAGGCGTTCGTGCCCGACTTGGTAAGGATGTTCACCACCGAACCGGAGTTGCGTCCGTACTCAGGCCCGAACTGGTTGGTCACCAGCACATATTGGCCGACAAACTCGCCGTCCGACACAAACAATGCCGGGCCGGCCACGCTGTTGTCGTTATTGTTCTGGCCGTCAATTTCCTGGTCATTATTGCGTCCGCGCAACCCGTTGACTGAGAAGCCCACGCCGCCGTTGGTGTTGGAAAACGAGTTGTCACGCACTGACACCACGCCGGGCACGAACAACGCCAAGTTGTCCAGACCTTCGTTTTCCTGTACGCCTGCAAAAGTAGTTAGTGTTGTACCGGAAAATACGTTGGTTACCTGCGCCTGGGTGGTCTCAATCAGCGGAGCATCCGCGTTGACCTCGACGATAGTGCTCGCTTCACCTACAGGAAGGCTGATCGCCGCGGCGGTATCCACGCCAGAGCTCACTACAACGTTGTTCTGGATTGAAGTCTTGAAGCCCTGCTTTGTAGTTTCTAGCTTATAGGAGCCAGCCGGTATCAAGGTGAAATGAAATGATCCTGAGCCGTCGCTGGTGGTGGTATGCACGGCGCCTGTCGCCGTATCGGTCGCCTTCACTTGAGCGCCTGATACAACCGCGCCCTGGGGGTCCTTTACGGTGCCGGAAATCGAACCCTTCAGCACCTGCCCCATGGCCGAAATGGACAACGCCAGCGTCAAACAAAGCGTGAAAAGAAATAGGTTGCGCAGTTTGCTATTCATCCTCTGCTCTCCAAGTCTTCAGTTTTTGAAAAATTGCAGCAACGCGAAGGGCGAACAGTACTCGTGCAAGTACTCCCCGCTTTGCCTGACTGGAGTGTTAGCAAGTATCGTTCCGATTAATCGATGTTTAAAATCAACAACTTGCAATGAATATACAGCGAAGTGCTACCAACTTTTGTATTTTGATGGATGGGTTAATTCTAATTTTGGAATATCGGTCACGGCGCGACAGGATGGGCAGCCGGGTGGTCGGTCATCCGAAACTGTTTTCTAAAGTGCTCCGATAGCAGCAGGACGGCATCTTTGTTCTCATGCGGATTCTGCTGGGCCAGATACTTCATGGCTTCAACCAGCAGGCGCTGCCCCTCGATGTAGCGCGTGTCGGAAGTGCGCTGCTCTCCCCGTCGGCGGGGGGGGCCGGGAGGGACCGGAATGGTGAAAACTCTGGCCATGACGATTGTTACTTCGTCCGCAGGACCCGTGGACTTTAGCGACTTTCAACGATTCCGGGCGGCGATCAATATTTGCTCTGTCGATTCTAGTGAAGTACCGGCCTGAAGGAAACAGCTAATTTGTTCCCTTTTTGTTCGCTTTTGTAGTCTGCGCTCTGCCTACTTGCCGTTTTCCGGCGCGGCTAGGGTTTAATGAACTTGGTGCTTGAGGAGGTCTTTAAATCAAAAACGCTGCCCGGGACATGTTCATTCACCATGACATTCAAGTTGTGCACCAGTTTGTAGTCCCCTGAGGGGGACAGCAATTGCTGCTTCAGGGCAACGTCTCTGGCTGGATCCATCCACAGTATTATCTTGTTGTAAGTGTTTCTGAACTTGGACGACTTCGGCACCAGTTCGAGCTTCGCGGTCTTCACGCCATCCACCGTTTCCCAGCCGCCCAGCGTGATGTCATAGAATTTCTGTAATTCGTCGCCGCTGCCGCCGAACCCCAGGCTCATGCCGGCCTCAATGTCGGCGCTGTCTTTACCTACTTTGCGTTCGGTGACCTGGTCAATCTTCCCCTTCTCGTAGAGAATGATCTTGGCATCTTTGAAAATGATCTGTTTTTCCGCAGGCGAAGCAACGACAATGGCGACTTCCAGGCCCTTGCCTTTGCGGCGGAAATAGATCTGCCCCTTCTGCAGGTCTTTTTCGTTGACCAATTGGGTGAATTGTTCCCACTCAAAATCGGCAGAAGCGGACTTGAACTTCAATGCTGCGGCGTTCATTCGGGCAAGCACGCTTGGCAGATCGCCTTCCTGCGGCGGGACAGCTGGTACAGGCGCCTTCCCTTTGGCCTCCGCCAGACAGACGATGGCCGCCAGCAACAGCGCCGGAACAAACAGGTCACGTTTCTTCATCTTGTGATTTTTGTCCTTGTTATTGTTGTTGATCGCTCGACGTATTTACTTATGGACCCAGGCGCGATACGCCACAATGCGCCCAATCCTGTCCCGCACTGGTTCGATGCGATCAATCGTCACCGGCCCGGCAATAGGTTTGATCAGGCGCAGGAAATTCGCGCGCACCATGTCTTGATCCTGGGCGTCTACGGCCGCTGCGTCCGCCTGGTAGATAAAACCATTGGCTCCGTTTGGGATGACTTCTACCGTGTTTGGATGCTGGACGCGCTGGGACGGTTTGTCTTTGAAGTCCAGGAAATGGGGCGTTACAAAGATGAAGACGAGAATCAACGTGACCATGACGTCGTAATGAAAACTGCCACGATCATATGTCCAGAAGACGTAACTTTTGAATGTGCGCCACACGCGGGACATGGGATTAGTTTAGCTTTTTCCGAAGCCCCGGGCAAAGCTGCTTCTAAAATCCCGAGCCTTAGCGAGGGATCCCTATGACCCTAAGAGTTCTTGAGGGAAATACGTCGCAACCCCGTTGTTCATTCAAGATTATAGGGATCCCTCGCTCCGCTCGGGATTTCAGAAAGAGCTACGCTCGCGACTTCGGAGAAGCCTCAATCCGCTCCACTCCCATATACGGCCGCAGTGCCTCGGGAACGATCACGCTGCCGTCGGCCTGCTGGTAATTCTCCAGTAGGGCCAGCCAGGTACGGCCGATGGCCAGCCCGCTGCCGTTGAGCGTGTGCACAAACTCCGACTTCTTGCTTCCCTCGGGACGCCACCGGATGTTCGCGCGGCGCGCCTGATACGCTTCAAAATTCGAACACGAAGAAATCTCGCGATACAACTGCTGCCCCGGCAACCAGACTTCCAGGTCGTATGTCTTGGCGGAACTGGCCGACACGTCTCCGGTACAGAGCAGCATCACGCGGTAGTGCAGCCCGAGTTTCTGCAGGATGGTCTCCGCGTCGCGCGTGAGCCGCTCGTGCTGCTCGTACGATTCCTGCGGGCGCGCGAACTTGACCAATTCGACTTTCTGGAACTGGTGCTGGCGAACAAGGCCGCGCACGTCTTTGCCGTACGATCCCGCTTCGCTGCGAAAGCACGGTGTGTATGCAGTCACCGAAAGCGGCAGACGGCTCGGGTCCAGCGTTTCGTCGCGATACAGATTGGTCAGCGGAACTTCCGCCGTCGGAATTAGCCACAAATCATGGTCCTGGCACTTGAACTGGTCCTGCGCAAACTTGGGGAGCTGGCCTGTGCCATACAGGGAAGCGGAATTCACCATGTACGGCGGCAGGACTTCCGTGTATCCATGCTGTTGCGTGTGTACGTCGAGCATGAAGTTGGCGAGCGCGCGCTCCAGTTTGGCGCCCAGGTCCCAGTAGACAGCAAAGCGCGCGCCGGAGAGTTTGACTGCGCGTTCAAAATCCAGGACGCCCAGTTGTTCGCCCAATTCCCAGTGTGGCTTCGGTGCAAAGCTGAATTCAGGAGGCGTACCCCAGCGGCGGACTTCCACATTGTCCTCCGCCGACTTCCCTACCGGCACCGACTCATGCGGCATATTGGGAATCCCAGCCAGCAACGCGCGCAGTTCCTGCTCCATTTCGTCGGCTTGCTTTTCCAGTGACTCGCCTTGTTCGCGCAGGGCCTTGGTCTGCTCCATTTGCGCGGTAGCGTCCTGGCCGGACTTTTTCAGCCTGGCAATCTCTTCCGCAGCGCGGTTGCGCTGGGCCTTCAAGGTTTCCGATTCGGTGATCACCTTGCGGCGGCGTTCGTCCAGGGAGCGGAATCCGCCAAGCACCGGTGCGGGGTCCAAACCGCGATGGCGCAGCATCTCTTCAATCTTCGGCAGATTGTCCCGGACGTAAGCAAGGTCGAGCATGAATCCAATTAATGTAACTCTTTCTGAAATCCCGAGCAAAGCGAGGGATCCCTATCACTTTACGGAAAAGCTTGGGGACGCGAATGAACACGAATCGGATTTTTCCCCGGGGTTGATTCGCGTTATTCGCGTCCCTTCGCCGCTAAGGTTTTTCGTTACTATGGGGGTCCCTCGCTACGCTCGGACGTTAGGAGAAAACCTCCCGGAAAACAGATACACAGCCGCAATCAGCGACGCGGAAATCACCAGCGAAATCACAACGTAGTGCCACGGATGCCGCAAGACAGCCAGGAAATGGCGCCCATAGCGGGCCGCCACCAGAGCCAGGAGTCCATAACGCAGCGACCGGCCGAGCAGCGCCGCAGCCAGGAACTTTTTTTCTCCCAGGGAGAATGCGCCTGCTCCCACAAAAAACCATGCCGTGGGAAACGGCGGCGGGGCAATGCACGATACAAATATGGCGCCAAATCCCCGATGATGAATGGCGTCGCCAACCTGCCGGAAGCGCTTGCGCCCGATCTTCTTCTCCATCCACGCTTCGCCCATCTTTCTTCCCATGCGATACGTCAGCCAGGCGCCGATCACCGCCCCCAGCGTGCTCATGAAGGCGTAGTAATACCAAACGCCGGGAGTGCGCGCTGCCAGCCAGGCGGTGAACAAGTCAAGACTGCCAAACGTAGGGACAATCGACGCGTCCAGGATGGCCAGCGGCACCAGACCGATGCCACCCACGTGCCGGAGCCACGTGAGCGAAGTGGCAGGCTTGCGCGCTTGCCATGCCACGGCCGCTAACGCAGACCAGCGGTTCAAATCCAGCATCGGTATAGATTACAGGAATCTGCTGCGAAAACCTGGGTGCCGCGAATTTACGCGAATGAACACGAATCTGATTCATCTTTCAGTTTGATTTGCGTTTTTTCGTTGTTTCGCGGCTAGAATTTTTCGCGGCCATAGGGTTCCCTCGCTCCCGTTGTCGTAAAATCAAATGGCTTGACCTCAGACTCATACTTATTAAGGAGGCCTCATGCTTCGAATCCGGGAACTCATCTATCTGTGTGCCATCATCTGCGGGTGTGTCTTCTTCCTGCTGGGCCAGTCACAACCGGCAGGCGCCGGCCAGGCAACTTCGCAAGTACGTCATGATCCCATTCCCGACACGTTCACTAACCTGCAAGTGTTGCCCAAGACCATCGCCAAGCCGCAACTGGTCGCGATCATGAAGTCGTTTTCCATTACGATGAAAGTCCGCTGCAGCCACTGCCACGTCGCTACCGATGACCTGTCGCAGGCCGACTTCGCCGATGACGAGAAGCCCACAAAGAAAGACGCTCGGGAGTTGTTGCGGAACGTCCTGCAGGCCCAGAAACCAGCGGCACAGTAAAAGCCGCGGATTTACGCGGACAACAACCATCTTGAATTCACGTCGTTCGCATAAATTCGCGGCAAAAAATCCGCGTTCATCCGCGTTCATCCGCGGTAAGGTTTGTTTGTAACACATCGCCACCCGCTATTCATTCAGGGTTATAGGGGTCCCTCGCTCCGCTTCGGGATTTCATACAGACCAGTTACACTAAAACTTCATGCCGCCAGCGACCCAGACCAAAGAAGAGGCCTTCATTCCGCGCAAACCCGACCTCAGCGTCGGCTTTGCGGGCATCCCTTTCAAGAACCCGGTGATTGCGGCCAGCGGGACCTTTGGCTACGGGATCGAGTTCGATGACATTGTGTCGCTTGAAAAGCTGGGCGGCTTTGTGACCAAAGGGCTTTCGCGGGAAGCGATGGTCGGCAATCCGCCGCCGCGGTTGTTTGAGACCGCCGCCGGGATGTTGAACTCGATTGGCCTGCAGAACATCGGGGCGCGGGCCTTTATCGAAGAAAAGCTGCCGCAACTGGCGCGCAAGAAAGACGTGGTGGTGATCTGCAACGTCTTCGGCTACTCGCGCGAGGACTACGAAGCCACCATCGACATACTCAACGAAGCCGAAGGCATTGCCGCCTATGAACTCAACGTCTCCTGTCCCAACACCAAGCATGGCGGCATCAGCTTTGGCAGCGACCGCGCGCTGCTGGAAGACCTGGTGGCGAGTTGCAAGGGGAAGGCGCGGCGTCCGCTGATCGTGAAGCTGTCGCCGAACGTGACCAGCATTCCGGCCATGGCCAAGTCAGCAGAAAACGCCGGCGCCGATGCGATTTCGCTGGTCAACACGTTCGTAGCCATGGCCATCGACGCGGAAAAGCGCAAGCCGCGCATCTCCAACATCACTGCCGGGCTGAGCGGCCCGGCCATCAAGCCGATTGCGCTGCGCATGGTCTATGAGGCCGCGCACGCAGTGGACATCCCGGTGATCGGCATCGGCGGCATTACCACTGCGGAAGACGTTATCGAGTTCATGCTTGCCGGCGCGGCCGTCGTAGAAGTGGGCACCGCAAATTTCTGGGACCCCTGCGCTACGGAGAAGATAGTCTCCGGACTGCGGCGCTGGTGCATCGAGCATCGCGTGGACAAGATTACCGACCTGATTGGCGCGCTGGAAGTCTAGGGGGATTGCTTACCGCTCGGTCTTCAGAAATTCCTGGGCGCCTTCCGGCAGTTTTTCCCGGATATGGCTGGGCAGGCGGTCATGAATTTTGCGGGCGTGGATGCGGGCCACGTCGGCCACCACAACCGGCGCGGGCGTGGCAACTGCGACAATCAGCCACACTACGCTGAAGAAGAGGAAGCCAGCCAGGGCGATCAGTTCCAGCACCAGCGCATGGCTGGGCGAGTAATGGCGCACGGCGCCAAACGCAATCAGGAACATTACGGCAGAAACGCTGGCCACGAGCATCAGTCCGATATCAATCGTCCTGTGCAGAAATTGCCGGGACCGACAGTGGGCGCACTCGACAAAGTGTTTCTCGTAGTCTTCCCGCATCTCCGGGGCCAGGCCGGAAATGTCGAACCTCCATCCCGCGAGAATGGAGCCTACGGTTTTGTCAGTGCACTCATGGCTCATGAGAAACGCCTAATCCGGGATCTGTGCCGCTATCTTCTCACCCCAGGCAGAGGGGCTGCAATGGCGTGTCCTGATGCGCCAGGGTCAGGGCGCAGGACTGGAACAGGTTCAATCTTCCGCCCAGCGCTTTGTAAGCGGTCTCCCGGGCCAACTCCGGATGGTTATTGTGCTCGGAGAGATGCGCCAGCACTAAGAATGCGGCACCTCCATCATAGTCTTTCTCGAAGAACTCCGCGAGCGCGGAATTCGAGAGATGTCCCACCCGGCTCATCACACGCTGTTTGACCATCCAGGGATACGGTCCGTTGCGCAGCATTTCCAGGTCATGATTGGATTCGATCATCAGGCCATCGCAGCCGCGCAGGTGGTCTTTCACGCTGTACGGCAGATAGCCCAGGTCGGTCACAATGCCGATCTTGACGCCATCGGCTTTGAAGGTAAACCCGCAAGGGTCCGCCGCGTCATGCGGGATGGTAAACGACGTCACCATAATGTCGCCGACGTGGAAACTGTGTCCCGCCTGGAAGTGTTGGCGACGGTCGAGCTTCGCCGGCTTGCCTTCTTTATCTTTGGTGAAGCGGCGCCAGGTGTGGTATGTGGCTTCCGTCATGTAGACGGGCACCTGCAGTTTGCGCGCCAGGACCTGGAGCCCGGCAACATGGTCGGAGTGCTCGTGCGAAATGACAATTGCTTTAAGCTGCTGCGGATCTTCCCCGGCGGCTTTCATCCGCTTGACGGTTTCGCGATGCGAGAGTCCGGCATCAATCAAAATGCTGGCCCCGGAACTGGAAAGCACAGTGCAGTTCCCTCTGCTCCCGCTGGCCAAAACTGTCATGCGCACGGACACTTAAGATGCAGCATAGCGGGATTGGATTGCTCCGGGTAGTAGCAAGTTGGTTAATGGGGAATACCTATCACTGATTTGCACATATGACACGGATGGGATAGCCTCGTCCGACCTAATCTTTTCCCACTGCATTTCGCTGCGACGCCATCATCATGGGCAGTTGGGGCAGCGCCGCCACCAGCTTGCGGATAAAAGGATGCTGGGGCGCGAAGAATACTTGTTCCGGCGGGCCACACTCCACGATCTCACCTTCATGCAGGATGGCGATACGCTGACACAGCGATGCAACCGAGAGCAGGTCATGGGAGATATAGAAGATGCTCATGCCAAGTTTGCGGTTCAGCTCGGCGAACAGCGCAAGGATTTCGGCCTGCGTGATGGCGTCCAGTGCGCTGGTGGGCTCGTCGGCGATCAGCAACTTTGGCCGGTGCAGGATGGCCATGGCGATCAGCACGCGCTGGGCCTGGCCAACGCTGATTTCCGAAGGATAGCGCCGCAGCCATTCTTCACTCGCCGGCAGACTCACGTCTTCCATGGCCCGCGCAATTGCCGACTGGCGTTCCGTACGCCCGCCTCGCTGGTGCAGCTTCCAGGCTTCAGAAAGTTGCACTCCGACGCGTAGCGCCGGATTGAGGGAGGACACGGGACTCTGGGGAACAAACGAGATTTCCTTGCCCCGGAGCTTCCGCCATTCACTTTCTTTCAGGGTGAGGAGCTCACGGCCGTCGAACAGGATCGATCCTGAGACCGTGCCGCCTTTCATGTAAAGCAAGCCGAGGATGGCCAGCGCCAGCGAGCTCTTGCCCGATCCGCTGTGGCCGACCAGCCCGAGGACCTCGCCCCTCCGCATCTCTACATGAAGGTCACGCAGCACGGGCGGCTTGTCCTTGTAGGCAACGGTTACGCGGGTTGAGAGAAGCAGGTCGTCCATACTGGCTGGCAGCCCGGTTAATGGGTCAGCGAGAGCTGCTCCACGTTCCAGAAAGTTTGCGGGAACAGCGCGCTCGGCTGGGCATTCTTTACCGTGGGCGCAATGGCTACAAGCGCGTGCTTGTTCACGAGGTAAATAAACGGCTCCTGCTCCCAGGCGATCTCCTGTACCCGGTCCCAGTATTGCTTGCGCTTGTGGTCATCCGCGGATGATGCCAGCGCGCGCATGAGGTGGTCGATTTCCGCCTCCCAACTGGTGGCCGGTGATTTCTGCTGGGGGTTCCACTGGTGCATTTCCGCCGAACTCAGCCATATATTCATCTGCGTGTTGGGATCCAGTGTGGCATTGGTAAGGCCCAGGATGCAGGCCTCGTAGTTGAATGTGCCCGTAATGCGTTCAATCACCGCGTGCATGTCCAGGGGAACAATGTTTACTTTCATGCCGATCTTTTTCAGGTCCTGCTGGATCAGGGCAGCGGTTTGCTGGCGGGCCTCATCGCCGGCCTTGCCAATAATCGAAAACTCCACTTCGTGCCCACCGTTGTCGCGAAGCACTCCGTTATCCATGCGAAACCCGGCTTCCTGGAGCCGGTGCAGAGCGGAAGCGGGATCATAGGGGTGGGGCTTCAGTTTGCTGTTGAACCAGAACCGGTTCGCGGGCGAGACGACACCTATCGCAGGGCTCGCGTGCTGATGAAAAGCAATGCGCGCCACATCTGCCCGATTAATCGCTTCCGAGACGGCCCGCCGGAAATTTGCCGAGGCGAACCAGGCCCGCTTGTAATCGGGAATAGGCGCTGTTGGGGACTGATTAAACCAGATTTGTTCCGTGTCCGTCGTCACTCCGGCGTCTTGCACTGCCACGCCGTCTCCGGCGAGCTTGTCATAGACCCCGGGAGCGACCTTGTTGATCATATGGATTTCTCCCCGGCTGTAGCGCAGTGCCTGGATCTCGTCATTGGCCTGTATGTCCAACCGTACGGAATCAAGATACGGAAGTTGTCGTCCCGCCTGGTCTTTTTTCCAATAGTAAGGATTTCGTTTCAGCAAAATGTACGCGCCTGCCTTATGCTCGGCGACGTAAAAAGGTCCCAGCACAGCCATCTCCTTCTGGGGTGACTGGGCAGAGAGGATCGCTACCGTATCAAACAGGTCAGCGAGGCCCGCCACCGGAGCGGAAAACATTA
>DATMPO010000129.1:0-16779 GCA_035567035.1 Verrucomicrobiia bacterium | reverse complement strand
CATTGACGCAGCGCGCCGTCGAGACCACATGCAGCAGCATACGGGGCAGCATGTCTTGTCCGCGGCGTTTGTGCGGCTGTTTGACATTCCGACCGTCAGCTTCCATATGGGCGCGGAAAGCTGCACCATTGACCTGGAGACGAATTCGCTTTCCTCATCCCAGGTCGAGGCGGCGGAAAAGCTGGCGAATGAGATCGTCACCGAAGACCGACCGGTCAGCATTCGTTTTGTGGCGCTGGAAGAAGCGCGGAAGCTCGGCCTGCGAAAAATTCCGCCCAGACAGACCGGTGAACTCCGGCTGATTGATATCGCCGATTTTGACCTGACGGCCTGCGGAGGGACCCATGCCTGTTCGACCGGACAGCTTGGGTCCATTCTTCTGCGCAAAGTGGAAAAGGTGAAGCAAGGCGCGCGGGTGGAGTTTGTCTGCGGCGCGCGCGCGGTGGCCACCGCCCGCAAAGATTACGCGACGCTTACCGAAGCCGCGGCGCTCTACTCAACTCACATGTACGAAGTCCCGCAACAGATCCAGAAGTCCATCGAAGAAACCAGGACCGCGGGCAAAGCGCAGCACAAACTGCTGGAAGAACTGGCGGAATTTCAGGCGCACAAACTTCTCACCGGCGTCAATTCTTCACCACGCGTTGTCACGGCAGTCTTTCCCGAGCGGGACGCAGGCTTTGTCAAACTTCTCGCGCAAAAACTGACGCACGGGAACACGGACGTAATCGCGCTGCTCGCGTCAGGCGCCGGGCAAATGACGCTGGTCTTCGCTCAGAGTCCGGGACAGAAATCCAACATGGGCCAGCTCATGAAAGAGACCATGACGCAACTCGGCGGGCGCGGCGGCGGAACGGCGGAATTGGCACAAGGTGGGCTGCCCGCAGCGTCTGATTTCGCGCAAATCCATTCGGTATTGCAAGAAGCCGCGGCAAAGCTCTAAGCTACTGCATTCATCTGGAGTCGATCCAATATCCTCAATCGTCATACGAGTTGTTCCCATAGCACTGTTGCTCACAAGTCGCTGGCCGCGATTTTGTCCTGACGAGCGGCACTGATAAAATCTACTTAGTGTTTAACTCCAGCCATGTGGGGCTATAGCTCAGCTGGGAGAGCGCATCGTTCGCAACGATGAGGTCGTCGGTTCGATCCCGACTAGCTCCACCATATTATTAATTCTCTGAAACAAAGCAATTTGTTAAGTTTACGCGAATCGTACTTAGCGTGCGATCAGTGGACCTTTGGCTCGCTGTCCGTCCAGAACGCAGGCGGCGCCCACAGTGCGAGTTGAGACAGCCGGGCCAGGCTGAGTTGCCGAACATCCGTATCTGCTCTAAATTCCCTGCTAACAGGGAAAAAAACAGGGGAGAACGCGAGCGCTTTGATACTCCAGACATGCAAAACCTCGATTCCATGGGCCTTTCGTGAACCTTTTTCCCGGACGGAGTCAATTCGTAACAGGGAACGAACAGGGGAGGAACAGGGGGTAATCGCACGCCATCGCCGACAGCGCCGTCATCCGAAAGATCAGGAACCAGATCGTAGTTGTGTAAACCTTGTTCATGCGTAGCGTCCCGCCATTAGTTTTTGATATTGTGCGCAGTAGTGGTTAAAGAGCCCGATGTTGGGCATCCAGTATCCCTGCCTGACCCAATCGAGCGCCTGGGAGGCCGCTTTCTCCGGCAGGTGGACAGTGTGGACGCATGTGGACGGCATGGGCCTTGGACGACGACGGCCCCGCTCCACGGAATGGCATTTTCTGTGGTCGGCTGCGGCGGGTTGCGGTAACTGCTTTTCTTTCCAAGGTTTGCGGGCATGTCCGGTTTTTCTCCTGGTTGCTCGTAAGTCTGGGCCTACTTTACGACAAGAATGAGAAAAGCGACAGGCAACAAAAACGATTTTCCAGGGCTGTTTTGTTTCCGGGGTTTTTTGAGGATTTATGGCAGGCTGCGGTGTTTATGGACTTGGTGGACAAGTGGACACAAGGGGACACACTGGACAGCAGGGCCCGTAGGGGTGGTTTTGCAACGTACCTGTTTCTTAAGAGCGCTATTGACGGGTGGCTGGAATTTTATAGAACCCATCTGCCTCTCTCACACATCTAAGTCCTCATTGCAGGACGATATGTGTATTTCGCGGAACGCCAGAGCGTGATTCAAGGAAAAGCACGACTTTGAAGAGCCCATGAGTACATTGTCGGCAATACAACCAGACACCTACACCCACCGTTACGAGGCGCTGCTTCGCATGGCCAAGGCCATGTCTGTCTGTTGCGATGGTGATAAGGCTGCGGACGTTCTGACGAAGGAGTTACATGAAGTGGCCTCCTTCGATTACCTGCACCTTGTAGCCTTTGAGAACGCGACCGAGATCGTCTCATGGGAGGTGCTTCACGCCAACGGCAGAACTCTCGATGTATCCGACCCGGACGGGTTCCTGCGGGAAGCGGCCACTGGCTCGGTACACGAGTCGCAACAGCCCCTGGTTACCGCTGACTGGCGGCGGGAGACGGTTTTCCCGAAATACAGGGAGTTTCTCAACCAGCTCGGTATTGTCTCCACCTGCTCTCTCCCGCTGGCAAGAGGATCGCGCCGGCTGGGCGTGCTCAGTATCGGTAGTTCGCGGCCGCACGCTTATCCCGAAGAGGAGACCCGCTTTCTCAGATTGGTTGCCGACCAGCTCGCACTGGTGCTCGATGCCGCCTTCAACTTTCATTCGTCCGAGCTCTTGCAGGACCGCCTGAAGCTCATCCTTGAACTGACAAACCAGGTTGTCTCAAACCTGGAACTGAGTGGACTCTTGCATGCAATCTCCTCCAGTGTCAGGCGGGTCATGGCATGTGACGCGGCGGCCGTAATGCTGCCGAACGAAGACGGCAAGTATTTACGGGTGCATGCGCTGGACTTTCCCGATAGCAAGGGCGTTTTTACCGAAGGCGCGCTGCTGCCGATCGAGGGCAGTCTGCCCGGTGATGCTTTTCGGACCGGCAAAGCCATCGTTGTAAACCGGCTGGATCCGGCGACCATTCCCGCCGAGATGTATGAGAAAGCCAAAGGCGAAGGGCTGAACTCCTTCTGCGATCTGCCCCTCGTCAGCCGGGAGCGCTTGCTCGGGGTCCTGGCTGTGGCGCGGCGGGAGGAGAACACATTTGACGAAGACCAGGTCAATTTCCTGACGCAGGTTGCGAACCAGGTGGCAATCGCAATTGAAAATGCGATGGTGTACGGCGAAATCGCCGAGCTTAAGGACAAGCTGGCCCAGGAGAAACTCTATTTGGAGGAGGAAATCCGCGGCGAGATGGATTTCGAGGGAATCGTGGGCCAGAGTTCCGCCCTCCGGCACGTTCTCAGTCTCGTGGAAACGGTGGCGCCCAGCGATTCTACGGTCCTGCTTCTGGGCGAAACGGGCACGGGCAAGGAGTTGATTGCGCGGGCCATCCACGATCGCAGCCGCCGCAAGGACCGGACTCTGGTCAAGCTCAATTGCGCGGCAATTCCGACCGGACTGCTGGAGAGCGAGCTCTTTGGACACGAACGCGGCGCGTTCACCGGCGCCATTTCGCAGAAGATCGGGAGGCTTGAACTCGCCGACCAGGGCACGCTTTTTCTGGACGAGGTTGGAGACATCCCGACCGAGATACAACCGAAACTGCTGCGGGCCCTGCAGGAGCGGGAGTTTGAGCGTCTGGGCAGCACGCGGACCAAGAAAGTGGACGTGCGATTGGTGGCGGCAACCAACCGGAACCTTGAAAGAATGATTGAAAATCGCGAATTCCGGAGCGATTTATATTACCGGCTGAATGTTTTCCCGATTCGTATTCCTCCGTTACGGGAACGGCCTGACGACATCCCGCTCCTGGTGCGCTATTTCACACAGAAGTATGCCCGCCGCATGGAGAAAGAAATTGAGTCTATACCGGCTGCCGCGATGAGACGGCTATCAGCCTGGCGCTGGCCGGGAAATATTCGCGAACTGGAAAACCTCATCGAACGATCCGTCATTCTTACCCACGGCCCCGCACTGGAGGTGCCGATTGGGGAACTGACGAACGACGGCAACGCGCCAGCCGCTTCCGGACCAAGCGACGTAGCCGAACGTGAAAAGATTCTCCGCACCCTCAAGGAGACCAAAGGACGCGTCGCCGGCACGGATGGCGCGGCCGCGCGGATGGGAATCAAGCGCACAACTCTGATCTCGCGCATGAAGAAGCTCGGCATTCACCCTCGAGCTGTTTTGTAACTCCCGACAATCCCCCTTAACAATCTTTCCGACCGCGCGTTTTCGTCGAGTTGGTCGCGATGTTGAGGCCGGAAACCGCGATTTTCCCCTTCGTGTGAATAAACGTACACAAAAAATGTCGATTTAGCGGATGGTTAATCGACTTACCTATTGAAGGAACTGAACAAGTGAGTCACTGTCACCACTCTCGTCATTGCCGGAAGCTGCCGTCGTCATTTTCGACACTTCGTCAGACTCGCCACTGGCCTTCACCTGTGATTTCAACGATGTACGGCCGTTTGCTCGACCCCGGAGCATGGCCGGAGCCGTGCTCTTACTCACGGGCGAAGGCAAATATGTTCAGAATCTCCACCATTGATACGGAGACCGAGCGAAAACTGGTTGTAGAAGGGACCCTCGTACATCCATGGGTGGATGAGCTGCGAGGAACACTGAACGAGGCCGGCGCGTCGCTGGATGGCCGCAAGCTGGTGATTGATCTGAGAAATGTAACGGTGATCAGCCGCGACGGAGAGAAAGCGATTTTTGAGTCGATGAAAGAGGGTGCGAAGTTTTCCTGCGGAGGCGTTCTCACCCGACATCTGCTCACCGAGCTTGCTCACAGGTGTCACAGCAAGCTGAATGACGTTTTGTGCGGAGGCGCGCGAAGGAATGAAGCGCCAATTCATGAGGGAGGCAGCGATGGCAAGGACACAGCTTAATTCGAATCCACGGACTACTACATACACGACCAGCGCGGACTTCTGCCGGATTTTCAAGGAA
The DNA here is from genome assembly GCA_035567035.1 of Verrucomicrobiia bacterium. Taxonomy (GTDB): domain Bacteria; phylum Acidobacteriota; class Terriglobia; order Terriglobales; family Acidobacteriaceae; genus Angelobacter. Next base: position 11,778 of record DATMPO010000129.1, on the reverse strand, counting down.
GACATGAAGGACCTGCATCTGCTGGCGCTTCTTCTTACAGCAGACCCTGCGAAGGCTGAGCAGGTCTTTGTTTCTGGTCTGGATGATTGCGCGACTGGGAACGGAGTCTTCAAGGAGTGGGCTGGGTCCTGGGCCCGGCGGTCGATCATCCGGAATGCCGTGCGGCTCGTCGCGCCTCAGCCGCGCGACACGAACCGCGCCCAAGCTGCGGCCGGCGATCCGGCGTGGCCGGTACTGCCGGCGGAGGTGTCCGCTTTATTTGAGCTCCAGTCGTTTGAGCGCTTTGCCTTCGTCATGTCGGTGCTCGAAGGATACTCCGATCAGGACTGTGCGCTGCTCCTTGGCTGCACGCGACAGACTCTGATTGCGGCGCGAGTTCGAGCATTGCAGCAGGTTGTGCGCTCAAGGGAACTCCGCGGCCGGAGCCAGACAACTGCCGCGACTTTACACCCCAACAACTCCATCATCGAGCTCGCTCTTCCTAAGCGCCTGGCGACTCCTGCATAACGAAACCGGACCAATAACCAAAGCATTTTTACATGAGGATGATAATGAACACCAGGAAAAGCACTAATCTCACTATTCGTTATGAACGTCTTGGCTTTCTTGCCCCGCTATTACTACTGTTCATGCTCGCAGCATGCAACAGGAGCAACGTCCAGGCAGCCGGACCGGCCGGACCGCCTCCGCCGCTGGTGACCATAGCTCAGGCCAGCGCGCAAGACGTACCCAGATACCTGGATGAAATAGGCAGGAACGTCGCCTACGAGTCCGTGAACGTGACCCCTCAGGTGGGCGGACGTATTGTGGAACGGCGCTTCCAGGATGGCGAGAACCTGAGCAAAGGCCAGCTTCTTTTCGTAATCGATCCCCGCCCGTATAAGGCGCAGCTTGATTCGGCCCAGGCAAGCCTGGCGCAGGCGAAGGCCTCGCTTGATCTGGCAAAGATCCAGTTTTCCCGCGATCAGGAAATCATAGGAACCAGGGCGATTTCCAAGCAGGACTATGACACCAAGAAGAACACCGTTGACGTGGACCAGGCGCAGGTGGCGGCTGCCGAAGCAGCTCTGGAGACCGCCAGGCTGAATCTGGAATACTGCTACATTCACTCTCCGATTAACGGCCGCGCCGGGGCACGTCTGGTGGACGTCGGGAACGTAGTGCAGGCCAATGCGGGGTCCTTGCTTTCCATACAGCGGGTCGATCCCATCTACGCGACTTTCACTATTACCGAACGCGATCTTCCTGAAGTCCAAAGACAGATGTCTCACGGCGGCCTGAAGGCCGCGGTTCGGCTCCCGTCGGACGAGGACGGTGCGGCCAGAATCGGGCGCATCGAATTTCTTGACAACACGGTGCAGAACGGGAGCGGCACCGTCAACCTGCGGGCCACCATCAGCAACCCGGACCGCCATTTCTGGCCCGGCCAGTTCGTGGATGTAAAGCTTGTTCTGACTACCGAGAAGGCAGCGGTGCTCATTCCCACTCAAGCCACGCAGATCAGCCAGCAGGGACCGTTCGTCTACGTGGTGAAGCCGGACGATACCGCGGAACTCCGTCCAGTGAAGCTGGGGCAGCGTCAGGGCGAAGATGTCGTCGTTACCACCGGACTCGCGGCCAACGAACGCGTAGTCCTTGCAGGCCAGTTGTTGGTCAGGCCTGGCGGGAAGGTTCGCGTCGCTCCCGCGGCGGCAGCGGCTCCGGCAAATGGAGCTAACAAGGAAGCAGTCCAGAGTGGGGGCCGGTCATGAATCTTTCTGAGCCGTTCGTCCGCCGTCCGGTAATGACCATTGCCCTGACGGTGTCCGTCATTCTCTTTGGAATCCTGGCTTATTTTCGCTTGCCGGTGAGTGACTTGCCGGCGATCGACTATCCGGTGATCCAGGTGCAAGTGAACTATCCGGGTGCGACGCCGGACACCATGGCGAACAACGTGGCCACGCCGCTGGAACGGCAGTTCATGCAAATTCCCGGTCTGGAGCTGGTGACGTCAAACAATCTGCAGGGACACTCCAGCTTTGTCCTGCAGTTTGACCTTTCCAAAAGCCTGGACGGCGCCGCCACGGACGTTCAGGCGGCCATCACGCGGGCCCAGGGGCAGCTTCCACTTGACCTGCCGAGCCCGCCTACATTTACCAAGACCAACCCCAACGATCAGCCGATCATGTATATCCCTCTGGTGAGCGACACGGCCACGGAGGGCCAGTTGTATGACTATGCCAATACGCAGGTAGGCGAGCGCATCAGCATTCTGCCCGGAGTGAGCCAGGTGTCGGTGTTCGGCACGCGGTCGGCAATACGGATCAAAGCTGATCCCTCGGCCATGGCCGTGCGAAACACCACATTAGATGACCTGACGGCGGCCATTAAGAATGGAACGAACTATACCGGCGCCGGACAATTCGATGGACCTCACCGCACCTTCCTGCTGCAACCGCAGGGCCAACTGGTCACGGCGGAAGAATACAACAACCTTATCGTCGGGCAGACCAATGGCGCGCCGACTTATCTGAAAGACGTTGCCACAGCCACGCAAGGCGTGCAGGACCAGCGGATCGACATGCGCTTCTGGGTCCGCGGACATCCTGAACCCCACGCGACCGTCGTGGTGGCGGTGTTTCGCCGCGCGGGAGTGAACGCCGTGGAGGTTGCGAAATCCGTTCGCGACCTGCTCCCCAACATTCAGTCACAGCTACCCAGTTCGGTCCTGCTGGTGCCGGCTTACGACCGCTCTCAGACCATTGTGAGCAGCATCAAGGACGTGCAGTCCACGCTGTACATCGCCTTTGTGCTGGTGGTCATGGTGATTTTCGTGTTTCTGGGCCGGGCCACTGACACGCTGATTCCCGCGGTAGCATTGCCTCTCTCCCTGCTGCTGACCTTTATAGCCATGAGTGTGCTCGGGTACAGCCTGGACAACCTTTCGTTGATGGCGCTGACGCTCGCTATCGGCTTTCTGGTTGACGATGCCATCGTGTTTCTCGAGAACACAGTCCGTCTGATGGAGAAAGGACTGAGCGCGCTGGACGCAACATTGCAGTCAGCCAGGGAAATCAGCTTCACCATTCTGGCCATGACGCTCTCCCTGGCGGCGGTGTTCATCCCTCTCGTCTTCATGAGCGGGCTGATGGGACGCATCTTTCGTGAGTTCTCGATCACGATTGTGATTTCAATTATCGCCAGCGGTCTGGTTTCCCTTACGCTCACGCCCCTGATGACTTCCCGGTTGTTGCGCGATCGTGGCGAGGGGGCCAGGAAAACGTGGATGGAACGCGTGTTTGGGGCCGCCGAACATCGCGTGCTTGATCTTTATGGACGTTCCCTGTGGTTCTTTCTTCGTCATCGCTGGATCTCGGCCGTGACGTGGGTCATCTGCCTGGCGGGTACCGGCTATCTGTTCTATACGATACCGAAATCTTTCCTGCCGGTCGGCGACAGCTCGTTTATTCGCGGAGTGCTGGTGGCCCAGGAAGGAACGTCGCCGGACCAGATGCACGCATATCAGACGCAGGCAGAAAATATCATGCGCGCCAATCCCGCCGTGCGCAGCACCTTCACCATGAGTGGCAACAGCTCATTCCTGCCCGCGAACCAGGCGTTCCTGATTTCCTTCCTGAAGGACCCGTCAGAGCGCGCGCCGATCCAGGCGGTCGCCGGGCAGGAGATGGGCGCAATCGCCAACGCCATGCCTGGTGCGCTGGCCTTTATGCAACCCAACCCGGCACTGGAAATCAGTACCGGCGCAACCGCCAACATACAGGGGCAATTCGCCTATGCGCTTTCCGGAATCGATGCGGAGCAGGTCTACGCCACGGCGGCCAAGCTGACCGCGAAGATGTACCAGTATCCCGGGTTCATGTTCGTGAATTCTGATCTTTTCAATCACACGCCTAATTTACAGATCGACATTCTGCGCGAACAAGCCAAGCTTTACGGCGTTTCCGAGAGCCGGATTCTCAACCTGCTGCACAACGCCTATTCCGAGAACTACAGCTACCTGATCAAGCAGGCCACGGACCAGTACCAGGTCATCCTGGAGGTGGCGGACAATAAACGGTCTGACCCGCAGGACCTGAGCAAGCTTTACATCAAGAGTGACGACGGCCAACGCATGGTGCCGCTCAGCGCGCTTACCAGCTGGCACACGATGATTGGACCGCAAGCTGTCAACCACATCAACCAATTCGCCAGCGTGACTTTATTCTTCAACCTGAAACCCGGCTACGCCATCGGTCCGGCGACGCAGTTTGTCGAGAATTCAGCCAAAGAAATTCTGCCACCGGATGTGCATGGAGGACTGCAAGGCCAGGCGCTGACCTTCAGCAATACAGTCTCCGATCTGGCGGTCCTGATGCTGGTTGCGGTGTTCGTCATGTACGTGATTCTGGCCATTCTTTACGAGAGCTACCTGCACCCGCTCACGGTGCTCTCGTCATTGCCCGTGGCGCTGGTCGGTGGACTGCTGACCCTTTGGCTGTTCGGAGCTGAAGCTTCTCTGTATGCCTACATCGGAATGTTCATGCTGATGGGGATTGTGAAGAAAAACGGAATCATGATCGTCGACTTTGCGGAACAGCAGGTGCGACAGGGCGTGAAAGATGATCAGGCCATCCACGATGCCAGCATGCAACGTTTTCGCCCGATCATGATGACCACCATGGCTGCCCTGCTGGGTGCGCTCCCGATCGCACTGGGATACGGCGCTGACGGCGCGTCCCGCAGGCCGCTGGGACTGGTTGTCATCGGAGGTTTAATCGTCTCGCAGTTCGTGACCCTCTACGTCACACCAGCCATCTACCTGTACCTCGAAGAGTTTCAGGAGAGAGTGCTGGACCGCGTTTCGTTCTTCCGCGCCGGCCGCAGGGCGATACCAATCGGCCAGGGAGCACTCGCGATGCAGGAAGTCAATGGAGATTGAAACTATGAAACACCGCATCTTGCACAATCGGTCCCTGGCGTTTTTGCCGTTCTCTCTCGGGTTGGCCATCATCCTCACGGGATGCGCCGTCGGGCCAAACTACAAGAGGCCCGCCGTGGATGTCCCGTCCGCTTACCGGGAGACTAAGGAAGACGCAACCGCGGCCACGTCGGCGGCGAACGCGCCCCAACCGAGCGCGCCTGTCAGGACAGAGACCATCCAAAAGCCGGCGACGGATCTGGGTGATGAAAAATGGTGGGACGTTTTCCAGGACCAAGAGCTTCAGGGCCTCATTCGCACGGCTCTGAAGAATAACTACGACGTTCGCATTGCCGCAACGCGAGTGCTCCAGGCCCAGGCCCAGCTGGGAATCACGCGCGCGGACCAGCTTCCTTCCCTGAGCGCCGGCGGCAACATCACGAGCCAGCAAAGTCCGCAGAATGGGCCGATTCCTTCTTTCGAGACCACGCGAGGGCAACTGAACGCCTCCGCGGCCTGGAACCTCGACTTCTGGGGGAAATATCGCCGCGCCACAGAAGCTGCAAGGGCCAATCTGCTGGCGAATCAATGGGCACAGAAAGAAGTGATGTCCACTCTGGTGGGCAGCGTCGCTTTTAATTATTTTCAGCTCCGCCAGCTGGACCTGGAGCTGGAGATTTCGAAACGCACGCTGACTTCCCGCCGGGACTCGCTGCAATTGACCCAGACCCTGGAGCAGCATGGAATCAGTTCATTGCTGGATGTGCGCCAGTCCGAACAACTCGTTTACACGGCAGCGACAGAAATCCCTGATCTTGAGCGCCGGATTACGCTCGAAGAGAACGCCCTCAGCATCCTCCTCGGACGCAATCCTGGGGACATCCCAAGAGGTCTGAAGCTCACTGAACAACCCCATGCACCCGAAGTTCCTGCCGGCCTTCCGTCGTCACTGCTGGCACGGCGGCCGGATATCCTGCAAGCCGAGGCCAGCCTGGTCGCCGCCAATGCGCAGGTTGGCGTTGCTCGGGCGGCGTATTTTCCCCAGATCTCGCTGACTGGAACGGCCGGCTATGAAAGTTCGGCCCTCACCAACCTGTTCACCGGTCCTGCCGGCATATGGAACCTCGCCGGGTCCTTCTCCCAACCAATATTCCAGGGAGGAAGACTCAAGTCGAACGTTCGACTGGCCGAGGCCCAACGCGAGCAGACGCTCCTGACGTATCAACAAGTCATACAGGGAGCCTTTCGTGATGTTTCGGACGCACTCGTTTCCTACCGCAAAAACCAGGAATTCCGGATACAGCAGGAACATCTGGTGGAAGCCGCGCAAGATGCTGCGCGGCTGTCGGAAGTGCGCTTCAAATCCGGGACCACAGACTACCTGGAAGTCCTGACGAACAACACCAACTCCTTCTCGGCGGAGTTGGGACTGGCCCAGGCGCAGGGCAACGAACTCACGGCGCTGGTCCAGCTGTATCAGGCTCTGGGTGGCGGCTGGCAGCAATGATTGGCGACACCGCGAAGATCGATGAAGGTCTTCGCAATATTTGGAAAGCACAAGCTCGGAGGATAGGCTGGAGCGCTTGGTATCAACGTTTCAGCCTATCGCAGCGTTGCCGTCATCTCCTGCGATTTGGCGCTTTCATTTGCCCGTAAATCAACCGCGGAAATACAGTACAAATATTTGCTTCCGGCTGCGACGTTGGTGTCCTGAAACGACAGCATGGTAATGGGAGCAGAATTGAGGCGCGCCATTTCCTCACCTTCTTTCCGGCGGTAGACGTTGTATCCTGCAAGGTCTTTTTCAGTGTTGGGCGACCAGATAAGGTCGACGAACCTTCTTCCGGGAACCTGGCTGACTACGGCCAGAAGTTTTTCCGGCACGGCGGGCGGGAAGATATCATGGGTTGTAATTTCAATCGGGGGCGAATCCTCACCCTCGACTTCGCTGACCAGAGTGCCGTTCTCCGCAAACACCTTCGCCACGGGCGTGACCCAATAGGAATAACTCTTCTCCCACTCGATGTTCGTATCGACTCCGCTCCAGCGGTCTCCATCCCTGGTGTGAATCACGGCGCGCAGGTAGGGAATAGCGGTCCTGGGGGAAGAGGCTTTTTCGCGTCGATAAATTCGGTAATCGAGATGCACGGACGAAGGCTGGTTTTCGTCTTCACTTTGCCATATCAGATACACGCCACGCGCATCGAGTTCGGAATGTAATTCCGTGGGCTGCAGGATGGGTACGAGCGGGACCCAGACGGAATTCGAGAATCCAGCACTGTGCCCGCTGCTGTCGCGTACTTCCACCGTATAGACTGCAAACTGCTGATCTGCCCCTGTTGGGTTTTCTGGCAGCGTATCAGTAACCTGGGCCGTGGTTTCGCTGTCACTCTTCCGATCTGCTGATCGCACAACCGAGCCTGTTGTTGATTGAGGGCCAACCTCTCCCACGGGATGCGCGCAGGCCGTCCCGAGGCTGGATGCAGTTGGGCTGGAGGAAGAAGTATTGCGGCACACCCGGTTGACCGCTCGCCGGTCCGTACCTATACGCGGACGGCTCCAGGTGAGCGTGACCTTATCGCCTTTACGCGTGGCCCGTAAATCGCTCACAAGCTGTGTTCCTTGAGACGATGCAGGCTGCTGGCCAGGCGTGCCACCCCAGGTCAGGGGAGCGCAAAGGGCTATTACTAAGAATGTCCTGTTCGACTTCATGGAAGTCCCTTCACAATCCAAGGATCAAAAATCAAATCGCAAACGCACCGAAGCGCCCCGGGACGATGCCAGTGCCGTTCCCGAAAAAATATTGGCAAAGTCGATGACGTTCAGGCGGTTCGTCAGATTTCGGACGTCACCCTGAAGAGCAATGGCCCGCGTCTCCCGTTTCCATAGTTCTGCTCCGGCGGAAACGTCCAAAGTGAACGAGGGGCGCACGCGTCCGGCCTGCAGGTTGACGCGATCGACGACGGCTTGCCCAAACTCCGCGAGAAGCGTTGCTCTGTCCTCGCCATTGAGTTCGATGGGAAGTCCGCTGCCGTAAGATGCCCCCAAGGTTGTCCAGAACCTTTTCACCGGCTGGTAGCGGACCTGCGCATGGGCCGTGTGACGCTGGTCTTGCGTGACCCAGATGGTTTCCTTCGAGTTGAGCAACGGGGCCGCATCCTGTCCCAGGAATAAACCGCCCACCACTGGCAGCTGGGCTTTGGCCACCATGTAAGAGTAGTTGAGCCAGCCGGAAAAAGGTCCCCACTCGGCCAATGCGATCTGGCTTTCGGCGCCGTAGATCGATGCGGAATGCAGAGCAGTGGGAAAGCTGATGCCGGTCTCGAGCAGTACATCATCGTCGCCAAAATTATGGATATCGCGCCGGAAATAGTTCAGGGAGCACCGTGCTTTGTGAAGGAACTCCTTGGTGGCGCCCACCTCGTAATAGTTTCCCCTCGCCGGCCGCAAGACCAGTTGTGCCGTGGTCTGGTTGAGTTGTCGCACGTCGGCGGAGGTGCTGAGCAGAAGATTTTCGATTGCGGGCGTGCCAAAGATGCGGTCATAGGACGCCCGCAACACCAACCCGAGCCGGGGCGCGTACCAGGCCGCGCCCAATCGAGGGCTCCACGCTGACTCGTCAACACGGAAGCTATAGTGATCGAAGCGAAGGCCGGCGCTAATGCTGAGATTTTTGAAGCGCATCTGGTCCTGAACGTAAAACGCCTGTTCGCGATCAAGACCGGCGCCGGTAAATGAAAAACTCGGCGGCGTGGACGGATCGAAGATGGATTGATCGGGCGTGGTAATCAGATAGGAGAATCTCTCGTGTACTGAGCTGTAGATTGCGTCCGCGCCGGCTTTCAGCTCATGGTGTGGCAATACCATGTCAACGCTTCCGCCCACATAGCCGTCGCGGAATCCGCGTTCCTGGAAAGCCTGGATCGGCGTGGACTCCCGATTCGATTGCAGGTCGGCGCTGAGGTCCCGTACTCGCGCCTGCAGGCTTCCTAACAAGTTGGACGAAAAAACGTGCTGGTAGGAAATCTGCCCCGCCGTCTCCTCATTTTGACGCTCCTGCCTCTGGCCAGCGGCCTGTTGGATCTCCTCGTTGGGCACAAGGAACTCCACCCGCTCGTGACTGACCATGATCCGCAGGCGGTCGTTTTGGGTCAGGTCGCGTTCAAAGCTCCCACGAAAGCCGGTCGCGGTAGCAGTGTTGGTGAAATTCTGCTGGACCGGCGAATCAAGATAGCGGTTGGTGTGCGCGCCGTTAGTGCTCAAGCCGAAGACGTTGCGGCCGTCGAAATAACTTCCACCAAAGTAGCCGCTGAGCGTGCCAAAACTGCCCTCGCCGAGGATAGCTGTACCGTGAGCGCCGCGCGCAGGATTGCGATCGCTGACTGTTTCCACCACACCGCCAAGCTTGCGGCCGAACTGCGCAGGAATACCTGAGGTGTACACTTTCACGGACTGCGCGTCTTCGATGTCCTCTCCGGGAGCGAAGGCCGGCGAGCGGTTCTCAAAAACCGGAATCCCGTCCACTACATATTGCGTGCCGTATTCGGAGCCGCGAGGATGCAGCACGCCATTGGCTTCCAGAAGCCATCCAGGTTGCGCCTGCACTACGTCGATTGCCTCGCGACCGGGCGTGCTTGACGCCCAGGTCTGAAGCGCCGGCTTTCCCAACGTGTAGGCGGTTCCTGTGTTGGTTTTGTCCAGAAGAGTGTCCGCTTCGTTGACCGTGATGCTCTCACTGCGTGACGCCACGGTAAGGGAGATTCGAACCGTCTGCGGAATCTCTGAGCGAACCTCGACCAAAGCGGAGAACGGGGCAAATCCGCGGCGCTCCACCCTGAGTTTGTAACTTCCGAAAGGAAGCTGCTTGACCGTGTACTCGCCTTGGGCGTTGGTTTCAAAGGCCAGTACGAAGTGGTTGGCCTGGCTGACGATTTCCCCGTGCGCCGGTAACACAGCGCCGGAAGGGTCGGTCACGCCAACCCTGACCTCGCCTGTCCGGTCCTGGGCCGCAGTGTCCAGAGCTGCCAGCACCATCACACAGGCGACCAGCCAACGTCTTGACGCGCTGCAGCGCCGCCAAAATCCCGGCTTGCGATTCCGGCCACCGTTCACTCTCAACGGAGCCTGCCCCATGGGTCCCATTTCTCCAACCTGAACTAGTACGAGCTCGCCTATTGTACTTCGATCCCGCTCACCAGCGACTGATTGACCACTTCCGTGAACTGGATCACGTACTGGCCACTGGAATTGGCATTCACGGTGAACTGCTTGATGATGGCCCTGTTCTTGGCACCCGCGGCCGCGAAGATATCGAAATGAGTCAACACCTGGGTGCCGTTGATGGTCACATTGAAGGTGCGAGAGCCGGCGGTGCTGAAGAAGGTTTCAGCAAAATGCAGGCGCACCGTGTGGATTGATCCCGCGGCAAAGCCGGGAACGGTGTAGGTGAAGTTGCCAACGCGGGCGGTCTGGTAGACGGCCATGGGCGCTGGATTGGTGACGCCGCTTAAATCGATGGCGTTGGCATGGCTGATGGTGCCGCCGCCGGTGAAGTCCTGGTCGACGACGAACGGCGTCACTGTCGGTCCACCGGCGTTGATCCGGATGATCGTTGAAGAGGCGACTGGCGTGGTTGCACTTGCCTGGTTGGTCGGCGTCGATGAAACGCCACCAGCGTTGACCGCCTCGACCAGATAGAAATACGAAGTGGATGGTGTAAGTCCGGTATCCGAAAAGGAAGTGGCGGTCTGGCCAATCGCGGTCCGGTTGCTCTTTGATGGCGCAAACCCTGACGCCGTGCTGCGGAAAATACTGTAGGTCACTCCGGACGTTGGTGACGCTGCCCAACCCAGATTGATCTGGCTGCTTGAGACAGCCGTTGCCGTCAGGTTGGAAGGTGGCTGCGGTGCAGGCGGTTGCGCGCCTTTCCCAGTCAATTCCACGATGGCGGCACTGGCCGATGGAACACTGACTGTGAAAGTTCCGGAAGCCGATGGCGAGACAGGCGAGGCGTTTCCGTTCCAACTGCCGTCTCCGCCTATGGCTGCGCCGCCCAGCGTGACGCCCGCAGCAGCTGTGACATCCCCGGCGGTTTGTTGCAGATTCCAAACTTGCCCGCCGCTGTACGCTGCCCCGGGCTGTAACGTAACCGTCGCATTCTTCGCACCAGTAAAGTGCTCCTTATTAATGATGGTGACAAAGAGGTTGCCGGTCACCGAATCCAGTACGCCATAAGAGGTTATATTGACGCCGTTCGGATTCGAGCCGATCACGGTGAGGACATTCTCTCCTGCAGAGCCCAGACCGAAGGCCTTAATCCCGTAGGCGACCGGCTCCGCCGTGTAAGTGCTGCTTAAGGTCGTGGGCATGATCGGGTCGTAGGCGGACGTAGCGCCGGTGTGGAAGTTGAGCCCGCGGGAGTTTTGCATCGCCCACCAGTGCATGTAGTCGAGCGCCCAGAGCGCCGATGCATAGACATTGCTCACGCCCGCCTCCCCCTGTGAGGCAAGACTGTTTGTCTCTTCAAGCCGGAACGTTTCCCCGTCAGAGACAGCTGTACTCGGAAACTGGGAGTAATACAGTGAGTAATTGTTGGAACCGGTGCTCAAACGGCTGGGGTCCAGAAGGAAGTCGATATCGGCGTTGGTCCCATTGCCAGTGCGCGCGCCAGGATAGTAGTGGCCGCATATCAACAATATGGTGCTGTCCCCCTTGAACTCGTTCGCGAATGATTCTGCCCATGGCTGGCCGCCTCCATTCGTAGTCGCCGGGGCGCAGAAGCTTGCCGTGGGGGCCGCGTTCAGAATTGCGGTGCGGTACGCGTGGAAGTCGCTATCGTAAGTACTGTAAGAGCTGATATAGACATTCGGCTCATTGCCCAC
>DATMPO010000128.1:0-3674 GCA_035567035.1 Verrucomicrobiia bacterium | reverse complement strand
CGGATCCCACCGGAGTTCTGGATATTATAGCGGTGGTCTGTACGCCGGACGGTAGTGCCTATGCCTACAGCTTCGATCGCTGGTTGTCGGATCTTTACCTGGTGGAGGGCTTGAAATAACGAGGACACTCGGATTCTCGTGCTTCGCCGTGTAACTGGCTATCCATAGAAAGGGGCCGCACTCGACATTTCGGTTCGAGCCGCCATGCAATAATTCCTGTTACTCGGCAAACCGGAAGCTATCCTTCCAACCGCATTTATTTGCCGGCGCTGGCTCTTTCCTGGATTGCCCGTTCGGTCTCAAGCGCTTGCTGACGCAGCCGCTCCGGAACTTCGGGTAAGTCTCTCTGGTAGGGACGGATCGCGTGTAGGTCCTCCAGTTGGCCAATCAGATATAGGGCGCGAAGGGCTTCCCAGACTTGTTCTTCCCCGGGTTCGACGGTCGCAATCGCAGTTCCTGGAACTACGCTGGCGCCTGTCGCCGTTGAAAGTGTGCGCACGCGCCCAGTGATCGGCGAACGCAATTCGCGGGTCTGCTGGCCATCACCGTTAGTATCCTGCAGCTTCGCGATGAGTCCACCCTGGTGGATCGCCGTACCGATCCCCGCGGTATCCATGACTCTCCCAGCGGTGGGAGCGGTGATCGTGACCGGTTGCAATAAGGAAACAATCTGCGGCCTCCCCGAGCTGTCGCCGAAGCTGACCAGGGACAAGGCAGCGTTGCCGCGGACGATCATCGAGGGGTCTTCCAACATTTTCAAAAGCGCCTCGTGGAAACCGGGACCTGCCGTATCCTGTCCCATCACCCAGGCATCCGTGCTACGCACCTCTTCGCGCGGATTTGAGGCGAGCCGCACCAGATCGGGATACCAGCGCGCCGCGCTCGGATCGTGCCGGCTCATGCGCTGGCCGAGTTGCACAATGGCATGCTGGATGTGCCGCGGATGACTATTGTCGTTGAGGTATTCGCCCATCTGTTTGGCAGTGAGCGCGCGGCCAAACCAGGTGCTCCACCAGAACATGAACGGCATGAGCACGACGAGCCACGCCGTCACGAAGAATAGAAGCCGGTTGCGCGTGGACATCCGGGGACGCGAGGGCTGTCGTCGAGGATCAGGCGCAAGGTCAGGTGCAAGGTTATCCCCGGCGTTAGCGGCCTTGTCCGCAGGCACGAGCGGGATGGGTTGTACTGCCATGATTTCCGGCCCTAGCCTTCAGCCTCTTCGGGCTTGGGGTCTTTGTTCGCGGAAGCAGTGCTCGGCGGAGCGACCTTCGCGGGAGCTGCGAGCGCAGGTGCTTTCGGCGTTTCTTTAGTTGTTAGCTTGGGCGTCACTTTGGGCGTTGCTGCGGGAGTTGCTGCAGCGGCCGCTTTCTTTTTGTCGAGAAAAGCGAGAGCTCCACGGTCGCGCAGTTCCCAGTAAGCATTCAGAAAAAAAACGGCGGAGAGAGTCAACAGGATCAAACTCATGAACAAGCCGTCCACCGTCGTGACCGTACCCGTGGCGATTGTCCAGGCAATCCCCACGAGAGGGACTATGCCCATGACAATGGAAATCACTAGCATCATCGGAAGCAACAGCCCTCCTTAATTACTGCTCAGATGGTTTCCGGTCCTAGGTGACGAAGCGTGGGCCGACGGCTCAGTCGGCCCACTCAGCTTATTGCGTCTTGAACGTTGCATCCACCGTCTTGCTATCTTTGGCCGCCAGCGTGACCTTCTGTTCCTGCGTACCCATCTTTTCCTGTACGAAGGCTATGGTGTAGTCGCCGGGAGGCAGACCTTTGATTTCGAACTTGCCGTCCGGCCCGGTGACTGCATAGAACGGAGTCTTCACCACATTGACATACATCTTCATCCACGGATGCTGGTTGCACTTCACCGGGAGCATGATTTCCTCGCGGGCGAAAGTCTTCTCCAGCGCCGGAGACTGCGGTGGTTGCGACTCATTCCACTCGCGGTTGTCGGCCGGCGTGGGATGGATATTGTGAGTAGTGAGATCGCTGTTGACGATTTTAAGCGTCTGTCCAGCCATCACTCCCAAAACATGGGGATGATACTTGCAGCCGCTCTGATCGATGGTCACGGCGTCCTTGGGAACGTCAAACGTCCGGTTTCCGAAACCTTCCTTCACGTACACGAAGACGTTGGCCAACTTGCTGCCATCCGCTACCACGGTCTCGGCGGTGTTCGGGCCCTTGCAGGCCGGATCCTGGCTCATGTCAATTTTTGCCGCCTTGGGAGCGGTACCGGCAAGACTCACCGTGCCGCTGACGCCGGCGGCGGTCGCCGGATCGATCGGTGCCGCAGCCGGCGCTGCCGCGCCGCCCGGAGCGGCAGATTCTTCGCTCGGTTTCTTACTGCATGCAGTCAGCAGAAGGAGGCCCACAATGCCACAGAGTGCAAGCGTAACAAACGATTGTTTTCGATTCATGATTTCCCTATACCTTTCCTGGAATTGGGATGAGAACCTTCGCCATATTTTACCGCGCGCCGCCCGGAGCGCTTCCGCCGGCTGGCTTTGGCCGGGGAGTTCCGTTATTGCTGGTTTGGCTGCGCCCCATGGCTCCAGCCACTCGGCGCTGCTCTTCCGGAGTGAGTTGGAAAATGTAATCCACCAGCAGCTTGGTGTGATCCTTATCGTAACCCTGGAATGAAGACGGCGTCGGCCCGGCGAACACCCAGTGATTGTTCTCGCGCTTGAACAAACCGGAAGGCATCGCTGTGCCCGGACTGATGGCTTGTGGATCGATGATCCAGCGTTCAACCCAGTCGGGCTTCAGGCGTTCGCGCGCCAGAAGAAAATTGGGCGCCGTGGCGTTTTTATCATGCGCAGCGTCGCCGGTCGCGTGACATTTAAGGCAAGGCGCCGCGGTGCTGGAGAACAAGCCGCGTGCCATGTCCGTTTCCTTGGCCTGCAGAGTCGTTGCCGGCTCCGGAATATACGGAAACGGCTGTCGCGAGAGGGCGGCAAAGAAACGCACCAGCTTGCCCAATTCGTTTTCCGAGAAGCTGAAAGTGGGCATCCGCACCTGGAGATAGGATCGCACGCCGTTGCGGTCGGTATCGGTTTCGGTTAACGAGGGATTGGAGAGAAAGCGCAGCAGCCATTGCGGATTGACCCGCGCGCCTTCGGTCAGCAGCTTCGGCGGAAGTTGCTCCTGCGCCTCCTGATAGCGCTTCATTCCCATCAGCGCCGATTGCTGACCCGGAATGAATTGGTGGCAGCCCATGCAGTTGTACTTCTTAACCACCCACCAGCCCTCCTGGATATCACGGCGGTAGTCGAGAGGCCGGTACTGATAAGCTGCCGGAAGTGCGCTCTCCTGGCTGCCCATCAAAAAGGTGGTCAGGGCGCGAATTTGTTCCGGAGTCAGGTGGACGTTGGGCATGCGGAGTTTTTCAGTTTCCGACTTGATCTTTCCCTGATCCCATACATTCGGTTCTGCAAGCTTGTGCTCGAAGAAGCCCAAATGTGAGTACCACGGTCCTTTCGCGGGTCCCTCCGGGAGACGCGCACGATCGTCCGGATCCTGGATGGGTTCGCCGTCTCCCCGTTCCGCCATCTCCGTCAGCAGAGCGAAGTCCAGGCGTTCGATGGGCTTGCTGCCTTCGTACGTCAGTTCCGTCCCGATCCTTCCCTCATCCTCAAAGCCGGAGATCTCATGGCATCCAGC
>DATMPO010000127.1:0-51732 GCA_035567035.1 Verrucomicrobiia bacterium | reverse complement strand
ATTCGGGCGAGAACGTCTCCGCCGGGAGGGAAGCTCACGACCCATGCTGATTGACGTAAGCCACACGGTCGAACACGGGCTGGTCACCTACAAGGGCCTTCCGGCGCCCATTATCTGCGATTTCCTTAGCCGCGAGGACTCGAGAAAGCTCTACGAGCCCGGGACCGAATTTCAAATCGGTAAAATTGAAATGGTCGCGAATACCGGAACTTATCTCGACTCGCCGTTTCATCGCTACGCGAAAGGCAAAGACCTCTCGCAACTCAAACTGGAGCAACTGGCGGATATTCCCGCAATCAAGATATCGGCTGCTGGAGCGCAGGCGATTGATCGGTCGCACTTTCCGGCAAAGGAAACCCTGGCAGGGAAAGCTGTTCTGATTGAAACCGGTTGGTCGCGCCACTGGAACACGGAACAGTATTTTGACGGCCATCCGTTCCTTACGGCAGACGCGGCCGAGTACCTGGCTGGCTCCGGCGCTGCCCTGGTAGGCATTGACTCCCTGAATATTGACGACATCACTGATGGCAGCCGCCCGGCGCACACTCTGCTGCTCGGCAAGGAGATTGCCATTGTCGAACACTTGGCGGACCTCTCATCTCTTCCGCAAAAAGATTTCAAGTTCTTTGCGGTTCCTGTGAAGGTGAAGGGTTTTGGAACGTTTCCGGTGCGGGCGTTCGCGTTGTTCTGAAATCCCGAGCCCGCAAAAGCGGGACAGGGATCCCTACTCCTGCGAAAATTCCCGGTGATTCGAGAATGTCATTATGATGCGGGCAATAGCCGGTGCATACGAGCACCGTGTCGGTCCGAAGCTCATCGACGCAGCTAAGTCACTGCCAGCGCACTTATCTTGAAAGCAGAGTCCGTCGCAGAGATAGGGCTCCCTCGCTCCGCTCGGGATGTTAGAAGGGAGCGTTAACTCTTTCCCTTGATCTCATCCCGCTTCTTCGCCGCTTCCTTCGGGACCTGCGGCTCAGTCATATTCACCGGATCGAGGATCTCTTCAATCTCTTTTTCGCTGAGCAGATTCTTCTCGCGCGCAATCTCGATGATGGACCGGCCGGTGGCCACGGACTCCTTCGCAATCTCCGCCGCTTTCGCGTAGCCGATATACGGATTCAACGCCGTGGCGAGCGAGACCGTGCTCTGGGCGTAGAACATGCAGCGTTTTTCGTTGGCGGTGATGCCGGAAATGCATTTCTCGGTGAAGACGCGCAGCATGTTGGTCGTGATCGTGATGGATTGCAGGACGCTGTACGCCATGGTCGGCATCATGACGTTCAGTTCGAGCTGGCCGCCCTGGACAGCGAACGCCACCGCCGTGTCATTGCCGATGACTTGAAATGACACCATGGCCGCGAGTTCCGGCATGACCGGATTGATTTTCCCCGGCATGATCGACGACCCGGGCTGCAGTGCCGGCAGATTAATCTCAAACACTCCGGTGTTCGGTCCCGAAGCGAGGAAGCGCAGGTCATGCGAAATGCGAATGATCTCCAGCGCCAGGTTGCGCAGCGCCGCGGAAACCTCCGCCATACAGGCGTTCGATTGCATGGCCCAGCGCATGTCGGCGGCCGGAACCAGTTTCTGTCCGGAGATCCGCGCCAGATTGGCAACAGCCTTGGCGCGATAGGCAGGATGCGTGTTGATCCCCGTGCCCACGGCTGATCCGCCCAGTCCCAGTTCGCGCAACGAATCGGCAGCGTGGCGAATGCTGGCCAGGGCCTTGCGCGCGGCCACGCCGTAAGCGGCAAACTCCTGTCCCAGCCGCATGGGGACAGCGTCCTGCATGTGGGTGCGGCCGGACTTCATGATGTGATGAAACTCTTTGCCTTTGGCTTCGAACGCTGCGGCAAAAGATTCCAGCGCCGGATAGAGCTTTTCCAGTTCCAGCAGCGTCGCCAGGCGCATGCCGGTCGGGAACACGTCATTGGTCGACTGCCCATAATTTACGTGATCATTCGGATGAACCACTCGGTAGTCGCCCAGCTTGCCGCGCAGCAGCCGGATGGCGCGATTGGCGATGACCTCATTGCTGTTCATGTGGAAGCTCACGCCTGCCCCGGCCTGGAAGACGTCAACCACAAACTGTTGGTCCCACTTTCCCTCAGCGACCTCTTTCGCCGCAGCAATGATGGCTTTTGCGCGCTTCTCATCCACCAATCCCAGTTCCTTATTGGCCTCCGCGGCCGCCTGTTTCACCATGCCAAAGGCACGAATCAATGTCGGGTGGGCCCGTATTCCGGAGATGGGATAATTTTCCACCGCGCGGGCGGTCTGGATGCCGTAATAGACGTCGGCGGGGATCTTTTTAATGCCCAGCGAATCTTTTTCTGAGCGCACTTTTTTTGCAGTCTTAGACATGATGTCCTCGTGATGCCATACAAATGGCGCAACCGAGCGAAACAAAACTATCGATTATAGCGGACTTTTTTACATCCCGAGCGTAGCGAGGGAGCCCTATGTCTAGAAAGAACCAGCGGGGTTGTGACTTGGAGACGGCAATGCCTTATGTGGTGACAGAGCGGGAGCAAAGTTCCTAGTTGCGATAGGGATCCCTCGCTGCGCTCGGGACTAAAAGCATCATGGCGGTCCTTGTAATTTCAAATCAGCCACCAGGTCCCGCACTTTACGCATGAACTCGGCGCCCGGATCAGGTTTGGTGTTGCGGTATTTGGGATCGAGCTCCAGAAAATAAGGATGCTTCTCCATCCGCCGGTATTCAAGATGCCCGATCAGATGAGTGATGGGATATTTTCTCGCCAGGTATCGAACCAGGGCCGCGTCAGCTTCTATTTGGGCTGGCGTCAGTGGAAATTTGCCGTCGTCGCCGGCATTTTCAATTCCTATCGCGACATGGTTCAAGCCGATGCAGTGGCGGGCCATCCAGTTTTCCGGCATGAGCCGGTAGATGGTCCCGTCGCGGTCCACCAGGAATTGCGCGGACACGTTGACTTCGCCGGCGGCCGCGAGCTGTTCGCGCGCGCTCTCCGCGCGGGTCTGATTGAAATAGTTCCAGGTGCCGTTAAATGACGGCTGGCCGGTCCAGTGCAGAATGATCATTTTCGGCTGGATGATGACGTCGGAAGCGTTGGGGTCCTGATGGAGCCGCCGGTAGGCGATGGTAAGCTGAATGCGCTCCTGGTCGAAATTTATGGGTTTGTCTTTTATCCGGAAACCGCCGGGGAGTTCCGTGTCTGCGGACTGTGTAGCGGCGCTTGGTACAGGTTGCTGCGCGCGCGCCGCTAAGCAGATCGTCATGGTCATGGCGATCATCGTCAGCGTGACAACGCTCGGCTGCAAGCGCCGGGAAACCGCGCCGCCAAAGCCGCCCGAAGCAGAATTGTGGCTGGGCGGAGACGTAAACCTGGGCGATGGCGGCACCGGGCAATTGAAAGCCATTGCTCAAATAGTGCAAGGCGCGGCTGGTGTTGTCAATCTGGAAGGTCCGGTCGCCCGGAATTCACCCTCGCGGAAGTTTCGTTTGTGGAACGCGCCCGCATCCCTGGTGGAGCTCGCGGCAGTCAACGTGCGCGTCGCGGGGATAGCGAACAATCATGCGGGAGACTTCGGGCCGAATGGCCCGCAGCAGACCGCAAGCGTGTTGCGCGAAAGAGGCATTTTGCCCGCGGGCGGGAATGCCGGCCCGGCGGTCCTGAATATGAGCGGCATCACCATCGCGATCACCGCACACGATCTTACTGACGGCGTTCCCGAGGGGCTGGCATCGGAGCTTCTCGGCGCGCGCCAACAAGCAGATATTCTGATCGCGACCTTCCACGTGACCGGACCCGTGTCTTATTTGCCGCGTCCGGAACTGAAACACGCCGCGGATATGGCCATCGCCGCCGGAGCTAAGCTGGTTGTGGCACACGGTACCCACGCGATCGGTCCTCTTGAACGGCGCGGTGACACAGTAATTGCCTGGGGGTTGGGAAACGTAGCCTTTGCCTGTGATTGCACCAGTGAAGAAGACGCAATTCTCCTCCGCGTTTATGTGCAGAAAGACAAGATTGCCGGCGTTGACGTGCTACCCCTGCGCGCCGGTCGTAACAAGCGCCCGGCGGAGCCGAGTACTGATGCTAACGGTGTATTCGATCTGCTGGAGGCAGTTGGCACAAGCAAATTAACGCGGCATGGGAGTTTCGCGTCATTGTGAACACGGTCACAAAAATTGCGGGAGCGCCCGTGCACGGGCTCCGCCAGAACCGGCCAAAATCATCGAATTGGAGCGTGGATAAACAAACTTACAGCCCCTAAACAGGCGATCAGGACCCCGGGCGCCAAAGTCAAGAACACGGAGAAAGCCAACCCAAGAAAAAAAGAAATCTTCCCGAAAGCCTCTCCTTCGTGCGGCCAGACCTTCCGTACAAAGATCTCCGTGATCCAGCCGCCTGTGTAGCAAATATTCGCCATCACCCCGTAAATCATTACCGCGAAGACCGCGACGATTGGCGGGTTAGGAAGACCAAGCGCTTCCCCCAGGAAGTGTTCCGTCAAGAGCGCGGTGACCAGGCACAGACTACCCGAGACCATTCCCACCGCGCCAACGATGATGTTGTACGGGATCCTTCTGGACTCCCACCAGGCAAACACCTGCCATGAGCTTTGCGGAGGTTCGTTGCGGCTGAACAACCTCCATCTCGCCATTTTCTGTAAGCTGTCGACTAGCAATCCGGACGCCCCTGCAATCTGGACTTAGCGAATCTACGGATTCTTTAGCGGCGCCCCGCAGTTGGTCGCGACGCGCCGCTTCTTGCGTAGCGCCCGCACGGGGCGCCAGGATTTCTATCAAGCCCGCGCGAACCAGCCGTCTTCCTTCTTGTTTTGATAGTCGGTGAGTGGCCCGCCCAGTTGGTTTTCCAGGCTGAGAATGACATTGATGTTGCGCTTGTCGACTGCAGTCAGGCGCGCGTCAGTATATTTCGGATCGGGCTTATACCACTCGACAGCCTCGAAATAGCTCTTCAGCAAATCGGACTTGAACGGCCGTCCCCGGCGGGCGTAGATCAGGTTGCGCAGCAGGCGAAGATCGCGGCGGGAGAAGTCCTTGAGCTGGTCCACGGTAAGCTGCTTGTCGAGCAGCGTGGGATCTTCGAGCGCCGTGGGCTGGTCCTCATCCGAGCCGACCCATTTTCCCAGGCGGATGGCCACCAGCCGCATCTCAATCTGGTTTTCCGGAGTCTTGGGAGCGCCCAGCAGGTCGCCCTGGCGGGCCAGCAATTGTTCCCGGTTGATGCCTGCGTCGAATTTGGCGATGGTTTCCGCGTTCTTGCGGTCCAGGTCGGTGAGCTTGGTTTCGTCCATCTTGTCGAGCGCGTGGTACCAGGGCAGCGCGGAGAAATAATCGTTCAGCCACTTCTTGCGGAACTTGTTGCCGGCACGGGCATAGATGGTGTTCCGCATTAATTGCAGTTCGCGGAGGCTGCGTTCGTCGAGATCGTCATTGGTGATCGCCCGCGTGTAATAAAGCGGTTTGTCTGCGGTGTCCGCGGGGGCATGCGGCTTGGCTGCCGGGCCTGCCGCGACAATCGTCCGGCGGGCCCCCAATACGGTGGCCAGCAACAGGGAGGCAAGACACAACTTTTTCAGCATAGGGCGAGAGTAGCAAAAAACCAGGCCATTTAGAATAGACTTCAACATTCATGACGGCAGAGTCCAATTCGTCTGATGTCCTGGTCATCGGCGCCGGCCCCACGGGCATGGCCTCCGCGATTGAAGCCCAGCGCGCGGGCTTTTCCGTGGTGCTGGTTGAAAAAGGATGCCTGGTCAACTCTCTCTTCCACTATCCCGCCAACATGGTTTTTTTTACGACACCCGAACTGCTGGAGATCGGCGACATTCCTTTCACCAGCGCCAACCAGAAGCCGAACCGGCACGAAGCGCTCGAGTACTACCGCAACGTGGCCCGGCATTACCGGCTCGATGTCCGGCAGTACCAGCAAGTAACACGGGTTTCCGGGGCCGACGGAAACTTTCACGTCAGCACGACGGACCACCATGGGAGACAGCACGAGTACACCGCAAAAAAAATCGTAGTGGCCACCGGATACTACGACCTTGCGAACGCCCTGGGCGTCCCGGGTGAAGACCTGCCCAAGGTCATGCATTACTACACCGAGCCGCATCCTTATTACGACACGGACGTGCTGATCGTCGGCGCGAAGAATTCCGCTGCCATCGCCGCGCTGGAATTGTGGCGGCGTGGGGCCCGCGTGACGCTGGTGCATCGCGGCGCCGTGATCCACAGAAACGTAAAGTACTGGATCAGGCCGGACATTGAAAACCGCATTGCCCATCACGAAGTCACGGCCTACTTCAATAGCACGGTCGAAGAGGTCCTGCCGGAGCAGGTGCGCATTAAAACTCCGGAAGGCGAAAAGATCCTGAAGAATGATTTTGTCTTCGCGCTCACCGGCTACCATCCGGACTACCAGTTTCTGCGCGACCTGGGCATAGAACTGACGGAACCGGAAAAGCGTCCGGTATGCGACCCGAAGACCTTTGAGAGCAATGTCCCGGGAATTTACCTGGCCGGAGTGATTGTCGCCGGCGCCCGGACCAGTGAGATCTTCATCGAGAACGGGCGCTTCCACGGCGGCCAGATCGCCGCCGATTTAAAAACCAAGCTGCGTCCGGCGAAAGCGGCGGACTGAACAAGCAATTAGCAAACAGCAATTGGCAATCAGCCAAACAGCATTCAGCACTCAGCATTCAGCCCCGCAACACCTTTGAAACACAGAGGAAAGGAGTAAGCAGAGGAAGATTGGTTCCGCAAGTTCCCGGATCCTCCGTTTCCTCTGTTCCTCTGTGTTTCAAAGGTTTTATCTTGGATCGCGCGATGATGTTGCGGGGCTGAATGCTGAGTGCTGAATGCTGAGTGCTCTGGCTAATTGCTATTTGCTAATTGCCATTTGCTGTCTTACATCAGTCTTCGTCTTCCAGATACTCCATTGCCGCATGGAGATTGTTCTCTTCCAGAAACACGTCTCCGATCCGCGCGCGGCCTTCGGCTGCGGCTTTCTGGGCGGCGTCTTCGGCCACGGGCAGGTCAACCCGCATTTCTTCGGTCATGAACGTCACCAGTTCTTCCGGCTCAACCCGGGCCACATACGTGCCGCCGGGGTTTTGTTCAAACATGATCTGGTAGGTGAGTGGCTGCTCGTCGATTTTCATTACGTCCAGGGTCCCGTGAGGCATGTCTATTTCCTCCCTCCAGGATTTGACGAGAGAAATCTATCACGGGTTGCTGGTCCGCAAGGGGACAAAATATTTCCACCCGACTGCTGCTCGGTCTCGACTACAGGTCTGTTTCCATCCCTGGAGTTTGGTGCTATAAATCATTAGCTTGTAATGCTGCTGCGGACGCGAACTCTGTTAAGACCATTCACAGGACTGCGTGGAGCTGGCCGTCACACGCGGCTTGATTTGAGGAGAACATGTCAGAACCAACGTATGACGAACTGAAAGCCCGTCTCGAAGAACTGGAAAAAAAGAAAACCGGCCAGCGCTCCGGTGCGCTCGAATTTCGTGTAGGGGAAAAGGGCGGAGTCAGCGTTTACGGCCTGGGCCGGTTTCCCGTCACGCTCTATTACGAGCAGTGGGTCCGGCTGCTTGACCGCGCCCAGGACCTTCGGGCCTTTCTGGAAGAAAACAAAAGTAAGCTGAAGCTGAAAGAACAGTAACCGGAATCTCACGTCCCTGGTTCTTCCTCGAAATGCGGCGCTGGAGCAACCCGCACAGTCCTCCTTCGTCCACCTTATGTTAGATTAGTAAAAGTGTGGGCGCGTAGCTCAGTTGGTAGAGCAACGCCCTTTTAAGGCGTGGGTCGCTGGTTCGAATCCAGCCGCGCTCACCATCAGCATGAGCATCATCGTCAAAAACCGAGACATCCTTGGCGGAGAACCGGTTTTTCGCGGTACACGCGTACCGTTTCAAACCTTGCTCGATTACCTGGAGCATGGGAAGACCCTCTATCAGTTCCTGGACGAGTTTCCAACGGTGACACGCGACGATGCGGTTGCAGCCCTTGAGGAAGCAAAAGCGGTGGTCTTCGCGGGCCTTAAGTGAAACTACTGTTTGACGAGTGCGTGTCTCGTCTCTTGAAGGCCGCGTTCACGACCTACGGACACGAATGTAAGACTGTTCCCGAAGCTGGATTTGCAGGCAAGAAAAATGGCGAGCTGTTGAGCCTGGCTGAAGGGAAATTCGATGTTTTCGTGACGCTTGACAAGAGCATACAGTATCAACAGAACCTCGCTGGCCGCCAGGTAGCAGTCCTCATTATTCGCGCCAGGTCGGCGGAAATAGATGACCTTCTTGAACATGTGCCCGCGTGCGTCGCGGCATTGCAGGCGATCCAACCCGGCCAGCTGGTCCATGTTGGTCCAAAATAATTCATGGGCGGCGGACACCTGTGACCACTGCTATCTGTTGACATCGAGGAGACTCCCGGCACTTGCCACCGATCATTAATGCACAGGGTATCTCGAAGGCCTTTGGGGCCACCACTCTGTTTCAGAATCTTTCGTTCACGGTTTCCGCGGGCGACCGCATCGGGGTGATCGGCCCCAACGGATCGGGCAAGTCCACGCTGCTGCGCATTCTTGCCGGACAACTGGAGACCGACAACGGGAACGTCGCGGTCCGGCGGCTCACTCGGCTCAGTTACGTTGAGCAGGAATCGCGGTTTGAGGCGGGCGAGACTGTGCGATCGGTATTACAGAAGACGTTGCAGCGGATTGAAGTGCCGGAAGCGGACCACGAAGCGCGCATCGGAGAAACGCTGGGACGCGCCGGGTTTGCCGACTTTAACGCCGCCGCGTCCAGTCTTTCCGGCGGATGGCAGAAGCGGCTGGCGATTGCCGAAGGGCTGGCGCAACATCCTGACATTCTGCTGCTGGATGAGCCTACCAACCATCTCGACATTGCCGGTATCGAGTGGCTGGAAGAGCTGTTGGCCCGTGGTGAGTTTGCCTGCGTGACCATCAGCCATGATCGTTATTTTCTGGAAAATGTGGCCAATGAAGTCGCCGAGCTGAATCGCGCGTATCCGGATGGGTTGTTGCGCGTCAAGGGAAACTACAGCCAGTTCCTGGAGAAGAAAGAAGAATATCTGCACGCCCAGGCGAAGCACCAGGATGCGCTGGAGAACCGTGTCCGCACGGAGATTGAATGGCTGCGGCGCGGCCCCAAAGCGCGCGCGACAAAATCCAAAGCCCGGATTGACAAGGCCAACGAACTCATCGGCGAACTTTCTGATCTGAAGACCCGTTTGCGCAAAGATACGGCGCAGATCGACTTTTCGGCCACCGACCGGCAGACCAAGCGCCTGGTGGAAATGGAAGGCCTGAGTTATTCCGTCGCGGGCCGCCGGCTCTTCAGCCAGATTGATTTCACCATTGCCAATGGCATGCGCGTCGGCTTGGTTGGCCCAAACGGTAGCGGAAAGACAACGCTGCTGCGCCTGCTGCAGGGAGAACTCACTCCGGACGCGGGCGCCATCCGCCGCGCGACGGCCTTGCAGATCGTCTGCTTCGACCAGACGCGCACGCTCGATCCCGATGTGACGCTGCGCCGGGCGCTGGCCCCGGACAGCGACGCCGTGGTCTATCAGGACCGCGTGATTCATGTGGCATCGTGGGCATCGCGATTTTTGTTCACCAGCGAGCAGTTGAACCAGCCGGTGGGACGGCTCTCCGGAGGAGAGCGCGCGCGCTTGCTCGTCGCCCGGCTCATGCTGCAACCCGCCGACGTTCTGCTTCTGGACGAGCCGACGAATGATCTGGACATTCCCACCTTGGAAATCCTCGAAGAAAGCCTGCTCGAATATCGCGGCGCGCTGGTGCTGGTCACGCACGACCGCTACATGCTGGACCGCGTGGCGACCACAGTATTGGGATTGGATGGCCAGGGAAGGGCCGAGCGCTTCGCCGACTACCAGCAGTGGGAGACGTGGATGGCCGAAAGTCCAACAATAAAGGAGCCGGCGAAAGCGGAGAAGCCGAAGTCAGCCGATCTGTCCCCGCTGGCGAAGAAGAAACTTTCTTACATGGAGGCGCGCGAGTACTCGACCATCGAACGGCGAATTGCCGAGGCCGAGGAGTTGCTACTAGCCAAACGGGAGGTGCTCGATGATCCGGCCATCGCCAGCGACGGGCCGCGGATTATGGCTGCGCAGGCCGCAGTGGAGGAAGCGCAGAAAGCGGTCGATCAACTCTACGAACGGTGGCATCTGCTGGAAGGGAAGGCGGGCGTCTAATCTCCAGTTTGAATAGTCTGCTTGCGATATCGCCAGCAGAACCAGATTACACTTCCGAGTAATCCGCACCAGCCAAGGACGCGGACCGTATTGCCGATCTGAATGGCATGCGGCAGCACGCCGAGATCGCTGAAGATGCGCACCCAGTCGTGTTCCGCTTCGCCGCCTCCCACGCTGACCAGAGGAAGCTCGAGCCGGAGCGCGTCAATCATGTACGTGGCCACGTAGTTCAGGCTGTGAAAGAAGGCCACGGAACAAAACGTCGTTCCCAGAAGATCGCCGCGAAAGGCGAACGTCGCGGCCAGCAGCGCCGGGACCAGCAACTGTAAAATCGTTCCGCCCCAAACCATCGGCGTCTGTCCCAGCCAGCTGAAGAGCAAGTGCCCGCCTTCGTGAATGGGCAGGTGGACGTTGTCGAGCAAAGTCGGTTCGGAAAAGTGGACGGCCAAATATAAGAAGAGGAGCGCGTAGACGCTCAACCACGCGACGAACGCCGTTCGCGATACCGGCTTCCACTCGATTTCCGGCAGACGCACTTCAGGCAAATGCATGGCTCATGGATATCACCGATTGGGACGGGATCTCGTTTTCCAGAGTTTGTAAGCGTTGCCGTTAAACTTGTAAACATCGGTTACCTCCACCGCTGCAACCGCCCAATCGGTGCGGATGTCGCGATAGCCATTCGTCCTGCTGCTCATCAATTCAAGCGAGTTGCAATGGGCCCAGAGGACGATCTTGGGGTTCTGACGCGCCGAACGCACAACCCAGTACCAGTAATGATCGGCGCCGCCTAACGGATAATGACCCATCACAATAAGGTCCGTGTGGTGTAGGTCGTTGAGATGAATTTCCGCCGCGACAAGTAGCTGCGCCGGGTCTCGCTTTTCTGAATCAGTGGCGCTATCGAGCATCTCTCGAACATAGTCGATTTTCAACAGGGCTTTCACGACATCAGGAGGCACCGCCACTGGATGCCGGAAGTCCTCGGTTTCGGAGAAGGTGGTCTGCTCACGGACGGCGTGGCTTTTCTGCTCAGGAGCGGCTTGTAGTCCAGCGGTAACAGCCGCAAGAGTCAGGAGAAAAAGTGTCCTGCGCACGATTGCGCGGCGGTTGGTGATGCCGTCGAACTGAGACTGTTTGCGGATTTCCATACGCTCGATTGCTCGCATTATAGGTCTATCGGATAACCGTCTGCTGTTTCTCTTTTTCTTTTCCAGAGTTTGTAAGGCTTTGCCGCGAAACTTGAAGGCCCCTAAGGTATGTAATATACTATGGTATATACCAGACGTTGAGGAGCATCCCATTGGCGCGTACCGCAAAGCTGTTTCGTAATGGCCGAAGCCAGGCAGTTCGCCTGCCTGCTGAATTCCGTTTTGAGGGCAAAGAGGTCTTTGTCCGGCAGGACCCTGCGACGGGAGATGTGATTCTGTCGCGGCGGCCCGATTCCTGGAAGACCTTTTTTGCCCTCGCGGACCAGGCCCCTGTACCTGAAGACTTCATGACGGAACCGCGCAATCAACCACCACAGAAACGAGAGTTGTTCTGATGGCGACCCAGTATCTGCTGGACACTAATATCGCCAGCTACATCATCAAAGGCAATATTCCCGCCGTTCGCCGCCGGCTGTTGCGAGTTCCCATGGCGCAGGTCGCAATCTCCACGGTGACCGAAGGCGAACTGCGCTATAGAGTGGCGCGACGGCCGGGGGCCGCGCAACTGCAGAAAATTGTCGAGGAATTCCTGCTCCGGGTGACCGTCCTGCCCTGGGACTCAGACGCAGCCCGGCAGTATGGGCTTATTCGCGCCAGCCTCGAAAGCGCCGGGCAGCCCATGGGCAACCTCGACCTCATGATCGGCGCACACGCATTGGGCTTAGGCGCCGTCCTGGTCACCAACGATCAGGCGTTTAACCGAATCAAAAGGTTGAAGGTAGAGGACTGGACAATTTAATCTCATTTTCTGTACTTTCATCGTCCGCTCCATCGCGGTCTTCGGATAATTCAACATGCCTGGCATGTTCGCCTACCCTCGCCGCCCGCTAAAGCGGACATTTCACTTGTTATCTCAACCGGACATTTGATGTGTTAACGACAGTGACAAATTATGTCCTTGACATTCGCCTTTGTTTCGTGGTACCAAGCGCATGCAGAAAGGCAAATTAGCAGATGGCAATTGGCAAATAGCCGAACCGAAACCAGCCCCGAGCCGCCCAGGCGGACCCCGGAAGATCTTTGAAAACTAGAGTTAAACCATTTGGTATCAACAACATCCCTCGTAGGTATCGGGTGATCTGGTGATCGCCGTGATCTGGTGATCGGAAAGCCAAGGGCCAAAAAGCCGAGAGCCAAAAGCCCACCTCCAACCGGCCTCTCTGTGTTCCTCCGTGTCCTCTCTGGTTTTGGTTTTCCGATCACGGCGATCACGTGCGATGACGGCGATCACGCGCGATGCCCCCTGTTCCTTCCCTGTTCCTTCCCTGTTCCTCCCCTGTTACTCCCCTGTTCGCTCCCTGTTACGAATTGACTCCGTCCGGGAAAAAGGTTCACGAAAGGCGCGTGGAATCGAGGTTTTGCATGTGTGGAGTATCCAAACGCTCGCGTTCTCCCCTGTTTTTTTCCCTGTTAGCAGGGGAGAGCGGCCGAGCGGCTGGGGCGGCGGACCAGCGGGGGGAGGGGGGTGCGCCGGCCCATCGGAAGCCCGGCCGCCGATGGTATCCTTTACTAGTCCCAGATTACCTTCACAGAGAGACCTGACCCTTTCATGTCTGACCCAATCAAGTCTGACCCCAGCATTCCTGATTCCGAAGCAACGCCCCAAACCCCGGCCGAAGCCGGCGAGTCCTTTAAGGACATTCTTTCGCAGTATGAGAAGAGTCATGTGCGCAAGCCCAGCCAGGACGGTGGGAAGCAGATTGAAGCCACGGTGATTACCGTTTCGGCCGATTCGGTGATCCTGGATATTGGCTTCAAGACGGAGGGCATTCTGCCGCTGGCGGCGGTCCCGGCTGGCGAAACTGTGAAGCCGGGAGACAAGCTGCTGGTCTCGGTGAAGGGCCGCGGTCCGGAAGGGTACTACGAGCTTTCGCGGACCAAGGTCGCGCGGCCCACCGACTGGCCGGCGCTGGAACAGGCGTTTGCCGACAAGTCGACCATCCTGGGTACGGTGACCGGCGTGATCAAAGGCGGACTGAGCGTGGACGTTGGCGTTCGCGCGTTCATGCCGGCTTCGCGCAGCGGGGTCCGCGACGCCGCCGAAATGGAGAAGCTGGTGGGAGAGGAAATCCGCTGCCGCATCATTAAGGTGGACGTGCAAGACGAAGATGTAGTTGTGGACCGCCGCGTTGTTGCCGAAGAAGAAGAGCGCGGCGTGAAAGCTCGCCGTTATTCGGAGATCAAGGAAGGTGAGACCGTAAGCGGAACGGTCCGCAGCTTCATGCAGTACGGCGCGTTCGTGGATATAGGAGGAATCGACGCGCTGCTGCATATAGGCGACATTGCCTGGGGCCGCTTGAACAAACCGGACGACGTGCTGACTCTGGGTGAGCAGATCGAAGTCAAGGTTCTCAAGATTGATGGCGAGAAGCACCGAATCTCTATCGGCATGAAGCAACTTCAGCCGCATCCCTGGGATGCGGCGGCGGAGAAATACAAGACCGGCGAGCGCACGCGCGGCGTGGTGACCCGCGTGGCGGATTTCGGCGCGTTCGTGGAACTGGAGCCCGGAGTGGAAGGTTTGATCCACATTTCCGAAATGTCGTGGGGCAAGAAAGTGCGTAGACCGAGCGACATTGTGAAGCCCGGCGATACCGTTGAGGCCGTGGTCCTGGGAGTAAACATGGCAGACCGGCGCATGTCTCTCGGCCTGAAGCAGGCGCTCGGCGATCCTTGGGCTGAAGTTGCGCAGAGGTTTCCCGCAGGAACGGCGATTGAAGGTCCGGTGACCAGTCTGACGAAGTTCGGCGCATTTGTTCAGCTAGCCGAAGGCGTGGAAGGCATGATTCACGTGAGCGAAATAACAATGGAAAAACGCGGCGCGGCTTCGCAAACACACGCGCTCGCCGAGCAGCCCAGAATCAGTCATCCACAGGACGTGTTGAAAATCGGTCAAACGGTCAAAGCGCAGGTGATCGAACTCGACAAGGCGAAACGCCAGGTGAAGCTGAGCATGAAACAACTTGTCGCCAACGGTTTGGATGAGTTCCTTGCCGGACACAAAGAAGGCGACGTAGTGACTGGCCGCATGATGGATGGTTCAACGGAAGCTCGCGTTGAATTAGGTGAAGGCGTTTTCGGAATTTGCCGGATCGCCGCACAACAGCCGGCGAAAGAAGCTGCGCCCGCGGCCGCCAAGGCAGACTTGTCGTCACTGAGTGCCATGCTGAACGCGCGATGGAAAGGCGGCGATTCTTCCGCCGGCGCGAAACCACAACACGCCAGCGCCGGAGAGGTCCGCAGCTTTCGCATCACCAAACTGGATCCGGCGGCAAAAAAGATTGAACTGCGCCTGGCGTAAACGTCCTTCACAACGGCAGGTTTCAGGGTACGAAGAAGGAGAAAGATACGACCAAGAGATTCGTATTCGGTGTGGGCTTGCTGCCAGTCTTCTTGTGCTCCGTCTGCGGTGCGCAATACTCCGACTACCGCGAATCTGGCGTTTCTGTGGAGACCAAGTATTGAACGGCGGACAAAATTTTTCCAGTGAAGTACTTTCCGGGGACCAGGATATTCCCATGACCTCCGGGAACGAGTTGCTGGCTGTGCTGCGCCGCTATTGGGGCTACGATTCATTCCGCCCGCTGCAGGAGCGGATCGTCAGCAGTCTGGTTGCAGGCCGCGACACTTGCGTGGTCATGCCCACGGGCGGCGGGAAGTCGCTGTGCTACCAGTTGCCGGCCGCGCTGCTGCCAGGGAAAACCGTGGTGGTGATTTCGCCGCTCATCGCGCTCATGCAGGACCAGATGGCGCAGCTCGCGCAGATGGGAATTCCCGCCGGAGTGCTGAACAGCTCGCACTCCAGCAGCGAACAATCCCGCACCACCCGCGACGCCGCGGAAGGGAAGTACCGGTTGCTCTATCTCTCTCCGGAGCGGCTGGCCCGCGCGGACACGGTGGACTGGCTCAAACGCGTGCCGGTCGCGTTGTTTGCGATTGACGAGGCGCATTGCATTTCGGAATGGGGACATGAATTCCGTCCGGACTACCGTCAGCTGAGTTCGCTGCGCGCGCAGTTTCCCGAGTGCGCCATCGCGGCGTTTACGGCCAGCGCAACGCGCCAGGTGCGGCATGACATCATGCATCAGCTCCGGTTGCGCAATCCGGACAAATACATTGCCAGCTTTCATCGCGCAAACCTTCGGTACATGGTGCAGGAGTGCAAAGCCGGCGCACAGTCGGCTCTCCTGGTGAGGGCGCTCCAGGAATACGCGGGCAGCAACGTGATCGTGTACGCGCCGACCATTAACAAGGTCGGAGAAACCGTGGACTTTCTGGAAGAGCAGGGAATTTCCGCGGTCCCGTATCACGGCAAAATGGACGCCGTCACGCGCCGCCGCAACCAGGAACGCTGGATGTCCGACGAAGTGCGCGTGCTCGTCGGCACCATCGCTTTCGGCCTGGGAATCAACAAGGCTGCGGTGCGCGCGGTGGTCCATCTGGCGCTGCCGAAATCCGTGGAGCAGTACTATCAGGAAGCCGGACGCGCCGGACGCGATGGCCTGCCCGCCGATTGCATCCTGCTGTGGCAGAAGCGCGATGTCGGGTTGCTGACGTATTTCATTGACCAGATGAATGACCCGCAGGAAAAAGAGCGTTCGTGGCAGCGCTATCACCAGATTCGGCGCTATGTTGAATCGGCAAGTTGCCGCCATCGCCAGATCTGTACTCACTTTGGCGAGACGCCGAAGTGGAATTCGTGCGGAGCGTGTGATGTATGCATTTCCGCTCCGGCGTGGCTCTCGCATAAAGAACCGCGCTGGCAGCGCGGGAAGCCCGCGCCGCCGATCGAGGAAGTTGTCCGTGGAAAGCGGGCGGTGTTCGTGCCGTCGCCTCCGTCAGAAGCGGATGACGATCTGCGGGAGTACTTGAGAATATGGCGAAGGGACACGGCAAAGAAAGAAGGGATTCCCGCGTTTGTCGTTATGCATGATACGTCGCTCGAGGAACTGTGCCGCTTGCGTCCCGATTCGATCGCGGCAATCAGACAGGTTCACGGCTTCGGTGAGCGCAAGACCCAGCTATATGGTCCGGAGCTGCTGAAAGCACTGCGGAAATTTCGCGACAGCAAGAGTGCAGGCGAGGCGCCGGTAACGCCCAGGAAGGATTCTGCGGCGGCGCGGGAAACCATCAAGTTCGTCAAAGCCGGGCACAGTCTGGAACAGATCGCAAAGATTCGTGGATGCAAGATCAGCAGCGTAGTTGAATTGGTCTGCGGTCTGATGGAGAGCGGTCAGTTGGAATTTCATCCGAGTTGGCTGGACCAAACGAAACGCCAGAAGATCGAAGCTGCCTGCAAGCAACATGGCGTTGAGCGGCTGCGACCGATTAAAGATGCGTTGCCGGAGGAAATTACGTTAGAGGAGATCAGGCTCGTGGTTACAACACTGAAGACCAAAGCAGGCCCGACCTGAAATTCCGAGCGGAGCGCGGAATCTCTATCAGCTTTGGGTCTTCGTAGTTATAGGGACCCCTCGCTACGCTCGGGGTTTCAGAAAAAGACTAGTCTCTGCCGTACATTGGTAGCGGCGAGCTTTCCAGGTCCAGCCCAAGCTGCAGCCGCGCGGCTTCGGACATCTTTCCCGGATGCCACGGCGGATCAAGCACCACGTCCACGTTGACCTGCTGTATCGTCGGAAGTTTCGAGAGTTTGCGTTCGATGTCCGCCTTCAGAATGCCGCCCATGCCGCACCCTGGAGCAGTCATGGTCATCTTGACGTCCAGCTTGTGGCCGCCTTCGACCGGCATGATCTGGCATTCGTAGATCAGGCCGAGGTCAACGACGTTGACTGGGATTTCGGGATCGTAAACGGTCTTGAGTTCGTCCCAGACCAGCTTTTCGCTGAACTCCGCGACCGGGGATTGCGTAGCTTCTGCCGCGGCGGCCTCCGGCGAAATGCCGAGCGCGTCGGCGTCTTTGGCGTCAATAAGGAGTATGTATCCCGTGTCGTTCATCACGGTGTAGTTGCCGCCCAGCGCCTGGGTCAATCTCACGGTGGAACCAGCGCGCAGAAAATACGGACTGCCGCCGGGAACCGTGGTGGCCGGACAATCGCGAGTGAGGACGACTTGTTGGTTCGGTTTCATTCCGTGGACACTGCTTCCTGCTTGCCTTGCAGCGCGGCGTGCAGGGCGTGCCACGCCAGTGAAGCGCACTTCACGCGGACGGGGAATTCGGAGACCCCGGCAAACACCGCCAGTTTTCCCAGGTCCGCTTTCAGGTCTTTTCCCGTGACCAGTGCATGAAATCTCGTAAACATATCTTCGGCTTCCGCAGTGGTCTTGCCCTTGAGGTTCTGCGTCATCATGGACGCCGACGCCTTGGAGATGGCACAGCCGGTTCCTTGAAATCCAATGTCTTTGATGGCGCCGTTTTCCACGTCCACATAGACGGTGAAATGGTCGCCGCAGAGCGGGTTAAATCCTTCCGCTTGGTGGTTCGCCGATTCCAGAGCGCGGAAATTGCGCGGATGTTTGCTGTGCTCCAGAATGACCTCCTGATACAAGTCGCGCAAGTCGCCCATTACGCCAGCACCTCAGACACCCTTTTGATGCCCGTAACCAGCGCATCGACTTCTTCTTTTGTGTTGTACAAACCGAACGAAGCGCGCGCGGTGGCAGGCAGATTGAACCGTTGCATCACCGGCTGCGCGCAGTGATGTCCGGTGCGAATGGCGATGCCTTCATGGTCCAGAATAGTGCCGACATCATGCGGATGAATGCCATCCATCACGAATGAGAGCACGCCCGCCTTTTCTTTGGCTGTGCCGATCACCTGGACGCCGGGAATGGCGCTGACTTGTTCCGTGGCGTATTCCAGCAGGGAGTGTTCATGCTTCTCGATGTTGTCCACCCCGAGCCGCTCCAGGTATTCAATGGCCGCGCCCAGGCCGATGGCCCCGGCAATGTCCGGCGTTCCTGCTTCAAATTTGTAGGGAAGACGGTTGTAAATGGTTTTCTCAAAGGTGACGGAAGCGATCATGTCACCGCCGCCCTGATACGGCGGCATGGCTTCGAGCAATTTGGCGTTGCCGTACAACACGCCAATTCCGGTAGGACCATACAGTTTATGGCCGGAGACAGCATAGAAATCGCAGCCCAGTTCCTGCACGTCCACGCGCATGCGCGGCGCTGCCTGTGCTCCATCCACCAGTACAGGGACGTTGTGCTGATGGGCCAGCCGCACGATCTCGCGAATGGGATTAATGGTTCCCAGGGCGTTCGAGAGGTGCGGTACCGCGACAATTCTAGTCTTTGGCCCGAGCAGCTTCGCGAAGTCATCCATCAGAAGCTCGCCGCGGTCATTCATGGGCGCCACGCGCAGCCGGGCGTGCTTTTCTTCGCAGAGCATCTGCCAGGGGACGATATTCGAGTGGTGTTCCATAGCGGTGATGACAACTTCATCGCCTTCGCCTACGTTCCTGCGCCCGTAGGTTTGTGCCACCAGGTTGATGGCTTCCGTGGTGCCGCGCACAAAAATGACTTCACTCAGACTGGCCGCATTGAGAAAGCGCTGGATTACTTCGCGGGACTTTTCGTAGGACTCGGTCGCACGCTGGGACAGCAGATGCACGCCGCGATGGACGTTGGAATTATCGTGGTGGTAGTAGTCAGCCATGGCGCGGACCACAGCTTCCGGCTTCTGCGTGGTGGCTGCGTTGTCCAGATAGACCAGCGGTTTGCCGTGGACCATTTGGCGCAGGATGGGAAAATCTTCGCGCACTTTTTGCACATCGTACGTCGTTGTGGACGGCGGCGCAGGTACTATCCGGGTCTTGGCAGCGGTGCTCATCCCACCTCCTCCCAGCTCCGCGCGATTTCGGCGGACTGTGTTCCCGTGGACGATATAGCGGAGGGCAGCGATTCCATAATGAGTCTCTCAAGATGGTCGCGCACCGCGCCTTCGGGCATGCGATCGAGGCATTCGTTGGCGAAAGCGAGCAGCAGCAGATGACGCGCCGAGGCTTCATCCAATCCACGCGAGCGCGCATAAAACAGCGCTTCGGCTTCCAGCTTGCCGATGGTTGCGCCGTGCGTGCACTTCACGTCGTCGGCGTAGATTTCGAGTTGCGGCTTGGTGTCAATCTGCGCATCGTCGGAGAGCAGCAGGTTGCGGTTGGTCTGCTTGGCGTCCGTCTTCTGCGCGTCCTTGTGGACGATGATCCGTCCGTGGAACACGCCATGCGACTGTCCGCTCAGGATGCCGTTGTAAAACTGGCGGCTGCCGCAGTGCGGGCTGGCATGTTCGACGAGCATGTAGTTGTCCAGGTGCTGGCGCCCGACGCCGATGAACAGGCCGTTGATCAGGCACTCGCCGCCTTCACCCGCCAGTACGGGATGGACGTTGTTGCGTACCAGCGCGCCGCCCAACAAGACGGAATGCGTGGCCACATTGGCGCTCCGTCCCTGCTGTATGCGCAAGGTGGAGACGTTGTAGGCCTGAGTGTCTTCGCGCACGATCATGGTATGCGAGACCACGGCGTTGTCGCCGGCAACCAGCTCGGTCGCCGTGTTGGAAAAAGCAACACCCGGTCCCAGCGAAACATAATCTTCCACGACGGCAACCTGGCTGCCTTGCTCGACGACGATCAAGTTGCGCGGGTTCGTCATGTATGGATGCTCGCCGGGCGTCGAGACATAGAGCAGGTAGACCGGCTGTTCGACCACCGTGTTGCGCGGCACGTGGACAAAAGCCCCGTCTTCTATGAAGGCGGTATTGAGCGCGCAGAAGGCATCGCGACGCGTGTTCAAGTATCGGGTAAGATGTGGCTCCAGCGCTGCAGGATCTTGCGCGATGGCATCCGCGAGGCTGACGACAGTTACGCCTTTGGCGAGAACGGGAATCCGCGAAAGATGCGGCGCGAAGTTGCCATTTACGAAGACGAGCAGACAGGCGAAGCCGGCAGTATCAAAGCGCCCGAGCTCTTTTGCGGAAACCGCGGCGCCGGCAACGGCCAAGTCGAAAGGAGTCTGCGCAATCGCGCTGACGTTGGTAAAGCGCCAGTCTTCGTCGTGGGTGGTCGGGAAGCCTGCTTCGGAGAATTGGGCAAAGGCTTCCTCGCGAATGGAGCGCAGCCATGCGGGCTGGCGTCCGGCGCGGCGATTGAATTCTTCAAATGCCTCCAGATAGCGTTCCGGGGCCTGGGTTGCTGTGATCACGATTTTCCTCAGCTTCTAGCTTCTAGCCGCTGGCTTCCAGCCAAACAGATTCGCGTTAATTCGGGTGCATTTGCGGCTCGTTTAATTTCTCTGTTATCGTCTTGCTCCGACTGGTTCCGCTTCCGTCCAGGCGTAGCCTTTGTCTTCCAGTTCCAGGGCCAGCTCCGGTCCGCCGGACTTTACAATGCGCCCGTTGACCAGCACGTGGACGTAGTCGGGAACAATGTAGTTCAGCAGTCGCTGGTAGTGCGTCACCAGAACGAAAGCGCGGTTCTTGTTG
This sequence comes from Verrucomicrobiia bacterium, assembly GCA_035567035.1. Lineage (GTDB taxonomy): Bacteria > Acidobacteriota > Terriglobia > Terriglobales > Acidobacteriaceae > Angelobacter. The sequence continues at coordinate 30,821 of DATMPO010000127.1, read as the reverse complement.
CGCATGGCGTTTACGCCCTGGGACACGATTTTCAACGCGTCAATGTCCAGGCCGGAATCAGTCTCATCCAGTACGGCGAGTTTCGGTTCCAGAATAGCCATCTGGACAATTTCATTGCGCTTCTTTTCGCCGCCGGAGAAGCCTTCATTCACGGGACGATTCAGAAAGCGCTCGTCCATTTCGAGCAACCGCATTTTTTCTTTAAGCAGCGGGAGAAAGTCGATGGCGTCGAGTTCTTCTTCGCCGCGATGTTTCCTCACCGCGTTGACCGCGGCGCGCAGGAAGTACGCATTGCTGATCCCGGGAATCTCCACCGGATACTGGAAGGCCAGGAACAGACCTTCACAAGCGGCTTCTTCCGGTTTCATCGCCAGGAGGTCTTTACCGTTGAACAGCACTTCTCCTTTGGTGATGTTGTAGCTCTCGCGGCGGGCCAGCACCTGGGCCAGCGTGCTCTTGCCGGAGCCGTTTGGGCCCATGATGGAATGCACTTCGCCGGCATTCACCGTGAGGTCGATGCCTTTAAGAATTTCGTTGTTTTCAACCTTGACGTGCAGGTCTTTGATTTCAAGCAAGCTCATTGGTTATCCGACACTCCCCTCAAGACTGATGCTCAGCAATTTCTGTGCTTCAACCGCAAATTCCATGGGCAGTTCGCGGAACACCGTCTTGCAGAAGCCGTTAATGATCATGGAAACAGCTTCTTCCTTAGTTATGCCGCGTTGCTGCAGGTAAAAAATCTGGTCTTCACCGATTTTAGAAGTAGACGCCTCATGCTCCATGCGGGCACTGGCGTTCTTGACTTCGATATACGGGAAGGTGTGCGCGCCGCACTTGTCGCCGATCAGCAGCGAGTCGCACTGCGTATAGTTGCGCGCGCCGGCGGCGCCCTTCAGGATTTTGACCATGCCGCGATAGGTATTCTGTCCGTAGCCGGCGGAGATGCCTTTGGCGACAATCGTGCTCTTGGTGTTCTTGCCGATGTGGATCATCTTGGTCCCGGTATCGGCCTGCTGGCGATTGTTGGTCAGCGCTACCGAGTAGAACTCGCCCACCGAGTTGTCGCCCTGCAGAATGCAGCTGGGATATTTCCAGGTGATGGCCGACCCGGTCTCGACCTGGGTCCACGAGATTTTGGAATTCTTGCCCAGGCACTTACCGCGCTTGGTGACGAAGTTGTAGATGCCGCCTTTGCCGTCTTTATCGCCCGGATACCAGTTCTGCACGGTCGAGTACTTAATGGTGGCATCGTCCAGCGCGACCAGTTCGACTACCGCCGCGTGCAACTGGTTCTCATCGCGAATGGGAGCCGTGCAGCCTTCCAGGTAGCTGACGTAAGCGCCTTCTTCGGCGACGATCAGCGTGCGCTCGAACTGTCCCGTTTCAGCGGCGTTGATGCGGAAATACGTGGAAAGCTCCATGGGACAGCGAACGCCCTTAGGCACGTAGACGAACGATCCGTCGCTGAAGACCGCGGCGTTGAGTGCTGCAAAAAAGTTGTCGGTGTAGGGGACCACGGAGCCCAGGTATTTCTTCACCAGGTCAGGATGGTTCAGCACGGCTTCAGAAAACGAGCAGAAGATGATTCCCAGTTCGGAAAGCTTTTCCTTGAAGGTGGTCGCGACGGAAACGCTGTCAAAGACAGCGTCCACGGCCACGCCGGCCAATCGCTGCTGTTCGAGCAGCGGGATGCCCAGTTTTTCGTAGGTACGCAGGACCTCGGGGTCAACTTCGTCCAGACTCTGCAGCGTGGGCTTTTTCTTGGGCGCGGAGTAATAGACCATGTCCTGATAATTGATGGCCGGATACTTCACGTTGGCCCACTTCGGCTCGGCCTGCTCTTTTTCCAAGGTGACCCAATAGCGGTAGGCCTTCAGGCGCCATTCCAGCATGAACTCCGGCTCGTTCTTCTTGGCGGAGATCACGCGGACCACGTCTTCACTCAGCCCTTTGGGCAGCCTGTCTTCATCGACCGAGGTAACAAATCCCCATTTATATTCTTTGTCTGTCAGGTTCTGGATTTGATCAACTGTGCTCATTGTGCTCCTTGTGGTTCCAGGCTGATAGGAACAATGTTGCTTTGGGCATGCGTTGTGCCCGTTTGCATCATGCGGCGGTTCAGGTCAGAGAGCATTACTTTCTCGAGCGCCTCGCGCAGAACGTCGCCAATCAGTCTGGAGTTGACTTTGATGGCGCAGGAAGGCTCCATCTCGCAGATTCCCGGCTCCGTTCCGCATTCGGTGAATCCGATGGGACCTTCGAGCGCCATAATAATGTCGGCGATGGAAATCGCGCTGGCGTCGCGCGGCAATGTGTATCCGCCTTTAACGCCGCGGTGCGAGGCCAGCAATCCGTGGTCGGACAACTGCCGCAAAAGCTTGCTGACAGTCGGCAAAGGCAGGTGCGTTTCTTCCGCCAGACTGCTGGCGGAATGCAAGGAGTGCTCCGGCGCCCGGGCAACTTGCGCCATCAGCACAATGCCGTAGTCGGTGAGTTTGTTGACTCTAAACATGTCATCTCCGCTGCAACTAAAGGCGCTTAGCCATACCGTACTGATCTGGTCTTATATTAACACTGGGGCCTGGGTGAAACAAGACCTGTCCAGTCTTCTTTAGGAAGGAGCGTTGTGCAGGGGATCAGTTTTGGTCTTTGGGTGGTTCCTCGGCACTTACTTCTTTCTCCTGCTGCGGACGCAGGAGCGGGAACAGGATCACGTCGCGAATCGAGCGTGAATCTGTCAGGAGCATGGTAAGGCGGTCAATGCCAATGCCTTCTCCGCCGGCCGGCGGCATGCCGTAAGAGAGCGCGCGGATGTAGTCTTCGTCCATGGCGTGGGCTTCCTCGTCACCGCGTTCGCGTTCGTGTAATTGCTGCTCAAAGCGACGGCGCTGTTCTTCGGGATCGTTGAGTTCGCTGAAAGCGTTGCCGATCTCGAGCCCGCCGATGAACAGTTCAAAGCGTTCGACCCAGTCCGGTTCGTCCTGCTTGTTCTTGGACAAAGGTGAAATGGCGACCGGGAAGTCATACAGGATCGTAGGTTGAATCAGATGTTCTTCCGCTACAGCCTCAAACATTGCGGCGATGGTCTTGCCCGGAGGGTCTTTAGGATCGTAAGGCATGTGGGGCGTGTGATTGGCGTTGAGGCGCTTGACCAGGCGCTCCGCGGATTCGTGCGTGGCGAAGTCCGCCATCTCCGGGCTGGGCGCCGCGGCTTCCGGCCAGTATTTCATGATGGCTTCACGCATGGAGAGGCGTTGCCAATTGGTAAAATCAATTTCGTGGCCGTTGAAGTTAGCCTTGGTGGTGCCGTTCACGTCCCGCGCCACCTGCGCCAGCAGTTCTTCCGTGAGCTGCATGAGGTCGCGATAGTCGGCGTAAGCCTGGTAAAACTCCAGCATGGTGAATTCAGGGTTGTGCTGTGTCGAGATGCCTTCATTGCGAAAGTTACGGTTGATCTCATACACCCGCTCCAGCCCGCCCACCACCAGCCGCTTGAGATAGAGTTCCGGCGCAATGCGGAGAAAGAGATCAATGTCCAGTGTGTTGTGATGCGTCTTGAACGGCCGCGCCACGGCGCCGCCAGCGATCGGCTGCATCATCGGTGTTTCCACTTCGATGAAACCGCGCGCGTCCAGGAATCGCCGGATGGCCTGCACTACTTTGCTGCGCTTCACGAAGACTTCGCGGACGTCCTGGTTCATCACCAGGTCAACGTAGCGCTGGCGGTAACGCAGTTCGACATCAGTCAGTCCATGCCATTTTTCCGGCAGAGGCAACAGGTCTTTCGCTAGAAAGGTGATGTCCTCCACATGTACTGTCAGCTCGCCGGTGCGCGTGCGGAAGAGGTAGCCCTTCACGCCGATATGGTCGCCCAGATCCAGCAGCTTATACAACGCGAAACCTTTTTCGCCGACAAAATCGAGCTTCACGTAAAGCTGCAAACGCTGGCCGCCCTGCTGCAAATGGGCAAATCCGGCTTTGCCTTGAAGGCGAATAGAAATAATCCGGCCCGCAACTTTCACGGGAACGTGCGGGTCCGCCAGTTGTTCGGCTGTTTTATCTCCATATTCCGCGAGGATCTGCGGTACGGCGTGGCTGGCCGCAAATTTGTGCGGATAAGCCTGCTGGCCCAGCGCTTCAATCTGCTTCAGCTTTTCTTGCCGGAGTTGGTAAATGTTCTCTTCGAAGGACATGTGAGTAACGTTGATTGAATCACTGATTATAGAGCACTCAGCAGTCAGCACTCAGCATTCAGCCCCGTACCATTGTTCTCCATCTGCGTGTTTGCGTCATGCCCGCTAAGAACGACCAGTCTTCAGATTGTTTGGCTCCGTTGCGACCTTAGCGCCCTCGGGGTAGATCTTCGACGATTCGGGGCTGAATGCTGAGTGCTGACTGCTGACTGCTGAGTGCTCTTGGCGCAAGGCGGAGAAAAGCTTTATAGTCCTGTAGCTGTATGCCCAACAAGCGCATCGCCGTGATCCCCGGAGACGGCATCGGCAAAGAGGTCATCCCAGCGGCCATGAGGGTGGTCGAGGCCACAGGCGCCGCAGTCGCGTTCACCGCCTTTGACTGGTCCGCAGACCGCTATTTGAAAGACGGCGTCACCATCCCCGCTGATGGCTTCGCCATGCTGGGCCGCGATTTTGACGCGATCTTGGTGGGCGCTCTGGGCGATCCGCGGGTGCCGTCCAATATTCACGCCAGGGAAATCCTGCTCGGAATGCGCTTCAAGATGGACCTGTATGCCAACGTGCGGCCGGTGAAGGTGCTGGATGAGTCACTCTGTCCGCTCAAGAGCGTGAAACCGGAAGACGTGGACTTCGTGGTCATTCGCGAGAACACCGAAGGCCCTTATGTTGACGCCGGAGGCGTGCTCAAACAGGGAACGCCGGACGAGATTGCCACGCAGGAAGACTTCAACACCCGTAAAGGCGTGGAACGCGTGGTCCAGTTTGCTTTCGAGCTGGCGCGGAAACAGGGACGCAAGAAGGTGCTGATGTCGGACAAATCGAACGTCATGACATACGCCGGCGGGCTCTGGCAGCGGGTGTTCAAGGAAGTCGCGGAGCAGTATTCGGACATCCAATCGTCCCACATGTACGTTGATGCGCTCTGCATGCACATGGTGCGCGATCCCAGGCAGTTTGACGTGATCGTGACCAACAACATGTTCGGCGACATCATTACTGACCTGGCCGCCGCGCTTCAGGGCGGGCTGGGCATGGCGGCGAGCGGGAACATTCATCCGGGAAAGACTTCCATGTTTGAGCCGGTCCACGGTTCGGCCCCGCCGTTCGCGGGAAAGAACGTTGCCAATCCCATCGGTGCGATTTCCTCCGCGGCCATGATGCTGGACCACCTGGGTTTTGCCAAAGAAGCTGAACGCATCAGCCGCACTGTATTGGACTCGGTGCGGCAGAAAAAAACGACGCAAGACATCGGCGGCAGCCTGGGAACGAGAGAAGCCGCGGAGTGGATTGCGCGGCATCTCTAACACTTGGGAAAACAATACGCCGGGCAGCAGAAGCCCCGTGGATGTAAACGCCTTTCCTGTTTATATTGTCTTCATGCCTGCTCGCAAGAAAACTTCTGTTCGCGTGATTTCATCAAAAACCGTTTTTCGGGGATCGGTATTTAGCGTTGTCTCCGATTGGGTCCAGGAGCCGGACAACGTCAAGGCCCGGCGGGACATAATTCGGCATCCAGGCTCAATTGTGGTGATTGCCGTGGACGACTCCGGCAAAGAACCTCACGTTCTCTTGGAGCGCCAATACCGTTATGCCGCCAATCAGACGATGTGGGAATTGCCCGCGGGCCGCATTGACGAAGGCGAAACCGCACTCGCTGCCGCTAAAAGAGAACTGCTGGAAGAAACCGGGTATTCCGCCAGCAAGTGGCGCCCTGCGCTCAAGTTCTATGCGAGCCCCGGGTTTCTGGACGAGACCATGAATGTTTTTCTGGCGCAGGGGTTAAAGAAGGGCCAAGCCCAGCCGGAGGACGACGAGCGCATTGCGGTCCGGTTCGTTTCGCTCCAGCAAGCGGTGCGCATGGTGATGTCCGGAAAAATCGCGGACGCCAAGACGATCGCGGGCGTTCTCTGGCTGGAAAGAAAGCTGCAAGGCCTCTAATAGGTTCGGTTCTTCCCGCAATGCACAGGAACTTGTGCAGATGCTGGGTCCTACCAAGCGCTGTAGATTCCAAAAGATCATATCCCCTTACTTTTTCAAGTATATTGCCTCTTGAATTTGTTATACATAAGGCAACATTGGCGATTTACAAAATGAATGTCAGATCGCGGTAAATGCTAGTACTTATTACCTTTCCGTATTTACCAATTGACAATGTTTAGCGTCGGCAGGAAAATACAACCAATAGCCAAGGTTTTGGAGAGACTGACGTCTGAGCCGCGAGGAAAGGTCTTCGACATTCTGCGTCCTCCCCGACACATTGGCAAATCCCAAAGAAACGAACCAGGTTATGAACGGAGCAGTTTTACCGTACCCCCGCCTGGCCGCTCGGAGAAGAAAAGAAAGTGTCTCGAATCAAAGGTAAAGTGAAATGGTTTAACAACGCGAAGGGCTTCGGGTTTATCGGACGTGACGACGGCCCGGATGTGTTTGTCCACTACAGCGCCATCCAGTCGGAAGGCTACAAGAGCCTGCAGGAGGGCGATGATGTTGAGTTTGAGATCGTGCAGGGTCAGAAAGGGCCGCAGGCTGAGAATGTGACCAAGCCGCAAGCGACTCAATCGGCCTGAGTCTTTGTTTACCAGGGTCCGTCTCTCCGGGCCTACCATTTACGTCGAGCTTCCGTAGCGCTTGCGAAGGCGGGGTTGCCGGTTAACGCGAGCGTAGGGGAGGAAACGTGTGTCCGCGTGTTTTTTCTGGGGCTTCCGAGGAGATGGCGAGAGAACTTATCCGGACTGGAACAACATCATCTCTTTTTCTTTCAGACCGCCACAACCGGTTTGCCCGAAGAATTCGCAGAGAAGAGTTGGAACTCTCATTTTGAGTTTCAGTCTGCCGGGCCTCTTTGGTAACCACTCCCCCGATGTAACTTGTTTGAAACGGAATTCTTTGGTGTATCCTCGGCATACCTTAAATAACTCAGGTTTGTTTGGGCCAGGCGAGCGGTGAAAAAAATCAGGATATTTTTCTCTCTAGTGAGGGAGAACAACGACTATCAGCGTCTGCAGGCTTCGGCCGCGGCGCAGGCTGCTGAGCGCCTTGATGTGGACCTGCAGGTCCGGAGCGCGAACGGCGACAGCATCAAGCAAGGCCAGGACCTGCTGGATGTGATTCAGACCCCAGCCCTGCGCCCGGACGCAATTATGGTGGAACCTGCGGGCACGTCCATGCCCCAGGTTGCGCGGGCCGCCGTTGCTGCCGGCATTGGATGGGTGGTGCTCAACAAGCACGCCGAATACCTGGCGGAACTTCGCAGCAATTACCGGCTCCCCCTGTTCGCCGTAAGCTCAGACAATGAGCAAATTGGCCGGCTCCAGGGACAACAGTTGGCCGCCCTGCTCCCGCAAGGAGGTTTTGTGCTCTGCATTCAAGGCCCGGCCAACACCACGTCTGAGTTACGAATGGCAGGATTCAATCAGACCAGGCCCAAGAATGCAGAACTACGCACGCTGCGGGGAGACTGGACCCAGGAAAGCGGACACAAGGCCATTAGTGCATGGTTGCGACTCTCCACGTCCAGAGCGACCCTGATCGGAGTGGTCGCCAGCCAAAATGACGATATGGCGATGGGCGCCAGGAAAGCCCTGGAGGAGCACGGCCGGCTGCGGGGCGTCCCGATTATAGGAGTCGACGGTGTCCCAGAGACTGGACAAGCGTGGGTCCGTAGCGGGGCCCTGACCGCAACCGTCATTTCGCCGGCGAATGCCGGCTTGGCGATAGAAATGTTAGTTCATGCGCTGCAAACGGGCGCTTGTCCTCCAGAGTACACGGTAATTCCGCCCGAATGCTATCCACCAATCAAGGAGTTGGCGGCACGGCCGGCAACGGTCCGTTCCGATTGAGCTGGCGGCATCAAATGAGAGAGCAAGCGCCGCTTCTTACGTTGACGATCACCTTCCAACAGCCTTAATCGCACCAGGTGGTCGTTCTTTCCCTTAGAATTGGCGTGTACCTATGGACAACAAGGCGATCGCCAACATTTTTTATGAGACCGCGGAGCTCATGAAGGTCGCGGCGGAGGATTCCTTCCGCATCCGCTCGTACGAGAAAGCCGCGGAAGCTATTGAGTCCTTCGAAAGGCCACTCACGGACATCTACAAGGACGAAAAAGCACTTCTTGCCATTCCTGGCATCGGCAAGAGCATGGCCGGACACATCCGCGAAGTGCTCACCAAAGGCAAACTGCCGCTGCATGAAGAGCTGCTCAAGAGGTACCACCCTTCCATGCTCGACCTGCTGAGGATCCAGGGCATGGGACCCAAGACGATCGCGCTGATTTGGGACGCGTTCCATGTCTGCGACCCGGCAGGCGTCGAGAAGCTGGCGCGCGAAGGCAAGTTGCGCACGTTGCCGAGGCAGAGCGAGAAGTCGGAGCAGAAAATCATTAAGGCCATTGAAAGCTACCGTCAACTGACGGGCCGCTTTCTCCTCGACGTTGCGGACGATGTTGCGCGCAAGATGATCGAACTGCTCAAGGGCCTTCCGGGAGTGGAAAAGGTAACGCCCGCCGGTTCGCTGCGCCGCGGTCGGGAGACGGTGGGCGATCTGGATTTACTGGTAACCGGGACCTGCGGCACGAACGAGAAGCAGCGCAACAAGGTGATCGAAGTCATTCTCAGCTTCCCCGAGATACGCGAAGTGCTGGCGAAGGGAGAGAACAAGGTCAGCTTCAAACTGCGCAGCGGCTTGCAGGTGGACGTGCGTCTGCTTCCCACGGAATCGTTTGGCGCGGCGCTGCAATACTTCACCGGCTCCAAGAGCCACAGTGTCACCCTGCGCCAACGCGCATTGCGGATGGGGCTTACCCTCAATGAATACGGACTGGTCCGCATCGAGGACGACAAGCGCGTGGCCGGCAAAACGGAAGAAGAGATTTACAAGAAACTTGGCCTGGAACTTATTCCTCCAGAATTGCGCGAGAGCAATGGTGAGATCGAGGCCGCCGAGGAAGGCACTTTGCCTGATCTGATTGTCGAGTCTGATCTTCAGGGCGACGTGCATATGCACACCATTGAAACAGACGGCAAGTGCACCATCGAAGAAATGGCGCTCGCGGCCCGCGATCGCGGCTATAAATACATGGCCATCACCGACCATTCCAAGAACCTGGCGTTTGCCAATGGACTGGACGACAAGCGGGCGGTCGAGCACATCAAACGGATCCATAAGGCTGGCCGGGAGATTGAAGGCATCACGGTCTTTGCAGGAATTGAAGTTGACATCCTGGCCGACGGAGAGCTGGACCTTTCGGACTCTGTTTTGGAACAGATGGACATCGTCATCGCCAGCGTGCACTCGCACTTCAGCCAGGATTCAGCGCAAATGACGGACCGTTTGCTGCGCGTGATCGCGAACCCTAATACCTCCTTGATTGGGCATCCGACCGGACGAATGCTTTTGCGCCGCGAAGGCTTTAGTTTTGACTATGACCAGGTATTTTCCGCGGCTGCCAAAGCCGGCGTGGCGCTGGAACAGAATTCTTATCCCGACCGGCTTGATCTGTCTGACCTGCATCTGCGGCTGGCGAAATCCAAGGGCGCAAAGTTTATCGTGAACACGGATTCCCACCATACTTCGCACCTGCAAAACATCCGTTATGGCGTCCTGCAACTGCGACGCGCCTGGCTCACGAAGAAAGACGTATTGAACACGCTGCCGGTAGCGCAATTCGCCAAAGCTGTACGCCGGGGAAAGCCAGTGCTGGCCAAAATATGAACGGATCTGGGTTTGCAGCATCTCGTCTCGGAGTGACCTATGTCTGAAGATCTAAAACCACCGTCCGCAGGATCGCATCTGCCAGGAGCCGGCCGCGTTGCCATGTCCGAGGAATTTGATCGTGCCAAGTGGACCCTGCCGCCGCTCCGCGCCGTGTTCATTGGGCTGGCGATCGTGGCCATTGTGGCGGCGGTCGTGCTGTACGCCACGCGGGCGAAGCCGATCGTCAATAGCGCGATCACCAAGGTGGTTGCGATTGACCAGTCGAGCAAGCAAGGGGGCGACAACGTTCTGGTCGCCGTTCAAATGAAGTTCGATAACCTCACCGGCAAACAGTTGTGGATTAGAGAGATTACCAGTGAACTTGAAACTAACGATGGCAAAAAATACACAGACAGTTCCGCGCCGAAGGCTGACTTGGACCGCTACCTGAGCGCTTTTCCGGCTCTGGCCGAAGCCAAAGCGGACCCGTTAGGGGACGACCTGAAAATTCCCGCAGGACAATCCTTCACCGGCATGACGGCCTTCTCCTATTCCGTGAACAAAGATGTGTTTGACGCGCGGAAGTCTTTGACCGTGAAAATCAGGTTTTATGATTGGCCGTCCCTCGTGCTGAAGCAGTAGGTTTCTGAGGGATTACTGGACCGCCAGGGTTGCTACGGACACCGTGGGTGCGGGCGCCGATTTTTCTCCAACCGTGGGAGCGAGCGCAGGTCGGTCAGCGTCCCGCAAGACTGGATGGTTCTGCGCATAGTCATTCTTAAAAGGAAGGTGGCACTTGTGCGCGATCTCCGGCCAGAATTCGCGGAAGACATCCCACCCCGCGTCCGTGGCAATGCTAAACCCGGCGCGACTGGCGGTCGACCCAAAGCCGCGTTCATTTCCAGGATGGTAAAGATTACTCAGCGCTTTAGAACTCGCGGTGCCCAGCCATTCCGAATAATTGGGCATGAGTTGGCCGGAGTCACTGTGGGCGACAAAGACGTGGCGCAGAGCGTGACCAAAGCGCAAGGGTACACTGCCGTGTCCCAGCCGGTAGTAGCGCGGGTCCTGATGGAACAGAGACGGGTAGAGGAAGGTGCTGAAGAAGTCGTCGGCCACGTTGTCCGTGACCGCCGCGGCGTATCGTTTACTATATCCGCCGACGCCCTGTCCAAAAGAAGGGTCGTCCTTGTCCAGCTGCGCCCAGCCAGCGTCCCAGCCGGCGCCCATGAAGTTGATTGGCTCGAAGGTGTTCTCCACAAACAGATGGAACTTGTCGCTGGCATCCAGCGAGCACGGCCTGGCGCCCGGACGGTGGTGTTGCGGCAGGTGCACCGTCTTCAATTCCACCTTTTGCGAAACGCTGCCAACCAGAGAACTGAAAGGCCCGTTGTAATCGTCAATATCAAACGTTGCCGCCGGCTTGGCGCACGGCGGAGTAACCGGCTGAATCGCCGGCGCGGCGACATCAACGATAGTTGCCGAGGAGGAATCGAGGTTGGCGACAGGAGGTGCCTGGGCGAACGCCAGTGTCCCGCCCAACAGGCTGCCCGCGAGTATGAATTGCGCCTGAACTTTCCGCATTACTTCAACCTGAAAAACACCCCAAAAATGTAACCCCACGGGCAATAAAACGTCAGATTACGTTGGTACCCGCTCTCAAGGTCAACCCCTGAGAAATAAAACCCGTTTTGGCATAACAAGTTTCGCAAATAACAGCTGTTTTGAGGGGCTGGGCCGTGTAAAGAGTTGTGAAGAAACAGACAGTTGCACAAGTACAGTGGTAATTCGGAATGCGTAGAGGGAGTCTTGGGTGCGATTCTAAAGAGGCGGGTATAATCTAGCGTTATTTATGCGCACCGACTGGACCCGCCCGGAAATCGCCGCAATCTATCACCGACCTCTGCTGGACTTGTTGCTGCACGCGCAGCAGGTACACCGGAAGCATCATGCCGCAAATGAAATCCAGATGTGCCGCCTGCTCTCCATCAAAACCGGGGGCTGTCCTGAAGATTGCGGGTATTGTCCGCAGAGCGCGCACTATGCGACCGGCGTCGAGCGGCACGAATTGGTGAGCAAAGATGACGTTCTGGCGGCTGCACGCACCGCCAGGGCCGAAGGGGCAACGCGGTTCTGCATGGGAGCAGCCTGGAGGCAGGCGCCGGAGGGCAAGGAATTCGATTCGGTGCTGGACTCCGTGCGGGCAGTCGCCGGACTGGGAATGGAAGTCTGCTGTACGCTGGGCATGTTGACGGAAGAACAGGCGGCGGGCCTCAAGCAGGCAGGCGTGACGGCCTACAACCATAATCTGGATACCTCGCCGGAGTTTTACGGCGAGATCATTGGCACGCGCGTTTACCAGGAGCGCCTGGACACCATTGCCGCAGTGCGCAAGGCCGGCATTACCGTTTGTTGCGGCGGGATTCTCGGCATGGGCGAATCCGATCAGGACCGCATCGGCCTGCTGCACCAGTTGGCATCGCTCAATCCACATCCGGAGAGCGTGCCGATCAACATGCTGGTCCGGGCGAAGGGTACGCCGCTGGCCAACGAGCCGGACCTCGATCCTCTAATCATGGTTCGAATGATTGCGACAGCAAGAATCATCATGCCCGGCTCGATGGTTCGTCTGGCTGCCGGACGTAAACAAATGACCCGCGAGGCCGTGGTCCTCTGTTTCCTCGCAGGCGCGAATTCGATTTTTACTGGCGAAAAGCTGCTGACCACGCCCAACCCAGCCGCCGACGAAGACGGTGTACTGATGCAGGACCTGGGGTTGAGCCCCATGCCGGTTGCCGTTAACGCCCGGTAGCGCGGCACCCGATGGGTGTGGACAACAGCTCAGGTAATCGTATAAAAAATGGTGTTCGCAGGAGCCCATATGCACCGTCGTTTCCGTCTTCTCCTTGTCTCCGCACTCGTGGTCGCCGCGACCGGCCTTCTGGCGCAAAAGCGGTTCATTACTGAGAAAGATATTTTTCAGTTTAACTGGATCGGAGATCCGCAGATTTCTCCCGATGGATCGCGCGTAGTCTTTGTCAAAGTAACGGTAAACGAAAAGAAGGACGGCTACGACACCTCGATCTGGAGCGTCGGCATCGACGGCGACACGCCGCGCCGTATCACCGACGGCTTGCACGATTCTTCTCCCCGGTGGTCGCCGGACGGTAAGTGGCTGGTCTTTGTCCGTGGATCGGAGAGTTCAGGCACACCAGCCGCTGGCGCACGGCCTCCCGCCGCTCAACTCTACATATTGCCGATGGGCGGAGGCGAGTCCTGGAAGGTCACGAATCTTCCCCGCGGCTCAGCATCGCCGGTGTGGTCGCCGGACAGCATGTGGATCGCGTTCACCAGCGATACCTCCCCGGAAGACCTGGCGAAAGCGAAAAAAGAACCCAAGGATAAACCTGAGTCGGCAGATTCGGAGCACGAGAGCGACGTTCGGGTCATCACGCGGTCTGTTTATCGCGCGAACGGCGCCGGCTATCTCGACTTCAAGCACCACCAGCACATCTGGGTGGTAGCGGCGCCGCAAAACTCCGAGGACAGCGTTAAGCCGATGCAGCTCACGTCCGGAAATTTCCAGGAAGAGAACGTCATGTGGTCGCGAGACGGGAGCAGAATCTACTTCACCACTACGCGGACGAATGATCCCTCCTATGAGCTGCCCCATGCGGACGTTTACTCCGTGCCGGCAAAAGGTGGAGAATCGCAAAAAATCCTCGCGATCAACTTGGGTCCGCGCTCTCTCTCCCTCAGCTCGGACGGCAAGCATCTGGCCTTTTGTGCCGCTGCCAACGAGCCGGTGCTGTCCTACACCCAACCTGATCTTTGGGTTGTCGACCTTGCGGCCGGCGCCAAGCCCCGTAACCTCACCACCAAGTATGACTATGATGTTTGCGGCGGCGTGGGCGGCGATCAGGGTACTCCGCGCGCCGGCGGCGGTGATCCTGTGGTCTGGACCAGCGATGGCGGTGGCCTGATCACCACTACCGCCAGGGAAGGCCGGGCCAACCTGATCCAGGTGGACATTGCTTCCGGGAAAGTCACAGAAATCACGCACGGCAACCAGGCCGTAGAGCGGTTTCGCGTTTCAGCTGACGGCTCCAGGTTCGTGGCGATCGTTTCCACGCCCACCAATATCGGAGACCTGTTTCTGGTGGATCGCGCCGGTGCGGAGCCGAAGCAGATCACGCATGTCAATGACAAGTTATTCTCACAGTTGAACCTTACTGCGCCGGAAGAGATCTGGTACTCGAGCTTTGACGGCAAGCGCATTCATGCCTGGATCCAGAAACCGCCGGATTTTGATCCGGCGAAAAAATATCCGCTGATCCTGAACATTCACGGCGGTCCCCATGCCGCTTATGGCTTTGTCTTCGACCATGAATTTCAGTGGATGGCGGCCCAGGGATACGTGGTCCTCTATCCGAATCCTCGCGGCAGCACGTCCTACGGCCAGGATTTCGGAAACATCATTCAGTACCACTATCCGGGAGACGATTTCAAAGACCTGATGATCGGCGTAGATGAAGTCATCAAGCGCGGATACATTGACGCAAAGAAACTCGGAGTGACCGGCGGAAGCGGTGGCGGCCTGCTGACCAACTGGGTGGTCGGGCACACCGACCGTTTTGCCGCCGCCGTTGCTCAGCGCGATATCGCGAGTTGGTCCGCCTGGTGGTACTCGGACGATTTCACGCTGTACCAGCCGAGCTGGTTCAAGGCGCCGCCGTTCCAGGACCCGCAAGACTACGTTACCCGTTCGCCCATTACTTACATTGAGAACGTGCACACGCCTCTCATGTTGGTGCTGGGTGAGGCCGACTACCGTACGCCGCCCGGCGCCGGAGGTGAAGAGATGTTCCGGGCGCTTAAGTACCTCAAGCGGCCAACAGTCATGGTACGGTTTCCAGGTGAATCGCATGAGCTCTCGCGTTCCGGTCAGCCCTGGCACCGGGTGGAACGCCTGGAACACATCGTCGGTTGGTTCGACAAGTACCTCCAGGGAAAGAATAAGCCTGAGTATGACGATGCAGCCGGGCAGGAAATCAACGTTCGGACAGACGAGTAGCCTGTCTGGCCGACGCACTCCATGTTTGCGAGTATGGATAGGAGAACGAGACATGCTGCTAAGACTTATTGTGGGTCTTTTGTTTGTAGCGATGTTTAGCTTTGCGGCGGCCGCTAAAGAAACCACGGCGACCATCATCTATGATGACGTGACAACCGAAGTCAATCGCGCCGCGGACGCCGGCGGCCAGCTTTGGATCACGACTGCCGACCTGAAGCGCGCCACGCGATTTGAGGTGAAGCCCCAGGGCGTGTGCCGCGATGAACTGTGCTTCCCGCTGACCAAAGGGCGCAAGGAAGAATTCTTGCGTCACGAGTCCGGAGCATCCTGGTTCAATCTCACGGCATTTGCCCAGCTTGTGCAGCAGCCCGTAGCGCACGACGAAGCTCTTGCCACCTGGTATTTCGGGCTCCGCGCCGACCAGCGCCAGGGGCTGGCCTCGCTGCGCGCGCCCGATTTCACGCTGCCGGACATGGCCGGTACAATGCACTCCCTCTCCGACTTTCGCGGCAAGAAAGTCTTTCTGGTGACCTGGGCCTCCTGGTGAGGGTGCCGCTTTGACTTGCCAGGCTGGCAAGCGATCTATCAACAACTGAAAGACAAGAATTTTGAAATCATCTCCGTCGCGCAAGATACCAACGGCGTGAAAGACGCGGGCAAGTGGATCACGGACGCCCATCCGACTTATACCGCTCTCATTGACGAAAAGCACCTGGTTTCCAAACTCTACAACATGGTGAACGTCCCCACGGGGGTCTGGATCGACGAAAAAGGAAGGATCGTCCGCCCCAATGAAGTTGCTTTTGTGGACGACCGTTTCAAAAATTACACCGGAATGGATTCTGCTCCTTACCTCGGCGCGCTCAAGGACTGGGCAGAAAAGGGTGACAAGAGCGTTTACGTCATGAGCGAAGCGAAACTCCGGGACAAGCTTGCGGTGAACGATCCTGATATCCTCCTGGCTGCCGCCGAGTTCGGATTGGGCGAGCAGCTTTATAAATCGGGCCATTTGCAGGAAGCGATACCTCATTTCAAAGAGGCCCAGCGGCTCAATCCGAAGAGCTGGAACTACAAGCGACAGGCCTACGCGCTGTCCGACGCCAAGCGCGATTACGGAACCACGTTTGTGGACGAAGTACAAAAATCCGGAGGCAGCAAAGTGTACTACGCGCGGCCCGATCTTCCTGCCGAGGTTTCTCCGCCGGAGAAGAAACAATGAATCACTGCAGGCGGGACAAAACTTCCGGTGAGACGTTGCCTCCGCAAATCACAACGGCCACGGTTTTCCCGGTATAAGCTGCGGCCTGTTTGAGAAATGCCGCCAGGGCCACGGCTGCGGCGCCTTCCATTACCCAGCCATGGGTTTTCCGGGCCAGGCGCATGGCCGCGAGAATCTCGTCTTCCGTGACCAGCACGGACCGGTCGATCACCGTCCGGCAAACGTCCAGCGTGATTGTTTCCGGCTCCAACCCGCCGGCTGTGCTTTCAGAGAGTGTTGGAAGCTCGGGAAAAGACACGATGTACCCGGCTTTGATGGATTCATACAGCACGCGGGAGTTTTCCGGCCAGCAGCCGACAATTTCCGTCTGCGGCGAAATCCATTTCAAGTAGGCGCCAATCCCGCCGACAAGGCCGCCGCCGCCCACCGCCACAAACACCGCGTCCAGCGAAGGCGACTGGTGCAGCAGCTCAACGGCGATTGTCCCCTGACCGGCCATGACGTCAGCATCGTTATAAGGCGAGATAAAAGCTTTACCGGCCTTGCGTGCCGCCGCCCGGCCCGCCAGTTCAGCGTCCAATGGATCAGATCCCGCGCGGCGAACGACCGCGCCATATTCTTCGATCTTCCGCGCTTTCGCGGGAGAAACGTGCGAAGAAACGTAGACTTCAGCCGACACGCCCAGAGTCCGCGCGCCCGCGGCAACACCCAACCCATGGTTGCCGTTGGAAGCCGCGATGACTCCCGCAGCGCGTTCCTCGGGCGTAAGCACCAGCAGCTTGTTGGAAGCTCCACGAAGTTTGAAAGATCCCGTGTGCTGCAGGTCTTCGCGCTTGAACAGCAACCGGGCCGGGCCTCCGGCAATGCTCCCGGTGACCGGCTCACAAGGCGTCTCCACAACCCATGAACTGATCCTCTGATGGGCCTGCATCACGCGCCGTCCCCAGCCGGCAATATCAACGGGTCTAATTGGCGCTGCCGTTCTCATAAATGAGTTTTTCCCGTAATCTATATAGTACAAGTCGGCAGGGAGCGTGGTGAGTGGCCAAATTTCTTCTGTGGTGCATTCTGTTGGTGCTGTGCTGGCCGTTGGCGCTGCTGGCGCTGGTCCTGTATCCGCTGGTGTGGCTGGTCTTGTTGCCGTTCCGCATTGTGGGCGTCGCCGTTGGCGGTGTGCTCGATTTGCTCAAGGCCATCATTCTGTTTCCGGCGCGGGTGCTGGGCGGTCCAAGACGCGCATGACGTCGCGAAGATTAGTTTGCGCCCCAATCGCTGACTCCTTTCCCTGGCCTCTGTTACAATCTATTTCGGAGCAACGGTCTAAGAAATGCGGCCGATGCGTAAGCGCCATCCGCAAACCCAGGTTTCCACTCAACCTGATCCAAACAAAGTGGGGACGTAGTTCAGTTGGTTAGAACGCTGCCCTGTCACGGCAGAGGTCGCGAGTTCGAGTCTCGTCGTCCCCGCCATTTTTCCACAACTTACGAGTGTCACGAGCATTTGTCCCACAACAGTACACAACACTCATGCGTGTCCGACCTTTCCGGTGCGCATGATCAGGTTGGCCAGGCGCGCTTGCGCTTGGCGTTTGGGCTCATCCAGGGCCTCTCAGTGCAATTCTGGCTCGGGCAGGCGCAGAGACCCTCCAGTCCATCGCGACTGCATCCAACGGTGATCCGAAGCTACTGATGGAGGAACTCGCCCGCCGCAACCTGATCAGGCCTGTCATTACCCAGGGGCATATCGGCGACGTGCTGCCGGACAAGATTGTCTATGATGCCCAAACCAGTTCGGGTGGCTCGGGCGGTCCGCTATTCAACAACGAGGGCAAAGTTATAGGAATTAATTTTGCCATGGTGCGTGAGTTCGGTGGATCGAATTTCGCCATTCCTGTTGGCTATGGGAAGTCGCTTCTGAAACCTTAAGCCCACGTCCTTTCGGTCTGTGAAGAACCTTAACGTGACGACGCGAAGGCTGTGCGGTACCGCGCTGCCTTTGAGCGCCGCTCTGGTCAGCACATCTTGGCTAGTTTGTGCAGTCGCTCGGGCGAGGCTTTAGAGAGTTCAATCGAAAAACACAAGGCTTACGAGGAGTGTGCTATGGTGAATCCGAAAAGAGGCTCTAGCGTCCTTGCCGCAACCTTTGAGTCTCTGGACAACCCGATCTGGTTCGCGCTGGCGACGATGCGGTGTCTCTTCGGAAGGAGCTGCTATGGATCACAATGAGTCAGTCCGTAAATTCGAGCATCTCATGATCAAAGAGGCTGACCACGCGCATGAGGTGGCAACTGAACTTGAGGCTTTGGTTTCGCACCTGAGCAGTGAGAAATCTCGACAGCTGGCACAGCTGCAAATGAAGGCCAGCCACAAACGAGCTAAAGAATTTCGCGAGCTGGCGCAGAGAGCCAAAGAAACCTAGGGGTCTAAGACAGATGTTGATCATCCCAGACATTCCGATCCAGTCAATCGCGATCCTGCTGGGTATCGACAAGTTTATGAGCGCATGCCGCGTCCTGACCGGCACAATCGGCAACGGCGTCGCGACAATTGTCGTGAGCCGTTGGGAACACCAACTCGGTGCCGAGAAGCTCAAATCCGCCATGGTGCACCCAATTGCCTTGGGCACAGAGATCGAAATCTTCGGATTACCCAGGAGCGAAATAGGAATGACATCTCCGAAGGCCTCGATGTCCTGGTAATCGAGTCAAGTGCTCCCGGCGATCAGGCAAGCGCAAGTTTCCATGATCGAACCAGATAATTTGTAGGTAGATGGTGCTTCCTCTTGGCTCGCCAGGCCTGAGAGGACTCCATGTCAACAAAGAATCCCCTTGCGGATCTTGTGCACCGTCGCGCGCCGGGCATCGCCCCTGAGGAGCCTAAATTTCGGCTAAGGTATAAAGATCGGTGGTGACCTATGAGCCATGAGACGGGCCTTTATCTGGAGGACTTGTATGTGGGCCAGCGATTCACCTCCGGCAGCTATCGGATGGATGAAGAGCGAATCAAGGCGTTTGCGGAAGAATTCGATCCACAGCCGTTTCATCTCGATCAGACCGCCGCTCAGGACACCATATTCGGCGGATTGTCGGCGAGTGGCTGGCATACTGCGGCAGTGGCAATGCGCCTTCTGGTCACCGGAGGCTTGCCACTGGGCAACGGGATTATTGGACTGGGCGGCGAATTGGCGTGGCCGAAGCCAACGAGGCCTGGAGATACTCTGCGTGTTGAAAGCGAAGTAGTTGACATTGTGCCCTCCCGATCCAAACCAAACCAGGCCGTCGTCAAAGTCAAAAGCACGACTATGAATCAAGATGGCCAGCCAGTGTACGTGTTTACGGCAAAGGTCCTCGTATTTAAACGGGAAAGCCTGCGTGAATAGAAGAGACCAATTCGACGCCTGGTTCTTGCATAAACAGATCACCAGCTATGATACTTTTCCGATCGGCTTGGCCAGTGCGTTGGAGTGGGCGGCCAGAAAAGAAGAGGGCAACATAGGCACTGAAGGATCGGTGACAGTCGTCAATCCCTGTGTGACCGGAGATGTTGAGCGTGACCAGCCGTGACTCGAAGGCAGTAGTGTCCAGCCTGTGGCAACCCCTACGCGTCAGCACGTTTCGCAACCTCTTGTTGGCCGACATCGCTTCTGATGTTGGTACATTCATGCAGAGTGTGGGAGCGGCCTGGCTCATGCTGTCGCTCAACGCCGGACCCTTATATGTCGCTTTGACGCAGACCGCGAGTGCTTTGCCGTTCTTCATTTTTGCCCTGCCCGCAGGATCCATTGGCGATATCGTCGACCGCCGGAAATTGATTCTGTTTACCGAAGTCTGGATGGCAGTTGTCGCCATCATCCTTGCCGCAGTGACCATCGGCAGCCTCATCTCTCCGTTACTGTTGCTGGTCCTCACATTTGCCCTTGCTGCGGGAGATGCGTTCGAGAGTCCAACCTGGCGCGCTGTTTTGCCCGAATTGGTTTCGAAGGAAGATCTGCCATCTGCCGCGGCCCTCAATGGCATTGAATTCAATTTTGCCCGAGCGATTGGACCGGCGCTGGCCGGCATCATCATTGCAGCAGCGGGCGTTGGTACGGCATTTGCCGTCAATGCGGTCTCGTTCCTGGGTGTGATCCTCGTTGTGGGCCGCTGGAACCGGACCCTTCGCAAACGAACGACTCCTGCAGAGACATTGGGGGGCGCAACCGCCGCTGCGATCCGATACGTGCGCTACTCACCAGGTCTCCTCACGCTGCTTTTTCGTTCAGGGATAGTTATGTTTTTCGCCAGCGGCCTTCTGGCGCTGTTGCCCTCGGTTGCGCACGAAGCCAGCAAGAGCCCTACCGGCTATGGATTCCTGCTCGGTTCATTCGGTTTCGGCGCCGTGCTGGGCGCCCTGGCAATGCAGCGGGCACGGCAACGGTGGTCCGCCGAAACGGTAGTGTCAGGGGGAGTTTTGGCTTTTGGACTCAGCACAATGGCCGCGGGCATGTTGCGTAATTTGCCCACACTGAATGCGACCATGTTCACTGCAGGCGCGGCATGGATTGTTTTCATTTCTCTCTTCAATGTCATCACTTTGAACCATACTCCCGACTGGGTACGCGCTCGAGTGCTTGCGGTCTCGATGCTCGTGTTTCAAGGAGCGATGGCAGGTGGGAGTGCTGTATGGGGCGCGTTGGCGACGAGGACCGGCATTCACGTGGCGCTGATGTGGGCCGGGGCCGGGACCATCGCCACCGCGGCATTGGGGCTGTTGTTCAAGTTGCCTGACTTGACGGTCGACCTTACGCCCTGGGTTCACTGGAAGCTGCCCATCGTGCCTAACGAAGATTTGGCTATTACCGGTTCCGGTCCGGCTCTTGTCACAGTCGAATATGATGTTGAGCCGGAGCATCAAGCACGGTTTCTTCAGGCAATCCGCAAATATGAACGCATTCGGCGTCGCGACGGCGCATACCGGTGGCAAATCTTTCGGGACCTGGAGAGTCCAAACCGTTACCTGGAGACCTTTCTCGTGGACTCCTGGGCGGAACATATGCGCCAGCATGAACGCTCGACCCATGCCGATCGCGAGGTGGAGGAACGCGTGCTGAGTCTCGCTCGCGGGACACCGAAAGTACATCACCTGGTGGTCCCCACCAAAACTCAGGAGGGTAGCCATTTCACGTGACCCTATTTCGGCGTTTGCCGACAATTCAGCGTAAGCCGCCCGCAGTAAGGAATTCGCGGGCCATGCATCAGTTGGGAGGCTAAGACATGTCGAGAGCGGTAACAGTAATCGGTGGGCCCTCTGGTCCGCGCCAATTCATTTTGGTTGGTCCGCACCACTTGCTCGCAGACGAACCCAAGACATCAGGGGGCAGCGATGATGGACCAGACC
This sequence comes from Verrucomicrobiia bacterium, assembly GCA_035567035.1. Lineage (GTDB taxonomy): Bacteria > Acidobacteriota > Terriglobia > Terriglobales > Acidobacteriaceae > Angelobacter. The sequence goes on along the minus strand of DATMPO010000127.1, from coordinate 9,266 downwards.
CATATGAGCTGCTGCTGTCCGCGTTGGGATCATGTACAAACATGACTCTTCGCATGTACGCCGATCGCAAAAAGTGGCCGCTTAACGAGATTCGCGTCGCTCTTACACATTCGAAGAACTACGCCAATGACTGCGTCAACTGTGAGCAGCCAGCAGCCATGCTCGATCGAATCGAGAGGCGAATTACGCTGATGGGCGAGCTGTCCTCGGAACAACGGACAAGACTGTTGGAGATCGCAAACCTTTGTCCGGTGCACAAGTCGTTGACTTCGAGGATCGATATCCAGACTGAATTGGTCAACCCGCCCTCGTAAGAGATAATAGCTTCCGAACGTAACTGCAGGAGAGAGCGGAGGTTCCATGTCGAATGTTTTGTCGGCCGGTACGCCAGCGCCTGATTTCACTCTGCATGTCACGCCGGACCAAGTGCTGTCGCTCAAGGAACTGCGCGGTAGACCTGTTATCCTGGCTTTCTATCCAGCCGACTGGAGCCCGGTGTGCGGGGACCAGATGGCGCTCTACAACGAGATCCTGCCCGAGTTTCACCGATTCAACGCCGAGTTGATGGGAATTTCCGTGGACGGCGTTTGGTGCCACGCCGCATTTTCCCGCGATCGCAAGCTCCACTTTCCGTTGCTCGCTGATTTCGAACCCAAAGGCGCTGTGTCGAAGTTTTACGGAGCATTCCGCGACGGAGACGGAGTCTCCGAGCGTGCGCTCTTTGTCATCGATAAAAAAGGGGCCATTACCTGGAGCTATATCTCTCCGATAGCGGTCAACCCGGGCGCCGACGGGATTCTCGAAGCACTCGAGAGTCTTCCGAAATGAGGTTGTTATGGCAAAGCTGAAAGTCCCAGTCGGACCTGCCGACCACTCACAAGGTCCAGCCGACGCCCCGGTTACTTTGGTCGAATATGGCGACTACGAATGTTCTCACTGCGGACGTGCATACCCGATCGTTAAAGCGCTTCAGAAGAAGTTCGGAAAACAGTTGCGATTTGTCTTTCGAAACTTCCCGCTGCGAGAAATACATCCACACGCAGAGGCCGCCGCCGAAACGGCTGAGTTTGCCGCCAACCATGGCAAGTTCTGGGACATGCATGACCTGATCTTCGAAAACCAGAGTTCTCTCAGCGAGCAAATGCTCGTGGAACTGGCCCATCGCCTCACGCTTGATAGACAAGTGCTGAGGGACGCGCTCAAGTCGGGCACTTTTGCCGAGCGTGTGCAGGGGGACTTCGCCAGCGGCGTGCGCAGCGGGGTAAACGGAACGCCGACATTTTTTATCAATAGCGAGCGGCACGACGGCGACTTCGAACTGGAGACGCTTCTCCAGGCGATCCAGAAAGGGATTCACAACGACAAATGAACAAGATAGAGAATCTCTTAACGGCCGGCCTTGTCTAGAATTGAGGGAGTAATGGGTTATACAAAACAAAGGGTCTGCGGAGAGAGTGGGATTCGCTCATGCAATCTGCTACAACCCGCTGGCTTTCAATGAGATACAGCCAACCGAAATCCTTACCGACACTTAAGTTTTGTCACATCTGCACCATCCGTCACACTAGCAACATTCATTAACAGATTTATGGGTCTGACGGGTATGGATGGTATGGATTGAATTCTGAGCAGTTATGGCGGAGGACGACGTGGGGCGCCAGCCCGCTGGAATCTCTATTCTGCATCGGCACGGAGCGTGGCTCGAACCGTCGCCACCGAAATAGGCGGGCCATCCGCGTGTCTTTACTCGCGATTGTTGGCATGAATTGTCTCCTCTGTTACGAGGCCGGATATTACACTTAGGGCCCCTTCACTCCTCCTCACTTAACGGCTGTTCAACGCGATCGCCATCAACCACACCAAAGACTCTCCACTCCCGTACGCCTTTGCGGCCGCCAGATTCTTGGGATGAAGGCCGAGCTTCTTGATTCCCTCTATCATCCCATCGCAGTCGCTCGACTATAATTACGAGTTGCCCATGACCTTGAGCTCTGCACTCGACTCGGTTTCGGCGCAATTGAAACTCAACTCAGTGCAGGCGGCATGGCAAAGTGTATCGCGCTCGTGACGTGCGGTTCGGACGCGACGCCGCCATCAAAGTGGTGCCGGGGACGCTCACTCGCCACCCGGACCGTCTGCGGCACTTCGAACGCTTCGCTTGAGGTCGCATGAAGATGACTGCCAAGGCCGACAGTGAACGCTTTCAGAGCGGCGCGAATGAGTACGCCGTCTACCTCGAGACGCCCGAGGGCCGGTTGCGCTCCGACCTGGCTTTTGCCAACCTGCAGGATTTTCTTCCCTTGCGGGCCAAACCTTCACTGTGCGCACTTGACGTCGGGTGCGGCACGGGAGTGATCGCTGTTCGCCTGGCGCGACTTGGCATTCACGTCACGCTGCTGGATTCCTCTCCAGCGATGCTGGACATCGCGAAGCGCGCGGCATCGGAAGCAGGGGTTACGGACAAGGTCGTACTGCAACACGGTGACGCGACCCAGTTGGAGAGCTTCTTCCACGCTCGATCGTTCGATGTGATTCTCTGCCACAACATTTTGGAATATTGCGACGACCCAGGTGCTGTGTTGCGCGGTGCGGCTCTCCTCTTACGGAATTCATCGGCGATATTGTCCGTTCTCGTACGTAACCAGGCGGGCGAAGTATTCAAGATCGCTATCCAAGCGGGCGATTTGGCTGCCGCGGAAAATGGCCTCACCGCTGAGTGGGGACAGGAATCCTTGTACGGAGGCAGGGTTCGACTATTTACGGCAGAAACCTTGCGAGCCATGCTGACAGAGGCGTCGCTGGCGGCGATTGCCGAGCGAGGTGTACGCGTTCTTGCTGACTATTTGCCGCCACGGGTTTCTCGCAGCGCAGACTACGAAAGGATTTTTGAACTGGAGCGGAAGCTGGGCAGACGGCCGGAGTATGCCGCAGTCTCCCGCTACGCGCACTGCCTGGCACGTTGCGTGAGTTCGGTGGCGGAGGACCGCGTGTGACCAACATCCCTGTCGAAGTTTCGGGCACCGCATCTTCTCTCAGCGCGAAGGCGCCTGAATCCACAATTGCGCTCGGGCTCGGGCTCACCAACGAGTGTAACCTCTCCTGCGCCTTCTGCTATCGAGATCCAACCCGCACGGATCGCCTCTCTCTGGATCAGGTGAAGGCCATCATGGAACGACTGCCGATCCGTTCGGTGAATCTGGGCACCGGCGAGAACGGAATGCACCCGGACTTTAGGGCGATTCTGGCGAGCCTGCGCAAAAAGTCCATCAAGCTTACGATCACTTCCAACGGCCATAGTGTTGCTGTGTTGGAAGACAACGAGTTGCGCGCCTTTCACGATATTGAGTTTTCTCTCGATTATCCGACGCAAGCGGAACAGGATGCACAGCGCGGAAACGGTAATTGGGGGCTGATCCACCGGCAAGCAGAACGTTGCGTAGGGCTTGGCGTGCCTGTAACGATCATCGCGATCATGATGAAGGCGAACTACTTGCGTCTGGCGGAGGTCGCGCGAATAGCCAAACAATTTGACGCTCCCCTGCGAGTGAACGTTTATCAATCGGTGCGCTCCGATACGTATGCGCTCACCTATGAGCAGTATTGGGAGGGCTTTCGCGCGCTGTTTGCGGAAACGGATGTGATCGCGATTGGCGAACCGCTGGTACGGGCGATGGCTGGATTGCCACCACGAATTGGCGGATGCGGCATCAGCACCGTGCGCGTGACTCCACGCGGCACAACGCAACCGTGCGTCTATTGGCCCGGGAAGGGAGGGCCGCTGTCCGAGTTGCAGCAATTAGGATCGAAAATGACCGAAACTCATCCATTCCGTGAGGCGCGATCTTTGCCGTCCGCCTGCGAACCTTGTGATTTCCGGGAAGCCTGTCATGGCGGTTGCGCCGGGCGGCGTCGCCTGCAAGACGCGCTCCTGGAACCTGACTTCTATTGTCCCGTCACTCGGGGGCAGACGCAAAAGTTGGACATCACCATGGCTGCCGCTCGGGACCTTCCCAAAGGAGAGAGTTCCTGCACCACGATCGTTTTGGCGAGGGGTTGAACGTGATACTTTTTACGACCTTACGCAAAGCAAGTGCAGTCTTATTGGCCGCGTTCATTTTCATGGTTGTGCAGGCGCCTATCACCTCTTCCGAGATCGCCCTCCTGAACGTTCGGGCCGCGCAAACTGGGGCGAAGACAGATCCTCAGCCCACGCCGCGCAAGACGAGTCAGCCATACACTGGTGATCTCTCCATCTTTGAAGGTAAAGACCGCGACAAGAAACTACAGGTTCAACGCGTGATGGATATTCTCGGCATCAAGAAAGGCACACATGTCGCCGATATCGGGGCCGGGTCAGGATGGTTCGCCATTCGCGCGGCAAAGCGTGTGGGAAGCACTGGAATTGTCTACGCCGTTGACATCAATCCAGAGTCCATTGATTACATAAATCGGCGTACTCAGCGGGAGGGTATTGGCAACGTTCACGCGATCCTGAGCGAGGAGGATGATCCGAGACTCTCGAGAAACAGCATTGATTCCGTGCTGCTGTTGAAGACCTATCACGAAGTTGCGCACCCAGTGCTCTTGCTGGAGAACTTGCGAAGGGCCCTGCGCAGTGGAGCGCGGATCGGCATCATTGATCGCAATGGCAAGGGCGATGACCACGGCGTCTCTCGTGATGTGGTAATACAGGAAGCTGCCCAGGCTGGTTATCAATTGCAAGAACAGTACGACTTTGTGAAGGGAGACGGACAAGACTATTTTCTCGTCTTCCGCTCGAACTCCGCACCTAAATAGCCGAGAAATGCCGGCATCCCGCCTGAGAAACCGCTTTGACGGATTTATCACTCCGGCAATGACCAGGCACAGCCCGGTAACAACCAGGCTGTTTGCCAAAGGTCTTTGTATCACTGCGCCATTCCTATCTACTTCGGTACTCGTTTCTCGAACGAGCCCGTCCGCTTTTTATTGCGCGTTCATGGTTTATTTTGCGTTAACCCAGGTGTCTGACCCCGTCACCTTGACGGCAACATCAGAAAAGGTGAGAGTCATCGGCGTGCCGTCCGCCGTGCCGTGGTGGTCCGTTGAGAAGAGGAGCGGGCCGGCCTTCTTGTAGCCCGCCCAGGTCGCCACGACCACACTCGGCTTTGCGGTTCCACCGTGGTGGAAGACGAATTGCTGCACTCGGTTGTCGGCGCCGACAAAGAGTTCCCAGGTATCGCCGGGCGTGTAGCCACCCGAGGCATATTTCACCACAACATCATGGTCGGCCGAACCCTTGCCAACCGGCAGCTTCTGCTTGCCTTTATCTTCCACGTTGGCGCCGGTGTCCCAGATCACGTGAAACGGGAAGACCAGCCAATATTGATCGTTGACGAATCCCGGATCGATTTCGTTCTTCACGTTGTCCGGCTGGGTGCTGACCTGCGAACGCACGTACGTCACCTTCACCGGATTACCTGCCTTGTCTTTTCCCTCATAGGTAACGCGGTCAGCTTTGGGCTCCCAGGTCCAGGTCCGGGAGAGTTTGAGTTTGATCGCGGGAATATCCAGGTTGAAGGTGTAGCGGATCGCCTCGACTTGTCCCCACGAATCGAGACCATAGGTTTTGGCGACCTGTTCGGCAATGGGCGGGCGCGTCTGCGCCCAGGAGGCTGCGGCAAGGACCAGCACCCCGAAAGCCAGAAGATGGACCATCGTTACACGAATCGCAGTTGTCTTTGTCATTGGAGTTCGCTCCTCGGTGAATTGAGCTGCGGCTGGGTTGGATGACGGGGAAAAGCTTCAGGATTCACAAGGGCATTTCGGCACGGACGCTTCGCCCACATCGGCCATTCGCACCCCTTGCTCGGTTTCGCCCCGGATTATACACCTCGGGCCACACTCGTTATGCCCAACAAGTTCCGCATTCGCAAAGGGCGCCTAGCCCGTTGAGGATCGGGTTAACACCGGTCGTGTAAGCCGGCGAAACGCAATCAATGCGCCGGCCGTTGCCACCGCTCCGTATTCCAACAGCATAATCCAGCCAGGAACCAGCCATGGACGACCGAGCGTGCGCAAATGCCAAACGTAGTAAGTTGGGATGATGCTGACTGTCCAGATAATGATCGGCACCGTCGAGGCTGATCGCATGAACGGCAGCAGCCAGAGAAGGTACCACGGATACACGACCGGTGCACACAGAAGCGATGCTGACATGGGCCAGGCAAACGAGTCGGGAGACCATTCCGCGGACTTCCTTCTCATCCAGATCGCGGTAAGAAAGCCGATGAGCACTGCCAGTCCAACTACAACTTGGGGGGGCGCCACTCGCTCGAGGGTCGCAAACAACGGATCATTGAAGCGGAAGCTCTGCACATACGTGCCGAGCGAGCCAATCGGAATCCACCCGTGGTTAAAAAATGGTATGTAGAGGAGTCCGACGACGACTGCCGCCAGCGCACCATCGCGAATACGAACACGCCTCCAGTAGAGTGGCAGCAGTACAATCGGGAGGAATTTCACCGCGACAGCCAGGCCAAATGCCAGCGCTGCAATCGTACGCCAGCGTCGTCCCAGCGCGACGGCAGACACCAAAAGCAGCAGCACGCCGACAATATCGATGTGACCACTGCCCGCCGCTTCGATCGCCAACAGTGGGTTCCAGGCATAAGCCAGTACCCAGTGCGGTCCCTGGCCGCTACGACGCAACATATCGAGCAAAATGAGAACGATCGCCAAATCGCAAATCACAAATGCCACTTTGAACGCAAAGACAGATTCATGAATCGCGGTCACGGCGCGGAAGAAGAGCTGTGCACCCGCTGGATACGGGCTCGGTAGGTCCGGGTTGTTAAGCGTGCGCGTCTCGGATGTGTGCAATCCACTGAGTGCAGGTTCCCTGGGAACGACAACATAAGGGTTGTAGCCGAGCCGCTGCATGCGGCCATCCCAAACATATCGATGGACGTCATCATCCGGGCCCGGCGGCGTCAGCAGAAACGGGAGACGCCATAGAGCAGCCAGCACGAGCCCGATAACAATGACGCGCTTCGGGAGATTCGGCGTGGAGAACAACTCACGCACGGCGAGAAGGTACGCGATGCCGGCAACTGCCAGCGGAATGATGAAGAACGTTTCGCCCATGCCGCTGAGTTTGCGTGAACAGAGCGTCATCGACACGAGCAAGATGGCGCCGAACCCGTACAGCCTGCGGGATGGCGTAAGCTTCACAGGTCTCCTGTGTTCGTCCGCAACTGGGCCACCGCTTCTTCCCACTGTTTCAGCCAGATCGCCGTTCGCGGCGCTCTGGCCGGAGCGAGCCGCAGCTCCGCGGCCAGCCGGGTTAAGTCGGTCTCCACGTCGATGTCGTAGAAAGGATCTGTGAATCCAACAGAAAGCTGCAGCCCGCGAGCGCGTGCCAGCAGCGCCTCAAGCGCGCTCTTAGTGCCCATGCCGTCGCCATCGAACAGAGCTGGATGGGAAGCCTTGGCCCCCACGAGATAATAGCCGCCATCATGTGTCGGTCCGACAACCATGTCATGCCCGGTGAGTGCCTCGAACGCGTTCGCAAGAACCGAAGTCGGCAGATGCGGACTGTCGCTGTTGAAGGCAACCACGCGCTGCCGGCCAGGCGCCGCGAAGTGTGCAAACACCGAGGTCAGACCTGCCGCAAGGCCCTCCCCCTTCTGCGCCACCACGCCCACCACACCTCCCGCCAACCGCGTTAATTCTTCGACATCCGAAGCGGGGCACATAATGGCAACGTCTACAGGGCCCAACGAGCGCGCCAGCGTCATAGTGTCGTCCAAGAGGCAGCGATAGAGTTCGGTGACCGCTTCAACTGTAAGGCTCTGCGCTAAACGCGTCTTGACCATGCCCGGCCGGGGAGCTTTTGCCATGACCGCCAGCGTGCAACGGCGGTCAGGCGGATGGGCTGTGTTTTCGCTGGAGGATTCCATAGGAGATCACTATCCAAGAAATCACGCTGGCCGTGGCATTCCGGCCCTTCGACGCCGAAAATAATAGCGCATTATCATGGAGAGGATGAACCAAGCCGCTCCGACAGTGCCCCGCAGCGTACCGCTAATCTTCGATTTCCCGATTCGCGGATAATAGCTGACCGGCACTTCAACGATGCGGAATCCCCCGAGCGTGCCTTTTAGAATTATTTCAACCGCCCAGCCGTACGTGTTCTCCTGGAGGTCAAGCCGGCGAAGGACATCTGCTCGCGCGGCGCGGAACGGTCCAAGGTCGCTTATCCTTAGACCATACAAAAGCCTGATCAGGCCAGCCGCCAGGCGGTTACCAAACGCTTGGTGCCAGGGCAACGCTCCACGAACGCCATGCTTCCCCAGGCGCGAACCCAGCGTAATATCGGCACGGCCGTCAAGGATTGGAGCCAAGAGAAGTGGCAGCTCATGTGGCCGATCGCTGTAATCGCCGTCGAGGAACACCACAACGTCAGGGCTACTTGCACCAGCCAGTCCGGCCAAACAGGCGCGACCGTATCCGCGACGAGGTTCGTGGAGGACGCGGGCTCCCATCTTTGCGGCGATCTCGGGAGTCCCGTCGGTTGAATTGCTGTCTACAACCAAGACCTCAGTGACAATATCGGCCGGAAGATCAGCTAAGACGCGGCCGATGGCCTGCGCTTCGTTGTGCGCGGGAATGACGACCGACACTTGCACTTGATCCTGGCTCCAGTCACCACCATGGGGAGGACGGCCAGCGCCGCGCTAGCAGAGCGTCGAGGCCCCACGCTCGACCGGCCCGCCCCACCGCGAGCGCAAGTGATGCGAGCACCGAAACCAGCAGCTCCCAAATCCAAGACGTGCCCCACTCAGAAATCCAAAGGCTGCCCAGGAACAGAAACGCTACAAAGGCGACCGGGCGTGTCAGCAGACCGATGACGAGCAGGATCCCGAGAGAGATTTCGGTCATCGCCTGCATAGGAGCCGCCATCGCAGCGTGACTCGCCATAAAACCCATAACTGCCTTCCACGCGGCCGGCGAGTGACTTGCCTTTATGTAATAGTTGATCAGGTTTGTGTAGCCCGCTGGAGTGTAGAGGCCCTTTCCCAGGTTTTCAAAGAAGACCCACACGAACATTGCGCCGATCGTGAGGCGCACCATTGCCAACCCATTTGCCGCGGGCGGTTGGCTGACCGCATTTTGCGTTGGGCTTGCGTTCGTCATCATCGCACCTCGTTCCCATTTGGGTGCCGCGTCAGTTTGCGACGGGAAAACAGAGACGGGACATCTTAAGCGGTTTTTCCGGTTCTTGC
>DATMPO010000126.1:0-3383 GCA_035567035.1 Verrucomicrobiia bacterium | reverse complement strand
AACCCCGTGGAGACGACTAGTAGTGTCCTCTCCATCGGAATCCTTACCTATTGGGCATTTGGCCTTGTTTCTGCAAAATCGGCAACGAAAACGGCAGGCAATGCCCCCAATCGTCTTGTCCTTCAGCGCTGGAACGACGTTCTAGCTGGCCACGGATTCGGCGGTGTTCCGGCAATTGCTTCGATGGCGGATTCCTTCATCCCCGGCGTAGAACAGGCCGTGGAGCGGGTCATGGCGCGGAAGATGGTCCACTAAAGAGCTTCCCGCAAAAGAACCAGGCCGGACAAAAATGTCCGGCCTTTTCTATTTCTGTTTTCCCCTTGCAGGCCGCTGGTCAAATACGCATGGGCATGACGATGTAGCGGTATTTGTATTCGCTGTCCGCGGCTTCGTCGGGACGGAGCTGGCCGGCCGACTGGGAGTCTTTGAATTCAAAGCGGACGCCGCCCGCGCCCACGACCTTCAGGAATTCCAGCAGGTACGTGGAATTGAAGCCGATCACCACCGTGTCTCCGCTGTAACTGGTCTCGATGGAATCTTCGGATTCGCCGGTTTCCGTGTTGGACGAGGAGACTTTCAACTCGTCTTTCTCCACTTTCATGCGGATGGCATTCGACCGTTCGTCGGCAAACTGGGCCACGCGCTGGATGGCGGCGGAGAGCACGTCGCCGAGCACGGTGACGGACTTGTTGTTGTCGCGGGGAAGCACGGCTTCATAGTTGGGAAACTGTCCGGTAAGCTGCCGCGACGTGAGCAGGCGGCCGCCGATGCGGAAGAACAGCGTGGAGTCGTCTTTGGCGAACTCCACCACCTGCACGTCCGCGTAATTGAGCAGCGTGCTCAGTTCCGCCATGGCCTTTTTGGGGACCAGGACTTTCATTTCGCCGCTTACCGGCAGCTTGGAATTGCCGTGCTCAATGTGCGCCAGGCGGTGGCCGTCGGTGGCCACCATGGTGAGGGAATCCGGCTTCAGCACCAGCAAAGCGCCGTTCAGGGTGTATCGCGACTCCTCGTTGGAGATGGAAAAAATTGTCCGGGCAATCAGGTTACGCAGCACCTGGGCCGGCAGCTGGAGGGCTTCGGCCGGAAACGGCGGCAGCGCCGGAAAATTGGCGCGCGCCATGCCGACCATTTTGGTGTTCGACCGCCCGCTGCGGATCTGCACCCAGTGGTTCTCCAGAAGCTTGATTCCGATGTCTCCCTCGCCCAGCAGCTTCACGTAGTCGTACAGCTTGCGTGCCGGGATGGTGCAGGAGCCTTCTTTCTTGACCTTGGCGGGGCAAGAGGTGCGCAGACTGAGGTCCAGGTCCGTGGCCGTAATCAGCAGCTTGTCGCCGGCCGCCTCGAAAAGAAAATTGGAGAGAATGGGAATTGTGGTCTTGCGCTCGACCACGCCCTGCGTGGCTGTGAGTTCCTTCAACAGGTCCGATTTGCTAACCGTGATTTCCATTGCGACTCCCGCCTCAGCCTGCGGAGGACGGCTCTAAAATTTATGCTGCCTTACTGCCGGTTCTAACTTATATCAAAAACCAAATAAATACAGCAGTAGTAGTCGTTGCCTGGGGAAAAGTTGGAATCCCTTCCAACCGCTTAGTTTACAGTTTCTTCCGGGTCCCGCCCCGCTGGAATTCCGGACCGTGCCCTGGTGCATGCGCTGCAAATCTTTACCGGGCAAACTACTTCCTTCCGAATTTACACGGTATCCACAGCAAGTCCACAGGGAGGAAAAAGGGAATCCGGTCCCGATCTGCGAACCGTCCTCCAATGTCCGCCTGTTATCAATTGTTTAAGGTCTCCATCAGCTTTGTTAAAAGCCTGTTCAAATCCTTGTCTGACTGGCGCTGCTGGTCAATCTTGTCAATGGAGTGCATGACGGTGGTGTGGTGCTTGCCGCCGAACTGGCGGCCGATTTCGGGCAGGGAAGCTTCCGTCATCTGCTTGGCCAGATACATGGCAATTTGCCGCGGGAAGACAATGGCGCGGGAGTTGCTCTTGGCCTTGATCTCCGATACGCGCAGGCCGAATTGTTCGGCTACGGCCCGCTGGATGGCGTCAATGGTGATCTTGCGCGCCTGGGAGTCAATAAAGTTCTTCAGCACCTGCTGGGCGGTCATCAAGCTGACTTCCGCCCCGGTCAGCGAGCAGTACGCCATCAGGCGGATCAGCGCGCCCTCCAGTTCGCGAACGTTGGTGCGAACGTTGGACGCGATGTAGAGCGCCAGATCGGTAGCCAGGGCGACTTTTTCCGATTCCGCTTTTTTCTGCAGGATGGCTACTTTGGTTTCGAGGTCCGGCGGCTGGATATCGGCAATGAGCCCCCACTCAAAACGCGACCGCAGCCGGTCTTCGACTTCCGCCAGCTCCTTGGGTGGACGGTCACTGGCAATCACGATCTGTTTCATGGAATCATGCAGCGCATTGAAGGTGTGGAAGAACTCTTCCTGGGTGCGTTCCTTTTGCGCCAGGAACTGGATGTCATCAATCAGCAGGACGTCCACGTTGCGGAACTTGTCGCGGAAGCTGATCATGCGGTCGTAGCGCAGCGAGTTGATCATTTCGTTGGTGAACTTCTCGCTGGAAACGTAACAGATGGAAGCTTCCGGCTGGCGGCGCTTTACTTCGTGGCCGATGGCCTGCATCAGGTGGGTCTTTCCCATTCCCACGCCGCCGTAGAGGAAGAGCGGATTGTAAGCCTTGGACGGCCGCTCGGCCACGGCTTGCGACGCGGCGTGAGCAAACTGGTTGCCGGCGCCAATCACAAACGCGTCAAAGGTGTACTTGGGATTCAGCTGCGCCGCTGAGTCCCAATCAAATCGCTGCTGCTTGCCCCCGGCCGCGGCCGCGCCGGTTGCGGACACCGGAGGAAAGCCGGCGGAAGGACGCACCGGCACCACAGTGGGATCTTCTTCCGCGGTGATGAACTTGACGTCCTGAAAGTCCAGGGCCAGGTTCTCCAGCGCTTCCTGGATCAGGTCGCCGAACTTTTCGCCGATGTGGCGGAACTCCGGCGTGGGGACGCGCACAAAGATGACTTTGCCATTGATATGACTGAAGCGGGTGGGCTTGAGCCAGGTGTCATAGGAAAGCCGGGTGATCTTTTTTTCCAGCGCCGAGAGGATTTGTAACCACGGATTCCCAGCAGCGGTAACTGTCGCCGATAATGGCATGCTCTCAATTGTCCCAGGCAGCTAAGCCCGATGGTTATGAAGATGACGGTCCAGACTTGCTCTGTTCCACGCAGAGGGAAGTTGAACACTGAGTGGTCCACACAAAAACTTCTAAAGCTGGACGGATACTAGCAGAACTTTTGCTTTGTGGAAATGCGTGGCGAAGAAAAATTTTCTGCACAATTTCCGGTTCGTTTTTCTGAAACGCCTCGCGCA
>DATMPO010000125.1:0-3405 GCA_035567035.1 Verrucomicrobiia bacterium | reverse complement strand
AACATGATTACGGCCAGAACAAGCGTGGGAACAGAACGAAAACAATTATGCTGGTTGCAGAACTGAGCCGTCTGTTACGAATTGATCACTATTGATCACAATTGATCGTGATCACTATTGATCACTCTGGAGTCAATTTCTTGTCAGGCAGCAAGGATGCCTTGCGACAAATTGAAATTGCGCTTGAGGCTGATGTCGAAACAGGAACAGTGACGTCCCGCGCGAATAGCGGAATCGTTCTGGAACATAACGGGCTTAGCATGCTGCCAGAGAAGCCGCCTATCGCGCCTCCGCCGACGCGTGTTGCTGTCCCGCAAAGTAGCCGCTCTTGGTACGGACCTGCAGGTCCTTGAAGCCCCGGGTCAGGACTTTGACCTTGCGGTAGCCGCCGTTGCTTTGCGGAGTCGTCGATTTATAGGCGATCGTGTACTGGTTCCGGATATCGCGCGCTACGGCCTGGCTGACATCATCGACTTCGTCAAGACTCTTGGGGAAAAAAGCCACGCCACCGGTCCGAAGGGAAAGCACTTCCAGCGCCCGCCGGGCGCGGCGTTCTCTCCCTTCCCTGCCCAGGATGCCGATAGAGTAAATGACCGGGCCGCTGTCATCCTGAACGCGCCGGATGGCCTGCTCCAGGGTCATCATGCTTCCGTTGTCTTCTCCGTCCGTTACCACCAAAAGGATTTTCTTTTCCCGGCGCGCCCCCTTGGCCAGATGTTCCGCGGCCACGAATACGGCGTCATACAGCGCGGTGCCGCCGCGGGAATCCATGCGGTCCAGAGCGTCGCGCATTAAATTGACATCGGCCGTAAAATCCTGGTCCAGATAGGGCTCGTCATTAAAATTCACGATGAACACTTCATCCTGAGGATTACTGGCCTTCACCAGATTCACCACGGCCTTGCTTACGGCCGCGCGCTTGAGCCTCATGGACCCGGAATTGTCTACAACAATGCCGATGGAAACCGGCATGTCCTCCTGCCGGAACCCGGTGATTCGCTGCGACCGCTCCTCTTCGTAAACCACGAAGTCGTTCTCCGAGAGATTGGTTACCAGGTGTTGTCTGTGGTCTACCACCGTTACCGGCAGTACCACCTCGTCAACGTGGGTCCGCAGCAGGAAACTCGACCCTTGCTTGACCACAACCGGGGCGCTGCTGACTGGCAGACTCGCTGGACTGCTGGTCTCCGGTGTCCCCGCACTCGCGCTGGCTGGACGGAGCCATACAGGAACGGCAGAGTCGGTGGGATCTACGTCGGGCGGCAGAACAGAAGGCTGCAGGCTGGTCTGCTTGCCGGCGGGTAAACTCGGCTTCGACGTTTGAGGCTGTGGCGCAGCTTGAGCCAACGACACTTGGCCGCACATCAGGGTTGTCAGCACAACCAGCAGAAGAAAATATTTGACCATGGGAAACACACCTCAACCCTTTCACTTTGTGTCTTCTTAACTTCGATGCTCTCGACCGGCGGCGAGATAGTCGCCGGGGTCAGCAATAAAACGACGAATCACGAAGATAAATTGCCGGACGGCACCCGGATGCGGCGTTCCCGCATCTTATCGGGAAAGAAGAGATACGTAAGACGCCGGCGTCTAATTGCAAACGTAACTAAGTAAAGAAATGCGGCTAAGATGCAGAGTTCAAGAAAGATCTTTCCAGGAAAGATCGTGGTGGCATTGGCCATGGTCTCAGGTGCGATTCCGGCATGGACGCAGTCCTGCCAAATCGGGAATGAAATCCCAGCCCCCGTCAGGACCGCGATTGAAAGTGCGGCGCAGAAGACTTTTAGCCAGGCCAGCGCTGGTGACTTGAACGCCCTGCGGGCCAGCCTGGCGCCCGCGGTCAAGACGAGTTTCGAGGGCATCGTTGCCGCGGCGAAGGACAACAGGGCCGTGTTCGCCGGCGCGAACCGGCAGGTGCGCGTTTCATTTCTCCTCGATGCCGGGGACGCGCCAAGTCCGGACGGCAGGTTTTATTGCGGCGTGTTTGGGGCCAACGGGTTCAGCGGAAGCAGCACGGAGTTTGACATCCCGGGAATCGGCGCGGGTAAATATGCCATCGTCATCCAGGACCTGACCAGCAGCGCAAGCGCGTATGCGCTTACTACAATTTTCCAGGAGGCCGACGGCTGGAAGCTTGCCGGATTGTACGTTCGTCCTGAAACCGTTGCCGGATATGACGCGTTTTGGTTCCTGGATCGCGCCCGCCGGTTCAAAGCCAAAGGACAACCCCGCAACGCCTGGTTTTATTACGTGACCTCATGGGACCTGATGGCGCCGGTCAAATTCATGGATACCGGGCTTCTCCACAAGATTACCGTGGAGTCGGCCAACGTCCAGTCGGAGGAACTTCCCGTCGCCGGAAATGCCGTCAGTTATTCCACCCCGGGAAAGACCTACAACCTTACCGACATGACTGCGATCCACGCAGATAACGGCCTGGATCTGGACGTCAAATATTCCACGGCGAACATTGCTGATCTGGCCGCCGCTCAGGCGGACGCCCGCAGGCTGGCGGACGCGTTGGTCGCCAAATATCCCGAGTTCAAAGAGGCTTTCAATACCCTGTGGGTCCACGCCATCGACCCGAAGGGCGGCGACGTCGTCGCCATGCTGAAGCTAAAGCTGTAGTTGGCGAATGGGCTGCGACCTCACGGCCACTTTATCTGCTCGCATATTTTGCGCAAACGCTTTCCCTTCGCCGGGTTGATCATTTCCATAAATCCCACGCGGCCGTTGAGGTGAGCGCGAAATTGAGGATGATCATCGCGGTTCTGGCTTTCCGGCCCCAGCCGGACGCAATTCGTCAGGATTGCTTTGAGCCGATCAAAGTCAGCCCGCATGACGTTCATGCGCTGGTTCGCGACCAGACCCACCAGGCGCTGCCGTACGCCCTGGCGCATGACGCGCGTCTTGCGATGATGCACGGTAAAGCCTTCTTCCATGAGCAGGGCAGCAACGTGGGTTGAGAAGCGCTCGACACACTTCTCAAATTCCTCACTACCGGAAAATGCAAGATCGTCGGCATAACGCGTGTACCCGGCGCCGACAGATTTCGCCAGTCCGGTCAGGCGGCAGTCCATCCGATACGCACATAGGTTGGCCAGCGCCGGGGAAGTCGGCGCGCCCTGCGGCAAATGTGGTCGCGCATACACCGCGCGCGCTTCCCAAAGCTGCTGCCGGTCAACATCGAAGGCAGGCGCTTTCCACGCGTCGCGCGGAGTGGCGTTCGTGCAAATGCCTCCGAGCAAGTCGGCGACTGACTCGGGATAACCCATGGTGCGAAAAAAGCTCTGGATCCTGGCGCCGGCGAACGACGGGAAAAAATCCTGCAAGTCCATCCGCAAGACAATGCGCCGGCCCACGTGCGGAGCGATGAACGTCTTGATGGACCGGCCTTTGACAAAT
>DATMPO010000124.1:0-136475 GCA_035567035.1 Verrucomicrobiia bacterium | reverse complement strand
GGAGCGCGGCTGCGCTGGGCTTCCGCCACCATGCGCACAATCTGCGCCAGTAACGTCTGCGAGCCAAGCTTTTCGGCGCGCATTACAAATCCACCCGTCTGATTGATCGTTCCGCCGATCACTTTGTCCCCCGGTGCTCTTTCCACGGGGATCGATTCGCCGGTGACCATGGATTCGTCTACCGCGCTGCTGCCCTCCTCTACGGTCCCATCCACGGGAATACGGTCTCCCGGGCGCACGCGCAAACGGTCGCCGGCGATGATGCTGTCCAGAGGGATCTCCGCATCGGACCCGTCCGGTTGCACGCGTCGCGCCGTCTTGGGACTGAGGTCCAGAAGAGCGCGGATCGCGCCGCTGGTTTGCCGCCGCGCTCGCAGTTCCAGGACCTGGCCGAGCAGTACGAGCGTGACAATGACTGCGCTTGTCTCAAAGTAAACTTCCGGATGACCGCTGGGTCCGCGAAACGCTGGAGGGAATATCCCGGGAGCAACCGTGGCGACCACGCTATAGGCATACGCCGTACCGGTGCCCATGGCGATCAACGTGAACATATTGAGAGAGCGATTCACGATGGAAGCCCAACCGCGCTGGAAGAAGGGCCATCCGCCCCAGAGAACCGCGGGTGTGGCCAGCGCAAGTTGCAGCCAATCGGGCCAGTTCCTGGGCAGATCATTGGCCATCACGGAGATCGCCAGCAAAGGAGCGCTGAGCGCAACGCCCACCCAGAAACGCCGCTGCATGGAACGCAACTCCGAATCGTCCTGATCGCCCACACTTGCCGCAATGCGCGGCTCCAACGTCATGCCGCAAATCGGGCAGTTCCCCGGGGCATTACGCACGATCTCCGGATGCATCGGGCAGGTGTATTCCACGGCTTCCGGTTCCAGCGCCATTCCGCATTTCGGACACGGGCCAGCTTTGTGCTCCCGGACTTCGGGGTCCATGGGACAAACATAGGTGACGCTAGCGCTCGAAACCTCTGGCCGGGGCGCCACAGTTCCGATCTTGACGACCTGTGGCTCCGCCGGCTGCGTTACCGCCAGATACTTCTCCGGCTCTGCGTTGAAGCGCTCTACACATCGCGGACCGCAGAAGAAATATGTTTTTCCTCGGTGCTCCGCAGAACCGCGCGCCTTCCTGGGGTCCACAGACATGCCGCACACGGGATCGACGACGGTGTTCGGTGTCGGCGGTAACACGGCGTCTTTTTGTTCGTGATCAGCCATGAGTTCTGACTCGGCCCAGATTGGACTATATTAGATGGTTCCACGATTCACATCCCTGCGAGGAAGCGAATGACCCTGCTCGACGTGGTTTTCAGGTACGGAACGCCCCCGGGCGAAAAAGAGGTAATGGCTCTAAACAATGCCTGGGAAGTCTATGGCGTACGCAAGATCAAGTTTGACGAGAAGGAACACACCATCCGTGTAGAGTACGACGCCACCCGCCTCAATGACCAGGAGATCGCGGGCATCCTTCGCCGGGCCGGGCTGGACTTGCGGGAAAGAGTGCAGCTCGTCTAGCTGCTCTCTGAATTAGAGTCCTGCAAAATGCATCGAGGCACTCTCCCGAGACCTCTGGCCGTGGATCCCGTTGAAAGCGCCCCGATGCGCGCCACTTCGTCTGGCCCTCATGTTGCACCTGCCATGCCAATCGTCACTTGATGAAAACAAAAGGGTTGGCCTTTGCGATCGCGTCATTAGAGTGTAGTAATTCCATCGCACCGGAAGATTTTCTTCGGATCGAGGCCTGCACAGCTTTGGTTCTATCCTTCCAAAACACCACCGAGGACCTCGGGGTCCTCGGTGGGTGGGGATGCTGAACCTTTGGCAATAGCTCGATTACTGGACCATGGTGCTCACACGCGGAGCGGCTGCACGCGCGCTGGTGGCCACGAGCTTACGCAATTCGAGGACTGCCTGTTTGTGGATCTGGCTGATCCTCGCTTCGCCTACTCCCAGACGCAGGCCAATTTCCTTAAGTCCCTTTTCTTTGAAGTAATGGAGTTCCAGAACTTCACGTTGGCGGGACTTCAAACGGCCGACAAACGACCGCAGATGTTTGAAGTCTTCGCGCTTGCTGCAAATCTCATATGGGTTCTCGTCTTTTGAGGGAAGCCGGCTGATCTCGTCGGCGACGTCGTCGTGTTGTTCCCAGCATTGTGCCGAGGTCTGTTTCCCGGATTCCAGGCGGTGCAAGGTGCGCCCGTATTCCTCCAGGCCCATGCCCACGGCTTCGGCGATCTGCTCGCGGCTCGGCTCTTGTCCGGAAACGGCGCGCAGACGCGACTTTACGTCTTCAACCTGGCGCGCGGTCCTGCGGTCCTGGCGTGAGCAGGTGTCCCTTTTGCGCAACTCATCCAGGATCGCGCCGGTAATGCGCGCATTGGCGTAGCTGGAGAAATCCACTTTGCGCGATGCGTCATAACGGCGTGATGCTTCCAGCAATCCGATCATGCCGGACTGGACCAGGTCGTCCACGTCCACGTGGGCCGGAAGACGGCGCTTGATTCTTCTGGCGATGGCCTGCACCATGTTGAAGTAGTTCTGCACGACCAGTTGCGAAACTGCCGGGTTCACTGCGTTAGTTGACATTGCGTTTGTCCTCGCTGCCCATGACTAGTGCATCTGCACTGCCAATACTCCAGTACTGCTAAGTGATTCATAATCAATACCGCAGTACTCAGTGAGCTCTGCGCACTTGTTCGGATTCTAGAAACCAGACTTCTTCGTCTGGACATTAGCGAAACCCAAGCAATCACTTTGACCGGCGTAATGCGCGTATGGCCAACCGGTGGAACGTGCGGTGTTGCCGGCAATCGCCCAAAGAAATCTTTGCTGGAGCGAAAGTTTCCGGAAGATTGGCCGATGTATTGGCCAGCGGACAAAAAGGACGCAGCCAAATATGGACCATCTACTCGTCGTTCCACTCAAGCCGGGAGTACCGCAGACCTTCGTGGACTCTCTTCAGAAGGCGGGCTGGCGGGTCACGGTGACCCCAGACCTGATTCGCGCGAAACAACTGTTGCAGAAGGGTGATGTCGCCGGCCTGATGATGGAGTTCAGCCCCGCCGCTCCCGATCCGGACCGGCTTAAAGTTCTCCGGTTTGTCCACGAGTTCTGCCCCGGCACCATGGTGATCATGTTGCACGCGGGAGCGTCCGACAACGCGGGCATGTTCGCCAGCCGGCTGGTAAAGACGCTGGATACCATGGACGACGATCGCGCCAATGCGAAGGCGCACGCTGCTTTTGAATTCTTCCACCTCAGTCCGGCGCAGAAGCGCATCACGCAACTGGTCGCCCAGGCGTATCCCAACCGCGAGATAGCGCGCAAGCTCAAGATCAAGGAACAATCGGTGCGCAATGAGATCTCCCGCATCTTCAAGAAGGTGGGTGTCTGGAACCGGGTTGAATTGGCACTGCTCATGCAAAATGGTCCCGCGCAGGTCCACGCAGCGCCTGGTTCACCGGAAGGTGCGGCCATCCAGCGTCCCTGGACTGCGGACCTGAAGCCTCCGATTGAAAAACTGGAAATTCCCCGCAACGTGACGATGTAGCCTGCGCGGCTAATGTGCTGTTTCCTTCGCCAGAAGACCGTAGACTTTGATCTTCTGATACAGGGTACTCCGCGGAATACCCAGGCGCACCGCGGCCTGCGCCACTCTTCCTGCTTCTTCTTCCAATGTGCGGGCAATCAGCTGGCGTTCCAGTTCCGCCAGTGTGAGACCTGGCCCAGTCATGGATGCAGCGGGCGACTGGCCTCGTTGTGCCAGACCCAGGTCTTCGGCCTTGATGACGCCGTCATCGCAGGTAAGCGCTACGCGCTCCAGCACGTTCCGCAGTTCCCGGATGTTGCCGGGCCAGGGGTACAACTTCAAGGTATTTTCGGCGCCGCGACTCAGTTTCTGCTGGTCCCGCGCCAGGTCTTTCGACAGGTTGGACAAGAGCGAATTGGCAATCACGGGAATGTCTTCCGGTCTTTCCCGCAACGGAGGGATCCGCAGCTGAAACGTACTAAGCCGGAAATAAAGGTCTTCGCGGAATTTCATTTCCCGCACCGACTGCATCAGGTTCCGGTTCGTCGCGGCTATCACCTGGATATCGGCGACACGTTCGCGCACGTCGCCCAGTCTGCGGAACCGGCTGTCTTCCAGGATCTTCAGCAGCTTGGGCTGCACCATCAGGTCCATTTCGCCCAGTTCATCCAGGAACAGGATGCCGCGATGGGCCACCTCCACCAGCCCCTGCTTGCTGTTGGCTGCGCCGGTAAACGCACCTTTTTCATAGCCAAACAACTCTGATTCCAGCAGCTCTTTGGACAGGCCGGCGCAATTCACGTCAACCAGCGCTTCGTCCGCGCGCGGGCCGTTTTTGTGGAGCCACCGGGACAGCACTCCTTTTCCCGTACCGGTCTCTCCCTGAAGCAATATGGGACGTTCGGTGTGGACGATCTTGCGCGCTTCCTCCGCCAACCCCTGGATCAAACTGCTGGTGCCTTCAAACGGGTCTTTTTCGTAACGCGGCGCCACACGCTTGCGCGCGAGCTGCTTGCGCTGGATCTGCTGCTTTTCGAGACACCCTCTTACATAGGACACCAGGACCGAGAGCTGCACCGGTTTGGTCACGAATTGCTCCGCGCCTTCCTTGATCGCCCGCACCGCCAGATCGATGGTGCCGTATCCTGTCAACACAATGGACTTGGTCCCCACGTTCATGTTCTTGATGCTGGTAAGAAACTCGATGGCATCGCCATCCGGCAGTTGATAGTCAATGATCACGATGTCCGGCACTTCTTTCTCGAGGGCCGCATATGCCGTCTTCAGGCTCTGTGCCTGCTCCACCAGAAAGCCATTCAGTTGCAGATACTCCGCGACCGCGGCGATCAGCCCGCGATCATCATCGATAAGAAGTATCTTGGCTTTGTTCACAAATGGCCTCTCTGTGTGCGCATCACATTGCGGCTCGAATCCGGCGGGGGCAGGTGTACCGAGGCAGGGAGATGCCAGCTGCGCACATTACAGCTGTCATTCGCAGTCTAGCCCTGTTCCACTCGCAGTGGTAGTACCAAAACGCTCTAATCCGACTCAGCCTTTGCATTCTTGAAAAGTCTTAATCCGCTGGCGACAACCTGCTGAATTTCACACGAAAGGCAGGACAAACAGGAGACTGCACTACGGGGAAACAATCAGTTTTTCCATGCGCTCCAGCGCCGGTTCGATTTCCTGTGGCTTGCTCAGTACCCCCGCGAACAAGTCTCCGGTCCGTTCAAACCTCCGCAGCACGTTGCCAATCTGAAATTGCGCCGGCGTGAGTCCGGGACGCACTTCATCCCATGCCAGCGGCGTGGCCACCGGCGCTCCCGCATACGCGCGCAGCACGTAAGGCGCCGAGATGGTTTTGCCGCTCGAGTTTTGCAGGTAATCGAAATACACCTTGCCTTTCTGCCGCGCAGCCACGGTTCGCGGCGTGGTAAAGAGCTCCGGCCGTTCCGCACCCACCCAGCGCGCCAGAATTTCCGCGAAGGAACGCGTCTGGCTGTAGCTGTAGCGGGTTTGGACAGGAACATAGATATGCATGCCGTCGCCGCCGGTCGTTTTGGGATAGCCTTGCAGTCCGACCAGGTCCAGCTTGTGCCGCACCAGCTGCGCCGCTTCAACGATCCGGTCATAGCCGCAGTGGTAGGGATCAAGATCAATGAGAATGAAGTCGGGGTTCTCGAGCGATCCGACGCGGCTCATCCAGGGATTCTGGTCAATGCAGCCAAGGTTCGCCAGATACAGCAGCGCGGCCTTGTCGTCGCAGACGACAAACCGCGTGGCGTCTTTTTCTTCGCCAATCAGCTCCGTATGCAGCCAATCGGGAAAACTCGTGGCGGCTTCTTTCTGGAAAAAATAATCGGCGTCTATCCCGTTGGGATAGCGTTTCAACGACAGCGGTCTTCCCTGCAGATGCGGTACCAGCAGATCAGCCACGGCGGCATAGAAATTGATGACATCGCGCTTCGTATAGCTGTCCGCGGGATAAAAGATCTTGTTCAGGTTCGTGAACTTCAGCCGCTTCCCTGCTACATCCAGCAAGATTTCATTCGTGTCCGCCGCCAGAAGCGCAGCGGTCGGGGCCGTTGTAGCCGCTGCGGCGGTCTGCTCGGCGGTTTCCCGTACACATTCCTGCGGCGTGCAATCAAACCGCAGTCCAAGAAAAACCGGAGCACGCAGCCGGTTGTCGGCCGTCCAGGAATCGAATTTGACGGTGCACACCAGTTCCGGCTTCACCCATGTGACGGCGCCGACTTCCTTCGGGACATCGGAGAGCGTTGCGCGTTCGGTAATCAAGGGCTGTAACTTCTCAAAAACGTCTTTCAGCGACGCCTGGGTAAATCCCGAGCCGACGTTCCCGCAATAAACCAGACGATTGTCGTCATAGTAGCCAAGCGCCAGCGCGCCGAAGTAATCGCGCTCGCCCTCGATGAATCCGCAGATAACAAAGTCTGCCTGGTTGGTGACCTTGATCTTCACCCAGTTCGGACTGCGCCTGGACTCATACGCGCTGCCGGCATTCTTGGCGACAATTCCTTCCAGGCCTTTGTCTTTCACTACCTGCAACAGCTCGGCGGCTTTGCCGGTGAAATGCTCCGAGTAGCGCACTGTTTCACTCGGCTGCAGAATCTGGGCCAGGAGCTGCCGCCGGTCCAGCAGCGCCGCGCGGCGCAGATCGAACCCGTCGAGGTAAAGCAGATCGAAAGCAAAGAAGCTGAGCGTTTGCGGCTTTTCTTTCAATGCCGCTGACTTCGAAAATCCCATACGGTTCTGCAAGAGCTGGAAGCTGGGAATTCCGTTCGCGTCGAGCGCCACGACCTCGCCGTCAATGATTGCGCTCTTGGCCTTCACGCACTCCAGCAACGCGCCGGCCACCTCGGCAAACTGTTTTTCCATCGGATTCCCGCGACGCGAAACCATGCGTATAGTTCCCTCGTTCATAAAACACAATGCGCGATAGCCGTCCCATTTCACTTCGTAAATCCACTCCGTTCCCGATGGCACCGACGTCGACAGCGTTGCCAGCATTGGCGTCAGGGATGTCGGCATGGGAACTTCAACCGCGCCTTCCACGCCGGAAGGCCCGGTGGGAATATGCAGCACGCTCCGGATATCGCTCTCCGGGTCCCAGCCATCGCGCACCGCGAAGTCTTTCTTCTTGATCAGCAGCCAGTCTTTGCCTTTGCTGCGGTTCGTTCTGACCAGCGCGAACTCTCCCAGCAACTTCTGTCCGTGGAATCGCAACTTCAGGTCGCCGGCCTCCCACTGCTGCGCGGGCGGCTTTTCGCCTACCCATTCGTATGCGCCCCGGTCCCAGAGAATGACCTGTCCGGCGCCGTAATTCCCGCTGGGAATCGTGCCTTCAAAGCTGCCGTAGTCCATGGGATGGTCTTCGACCAGGACGGCCAGCCGTTTGATCGCCGGGTCAAGAGTGGGCCCCTGGGGAAGCGCCCACGACTTCAAAACTCCGTCCATTTCCAATCTCAAGTCATAGTGGAGACGTCGTGCGCTATGTCGTTGAATAAAAAAGCGGTTCCCTTCTCCAGCTTCCACCCTGGCTGGAGGCTCGGGAGTGCGGGAGAAAACCCTTTTTCGCCGGTATTCTTCTAGTGACATAGGCAAGAAAGATGATTGTAATGCACTGTTTTTTGTGCTAAAAACGCAGTCTCGACTGATTTCTCAGCCCAGAATCGGCCGAATCGTAGTTCCAGGCACGAACCGGAGAAGAACCCAATGGCCAGCACAGTTTGGAAGGGACACCTCACGTTTGGATTGCTTTCACTCCCCGTGAAATTGTACAGCGCAGCCCGCGGCGAATCGGTCAGCTTCAACCAGTTGCACAAAACGGACCATTCGCGGGTCCGGCAGGTGCTTTACTGCCAGTCGGAAGACAAGCCCATCCAGCGCAGCGAGATCGTCAAAGGCTACGAGTACGAAAAAGACAAATACGTAGTCGTGGACGACGAGGACATCAAGAAAGTCGCTCCCCGCACGGCCAAAACCATGGAGATACAGGAGTTCGTGAAGTCGGATGAAGTTGATCCCATCTTCTTTGAGAGCTCCTACTACCTGGCGCCCGACGAGGCCGGCGAAAAGCCGTACGCCCTGCTGTTCGAAGCCTTGCGCAAAACCGGCTGCGTAGGCGTGGCCAAGATCGCCATGCACAACCGCGAACACATCGTAATTCTTCGCCCCGGGCCCCAGGGACTCATGCTGCACACCATGTACTATCGCGATGAAATCCGCCAGGTGGACGAATTCCGCACCGACCTGAGCCTGGTCAAGGAAAAAGAACTGGCGCTGGCCCAGACCCTGATCGAATCCCTTCTAGCGACCTTCGAACCGGAAAAATACAAGGACGAATACCGCGAGAACCTGATGGCCATGATCGAAGCCAAAGTCCAGGGCAAGCAGATCGTGGAAACCGCCGCGCCCCAGCACCGGGCCCAGGTCATCGACATCATGGAAGCCCTCAAAATGAGTCTGGCAGAAGCCAAAAAACCGGTAGCTTCGGTCAAGACCGGTACAACAGGCGCCGCCGTAGAGATCGAAGACGCCCCAGCCAAACCGGGAAAAAGCCGCAGAAGCGCCGGAGACTGAGCGGGATCGCCGTGATCGCCGTCATCGCGCGTGATCGCCGTGATCGGAAAACCAAAGCTGCTTTTCCTCCCAGCTCCCAATATCTAAAGAGCTCAGCGGATTCTGCTTCTCCGATGACGGCGATGACGGCGATGAACCGATCACGGCGATTTTCCTGCCGCTTCCCTGCTAACAGGGAAAAAAACAGGGGAGAACGCGAGCGCTTGGACACTCCAGACATGCAAAACCTCGATTCCACGGGCCTTTCGTGAACCTTTTTCCCGGACGGAGTCAATTCGTAACAGGGGAGTAACAGGAGAGTAACAGGGGAGGAACAGGGGACATCGCCAGACCACGGACCAACCCTTTACCACAGAGGTCACAGAGAACGCGGAGGTCATAGATCCCACAGCGGGATCGCCGTGATCGCCGTCATCGCACGTGATCGCCGTGATCGGAGACCCCAAACCCTGCTCGCCAAGAACGAGTACCTGCCCGATCCTCCTCTGTGTTCCTCTGTGTCCTCAGTGGTAAAAGGCTGTTGGTTTTCTCCGGCCATTTGCCATTTGCTGATTGCTTAATTTTTCAAAGATCTTCTACTACTGGCGACCGCCTGGGCAGTCGTCTGTTTCTTGTCCGGCTAACTGCTAACTGCTTCAAAAGTTCGCGGATGGTACCGCAGATCTGAAAAAAGTCAATAGGAAAGATTTACACTGTCAAACCACTTTTAAAATGTCCCCATTCCGCTGTGGGTAGCGCACAACGGCAGCCCAAGCCCGGAACGCGGGCGCAATGATTGAGCTCACCGCGTTAGCCGTGGGAAGCGGTCAGGTTTGTATCAGGGCATCGGCTTTTAAAGTGTGCCCGATGCTCCTGTTTCTTTATCTGGGCCGTTGTTGGACAATTCTTACTGCAGGCATTGTGATCGGAGTACGAGATGGCTAAACAGGACTCACGGATTGAGGAGTACCGACGTGCTCAAAGGTCAGCGTTTGTGGGGGTACTAGCCTTGTCGGTTCGTAACCAGTTGGGACGCGACCAGGCCGTTACACTGGAGTTATCACCGGAAGACGCATCGGAATCAGTTGTGCTGACATTTTTCAATGTTCGGCAATTGCGGTTTGCCGATCTTCATCCGGGCAGCACGTGTTACCTCTCAATTGAACCAATGGGTTCTGCCCAGTGGGAAGGAGTTTCCTACCGAGTCCACAACATCGAACAGGATCTCACGCTAAGTTTCTACTGCGCGGATTTCGAGATCAAGCGCATGAATGCCGCCCGAATCTGAGCACAACTTCTCGCAAACTTCTCAGGGAGGAAACACGATGACACCAGCCGAACGCGAAGTCGCATTGAAGGGGCTTGATGACAGCCGGGAACGCCTGCTCCGCGCCATGCGAGGGCTTTCCCATGACCAGTTCCGTTACCGGACGGCGCCGGAGCGGTGGTCGGTGGCGGAGTGCGTCGAGCACATCATCCTGGTCGAGACGTTCCTGCTTGGCAGACTGCAAGCTCTCTTGCAACAGGCCCCCGATTCGGCGAAGCACAGCACATGGGAGGGCCGGGATGGGGCTTTGATGAAGAAGGTTGCGGAGGACCGCGGGACCCGTATTCAGGCGCCGGAGATCTTTCGCCCCACCGGCCGATGGCCGACGGAGAAGCTGGCGCCGGAATTCGAAGGCGCCCGGGCGCTCAGCCGGAACTTCGCCGCGTCCGTGCAGGGGGACTTGCGATGCCGCTTCTTTCCCCATCCCTTGTTCGGCGACCTCGACTGCTACCAATGGATTCTGCTGCTCGCGTCGCATTGCGACCGTCACCGCGCGCAGGGCCAGGAAGTGATGGCTTCGCCTGGGTTTCCGCGCCGGGCAACCCCAAACCTTTGAATCGCCGTGATCGGGTGATCGCCGTCATCGCCGTGATCGGAGAGGCAGAATCCTTTAGGTCTTGCGGATTGTGGTTCTTTCGCGAAGCAGACTTTGGTTTGTCCGATCACGGCGATCACGCGCGATGACGGCGATCACGGCGATCACGCGCTCCTCTGTGTTTCAAAGGTTTTGCCTTCTCGTTTTTCAATTTCGGCGATTTTGGCAATCGTCAATTTTGGCTATCTTCTTGACTGCCGAGAGTATAATCTCGGTCAAATGGGAGTTTCAGGAGGAGGGGTCATGCGCCATATCAAGATTCTGGGTTTGATTGCGGCCATCTCGACTGTGCTGGTCTTTACGTCAGGAGCGCAGAAGACATCCACCACGCAACGGCAATTTCCCCTGCCCCAGCAGAGACCCGCGCCCGAGCGGCAGGTGCCTCCGGCGCAGGCGATGGAACGGAACAAAGTTCCGGTTCGCCAGCTGTTCGAAGAAATGTTTACCCGAGGACGCTATGATCTGGAAGACCAGGTCTTTGACCGCAGCTGCAGGGTCAACTTCGGCGGCCGCCAGGTCGCGTTGCAGGAGGCGGTAGCGGAAGGTAAAGGATGGCGCTCCGCCGCTCCCGATCTGGTGATGTCGGTCGACAACATAACCGCCAGCGGCGACACGGTCACCGTGTTCTGGTCGGCAAGAGGCACCCACACCGGCCAGGGCCACGGGTTGAAACCGACGGGAAAACGGTTTTCCATGCGCAGCAGAAGCACGTTCATCCTGAAGAACGGCAAGATTATCGAAGCGCGCAACGAGGAATACCGGCCGGAGCTTTTCCGCCAGCTGGGCGTTACCAAGACCCAGGCCCTCATGTTCTTTGCCACCGAGCGGTTGCTGGCGGCAGCGGCGCCGATCATCCCGGACAGTTTCTACGCTGTACTGCGATAGACCAGACACGGAATGCGGCAGAGATGTGGCCGCGAATGAACGCGAAATACGCGAATTCAAAAATCAAGATTTCGCCGTAGAGCTATTTTGCGCGCTCAGCATGCCACAGCATGAACTCAGGTGAATTCGTGTTGCTTCGCGTCCCTTCGCGGCCAGTTATTTTCCCGCTGTTCTAAGGCCCAAGATACTGAACGTGAACGTACGTGCCCAGTCTGGGGTTGTAGGCCAGATACCAGCCGGGATCGTCCGGGTCGTCGTAGAGCACGAGGTCATCGTTGTCCCATAACCAGCCATTGGTATAACCAATGTCGTAGGGAGCAACGCTGAAGAAGAAGCCGCCGAACCCGAAACGCTCGGGACCTCCTCCGCCCAGCCGCCATATATGGCGAGCGCCTACTTCGTCGGGAAAGCGACCGTGTTCCCACGGGTGATCAAGGTGGTAGTGCGGATCATTTCGTCCTGTACTGTGCCCTACCCATTGATCGTTGGCGGCGTGAACGTGGGGCGCGGGCGGATGTCCCGGTTTGTCGTCGAACTTGCGGGTGTCCGGGGCGGGCCTTTGCGCGTCATGTTGTGCCGGACGCGGTTGCGGCGCGGAGCGTGGAGATGGAGCTGGACCGCGAGCTGGAATATGTCCGTTGCCGACCTCGGCCCGGCTTCCGCCACCGCGTTGCCCTCCGCCGTGTCCCCCTTTCTGCGCATACATCACATAGACTGAAATCGCCAGTAATGCTATGACTAGCCCAATGGTTTTCTTCATGAGCAGCCTCCGGGCGTAGTCTACAGACTGGCCGTGCGACAGACGAGATTGTCTTGTAAAGAGTTGTGAAGCGGTGGCAGGACTACAAGCAACCGAGCAGTGAGGTAACTGGGAATGGCGTTGACACCACATTGTAAAGAGACAATTCGGGCACGCGCAAACTGTGATCCAGCTTTCCGCAAGGCCCTTCTCCACGAGGCCGTCGAACACTTCGTCGCTGGCGACGTGGAAAGCGGCAAGATAATCCTGCGGGACTTCATCAGTGCCACGATTAGGTTTAATAAATGACATAACAAGTTTCTCCCGGAGTACACGCTTGAAACGAATTATCTTTCTGGTGTTTGCCTTTTGGTCGCGGTGGCTGAAGGACTGGCTTGGAGAGTCACTCACGACAAGCCAATGAAGCCGGACAGCTGGTCTCAAAAAAAGGCCCCGACCGAAGTCGGGGCCTGAGAATCGAAACGCTACTGAATCAGAACGTGAATTTCAGCCGCATTCTCATGGTGCGTGCTACGGAGTTTGTTCGGGTGAAATCCAGGAACTGGCCGATCGTTGACCCGTTCACAGTACGTGGAGCGACAAAGGTCCCTAGATTATTCGTATTGAACGCGTTGAACATGTCGACGCGATATTCAAGGTTGGTTTTTTCGGTGAACCGGAATTGCTTGGCTACCGACAGATCGAGATTGTCGAGTCCTGGCGCAAACAGCGTGTTACGTCCAACGGTGCGTGCATTGGGGACCCCGCTGCCCTCGATGAAGTGGACGGTACTCGGGTCAATACAGGGTACGCCGGTCGCATCAGGGTTTCCGAAACCAGTGGCGCACGAGGGCTTTTTGATGGCCCGGGTGTTCAACGGCGCATTGATGTTGCTTATATCAGGACGCTCCGCTGAAGCCTGTCCAAAGCCACCGCGATCTGGACCGTTGATGACGGTATAGGGAAACCCGGTCTGCCAGTGCGCAACCCCGGAGACATTCCAGCCACCCAGGATTTCACCCAATAACATGTTCTTCGGACCTGGCAGGCTCCAAAAAAAGCCCAACGCGCCTACATGACGGCGATCGAAATCGGAATTGCCGTAGTCGAGACGCGGGCTGAAGCCGAGCACTTGCGGGGCCGATTCGAAGGAATTGGGCGTCGAATCGAACCCGAAGACGTCACTAATGTTGTCGAGATAGTGGGCATAGGTATAGGACCCCTGGAATTGCACCTGTCCAATGGGCGTTGCTTTGAAGCTCCGGCGAAGATCAATCTGCAAGGCTTCATAGTTGGAATTTGCCGAGGCCGCTCGCACCGTGCGCTGGCCAACTTCAGGATGGAAGCGCACTCCCGGAGCGACAAACGGATTCAGGTCGAGCGATTGATACAAATGGTGGGACACCGAGCCAACATAAGAGGTGCCCCAGAAGAGGCCATAGGGCAACTCGCGTTCAAACCCCAGAGACCAGCGGTCGGTCTGCGGATTGGGAAAGCTGCCCAGGAAAAGGTTGCTTTGTGCTGACTGCGCCGTCGCCGGGGTCGCCTGAATTCCGGCAAACAGCGTGCTGAAATTGGCCGCTCCGCGTCCTCCCCCGGTTGAGTTGACAACGCCACCCAGGGTATTAGGAGAGGAACCGGCAATATTGGACAGCAGATTGTTGAATGAACTGTCGTAGCTGGTTTGGAAGCCTCCGCGCCAGACCATTTTTTCGCCGCCCATCATCCGGTTGACCCAGTTCGCCGCCTTCGGGCTCCAGGCGAAACCGACGCTGGGCCCTAAATTCAACTTGTATGGCGGCACTTTGCGGGGAGCCGCAAAATTGACGGGGTCGTAGTTTGTGAATGCTGCGACGGTAAACGTATTTTCCGGCGCACCGTAATACTCATAGCGCAGACCGATATTGAGAGTCAGGTTGCTCGTTACCTTCCAGGAATCCTGCCCAAAGTAGGACTGACGGAAGAGGTCAGGATGATAGATGGAACTGCCGAATTGGCGGTTCAGAGTGCCACCGCTGCCTCCGAAGTCATCCAGGAAATTGGAAAACGCGGTCACGCCGGCGCTGGCCGAGTAACTGAATGATCCCCTTTCGTTAAAAGGGGGATGCTGACGCGCGAGTTGCCGCAGGAAGTCAGCGCCGAAACGGAAGGTGTGCTTGCCGCGCACCACCGTAACGGTGTCCTGGTACTGCCAGTTATTGGCGAACCGGAATTGCGGTATGTTCGTCGCCAGCCCGAAACCGCTGATTCCGGAGATCAGGTAGGCCGGCTCCGTTTGATGAAACGAATCGGTGCCGAGTCCGGGAAAATTAAATCCGATGCGCCCGTAGTTGAACCGAAACTCGTTTGTACTTCTGGAATTGATCACATACGTGTCCACAAACGAACCCGTAAGGGTAAGACCTGTAAAACCGTTGTCGAACCCTGGCAGGACGCCTGCCTGTAGACTAGGGCTCGACGTCGAGCTGTCATAAAGCCAGCGGAAACTCATGGTCTGCTTGTCAGAAGCCATGTGATCAATTTTGATCAGGTGGTTGTTGTCGAGTTGGGCGAAGGATTCGTTGCGCAGGGCAGAAGCGACGTTAAGTTTCACTCCGGTCCGTGCAGATCCGTTGCACGTTCCCGCAGCGCTCGGGGCGTCCAAAGGAATTGTTCCCGCTGCGACGTTGGGATCGCCGCGAAATGAGCCCAGCGCCTTCAGGTAAAGCGCAGCATTGGGACACTGCGGTGCGAGAGCTTGCAGCGTCACCACGCCAGCGTCCGTAGGTACCACGAGCGCATTTGCCGAACTCGTTTTGCCATATAGCCGGTCCCACTGCGCTGCCGCGAAGAAAAACGTTTTTTGCCTGCCGTTGTACAGTTTGGGAATTACGACCGGTCCTCCGATGGTGAAATCCGGAATGTTCCGAACCTGGCGCGGAGCGTCCGTCAATCCCTGGACACGTTGTAAGTGGTTCAAAGCTGCGAATGCACTGCCTGTATAAACGTAGGCGGCACTGCCGTGCAATTCGCTGGTCCCTGATTTGGTGACTTGATTGATTATCGCGCCGCCTGCCCTGCCGTATTCCGCGCTGAAGTCGGCAGTCTGCACGCTGATCTCCTGCACCGCGTCAGGATTCGAGATGGTAAAAGCCGGTCCGGTGACGGAAATATCGTTGTTCTCGACTCCGTCGATCATGAAGTTGTTGCCGCGAGGACGCTGGCCATTCACGATGAAATTCAGAGTGCCGTTCTGGTTGATTGAGTTCCCGCTCGCCAGGGAAACGCCAGGGGCGAGTTGTGTCAAGGTGAGGCTGTCCCCGCCGAGCACGGGGAGGTTCTGGATCGTGAGCGCGGAAAAATTGTCTCCCCGCACTTGTTGCGTGGTATCCAGGCCGATCTCAATGCCGCTTGCCTCCACGGTCAGAACTTCTTTGGTGGTCCCCGGTTTCAGTGAAAAATCAACATTGCTTGCACGCGACGCCTGAATGTCAACGCCGGTCTTGTCCTCGGGCCCAAAGCCTGCCCCTTGTACCGATACGGTGTAAGTTCCCAAATCCACGGCATCGAAACGATAAATGCCGCTGGAGTTCGTTGTGGTCTCGCGCGAGACACCTGTCTCTTTGTGAGTGATTTTTACGGTTGCGCTCGAAACGACGGCTCCGGTACTGTCAGTAACCGTGCCGGTGAGCGTACCGCGACTGGTTTGAGCAAGCGCTGCTGAGAACAGCGCAAATAAAAACAAAGACACTACGAGAGTTCTGAGTCGCATAACTTCAAATCCTCTGGTTTTTGGTTGTTGGGAAGGCCTGAATTGCGCGCCACTACTCTGGCATTCCCGCGGAATCGCGGGATGATCTGGTAAGTTGAGACTGCAGAATGACCTCAACGGCGAGCACCTCTGGGCCTTCGATTAACATTTCTTTACGCACGCGCGCTTCCAAAATAGTAAGTCCCTGCCTTTCAATCTCTTACAAGAAATGTAGGGCTGAAAATATATGAAAATTAAGACACGCGGGAAGCGTCTGCTTCCTAATTTGGAATCGGTGCGGTCGTCGTTGCCCGGATCGATGTTTGGACCTCGTCGAAAGAGGAAAGATTCGGGATGTAGAGACGTGGCATGCCACGTCTAACTCGCAGCCCGTGAAGAATGGTCGGGCAAGAGTTTGAATAGTGCCGCAGCCGTCAATATTGGGGAGAAACCGTGGTCGCAAAGACTGTGGCAGCTTGCAAACGTTATCGAGAACGCCCACGGTTAGACGCGGCCGTGCCGCGTCTCTACGCGGCGATTTTCAGCGACGCCGCAATTCTGGCGATTCTACCGTGGTATCGGCGCACCGCCGTTATACTGCTTCCTTATGCAGATCATCTTCGGAATCCATGCGGTCGAAGAATCGTTGGCGGCCCGGGGACGCCGTTTTGAGTATGTGGCCGTCGCGCCGGGCCGGGGCGACGCGCGAATTCAGAAGATTGTCCAGCTTTGCCGTTCCGCCGGAGTACCGCTCCGCACCGTGCCCCGCGACCAGTTGACCCGCCTGGCCAAGACGGTCTCGCATCAGGGCGTGGTGGCAGTGACCGGTGAGAAGCAGTACGGCGACCTCGACGATCTGCTGGCGCTTAAGCGGGGACAGCATGTCTTCGTGGTTGTTCTGGATGGCATTGAAGATCCGCACAACCTCGGCGCCATCGTGCGCACGGCGGAGGGAGCGGGCGCTGACGGAGTTGTGCTGCCCGAGCGGCGGGCCGTGGGAGTCACGGCGACGGTGGTCAAGGCCTCGGCCGGCGCGTCGGAATATCTGCCCATCGCCAAGGTGACGAACATCAGCCGGGCCATTGACGACCTGAAGTCCCGCAACGTCTGGACGGTGGGGCTGGACGAACGCGGCGACAAGCTCTATGACCAGATTGACTACAAAATGGATTGCGCGCTGGTGCTGGGCGCCGAAGGCCACGGCCTGCACGAGCAGGTCCGAAAGAAATGCGATTTCCTGGTTTCCATCCCCATGCTGGGCAAAGTGCCGTCGTTGAATGTGTCGGTGGCGGCGGCGATTGTGATGTATGAGGTGGCGCGGCAGAGGCGGACGGAGCAATTAGCAAATAGCAAATAGCAAGGCGAGGAAGAGAGCAATTAGCAAATAGCAATTGGCAATTAGCCAATTGTGGTGGTACGGCGTGCCAATCCGCTCCCTGGCCCCGCGAACGACCGCTTCGCGCCGCCGGTCAGTAAGTGAAATAAATTTGTTTTGTCATCCCGAGCGTAGCGAGGGATCTGCTGTTTCGCCGCGACAGAGGAAAGCAGATTGCTCCCCTTCGCCAAGCTCAGGGTCGGAATGACAAGGGGTCTTGATTTGGCTAATTGCCAATTGCTATTTGCTAATTGCTCTTTTCCTCGCCTTGATCACCACCGCCAGCTCGTCATTGCGGGGATTGGCAAACCGCAACAGGACTCTTCCTTCCGAATCGAGCGAAACCACGGCTGGAGTGTTGACTGACGTCAGCATCCATCCTGGCGGCAGAGCCACAAAGTTCAGCGGACGGCCGAGGGTTCGCGTCCAGACCAGTTCGCCATCTTTTACGACATAACCGACCGGATCTGTGTAGGTTTCTTCCACTCGCACTCGCGTGGACTGGCCTTCGCCGACCGGGTGTTCGAGTTCTCCTTGCACCACCACCGAATCGGGGGCTGCTGGTTCCGGATAGTATCCGAGCGCGTTGACGTCTTTTCCAGCAACGGCGTACGTCTTGAGCTGCTTGCCGGTATCGAGGTCGGTCATTTTGGCGTCGGGCGAGACCACGCTTCCCTTTCGCACAAAGCTGTGCACGGACTTCTGTCCAAGCCGGGTCACGGTGAGATCATGGGAGAAGCGGAACTGATGCGTTGCCGGATCAAGCAGCCAGTAGGTGATTTCGCGGTCTTGCTCGGCGCGATGAAATGATTCGGTCTGCGCGGCCAGCGCCATCGGAGCCAGCGCCAGCAGGACAGCCAACACTTTCTTCATGGGAGCCTCCGCGCGATGATTTTCACCGGCAACTGATCGTCGCGGTCGTTGACGAAGCTCACATGGATACGGCCGTCGGCGCCGGTGGAAACAATCGCCGGTGAAGCGCAACCGACGAGTTCCCATCCCGCGGGCAATACGACGACGTTGCGCTTAATGCCCAGCGGCCGGTCAAACACCAGCAAGCCGTCTTTCACGTAATAAGAAGGAGCGTCGGTGTATGTCTTGAAGATGCGAATGCGCGTCTCTCCGCCTTTGGGGACGGGAGCGGGCAGGTAGACCTTGATGAATTGCGCGTCGTCGGAAGTTTGCGGCGGAACAAGACCGGTTGTCTTGGCGTCTTTTCCGCTGACCAGTTCAAACTTCAGGTCCTTGCCGGTGTCCCGCGCGATCACGCGTTCTTTAGAAGCCGTGGACCCGGGGCGCACCGGATTGAAAAAGAATTGCGCGCCTTCGCGAGTCGCCGTCACGTCATAGGTGATGGCGAACTGGTGCGTTTCCGGCGGCAGTAATTCGTACAGAGTGAACTCATCGGCAGCAGAAGCCGCAGCGCACCACAGCAGCAGTATTGCCAGAATTCTCATTTCACAAATCCAATCCTCCGCAGCAGGTCCTGGAAACGCGGTTCGGAACGCAGACCGTCAAGCGCCGGAAGAACGTTGAGCCAGGTCAAACCGTCGGCGCGTTCTTCGTAGGCTTTTTCGAGCCAGGTCAGGGCTTTGGTTTTCTTGCCCAGGCCTGCGTACAACAATCCAAAGTATGTGGCGGGCACGTAGCGTTTCTCGCCGGCGGCTTCCAGCGCGCGGATGGTTTCTTCCGTCTGGTCTTTTCGGCCTTTGACCGCGCTGACCAGGCCCCAGGCGGTATCCATCAATGGGATTTCTCCGGCCGCCGCGGCCCCCGGCTTGGACCTGGCAATCGCCGCCTGCGCGTCCGCGTCCAGGGACGACGCGCGTCCCAGAACATAATGCAGCATGAAATAGTCCGGACTCAGTTCCATGGCTTTTCCGAACGCCGCGGCCGCCTGGTCGTAGTCGCGCCCCAGGTAGTGCGCGGCAGCCCGTGTAGCGTGCACCGCGACCAGCCGCTCAGGGTCGGTCTCCTGCGCGGTGACCATGGCCTGCTCGATGGCGGCAAACGCTTCTTTGCGCCGGCCCAACGCCAGCAGCAACCACGAATACCAGAGATGAGCGAGATAGTAGTTGGCGTCGCACGCCAGCGCCTGCTTGTAGCTTGCTTCCGCGCCTGTCCAGTCCCAATGGTAGTGATGGAGCACCAGGGCCAGCGCGGTGTGGGCTTCCGTCAGCGAGCTATCGAGTTCGAGGGCGCGTCGGGCCGCGGCCTCCGCTCCGGGCATGGTCTGGCGCGGTGGCAGCAAATCAAACGGCGCGATGGCCAGCAGTCCGCGAGCGTACGCCAGGCCGGCGTGCGACGGCGCATGTTTTGGATCCTCATGGATGGCCTGCTCAAACTCCGCAATGCTGCTTTTGATGCTCGCGGGCGTCAGGCCTTGCAGGTGATGGCGCGCCTTCAGGTAGCTCTCATACGCAACCGGGTTGACTTGGCGGCTGCCGCCTTGCAGGTCGGTGAGGCGACCCTGCTCGGACCGCGTGACGGCAAGATTGATCTCGCTGGCAAACGCCTGGGCAATGTCCGCTTGCACCGTCAGGATGTCACTGAGGTCTCTTTCGTAGGTTTCCGCCCAGAGGTGCGTGTGCTCTTCCAGATCAATAACCTGGGCCGTGATGCGCACGCGGTTCCCTGCCCGGCGCACCCGGCCTTCAAGGACGTAGTCCACGTTAAGGTCCTTCTTTAACTGTGCGAGCGACTCCGCGGTAGGGTTGTAGTGTGCCGCCGTCCCGCGGGCAATCACGGCAAGGCGCGATGGCTGAAGGCGCGTAAGCTGTGCGGTCATCTCTTCCGTCAGACCGTCGCTGAAATACTTGTCTTGATCATGATCGCCAAGATTGCTGAATGGAAGCACGGCCAGCTTGACCTTGGGCTGGTCAGCCTCTTGTGCCTGGGAAGCGGAGCCGGCCCCGGATTGCTGCCGGCTGCTGAACCATGCGGCAATCTCCGCCGGGTAGGCGTACACCGATCCCAGCTTGTCATGCTGGTGCCGGTAGACGGGAAGGCCTTCTTTCTTTTCCCAGCGCTGGACCGTGCGGACGTCCCGCCGTAGGTACGAGGCGATCTCTTTCCATGAATCCAGACGGTCGATTGGATTGGAAGTCGTCATGCGTCGCTCTGACGGGAAGACCGCTTTGAGCGCCTTCCATCATACCTCAGGGATTCGGGGCAACTCTTCCCCTGTGCGACGCCAAAAAGATCAGGCCGCATCGAGCGATGCGGCCTGACCATCAAAAACAAATACTCAGACTAAGCGTTGGCGACGTGCTGTTCGGCTTCGGTTTCTTCCACGACTTTTCCGTCGAACAGATAGATCGTCCGCTCGGCGTGCTTGGCAAAACGCGTATCGTGGGTGACCATGCAGATGGTGGCGCCTTCGCGATGCAGCGACTGCAGCAGTTCCATCACGGCGTCGCCGTTGCGGGAATCCAGGTTTCCGGTAGGCTCGTCCGCCAGCAGGATGGACGGCGATCCGGCCAGAGCGCGGGCCACGGCAACACGCTGCTGTTGACCGCCGGAAAGCTGTGACGGGTAGTGCCGCATGCGGTGGGCCATCCCGACTTTTTCCAGGGCTTCCTGTACGCGCTTCTTCCGTTCCGGCGATGACATGGAGCGGTAGGTCAGCGGCAGCTCGACGTTTTCATAAACGGTGAGATCGCCGATCAGGTTGAAACTTTGAAAGATGAAGCCGATTTCCTGGTTGCGGATCCGGGCCCGCTCGGAAAAATCCAGGCCCTGGACCGCCTTGGTGTTGAGGACGAAGGAGCCGTCGGTGGGCGAATCCAGCAGGCCTATGATGGAGAGCAGAGTTGACTTGCCGCATCCGGAAGGCCCGGCGATGGAAACATACTCGCCTTTGTTAATGTCCAGATGGATGCCGGAGAGCGCGTGTGTCTCCACTTCATCGGTGTAGAAAACCTTGGTGACATTCTCCAGCTTGATCAGAGTTTGTCCAGTCATCGCAGTGTGTTCTCCTGTCTCCTGAAAGATTTCTGCAACTGCCTGCTACTGCCTGTTAATTGAGCTTGATGCGGTCGACATTGTCATAGCGCGACATGTCGGAGAGTATGACCTGGTCGCCTTCCTGCAGTCCGCGGACGATCTCCACGCTGTTGACCGACATGCGCCCCAATTCCACCGGGACGCGGACTGCCGTAGTGCCGTCCGCCAGGACCTTGAACATTACCACGGTGCTCTTTTCCTGGCCGAAAGCCGGCCGCCCAACGAAGAGCACGTTCTCCAGGCGTTCCAGAGTGATGGTGCCGTCCACGCTCAAGTCTGGCACCGAACCCTTCGGCAACTGGCCTTCCAGTTGTATGTCCACAACCACCGTGCCGTTGATCACGGAAGGATCTCTGCGGATGACCTTACCTTTGATGATGCCGTTATGCGTATCAACCTCGGCGATCTGGCCGATGGTTACGTCCTTCACCTGGGTCTCAGGGATTTTCAGCTCGGCCTTCAAGTGGTCGGGGTCAACCACCTTGGCCAGGATGGTTCCCTGGACGACGCGCTGGCCCACGGTGACCGGCACTTCCTGCAAAACTCCGTTGATGCCGGCGCGGACCTTCAGGGAGTCCTTGTTTCTGTTCTTAAGCTTGGCCAACGCGTGCTTCTGATCGATATTCGCCTGCTGGACGGCAAGCTGCGTGGTGATGGCCGCCGTATTGTCCTTGATCCGTTCCTGCTCGATCCCGAGGCGTGTGGCCATTTCACGCTCTTTCGCCAGAGAAGTCTTCAAAGTAGCTTCGGAAAGGACGCCGATCTTCACCAGTTCCCTGTTGTTGTCCGCGTCCCGTTTGGCGTTTTCATAATCGGCTTCGACGGTGGCCGCTCCGGCCTGCAATGTTTTGAGATCGCTGTTCACCTTGACCCGGGTGTTCTGGTAATCGGCCTCAGCCGACTTGACTTGCAGATCGGCGTCCATGGCTTCCTGATCAACCTGAGGATTGGAAAGTTCCATAATGACTGTGTCGGCCTTTACCACGGTCCCCGGCAATTCCAGAATCCGCTCCACTCGAACGTCTGTCTCCGCGGGTATTAGACGGATGTCCGCGGGAATTGGCACCAATGTCCCGATCCCGTGTACTTGCCGGAGCATGGGACCTCGCTTGACTGTATCGGGCCAGACGGTACCTCGCTCCACGCTGGGCGCGGCCTGGGGAAGCCGAAACAAGGCAACCGTCCCACCCGCCAGCACTATCACTCCCGCCGCAGCGATCACCATCTGCTTAATGCGGCGCTTTCTCTTCACCGATTCATCGCGCACAATATCCATAGCGGTTTCTTAAGTGCACCTGTCATGCCAAAAGGCGACGTACCTGCAAGCTGTTGATTTCTAAGAAGAACAGCGGCCTCAAGGGAGAGATTCGCCGACGGCGACTGTCCATTCCTGAAAAAATCTGTGCGAAATCGGACACTTGTTCCGGCCTGCAGATCAAGTGCATTATAACCCCGGATTTCCTTGTATATGGCCTCTCTTTCGGCACCACTGGCTGCGCAACAAGCCGTTAGACTGGCAAAAGAGAATCTGGTTTTGCGGCGATTCTTTTTTACTGATCAAGCAGTGATATCCTTCAATCCTGATGCCATCGCCGAAAAACTCCGGTACCGACCTCTGCTCCCTGGAACTGAGCGAAATCAGCGCGCGCATTCAAAAGAAGGACCTTTCTCCGGTCGAAATCACCAAGGCGTATCTCGAACGCATTGAACGGCTCAATCCGCTGGTGAATGCGTTCATCACGGTCACCGCGGAAGCGGCACTCGAGGAAGCCAAAGCCGCGGAAGCGGAGATTGCCCGCGGGGCGTGGCGTGGACCGCTTCACGGAGTCCCGCTCGCGGTGAAAGACCTGGTCGAAACCGCGCGAATTCCGACTACGGCGGCCAGCGCCGTGCTCAAGAACTACGTTCCGACGGAAGACGCGGAAATCGTCAAGAGGCTCAAAGCGGTGGGCGCGGTTTTACTCGGCAAGCTCAACCTGCACGAGTTTGCTTACGGCGGCAGCGGAATCATTGGCCACTTTGGCGCCGCGCACAATCCCTGGAACACCGCACATATCACCGGCGGCTCGTCTTCGGGTTCCGCAGCGGCCGTGGCGGCCGGACTGTGCGCCGGAGCGATCGGAACGGACACCGCCGGGTCCATACGCCTTCCCGCGGCGTGCTGCGGTATCACCGGACTCAAGCCGACCTACGGATTGGTCAGCGCACGCGGCATAATTCCGCTTTCATGGTCGATGGACCATGTTGGTCCGATGACCCGCACCGCGGCCGACGCCGCCCTGCTGCTGCAGGCCATCGCCAGCTACGACGCGCAGGACATCGGCTCCCGTAAATTCCCTCCCGTGTACTATCCCTCAGCGCTGGAAGAAAAGACGTCATCGTTGCGGCTGGGAGTACCCGCTGATTTCTGGCGGGACCTTGACAGCGAAGTCGAGCACCATGCGAAGCAGGCGCTGAGTGCTGTCAGTAAAATCACCGCGGGCACAAAAGAAGTCGACATGCCCGTGGAAACGGATTTCACCGTTGTGCGCTGTGAGCCATTCGTCTATCACCAGCGCTACTTGCCGGCCCACGAAGCCGATTACCAGCCGGAGACCCTGCGACGCATCCGCGCCGGTGCCGACGTCACAGCCGCGCAATACGTGGAAAAGCATCGCGACTTGTTGCGGTTACGCCGCGGGTCCCTGCGGTTCTTCGAAGAAGTTGACCTCATTGTTACTCCGTCGTGTCCGGTGCTGCCGCCTTCGTTTAAGGAACTTGAGGCGGCGCCCAAAGACCTGCGCAGCAAGGAGCTGATGATGTTGCGGAACACGCGGCCCTTCAACGTCTTTGGCCTGCCGGCTATTTCGGTCCCCTGCGGCTTCTCAAAATCCGGTCTGCCGATTGGCCTGCAGATCACCGGCGCGCCGGGCGCGGAAGGCGTGGTCCTCTCCCTGGCCCACGCTTATCAGCGCGAGACGGACTGGCACAAGAAGCGACCGAAAGTCGGCAACTAGGTGGTCGCTCACGACCCTGCTTCGTCTCCAAATACGGAACCAAAAAAGATGGAGCGCCGGCGGCCGGCCATTTCGTCCAGTGCTCGCTGCATCTGCGTGCTCACTTCCAGGCTGATTGCCTTGACCACGGCAGCGTCTTGATCAGCCTCGGGCGGATATTGTTTCTCGACGTGAATCGGCGACAGAAAACGCATGTGCCATTTCGCCGGCAGGGGCACGGGCAACAGCGGAAAAGTTGAGATGGGAATGCAGGGCCAGTCTGAATAGCGCGTCCAGCGCCGCGACTTGATGGTGGCGAAGATGGGAAACGTCTCCGCGCTCCCCATGGTGACGAACGGAATAATAGGAGTACGGTGGCGCAACGCGGTCTTCACGAAAGCGTCCCGGCCGAACCGGCGCAGCTTATAGGCGTTGCGGCAAACGGCGAACGCGCCCGCAACACCTTCCGGAAAGACCCCCAGCAATCCGTCGCTTTCCAGAACACGGTCGGCGCTTTCCTGGCAGGCCGGCACCGCGCCGAGTTTGGCCACGAAATCGGCTATGAACGGGAATTTGAATAATCCGGGATGCGCGAGGAAACGAATATACCGTTCCGTCTTCTGCGCCACCAGATGCACCGCCATTACGCCGTCCCACGGCATGAAACCGCGGTGCGTTCCCACCAACACCGCCCGTCCCTGGGCCGGGACATGGTCCAGTCCTTTCACTTCAATCCGCCAATAGTGGTCGCACAGGAATTTGAACAGCGTACGGCTGAAAGAATTGATGTAATCGTTGTCCATTCCGAACTCGTCGAACGCCGGCTCGGGCGTTGGTTCGAGCGTTGATGAGGGGCTTCGCAATTCCCGGAGCGTGGCCAGACTTGATTTGCGCGGCAGGAATCCAAGGTCCTGCTTGATCTTTGTGTTCGAAACCGTCCAGGAGTAACGGAGATACTCCAGCGCGTCCGCGGGCACGGCCAGCCGCTGCAGCGTTCGCGGAAAGCCTATGCGGCGGCCTCCGGCGAGACAAATCGCGGCCCGCAGCGGGACCACGCCGTCTGGTGCGACGTTGAATGCGCCGTTCACATTGTTTTCGACGGCACAGCAGATTGCCTCCGCCAGGTCGGAAACACTAAGAAGTTGCACAACGGGATCGCACCCGGCCAGAGTCAGGGTGGCGCGCGCCACCAGGCGCCGGCCAAGCACAGACTGTGACGGCACAACAGTCGTGGGCCGCAAGATGACCAGAGGAATGTGTCCCTGCAAGTACCGCCGGGCTATGTCTTCCAGCGCTTTCCACTGGCTTGCGACACGATTGCCTCCAGTGCGGACGCCATACCCTTCCGGAACCAGGGTCTTTCTTCCCGGGCCTGTTCCATAAACCAGCGCGCTCGAGAGTAGAACAATTTTCCCGGCACGATGGCGGGCGCATTGCGCCAGGACCCGCTCC
Organism: Verrucomicrobiia bacterium; assembly: GCA_035567035.1. Lineage (GTDB taxonomy): Bacteria > Acidobacteriota > Terriglobia > Terriglobales > Acidobacteriaceae > Angelobacter. The sequence continues at coordinate 110,776 of DATMPO010000124.1, read as the reverse complement.
GCTTCCGATAAGTCCGGCGTCATCCCATGCCGGTCGGCGAAAGACGGTAGATAGACGTGCGTTGCGTTTGCTTCCAACGTCTCGGCAGAAGCGAAAGCCTGGGGATCGACAAGATCGTACTGATTAGTGGTCTTCAGACGGCGAAGAACGGGCAGAAGCGCCGGCGCCAGCGCAAGCGCATGATCGCTCCGCGAGATCAGGACTACTCTGGCCATGGTGTGCGGCTCCAATCATAGCCCAGGCGATTCAAAAATCACCCGCCCTGTGGTATTACCACAGAACATGTGTTACACTCCTGTGCTTGTAACACAGGAGACCATCTTGGCTGAATCCAAACTTGATCTACTGCAGGGCACTCTGGACCTTATGGCCCTGCAAACACTCGCGGTCATGGGACCGCTCCACGGCTACGGCATTGCGCGACGCATTGAGCAGGTGAGCGGCGATAGAGTGCTGCTGAACCAGGGAACGATCTACGCGTCGCTGGTGCGGCTGCAGCAGCGAGGATGGATTTCCGCCGAGTGGGGAACATCCTCCAACAATCGCAAGGCCAAGTTTTATTCCATTACAAAAAAGGGACGCAAACGTCTGGCTGAGGACGCCGTCTATTGGCAAAGGCTCTCCGGCGTGATGGGCCGGGTCCTCGGAATGCAGGGAGAAGGTGAGAACTCATGATTCACTGGTTGCGGCACTCTTTCGAACGTCTGCGCTCCGTCTTTCAGCGCGCCGAGCTGGACCAGGAGTTGGATACTGAACTCGCTGCTCACCTGGAGCTGGCCATCGAAGAGAATCTCCAGCGCGGGATGTCATCCGAGGAAGCTCGCCGTCGGGCCCTGATTTCCCTCGGTGGAACCGAGCAGGCTAAAGAACACCACCGGGAAGCCCGCGGGCTCCCGGCGGTGGACACTTTTTTCCAGGACGTGCGTTACGCAGCGCGCGGGACCGTGAAGACTCCGGGCTTCACGGTCGCTGCTGTTCTCACATTAGGACTGGGAATCGCAGCGAATGCCACAATGTTCAGCATGGTGAGCGGGTTCCTGTTACGGCGCCCGCCAGGTCGCGATCCTGAGCGTGTCGTGGTCGTCACTTCCGTGAGCCCGGCGCAGGGCTTCCAGCCCGATGCAAATGCTGTCTCCGCGCCTAATTACCTGGCGTGGCGCGCAGCCGGCAACATTTTCGAGAATATGGCGGCCACCGATAACTACCGGGCCGTGAGCCTGACCTCGCAGGGCCAGACCACGTCGGTGCCCTCAGAAGCGGTGACTCCCGAATACTTCACTGTGCTTGGAGTGTCGCCGCATCTCGGACGTATCTTTGCGGAAGGCGATGACCAGCCTGGGCGCGACCACGTCGTCATCCTTAGCCACGAGTTGTGGGACCGGGAGTTCGGCTCCGACTCTTCGCTTATCGGACGCAGTGTCCGGTTGAACCGGGAAGACTACACGGTGATCGGCGTAATGCCGGCGAATTTCCAGATGCTGGGTTTCACGCCGCAACTATGGACTCCCCTGGTGGTGACCGCCGCCGATCAAACCGCCGCGGCGCGCAGGAATCGTTCGCTCTACGTGTTCGCTCGCTTGAAGCCCGGTGTCACTCTCGCGCAGGCCCGCGCTGAAATGAAGACCCTGGGGCGCCGTGCCGAGGAAGATTTCCCCGACACTGAAAAAGGTTGGGGCGTTGCGGCCCGCACCCTGCCCGACTTCCTGGTCTACCTCTTCGGCATTCGCAGCGCCCTGGTGGTGATGATGACGGTGGTGGGTTTTGTACTCCTGATTGCCTGCGCCAATGTCGCCGGGCTGCTGTTGGCGCGCGCCGGGACACGCGGGAAAGAGCTGGCGATACGCATGTCCCTGGGAGCCAGTCGTTTGCGTATTGTCCGCCAATTGTTGACCGAAGGCCTGATCATCGCGCTTCTCGGCGGCGGCGCTGGTCTGTTGCTGGCCTATTGGGGCGTTAAGTTCGTCCGCGCCAACATGGCCTTCAATGAGGCGGCAAGCGCCGTTCCCTTGAGTCTCGACTGGAACGTTTTGCTCTTTGCCCTGGGCGTGTCGATGCTTTCCGCGATTCTGTGCAGCCTCGCGCCCGCGCTCACCGCTTCGCGGACCGATATCAATTCAAATCTCAAGGACCAGAGTCGCGCCGCCTCCGCTGGACGGTCGCAGAGCCGCCTTCGTACCGTTCTGGTCACCGCGGAGATCGCCATGGCCTTGTTTCTCCTGATCGGGACCGGGCTGCTGATCCGCGGAGTTTTTCTTATCCAGCATCAGGCCCTGGGTTTTCAGGCGGAACATCAGATCACCGCCGGCGTGACTCTCGACAGCGCCCGCTATAAGGACCCGGTCCAGCAGACACTTTTCGTTAAGGACCTGCTGCCTCGCCTGCGGCAGCTTCCCGGCGTCGGCGCGGTCGCCGCTGTTTCCGAGTTGCCCGCAACCGGAGCCGGCCACGTCACTCTCCTTATCCAGGGCCAGCCCGAATTGCCGGCCGACCAGCGTCCCCGGACTGTCGACGTTATCGTCACCGACGATTACTTCCGGACAGCAGGCATTCCGCTGCTGCGCGGCCGCGCCTTTACCGGACTGGATAACGCCGCCGCTCCGCGCGTGGCCGTTGTCAATCAGGAGTTTGTACGGCGTTATCTGAAAGACCAGGACCCGCTCGGGAAACAAGTCCGCCTTGACTTGAGCGGCTCCACTCCGGCCTGGAGCGAGATTGTGGGAGTTGTGGGTAACGTGAAGTTCTATTCCGAAACCACTCGCTACGACCCCGAGCTCTACGAGCCTTTCCTTCAGCGACCCGTGTCGTCCTTCTCTCTCATGGTCCGCACAAGCTCCGATCCGAACGGCCTCGCCTCGGACCTCCGCAAAACTGTCGCGCAAGCCGACCTGGAGCTTCCGCTGGCCCATGTCATGAGCATGTCTACGATCATCGAGCGGCAGAAAGGCGGCGATTTATTGTTCATGCAGATGCTGGCGGCCCTTGCCTTGCTCGCGCTGACGCTGGCGGCCATCGGAATCTATGGCCTGATTTCTTATTCCGTGGGACAGCGCACACACGAAATTGCCATCCGTATGGCCCTGGGCGCCACCGGCGGAGACGTACGCCGCATGGTCTTGTCGCAAGGCGTGAAGATGGTTTCGATCGGAGCAGCCATTGGATTGGTGGTAGCGCTGCCATTGCCCAGGGTTTTCGCAGCCGTATTCAGCGACATTGACACGAGTGATCCGCGGACGTACGTCATCGTACTGGTCGCGATCTTCCTGGTGGCGCTGCTGGCGACGTATGTCCCCGCGCGGCGGGCCTCGGCCCTCGATCCAATCAGGGCCCTGCACAGCGAGTGACGGTCTTGATCAACGCGCAGCGCCGTCGTTGGACAGCTGCGGAGGTAAATTGCTCGATCTTAGTCGCGTCCCTCTGTGGTCCGATGGATGAGGACAACGGTAGCGTCATCGTCGAGCATTTGGCCGCCACTGTAGCGGATTACGTCCTCGGTAAGAGTGCGCACACACGGAGAGACCGCACGGAGTGCGGAGCCAAGACGGCCGACGCCGTACTCGTTGCCTGCCGCATCGGTGGTTTCTACGATTCCGTCCGTATACAGGAGGACACTGGTGCCGCGGTCCATCTCAATATGACTTTCGGAGTAATCAGAATCGCAAATCCCAAGAGGCAACCCTGAATCCGTGTTGACCAGGGAACAATCATCGCTCCGGTGGACCATGGGCGGCGGGTGTCCAGCGCTGGCGAAGCTCAGGGAGTGACGCTCGGCATCGAGCACTGCGTAGATCAACGTGACGAAACGTCCCGGCGGAAAATCGTCACGAAGCGACGCATTCACCCGGCGGAGCACATCTGCCGGAGGTATACCGGTTGCGCTATTGCGGCGAACAATCGATCGGGTGGCCGACATCAACAGCGCAGCCGCCATTCCCTTGCCGCAAACATCGCCCAGCACTATACCCACCCGGTGCTCATCGAGAGGCACGTAATCGTACCAGTCGCCGCCTACGGCGCGGACCTGGAGGCATTGTCCTTCCACGCTGTAACCAGGCAGCGACGGATGCGACGGCGGCAGAAGCGCAGACTGAATCACGCGCGCTTCGTCCTGCTCGCGAAGGGCGCGCTCTTTTTGCAGTCGTTCGGCGAGGAAGAGCCTGGCGTTTTCGATGGCGCTCGCGATGCTATCGGCGAACGCGGTCAGCAGCTGAAGTTGTTCCGGCGAGAATCCGTCCACCCGGGGACTCTGCGCGTCCATCACGCCGACCAGCCGTCCTTTGCACAGCAACGGGATGGCGACTTCGGAGAGAGTGGACGATTCGCAGTGGAAGTAAAACTCATTCTTCCGGACATCGGGTGCGTACATCGGCTCGCCGGTCACGGAAACATGCCCCACCATGCCCTCTTTGCCCCGCTTGAAGCGGTCTCCCTTATTGACATGGTCGAAGCCATGGAGGGCGATGATTTCGAGTTCGTCGCCAGCCTCATTGAGCAGTAACAGACACGTGCGGTTGCACCCGAAAGCGTCCGCCAAATCGGCGACGATCTCGGTCAAAAGTTGATCAAGATCGAGGGTGGAGTTGATCTTGCGGACAGCTTCCTGCAGGAGCATGAGCTGGCGCAGCCGCTGCTCGAGTTCGAAGACCGTGGATGTTCCCCGCTCCGACATTTAGAGATTCATGTGTTCTGTCGCCAGGCAAGGCGGAGGAAAAGGCGGGCCTGGCCCATCTTCCAGACTCCCCGGTTCCCCGCTACGCTGGCAGAGCGGATACCAGTATAGCGGGCAACGGGTCGGGAAGTCCTTCGTGAACGCTGGCATTTCTTCGAGAATTCCTTACGGATTTCCCAAGCCGGTGGTCGCCGATGGCGGACCGGCGTTTTTTATAGGTCCGGCCGAGTCAGTCTCGACGCAACCGGGCATTTGCTGTTCTTCAAACGCCGGACCCTGCTTATCGCCTGCATCAATACCCACCACTGAAACTGCCGCACTAGAGCACGAGGCGGTCCCATACGCCGCCATACCTGATCCCACGAACCATTTCTCTCTCATAAATACTCCCTGGGAATCCGAGGTTGATCTGACGCAGAGTGCAATTTTGCACATCCAGCCTGATACAGAGTTGCTAGGCTGCTTGCAACCAGAAGTTTGATTTGTTGGGTTGGGGGAGACGAACACCTTTATGCCGATACACAGGCAGCCGCAACCAGGTTTTGCGTTGCGCTAAGTGGCGCAGAAAGCTCTTTTTCGCATCGTTGATTCAGGTAGACCGTTGATTCAGGACCAGGAATTCAGGACCAGGACTCAAAAGGAGGTCCGAATGAAGACCGAGCGTAGTGCCTTCTACATATTCCTTCTCGTGCTGCTTTGGCCCGCAGCCAGTTATGCTATTCCGGCCTTTTCGCGCCAATACCAGACTGGGTGCGCCACCTGCCACTCGGACTTTCCCAAGCTGAATGATTTTGGAAAGGCTTTTAAGGATGCCGGCTTCAAATTTCCCGCGGACGACGAGACCTTTCTAAAGACGCCGCCGATCATGCTGGGGGCGCCGGCCCAGAAGGAGTCGTTCCCGCGTTCGATCTGGCCGGGAACCATTCCGGGCAGCATCCCCATCGGTTTGCGGATGAACACATTTTTCCAGAGAACCAGCGCCAATCGCGGCAATTTTAATGCGCTTCTGCCTCCGGGCACTCCGGGGCCGTTTATTCCCAAGGCCGACTTCAGCACGGGATTCTTCAGCATCTTTACCGCCGGCAATTTCGGCAGTGATATCGCCTTCTGGGTGGATGACGATATCAGCGTCGCCGGCCAAAACGCCAACGGAGGCCTGGGTGACGCCTACTTGCGATTTGTGAACCTGGGCCGCGTCGTCAAGTTGCCCAAGGACGCGCTGCATATGCGCGTGGGACGCTTTGAACTGGATCTTCCTTTTACCCAGGCGCGCAGCTTCAATCTCAGTCCCTATGATATCTATTCGCAATCCAATATCGGTGCGGTCACTACGGGTTTCCCGCAGCAAAATGTGAACAACCTGTTCACCGTAGCCAATGGCGCCAATGGAGTAGAGTTCAGTGGCGGCCATTCCTACGGCGGCTATCACTACTCGATTGCCATCGTGGACCAGAACACTAGTGGCGTTTCGCAAGGGTCCAACACCAGCCCGTTTGTTCCGTCTCCTACGGGCGGCTCGAATGGAGGCGTGGGGTTTGCTTCGGACTCTAATTTCAAGGACCTCTACGGGCGTTTCTCCTACCGGTTCAATCTGGAAAGGGACGATGCCAGCCGGAATGCCGTGCAGGCTGCGGGAGCTTCCGGCCCGCGCGACCACACTTACCTGAATCTGGGGGCGTTTTCTCTCTACGGACGCTCGGCGCAGCATTTCAGCGGCTCCGACCTTGGAGGCACGCCGGTGGTGCTTCTGGTCCAGGAACCTTTCTACCGCTTGGGCGGCGACTTCAGTTTCAACTACCGCACCTTCAATATCTACGGGCTGTTCATGTATGGTCATGACACCAACCAGCTGCCGGTGGACATTACCGGCACGCTCGTACCGCTGCCGATCTCCGGTAGCTCACCTCTTCCTGTCGGTTTCGTCCACGGCGCGCCGGCAACCTTCGCCGGCGGGTTCGTACAGGCAGACTATCTGGTGCTTCCGTGGGTGATGGCCATCATGCGCTGGGACGCGGTGAACTCCGGCGCCGATCGCATCAACGGCCTGGCGCAAAGTACGTCTACACCTTTCGTCCTGCCGTTCCGGTCCACCCGCAACCGCGTCACTCCGGGCGTGCAGTTCCTGATCCACGCCAACGTCAAGGCGTCGTTCGAATACCAGTTCCGGCCTAAGCAATTCGCGACGGTGATTACCAATCCGATTACCGGATTGCCAGTGGCCGTTGAACCGTTCCGCACCAATACGGCCGTGGCCGCGGTGGAATGGATTTTTTAATCACTTGAGAAAAGAGGAAATCGTGAAGCTTAAATATTTAGTCTGTCTGCTCGTGGTCATGTTTGTAAGTACGCACTTGTTACTGGCAGGAAGCGTCAGCGGAAAAGTATCGGGCGGCGCCGGCAGCGTCGTCTGGGTGGATGATCCTTCCGCCAAAGTGGAAGCGTTGGCCAAGCCCGTGATCCTGGACCAAAAAGGCCTGCTGTTTGTACCCCACGTCGTGGTGGTGCCGGTGGGATCAACGGTCGAGTTCCTGAACAGCGACAGCGTCGCGCACAACGTGTTCTGGATCTCCATCAGCGGCAACAAAAAGCTGGGACACAACCTGGGCACCTGGCCCAAGGGAGAAAAGCGCAGCTTCAAGTTTGACAACGCCGGCGTGGTTCCCCTGTTGTGCAACGTACATCCGGACATGTCGGCATACATCGTGGTGGTGTCGACTTCGCACTACGCCACGACAGACGCCAACGGCGAATACACCATCCAGAACGTTCCTGACGGCGCACATAACGTGACGGCCTGGCACGAAGGCGCGAAGCAGCAGTCCAAGCCGGTCACGGTCTCGGGCGCAACCAAGGCTGACTTCACGTTGTCGAAATAACAATCGTCCTGAGCGGTCGAGGAAGATATGGCAGGAGAAAAGCCAAAAGTCGAACGGCCCAATGAAGCCCCAGTCCTGGACCGCCGGCAGTTCTTCGTTAAATTGGGAGCTGGTTCCCTGGCGGTGGCCGGGCTGGGCGGCTGTGTGTTCGGCGTGCAATATCTGGCCCCCAGCGTTCTCTACGAGCCTTCTCCCATTGTGAACGTCGGCAAGCCGGAGCGTTACTCCATCGATTCGGTGACGTTGGATCCGGCCCTGGGCATTTTTGTAGTGCGGCTACAGGAGGGCTTTTATGCGTTGAGTGCGGTTTGCACCCACCTGGGCTGTTTGTCTATCTGGAAGCCGGAGGCCGGCGTAATTGCCTGTCCCTGCCACGGAAGCTCCTTCCAACGCGATGGAACCGTCATTGCCGGGCCCGCGCCCCGGCCTTTGCCGTGGTTAAAGATGTGGACCACCGACGATGGCAGCCTGATGGTTGACCGCGCAACCGTCGTGCCGCCACAAACCGAATACGTGCGGGCATAACGCACGGACATAAGTCATGGAGAAGCCAGTGAACTCATCCGCAGAACGCGCATTTAGAAATCCCATCCATGTTCTGGCCCGCTGGCGCGACGAATTCAAGGAGATCTTTGCTGCCAGGGTGCACGAGTCCCAGCTGGGATTTCGCGTCACCTGGTACCTGGGAGCGCTGACCCTGGGTACTTTCACCATTCAATTGATCACCGGCATCCTGCTCATGCTGTACTACCACCCTTCAATACCGCAGGGTTACGCCGACATGAAAGACCTGCAATTTGTGGTGTCGTCGGGCGTGTTGCTGCGCAACCTGCATCGCTGGTCGGCGCACACCATGGTGTTTCTGGTCTTTGCCCACATGGCCAAGGTGTTCTATCGCGGCGCGTACCGTCCGCCGCGGGAACTGAACTGGGTGGTGGGCGTATGCCTGCTGCTGCTCACGGTCTTGCTCAGTTATACCGGCTACCTTCTGCCGTGGGACCAGTTGTCTTACTGGGGGACCACCGTTGGGTCCAACATCATGTCTTCCATCCCGTTCGTGGGAGACAAGCTGCGCTTCATTCTGCTGGGAGGCCACGGCGTGAACGCCAATGCCTTGCTGCGTTTCTACGTGCTCCACGCGGTGATCCTGCCGCTGGTCGTCATCTCGCTGATTGCCGTCCATCTGTGGCGGCTGCATAAGGATGGCGGAATGCACAACGCGCCTCCGGAGAAACCATGAACGCCGCCGGCAAAACGGCCCCTGACGCGGATAACCAGCTCCCTGCTCAAGGGCCGACGCTTCCCTACTGGGAACTGTTGTTTCGCGAAGTGATTGCCATCGAGGTGCTGGCGGTGGTGCTGGTGTGGATTGCGCTGCGCTGGAACGCGCCGCTGGAACTGCTGGCCGACCCCACGCACACTCCGAACCCGGCCAAAGCACCCTGGTATTTCACCGGGCTGCAGGAGCTTCTGCATTACTTTCCGCCGTTTGTTGCCGGAATCATTCTTCCCGGACTCATTGTTCTCGCGTTGGTCGTCATTCCCTTTTTCCACGTCAACATCAAGGGCGAAAGCCTGTGGCATCACAGCAAACAGGGGCGGCTGACGGTCCTCGGGTTGATCGTCGCCGGTCTCACGGTGCTGCTGATTCGGTATAAGGCCTGGGACGCGCTGGCGCCAGTCTGGGTAACAGCCGTCTGCATGGTCCTTGCCGCCGCCAGCTCACACCGGCAGGGCAAAGGGTTTCGCGCCTGGCTGGGCTCCAAGCCGCTGTCTTTCTGGATCATGACGTGGTTCCTGATGGAAGCCATCACTCTGACTGCAGTCGGCACATTTTTCCGCGGCCCGGGCTGGTCCTGGGTTTTGCCGTGGGGTAACGGATAAACAGCTAACTTGTGAGCTTCCAGAACCAACTCGACTGGGTGCGGCGGACGTTCTTTGGCGATCCCGCCCGGCGGTTTGCCTGGACCAGCGTGATTCTCACCATCTCCCTGGCCATCGCTCCCACCAAAGAGTTCTTTACCGACTGGCGGCATTACCAGCGTGAGTTCGTGAAGTTGGTTCGCGGCCGCACTGATGGCGCCGCGATCGAGCATCGCATGGAAAGCGGCATTCACCAGATCTGGATCCCTGAGCAAAATGTTGTGGACCGCTGCGGCACCTGCCATGTGGCGTTGAAAGAGCCTGGCCTCACAGACGTGCGGATGCAGCCCTTCCGCCCGCATCCTTCCATCCCGCATTCGCTTACGGAGTTTGGCTGCGTTGTCTGCCATCGCGGACAGGGCGCGGCCACCACCGTTGAGGAAGCCCACCGTAGCACCAAAGCCTGGGACCAGCCAATTCTTCCGGCGAAATATCTGGAGTCATCCTGCGGGCAATGTCATCTCGGCGCGCTGGAAGGAACGCCAAAGCTCAATCTCGGCCGCCAACTTCTGGCGCGCTACGGATGCGCGCGCTGCCACTCCATCACCCAGCCCGATGGCGCCGCGCTGGCGGCTACCGACGATTCGCCGCCGCTGGGACACATCGCCGAAAAAACCAGCCGTGAATGGCTCTTTGCCTGGATCAAGAACCCGCAGGCCTACGCGGCTTCCGCGACCATGCCGAACTTCCAGTTCACAGACCAGCAGGCCTCGGACATCGCTTCTTTTCTAATCGCGCAAAGCACGCCTTCGGGAAGCGCACCGCCACAGGTCTCCACTCAGGCTGTATCAGCGACACCCGCGGCACCCGCCGGACAGGAGGGCGCCAGTCTCTATGGCACGACATTCTGTTCCTCGTGCCATGCCATTCAGAACGCGGCGGGAAACACCGTGGGCGGCGACCTGGGGCCTGAGCTCACCCGGATTGGCAGCAAGGTGAATCCTGATTGGCTCCGCCGCTGGCTCAAGGACCCGCAAGCTTACGATCCGCGAACGCAGATGCCGCATTATCGCTTCGACGAAAAGCAGATTGCCGTTCTCTCAGGATTCCTGCTGAACAGGAAAGATGATGACCTGCTCGCCAGCGTGCACCTGCCCGCGTCCGACGCCGCGAGCGCTGCCCGCGGACAAAAGCTGGTGGCGGAAAACGGTTGCGCGGCCTGCCATCAGATCAACGGGATCAGTCCGCCGCAGAATTTTGCGCCGGACCTCTCCCGCGTCGGCAGCAAGCCTATGTCGCAAATCTCTTTCGGGCCGGGATCTCCGGAGACTCTGCCGGATTTCATCTCGACGAAAATCCATGACCCGCGGGCTTACGGCGTGGGCTTGAAGATGCCGAAGTACACGCTTACCAACGCGCAGATTGAAGCTCTTACGGTCTCTCTGCTGGCGCAGACCGACCGCGCCGCTACCCTGCCGACAGGACTGGTCCTCTCTTCAACTCATCCCTCTGACTATCAACCGGGCGGAGATGCGGGGAGGCTGATGACCGATCTGCGATGCCTGAGCTGCCACGCCATCAACGGCCACGGCGGCGATATGGCGCCCGATCTCACCTGGGAAGGCAGCGCCGTACAGCGCCCGTGGCTGGACGAATTCATGCGCAACCCCAACACGCTCCGCCCGGCGCTGATCCGCAGAATGCCCAGGTTCAACCTGAGTCCCGCAGAGATCAAGACTCTTTCCGATTACATGATGTCCGCCTACCAGGCGCCGGGTTTTGATTCGCAGGCTTTCGATGTTCATGCCTTGAACGCCGGCGCCGCAACCCGCGGAAAAGATTTGTTCTATGGCAAGCACGCGTGCCAGTCCTGCCACATTGCCGACTACAAGAAAGATAAGGGTTACGTGGGTCCGCCTCTGGCCGGAGCGGGCAATCGCCGGCCTGCTGTCTGGACTTACAAATGGTTGAAGAATCCTCAAGCCGTGATCCATGGCACGCTCATGCCCAATCCCAATCTCACCGATGATGAAGCGCGAGACTTGACTGCATTCCTCATGACTCTTAAGGCCAAGGAAAATGGGGGCGCCAAATGAAAAGCCGGACGGCGCAGCGCTTCCTCGGCTTCCTTGTGCTGCTGCAGTTTGCTGCGTGTGCCCGCCATCCGGCGGCCAACCAGCTAGCGCCTAAAAACTACGGATCACAGATCGTGGAAGTCAGCGGCGGCAAACAGACGGCCGAAGTCGGCGACGAACTCCCGCAACCGGTCGTAGTGCAGATCAACGGCGCTGATGGCAATCCGGTCGCGGGCGCTCTGGTTTCTTTCCGGGGTGAAGGCGTGCAGTTCAATCCCGCACAGACCCTTACCGACTCCAGCGGCCAGGCAACAACTTCCGCGCAGTTGGGATTTGTCTCTGGCGACTATCAGGTCATCGCCGAGAGCCCCAAACAGAGCGGAGGCAGCGCAACGCTGGGCCTGCGCGAAATCGCGCTGGGATACGAAGCGAGACTGGGCCGGGCGGTCAATGAGAAGCACTGCATCCGTTGCCATGACCCTGAGTCCACGCCCGAGCGGGTTTCGAACTTTGACAATCTCTCGCCCGCGCCGCACCAGTTTTCCGACGGCGCGACGTACAACCGCATTTCCGATGCCGACCTGCTCAACATCATCACCCGCGGCGGAAAGGCCGCGGGCAAGTCGCCGCAAACGCCGGCCTATGGCACAACGCTGAAGCCTGCAGAAATCAAAGCAGTGCTTGCCTACATCCGCGCCATCGCCGATCCCCCTTATGAAGTGTCAGGAGTTAAAAATGCGAAATAGTCGATTTATTCGTGCACTCACTGTCGTATTTATCGCAGCGTTTGCTTCGGGAGTTTCCTGCAGCGCACAGGTGCGCTCCGTTTCCCGGATCCGGGACCCACAGTCCCAGCTCCTGCAGCAGCAATATGCAGTGCAATTGCAGGCGATCAGTTCCGAGGCCGCGACGCTCCGTTTCCCCTATCCGTTCTATTTCAGCGATACGCTCGACGTTGATGAGGCCCGGCAGAAACAGTTGCCGTCCGGTTCTATTCATTTCGATAATTTCCACGGCGAGAGAGTGCTAGCCATCACCGGAAACTACTTTGTCTCGTATTCCGGCACACTGCTCACCGCCAACCTGCGCGCGCGCAAAACGTTTCAGGACGTCGTCCTGCCGCTGTTGCGGATCGCCGTCGCGCACACCAACCGCAGCGTGCCTATAGGCGCCTATGCCTTCGAGATCGCCCACCACGTGCGCACCAACGTTATGAAAGTGAGCACGGAGGGTCCCGAGAACCTGATGTTGCTGATACCGCGCACCATGGCGGAAAAGATCGTCAAAACAAAGAATGCCGAGGCCAAGAATAGCGACCTGGAAACACAGCAAAGCGCGCTGCTCGAGAGTGAGGTCTTCCTGAACGGCGAGCCATTCACCCTGTGGCTGACCGGCGACGACGCTCCCACCGACGTCAACGAACACTATCTCGCCCGCCGCCAGACCGGCGCGGCATTAGCACTGAATGCAAGGCAAAATGAAGCCGCAAGACAGGCCGAGCCCGGGACCATGGTCAATCCCAGCCTCCTTCCGGAATCGCCACTGCTCACCCAGATCAGGGACCGCGCGAAAATTCCGCCGAACCTCTCATCGGCGCGCATGGAAAGCCTGGAAGTCACCTACGGCCCAGTAGTACAACGGCTCTCTGCCGACTTGAAGGAGCAGGCCCGCTTTGTCCCCTACGCTCCGCCGGCGTTCATCGGGTTCCGCGACGGCGCGTATCTGGAACTCAACCTAAGTACGGAACTGGAACAGGGCGCAGGTTCGTCCGGGGGGTCTTCTGGAAGTTCTTTGTATGATTCGTCCCAGTACCGCAGCGCGGCCCTGGCCTTCGACCAGCACATCGCCCACCTGCTGCGGCCGGTGTCCAAATACTTCCCCGAAAACCCGCAGTTTGAAGGCATAGACTTCAGCACCACCGTCCGCCAGGGAGCGCAGTCCACGCCGGTGTCCGTGGAATTCGTTGCGCCGTTTTCGGCATTGACATGTTATGAGAAGTACGACTGCACCGGACAGGAACTGATCAACCGCAGCGTCGTGTTAATCAACGGCGAACGAGTCACGCTGGATCTGCAGCGGGCGGAATCCAGTCTCAGCGCGCGTGTGCCGTAATTAAGGCTTAGCAAGTCGAGATAAATAAATTGTACAAGAACGAGGAAACGGGATTTGGTTCCCTCGCGACCGATCCCTCGGCATGTAAGTGATTGAGAAGGTTGGTTGCGGGGGGTGGATTTGAACCACCGACCTTTGGGTTATGAGTTCAACCCGGAGCATGTTTTTAACAACTTACAAGCGCACGGATGACACCTAAGCACCTGTAAGTTCCAGCAAGAAATGCAGGATAGTCCCTCATTTAGTCCCTCGTTTTTTTCCTGCCTTGTTGGGTTGAGTACCCAACGATCCACCGGCTTTTTCGTATGCGGCCCGCATCGCATTTACCATCTTTTCGAATTCCTCAAACGAGTGCCGCTTCAAAAAGGCGGTCTGAGCCGCACTCAGCGTGAAGGTCATGGTGGCCACTAGCCAACCTAGGACGTCCACAGGACGAATCGGCTGAAGCCCTTCACCAGTCTTCGCTCTATCGGCACGATGTACGATCTCATGTCGCCTCTGCATCATCCCATCGAGCATGCTTAGTATTTTGTCGGTTACAGGCAATTCTGGAAGAGAGTTCGGACTTGTATCGGTCCCATCAGGCAACTTCAAGCCTATGCTCCTCAAGAACGACATGATCTCGGACACGCTGTTGAACGTTGATCGCTCCATATGTGCTGACACAGACTCACTAATCACGTCATTGATCGTCTTGCCTCGGTGCCGGGCTAGCTTCCCCAGAAAGAACTTCTCTGCGCGCCCTGTGTGCTCAACGCCCGCAAGTGGCACGTTGTCCAAAGCTTTTTCGTCGGCCGTTGGCAGGAATGCCAATGCAAGTGCACGCATGAAGTCCTCGAAATACGCATGATTCAGAACGACAACGGCCCGAAGGATCTCACTTGCCGTCTCGCCATCAGCTTCTTCGGACGCCTGCACAAGCTTCATCCCTCTGTTCAGACACTCCATGGTCAGATGAACGTAGGGCTTGAAGTCTTTCTCCGCACCTCGCTCAAGGTACTTTCTCATGAATTCTTCAGCGGTGTTCTTGTCTGGCATGACTTGAATTGTAAGCTGGAAGCGCTCACTCCGGCTTGCCAACAACACAATGGACGACACAAGTTGATTTGTAGAGATTCACTACTCATGTGCACACAAATTGCCTGAGTCCACGAGAATCAGGTATATCCTGAATGGCAGCTACTCTCAAAATGCCTGACTATGCTCACCACGACAATCGAAGTTCGTTGCAATTCGCGTCCGACACGACTCGCCTTTATCGTGCCTTCGCCTGACCACGAGCAACTCCTATCTGTGATAGCGCGGGCGACAGGCATGTGGGGCGGCGTGTTCAATCCCATAGTTGTCCTCGATGGTTCGAAACGCGAAGTACGCGGTGCCCACGAGGAGCACTCAAGTGGATCATACCTGGAAGAGCAGGCTGGCATTCTGAAGGCGTTTGATCCCGACCTGCTCGCCAACTTTTCGGCGGACTCTCTTCCCAAGGAACTCCGAGAATTTCAGCACCGCACATTCCCTTCTGAGCGCCTGGACTGGAAGCCAAAGCCCGACCAGGCGTTTTCCTACTTCGTTGACGTGTGGCCTATTCTCAATGAGCTATGGGAGAAAGAGTTCAAGTTCAGCGCGAAACCTCCTTTCAAGTTCCGCTTTTTCGAAAAGAACGATGCGAAGAAATCATTACTGCTCGCCGCCTGGTACGGCCTTTACTCAAACGAAGACAGCTACGAATCTCTAAAAAAGTCCTTCAGCGCCGAAGCGATCACCTACGACGCCAATTTTAAATCGACGCTCAAGGCCGGGGCGTTTTATACACCTCTCGCCGTGACGACGTACAAGTGCAACCAGAGGCGGCAGATTGTCCGCTCACATGCTTTCTTCCTCTTGAATCCTGATAATCCGTTCGATGTGGTGGACTTTTGGAACCTGCGTGCAGCTGGTGTTGTACTGTTTCCTTTGACACTGCAAGACTACGAGGAGTTTGAGCAACCCGTCCGCGACTTCGGCGCGCTGTCTACCTATCCCATCAATGAAACAGTTATGAACCGCGTCGTGCTTATGAAGGCGCGGAGCATCTCGGACGATGAACTGGCGACGGTCGCCGATTGGATGCAGAAGCTCGGCTTTTCCTTCAGCAGAATGGGCTGGGTATCTCGTTACCACATGAATCACTATGCGGTCGCGAACGAGATCGATATCGAACCGATCAGGGCCTATGAAGCATCGGCTGTGGGTGTCTTGGACAGTGGCTATGGCGTCATACAGGGACCGGTTCCGGAGTTCATGCGTAGCGCCCGCCACGGTCACCGGTGGTCGATGGATATTTCATTCGTTAGCGTCCGGGACCCAAACGCATGCTATCGGCTCCCTTGGCTGAACTCGGGCTGCGATAGCCTAGTGTCACACACAATAGGAAAAGGATACGAGATCGACAGCGCCCACGTCTCCCGCGGCGGTATCGTCACGCGCCAGGCGGGGACAGCCGGCGCAGTGCGGATGTCACCGATTACCGCGATCGATGCGGTGAAGGCCTTCCTGAAAGGAAAGGAAATAGAGCACCTGACAACGAGCGCACCCGGGCTCGTGCTCGAGCGCATCATCGAAATGTTTAAGGGACTACCCGATTGCGGCCTCTTTCAGAATGCGGCGATAAGACAATTGCTGGACGACTTGTCGCCTGGCGGTTGGCGTATTGCCACTGAGGTTCGGGCCAAGATTAACAAATCCCTCCAGGGGTTGCAGATTTATGGTCAATCCGCGACAAAGGATCAAATTGCGCAGAGGGTAAACACGATCTTGGATCGGGCCGTTGAAGCCAAGGTGCTTCGGATTGGTCTTGTTTTCCAATGTTCTCGCTGTAAGCGATACCACTGGTACGCGACTACGGAATTCGACGAATGTTTTAACTGCAAGTCCTGCTTTGCTCGCGAGGTCACGCCGCGATTGGATGCGACGAAGTGGCACTACGCATCGGACGGATTCTTTCGCACATCGAACAAGCTCGACGGCAATATCACGATCTTGCTAACGCTCAACTTTTTCAATCAAATTTTCGATTACGGCATGCAGTTCGCACCTTCCTTTGACTACACGATCGAGGGAGAGCAGCACGAGATGGATTTCGCAATCATGAGCGACGGCGGCATACTCAGCCGCGAGGTCGATGTGATTTTCGGCGAGTCCAAGTCAGGTGGCGCGCTAAAGGAGGAGGAACGTAAAAAGCTGAAATCATTCGGTGAGAAAACGGGCTCTTATCTCTGTTTCTGCACGATGGCTGACGACTTTGACGAGGCCGATAAGGACTTCTTCCGCAACTTGGTCGAAGCGAATGTAAGCATCATCATGCTTACAAGGTTCTTCCTGGACATGGATTCCTTCGAGTTCATGGATTATCGGCACCATAATGATCCTGGCAGGAGCATGACGAAGGCCGATTGGCTGATGCGGATGACGATTGTGCGTGTGCTTGGCAACGACTTCGCGAAAAAACACAATATTTGGGTATAACCCTACAGTGAATCTCGAAGCCACTCAAGGTGGCCGGTCCGTTCGCATCATCGCAAACCCACTGTTTGTGGCAGATTAGGCGAGGCCACCTTCGCTTCCGAACAGAATCATGGAATACGCCGGGATCAGCTATGTCCAGCACTACCCACCGCTGGCCGAACGACTAACATTTTGGTGCGACGTAAACATCGTCCTGGTCGCAGCTGCGTTGACACCGCAATTTAGGAATGGGCGTGGCCCTGAACCGCCGTCTGTGCTCCCATGCCTTGTCCATGAATCGGTTAATTTCTGGTAACAACTCGGACCGATGATTCACACGCGATCCTTGAGTTAAATTTGCGATCAAGTTCGCCAGACGAGCGAAAGCGTGTTGACGAGGGGACGGCCCTCGATCAGCAAAGTACCTAAATTCCCGGCTCAAGATTACGTGAGCATTCTTGTACCCGGTTTTCTTCTCGCCTACATCTCTTCTTTGATCTGTAGCCGTTCCGTGAAACTTCGCGCCTTTCCTATGGCGTAGACTGTCTCCGTCCCGTTCATAGATGCAGTCGGGACGCTCCTGATATCGGTGGGTTGAGTAGTACTTGCCGCTGGGAATGTTCCGCGTGACCTCCGCAATGTAAATTAGGCGGTTGTCTCGGTACCTTCCTTTGGGGCGCCAGCCTCGGACATCATTTGCGGCGAAGGCCATTATGATATCGCCCCGCTTCGCTTTCCGCCTGATCGCTGGTTTGCATATCGCGAGTGTGAGGAGGTCGTCGCGTACACAAGGCGCGCCACCATCGTCAACCGTCATTTTGTAGATATAAATCCGAGCCATTGTGAACCCTCTGGTCCCCTCGCTTGGTAGTGCGAGTACCCTCTCTCTAGTCAGTCGGCCTGGGCTTTGGCAGTGTCGGCACGTTCTGTGCAGAGTTGCTTGCGGTGAACGTCCGCAAGCATCTGCTTTATGCGCTTGGACTCGTTTTCCAGTAGTGCGTTGCACGCTTCAACGGACTGTTGCACTTGGGCGATGATTTTGCCGTCGATGGTGGGAGAGGCTTTGCACTTGGCTCGCCATTGCAAGATTCTTTCCCGCCGCGCTTCGTGGGCTTGTTCATCAGCTCCGCATTTTAGAGCAAGGAAATGTTCCCAATCTGCCTCACGCTTTTCGTCACCGTTGCAGATATTGCAAGCGAGGACGCGATTAGAGATGTGATTGCGACCAATGGAGCGGCTCGCTTCGAGATGGTCAAGGTGCCCGGTACGCCCGGCACGAGCGAGCTGCATGCCACAGTAGGCACATTTGGAGTCAAAGTGCGTCCACAGCACGGCGACTTCCCGCGCCGACGGTTCTTTATCCACGAGCCTCCATAGAGTCTTGCGAACATAGTTCTTGGCCTGCGGTACCGTATGGGACATAGTCAGGCTCCTGCGGCGACTTCTGGGCTGGCTTCTGTGGAGGCCGAGGCGGGATACAACGCAATCACGTTCACTGGGTTCCCCACAGCTCCCCGCATTCTGTCAGCGTTTGCGTTTCGACACAATTCGTTTCAACGTATCTATTGTTTCGTCCAGCTTCCGAACCTTGAGCTGGCCTGTGGCACAATTCTCCAAGAAAACCAGGAGATTGACGCCAGTTCCCACCAGGCTCTTGTACAAAAGCCCTTGTATGCCTGAATCCGCAAGAAATCGGCCCACATCCTGTGAATAGCTGAGATCATCGGCAAGGCTAGCGCTCCTAATGGCTGCCAGCGCCGAATTTCGCGGCTTTCGGACTAGACTAACGACACGCTCTAATTCTACGTCGATCGCAAATACCACCCTAGGGTATTTGTCCAGGGTGATTTGAGATGCGCCCCCTAGCCGTTTCTTGCGGGCAAGCACTTCCGCTGACGCACCTCCGTCGGAGTCCGCGAGATAAACGCCTCTCATGCCGCTTGGTGCGAAACGATTCCCATACAACTCTGTCCCACGACCGCTCAGAACTTGCGAAGGGTCCATGAAGCGACGCTCGACCGAACGAAAGTAAGTACCTGCTGTCGGCTTCAACTTTCCGATCAACTCCTTGAGCGTCGTCTGTTCCGCGACTGTCAGACTCAAAGGGGTTGTCCCTCACGCAACCGTTGGAACTCCACAATCAGATCACGCAGCTTTCCTTCGACGATCAGGTCGACAGGCTTCTTATTCCTGAACGTCGGATTAGGCGTGTTCAGCCAATTTGTCTCTTCTTTGGCAACGACATAGTCGTCCATGAGACCGAGCAGTTCCCAGAGATCCTTTGTCTTCCGCTCCATCTGACTTATGCCAATGTTACTTTCCCAATTCTGGAGGGTGCGAGTCGTCACATTTAGGGCTGAGGACATCTGCTCTTGGGTCAAACCAAGCCTCGCCCGAGCATCAGCCAACTTAGTTCCTCCCTGAGCGTATGACGGGTCAGTTAAGACCGCATCCCAGCCTTTCAATAGTTGCCTAACCTCTCGAGGATTTGAGGCGATTTCTGCATTCTCGCCCAATTCACGTCCGACAGCTACACCGATATTGAACGCCAAGTCCATTCCGTGATGCGCCACGTAAAACAACAAGTGGCGCTTTTCTACCTGCTTGATGTTTCGGAGCGCGGCAGCGAATTGCTCTTTCGGTAGATGATCTCGTATGTAAAAGATGAAAATAGAGAAGTAGCGGGAATGTGCTGATCGGTTACGAGCCGTGTTGAATGTGCGAATTGTGTCGAAGGTCGTTGTCTCGACCGTTGCACCGATTCGTGAGAATATGTCACGCACTTCTGGCAGCACGTCTTTCTCTGCAATTACGAAGTTCTGAGTTGAAGTTGACACAATGTCTCCTCTCGCAAGTATATTACGAATATATTCGTGCTGCACGAAGGACTTCGTAAGTCTGGCCTTGACATATTAACCGCTGTGGTTTAATTTCTAGATATGACAAACGCTGAACAGTTCCTGTTTGCCTGTCCGCATTGCAACAACAAGACGAATGCTGCTCATGTGGCTGCTGCGCTACCAGATGAAATCCTACTTAACGAAGCTGCTCGCCGAAGCGGTCGTCGCCAACGTAAACATGCTGGTCCAGGACGCCCGACCAACGTTCGCTGCCCAGGATGCGATTGCGAAATGAGCAGTGCTGAATTGCGTGACCATCGGGTAGCCTGTGTGCGCGGTAAACTGAAAGAGATTCAACACCTCTCGTTTCCCGTTCGGCTTACTCCGAAAGATCCAGATCCCTATCCAGATTTCTACATCAACCAAATTAACGAGACTGAAGTGGAATTTAGAAAAGGCTCAAATTCTGATCAACTCACTGTCGACTTGCACAAGATCGCCGAAGTCACCGTTGACCGAGAAGGTAGACTCGCCCACATCCGTGTCCTTGGACAGATTATTTGGCAGGAAGATATTAAGCGCTGGCGCTTTGCACCAAGTCAGATCGGTAGGCCGCGATTGGGTCGAGCCATCTGACTGTTTCAAAGGCCCGCTCGTTTTCCGGCGCTTCTTATTGCAGCGTGCCCGGGCCGATTGAGATAATCTTCGCCCGTGAATCCCCTTCATATCAAATGCCTTCGTTTCCACGTCGGCCGGAACCTTCGAGTATTCTTCATGTGCGAGCAGTTTCGAAGCCACAAATCCGGAGGAGGACGTGCCGTGTGGGCTCTCATCAGACAGTGGGCGGGACACGATGCGGCGGTTGCTCAGCGAGAAGCTGAGATTCAGAAGCTTGAGCGCCTAGTGTGGGACGCCATATATTCACTACAGAAAGCAGGACTGGATAGTGAAGCGGCGAGGCTTAGGCGGGCGATTGAGAGGCGGTAAGTGAGACGCCGCTTGTATTTAGGCCAGAATTCTACGAGGAGCACAGCAAGATAAACTGAGAGAGGCCCTAATGCAATTTTAGGGTTGATTTGTTGATTAGCAATCTGATATAACCTGTGTCTTAATGACTGAATACTCTACTCGGCAGGCTGCGGAGAAATTGGGCTTAAGCTTGGTTACGCTCCAACGCTACATAGCGAACGGTACAATTCCTGCTCCGTCGGTCACGAAGGTTGGGGGCGGCAAACTCCGGATCTGGAGTGAGCAGGATATCAAAAATGTTAGGCGGGTCTTGCCATCGTTGAAGAACGGGAGAAAGACCCGATACCACAAACAGGAAAAACAAAGGAAGACCTAACCTTAACCAGCGGCCCATGCCGGGTGCGTGTCGAAGATGCAATAAAATCGTGTGAGTAGGAGAGCAGCAGGATGAAACACGAAGTGATCGCTTCACTTGAGGGTGCTCGAATCGTAATCAGCGATGGCACCTGCCAACTGGACGAATATGATTTTGCGGTCAACCGTTGGAACCCGAAGGAGCAACAGCCTTGGCCATTATCTAAAGAGCAGGCCACGCGATGGCTGCACGGATGGAATCGTGTGGACGGGTTCAAAGCATTCCACCTGCTCGTTCGCCCGCAGCCGGATTAGTACAGATTCGCGGCCAGCCGTTCCTCGCATTCGAGCCTCATTGAGGTGAGGAGAGAAGAAAGCAATGATGTCAGAGACTTTTGATACATGGTTGACTCACGCCAGAGCCGCGTTAGATGCGATCAACATGCCGATGGATAAATGGCAGCAGGCTTGGGCGTTTGATTTTGCTGCCGAGTACAGCGCTGGAACTGATCCGAGACTAGCAGCTGACAAAGCGAATCGTTTCTGGTGGCGCAATCAGAATCTAGCGATTCGACAAGCCTGCACACTGACCTCAGACTGCTGGCTTCCGAGGGATCACCAGGGAAAATGCGAACCGGTTTTGTAGGCGACCCTGCACTAGCGAATACCACTTGAGGAGCGTCTGAAGAGCAATGGAACAGATCGAAACGAAGGAAGACGTAATCAACCAGTTGATGCAATGTCTCACTGAGATAGGCTTGGGGTTTCATCCCGATACAGCGGGCAGCGACTATGTCACACCAGATGGGGCAACGCTGTTTACGGAAGAGCAAGCAAACGAATACGACCTAAAAATTCAGCAATGCTTTGATGTTTGTCACGAGCTCAGCTTAGATTTCTATGAAATGGCGCTGAATTGCTTCCTCCCGGTCCTGACAGAAACCTCCGAAATGTGAATTCCATCCCAAACGTGCGACGAGCACAGCACACTTTTTTAAGCAACTCTTCTCTATCAGAACAGCCTGAATTTCCGGACTCCACCTCAAATACGATAAAATCTGAAGAATCATATTGATACAAAGCCAGAGTGTAAAGAACCTGGTGATTCTCCGTTCCCCCTTCAATTTGAGGTGACGACTATCGTATCTCGATCCATCCCGGTATTAGATGTCTTCGCGGGCCCAGGCGGGCTGGGCGAAGGCTTTCACCGCTTCAAGACATCTGACGGCGTTAATCCTTTCAAAATTGCCCTCTCGATAGAGAAAGACCCATTCGCATATCAGACTCTGAGAATGCGAAGTTTTTTCCGCCAGTTCTCGGCTCAGGACCCGCCAAAAGCGTATTACGCGGCAATCCAAACCGAAACTGCGAACTGGAGTGTCCTGGCAAAAGAATTCCCGAGGGAAATGGCGCGGGTTGATGACGAGGTTTGGAACGCAGAGTTGGGGAGCATATTCACCACTGATCTCAATAATCGAATTGAACCAGCCATTGGCACAGGCAAGAACTGGGTACTAATTGGCGGTCCTCCATGCCAGGCTTACTCACTCGTCGGACGAGCTCGGATGAGCCGAAGACAATGGCATCATGCGCGGGATCCTAGGCACACGTTGTACGTTGAGTATCTCCGAATTCTGGCGACCCACCATCCAGCGATTTTTGTGATGGAGAATGTCAAAGGCATTCTTTCCTCCAGGAAATCGGGACAATTAATTGTCGACAGCATTCTCCGGGACTTAAAGACTCCATGCAAAGCCTCCGGCCGTTGTCGCGACCACGTGTCCTATCGTATTTACGCGGTAGCAAACTATGAGGGCACTCCACTTAATCTGTTTCTGGAGGAACCCGGTTCTTATATAGTGCATGCGGAAAATCACGGGGTGCCGCAAACCAGGCATCGATTCATTGTGCTCGGTGTACGAGAAGACATTACTGCCGTTCCCGAAGTCTTAGCGGAGCAAAGCCCCGTTCCAATGTGGGATGTCATTGAGGACCTGCCGCGTTTACGCAGCCGCTTGTCGCACAACGATTCAGCAGAGGCTTGGGCTGCTGAAATTGCCAAAATGACCGGGACAATCGTTGCAAGTAACGGCTTCGTCTCACCAGATCTTCGCGCCGCCCTCATCAAAGCCACGCTGGCGGTTCGCAAGGAACTGCCCACAGGTGGTCATTTTATGGCTCAACCAGCCGATCCAAACTGGAAGAGACAATGGTTCTACGACCCCCGGTTAGCTGGCGTATTGAATCATTGCAGCCGGTCGCATATCCCCTCTGACCTCTGGCGCTACTTGTACGCCAGCGTGTTTGCGGCGGCTCACGACAGGTCGCCAAAGCTGCGGGAATTTCCGAGGATACTCTGGCCGGCCCACAGGAATCTCAAGAACGTTACGGACAACGGAGATCTGGCATTTGACGATCGATTTCGAGTTCAGGTTAAGTCCCGCCCGGCTACCACGGTAACGTCCCATATTTCGAAAGATGGGCACTACTTTATCCATCCGGATTCTGGTCAGTGCCGAACGCTGACGGTACGTGAAGCGGCTCGATTGCAAACATTCCCTGATAACTACGTGTTCCTGGGTCCCCGAACAGAACAGTATCAGCAAGTAGGTAATGCTGTTCCACCCTTGCTCGCGAGACAAATTGCCTCCATTGTTTATAACCTTTTTGCTTGAGCGATTCGCGCGTAAGTTTATGGGCTATTGATGGACCGCATTACAAGAAAACGACGTAGTTGGAACATGTCTAGGATTCGGGGATCGGACACTACTCCCGAGATCCGGGTTCGTTCAATTCTTCACCGGTTGGGGTACCGCTTCCGCTTGTACAGCAGAATGCTTCCCGGAAAGCCTGACATCGTCTTGCCCAAGTACAAAGCCGTCGTTCTAGTGCACGGCTGCTTTTGGCATCGTCATGGATGTAAGTTGACAGCAACACCGAAAAGCAATAAAAGTTTCTGGCAAGCCAAGTTCAAGCAAAATGTTGCTCGCGATTCCGCTGTGCAGAAACAGCTGCGGGATTATGGTTGGCGTGTGCTAACAATATGGGAATGCAAGGTTAGAGACGAAGCTAAACTTGAAAAGCAGTTGAAGCGATTCCTCGACTGATTCGCCAGAAACTGCTCGCCTTCGTTTCAGTAGTTTCTCATTCGAGAGATTAGGCTGACACGTAGTCAGATTGGCGATGACTTGGTGTCCCCTTTTCCTGGCACTCTAATCAAACAAGTCACACAAAAGCGACAGAGGGTCGCAAATACACAGAAAGTTCGATACACTCTGGTTGCTCGAACGCGGTATTCAAAATCGAGTGGCGTTACGGGACATTCCCAATCAAAGGGCAAAGTGCTGTTCCATGCGGGTCGGCGCCCGCCCTGCTGAGCGCTTCGACGCTCGTACGTCGACACGACGTTGCGGCCATCGAGCCTAGCTCGCAAGAAGACTCAATGCAATTCTCTGAAGCAAACGGACCTTGGCGAGCGATTCCCGGATGGGTTGACTTCCTAATTAAATCCGGTTCAGCTTGGGGTGACACCATACCAAACGGACGCAGAATTGGCCTCATTTCGATGCCCTGCGAATCGGCGGCGGCTGGTCTGGTGGCGCTGGGAGCGATGCGCCACCGGCTCGCAATAGATGGTGCGAATGACTCCCTTTCGCACTTTCGCCGGATAGAGCAACTGGCAACACGTCGCGATGTTGAGACGTTCTTACGTCACGACAGCTACAGAGGGCGCTTTCGCCTCGAAAGCAAGGATCAATCTGGCTTGCTATGGGTTCGGACCGAGACTGTGAGGATGGCGATCCTCCCATCAAACGTCCACGGGTGGACACTTGATGGAGAGGCCCCGGTTCAAGCGTCTCAGGGCGCTGAACTTCCTCACCGCGATTTCTATGAAGAGCTCATGCACGACGCGGGTAAGCCAATCCTCTCGAACTTCGGCCATTCAGATTCAGGGACCTGCCTCGCAGGCCGTGTTGCCGGAGAGTCCGTCTCGAAGAGCCTCTTTGCGGGAGTTCGCTTTCAATGTCGCGATTATGTCGCGGATTTGTCCTGCCTTCTCACGATTCAAGATTGGTCCCCTGGAACAATCTCGCGTGTCGCTTTCTTCAATGCACGGACCGGTCGGCTCGACCGAAACACGGGGTTGACCCGCCTTGTAGTGGCCGATGGCCATTCCGCATTTCTCAAGGTGATCGAAGCTGCGGAGTTTCGAAACAGTAATGTGGTGGGTGTAATTCATCGGGCCGTAGACCGGGATAAACTTGAGGCAATCGGTGTCAAGATTGAAAATCTAGCACAATGGTATGCAGCAGATAATGATATGCAGGAGCGTATCCAGCCAGCGCCGACAGGAATCACGACGTTAGCATTGAGACGGAGATAGAGTTTGGCAGTGACAGCTTCCCAAGTCTTTGATTTTCTCGATCGGCATCCCTCGTGTTCTATCCAGAGGTACGAGATTCACTCGGCTGTTTTCGGCGCTCTCAGAAGGAACATCCGAACAATCGTTGCGAGACTCAACGAAGGGGATGACGACGATTCCAAAGAAGTCGCAGCCAGCCTTAGGATGCGTTTGTCTGAATGGCTGACTGTTCCAGTTTCCTTCGACGGCGCAATGTTGGAATCTGTATATTCTCTTGGAGATGCTAAGGCAGTGGAAGCAAGATGGGGACGGGAGGTCCGCTTGGCGTATGATCTAGCTTGCCTAGCGGCACGCAAAATCCAAGACGCCGAGAATCCCGCACGTACTCAAATCCGCGACATGATTCGGCACCTTCGGTCCGAGGGACGGGAGTGGCGAATTTATTGCCATCCGAGAGCTCGCATTCACTTCGAATCGATCTTCCCGGATGCGCCGCTAGAGGCCGGTGCGTTTCTTCATTCCGTGAGGGACTACAGAGATGTGCAGCCGTTCGATGCCCTGATCAAGGTGGGACCGCTTCGTTCAAGGGGGTGGGGCTCTGCTCCGGACGCTGTTCTGAGCGCCCCTCGTTTTGAGACCTTGGTTCAGATCGTATGGTCTGGCTGCCCCAACGAAGATGACTTCGGCTATGACCCGGTTTCGGAGCGCGTAGGGGCCGAAGCGGCGACAGGTCCGGTTCCAATCGCGGAACAAGGAGTCGTCCATCGCGCTGTAACCTGGATTCAAAACGTCATTCGCGTCGGGGATCCTTCCGATACCATTGGGACTCCGGAGGGGGATGAACTTAGATTCTTTTATGAGTTATCTCGCGCATCGGAGATGCGCCGTGCGACGCTGGTTCAGATAGACGAACAGGACGGAATTCTGTATCCGCCGCACTCACAGGTGGCGACATTTGATGCAGCGCCAAGCATTGATGAGCCGATCAGTTACAGGCTCCCCGGAGAGACACTTACTGAGGGCATGTTCGTGATTTGGCCTCTCTTGGGCGCAGCCGATCTGGGAGCACTGCAAGCCGGCGAGGGACACTACAGCCATATTTGGAAAAAGCGCCTTAGGGAAGAATTCCGATACACACCTAACGACCTGCTGAGGCGATTAAAGGAGGACGGTATAGAGCTCAAGAATCTTCGCTCTTGCGTCCGCCAGTGGTGCCGGCCTGCGTCGACAGTTATCCACGCTCCTCAACAGAGACGACATTTTGAAACCCTTATAAGGGTCCTAGCCATTGACCATGATGCTTCTGGCTCGAGTTCGCGTGCGCTCCGCCGTCCGTGGTGGGAGTATGCGTGGAGCGAGATCGGCCACGCTCGAGGGGAAGCTATTCAGAGCGGCATGCAGGAGCACGAGATCATCGATGAGCAGTTGTTCGCGATCCTTCACGACCGTCTACCTGAAATCCAGCGCAACGCACAAATGCAGGATGTTTTCCAAGTCGAAATACCGTCCGACAAACCACTCAAAGGCGCCGTTCGCTTTTACAGGGTGCTTTCCATCGAGGAGGGTTTTCTTGTTCCAGACACTATCCTCAAGATGATCTGCGACTTGGACACAATTGAGCAATGGCGCGTTTGATACCGTCATTTATGGATGAGCGCACGCCACCCGGCGAGCGAGATGTATTCAATATGCTTGCCGCCGGTCCGGACGACTGGGTCGCGCTGCATTCATTGGATTTGGCACCCTGGAATAGGGGTTTGCGAACTGAGATCGATTTTCTCCTCATTGTTCCTGACACCGGCCTGCTGTGCATCGAGGTGAAATCTTACGCGACAATCTCGTTCGAGAACGATAAGTGGAATCCGCCGGACATAAAGCGGTCGCCATTCAAGCAGGCCTCTGATGGTCGACACACTTTTTATCGGCGCCTGCGTGAAGTAGCGCCGCAATTCCGACGCGTGCCTGCCGTTCACTGTTGTGTATTCCCGAATGCTCGTTTCGATTTGTCACCAAATCTTTCAGTTCAGCCTTGGGAATTGGTGGATGGCCGCACGTTCCGGGGATTCGCTCGGGGAGATGAATTCTGCTCCGACCTTAGGGCCAAGATGCGTCGCAGCATACAAGTAGACGATAACCTTCAACCACTGGCGCAACCGCTGTCTGCTGCCCAAATTGAAACCATTGTTAGCTTTTGTTTCCCCGTTCAGAAACGCAGGCCAGGTCTCCGTGAGGAAATTCAGCGTCACGAGCGGGAAATTGAACACCTTCTTCGTGACCAGCAGAAACCCGTGCTTCAACTCACAGCGTTGAATAATCGTGTCGTCATTGACGGCCCAGCCGGCACAGGAAAAACACTGATTGCCATGGAAGTTGCTCGTCGTGCCGCCGCGGATCGACGCGTAGGGTTGGTGTGCTTCAATCAGCTAATCGGTGACTGGATGAGACGGCAGATGGAACACTCTACTCCAATTCTTCCGAACCTCGTAGTCGGCAGAGCAATTAGAATTATGGCCGAGATGACCGCCATCAGCATTCCTAAGAACCCGCCCACAGAGTACTGGGACCACGATTTACCTGAACAACTTGAGGAACGCCTGACAGACCCTGACTTCAGAGCCGTCTCTTCTTTCGACTATCTCGTTGTTGATGAGGCGCAGGATCTTCTTGCAAGGCCGCGTCTATGGGAGTGTCTGGCCCGATTCTTGGAGGGAGGTGCTGCAGCAGGCTCATTCTGTCTGTTTGGTGACTTCGACAATCAAGTTTTCGGCGGGCAGAGCGCTATGGAGCAGTCTCTCGCTTCAATTCAAGCCTCCGCCAAACCGGCAAACTATCGGCTCTCGGAGAATTGTCGCAACTATAAAATCATCGGAGATTCGGCTGTCCGACTAAGCGGCTTCAACAAGCTTGTATATTCCGGATATATGCGTTCTGGGGGCGGAATTCAGAACTATGATATCTCCTTTTACGAGCACGAGCCGGAGCAACTCGACAAGCTCTCTCAGTGGTTAAGGGAATTTAGGGCCCGCGGCTATAAGTCTTCTGAAATCACGGTTCTTTCATTCCGCAACTCTGATGACTGTGCTGCAGCCCGGCTCGCGGGCGTGGGCTTCAATTTGCGCCCAGCATGGAAGTCGGGTGACAGCACGGGCTATACTTCCGTGCACGCCTTCAAAGGAATGGAAAACAAGGTTGTCATCATTACTGACGTAATTCTCGGTGCGGCGGACTTTCATCGACATCTGTTTTATGCCGGGATGACTAGGGCAAGTGAATTTGTGCGTGTTTTGTGTGACAGAAATTCTCAAAACACTCTGATGAGCTGGCTTACTGGAAAGGCTGTTTGATGACTGAAAGAGCTCGACTCATTGACTGGATTCGTGGAGAACTTGCTGGTCCTTCCCGCCCCATAACGGAACCGGTTGTCATAGATTTTAGTGGCAGCGATTTTCTTGACCCGATTGCTCTGAGGAGCGGACCCTTAGCTTGGAGGCCGCATTCGGACGCCGAGCTACAAGAAGTTTTGTATTTCCAACGCGAGACGCCCCATCGAAAGTATGGTACCGGCCTTTTGCACCCTGGAACGCAAGCGCCGCCTCCACCCCCAGATCAGGCGGCACAAGCCTCCGATACTCTTGGCATCGAGCCCGAAACTGATGACCTTCAAGAAGGCACCGGCGATGAGGCTGATGAGGCTTCCGAACCGGAGGCCGCAGATGGGAACGATCTCCCAGACCCTTCAGATGATTTTGAGGTGACCAGCCCGGACATCCGGCATCCTTCGACCATCGGAATTTCCTTTTGTGTTAGCCTAAGCACGACCGGCCGGATCGTGGTCACGTTGCCGCAAAAGAAGCAACTCTTCTGGCAAGATGACGTAGTCCCTGAATTCCCCCTCAATGGTCGATACGAAAAGTGCACTCGACGTTGGACCGACGACGAGGGGAACCCCAAGGACGCCCCGATGTGGCGCAGGCTGCCCGCCGTTAGCTCAGAGTCAGCGGTAGTCATCAGTCGCGATGATCTCCAGTCAGGTCAAGTATTACGCCGTGATGTCCCCGTGCCCACGGGTTCACCAATTGCACTGCGCCTGGAAATATACCCTCGCCGGGCTCAAAGTACAGGTGATGTTTGGCTGCTGACTGTTGTACTTCGCAACTCAAGTCAACTAACCCAAGGAAGTGACCCTCACGAAGCCACTCTCTACCAAACATGCTTCACGGTGGTATCTGAAGGTGGACACTTCGAAAGATATCCGGAGAGTCAGCGACCATTTGCCCAACTCGATTCCGAAGAGCAGTCTCTAGCTCTTTTGTATAGGGAATCAGCAACATGGGGCATTGGACACGGATGTGCCGCGGGATGGGACTGCGAACCTGGGCAAGAGCCTACGACGTTATACGCCGACGTAATGCCAGCCGTTCAAACGCCGAGTATGACCCCAGATATCACGGACGAAGCGGGTAACCGCATACGTCTCTCAATGAGAGACTTGGCGGCGCTGCCCGATGTTCTTGACACACCGCCATGGCAAAAACTGACGAATGTTGCAGGAGAATACAACAATTGGATTGAAAGAAGGCGAGGCGAAGTAGAGGCTTTACCCACTGACTTGAGGCCCGTCGCCAATCGTCACCTCGCAGCCGCAGCTTCTTGTCTCAACCGTATCAATCGCGGAATTCAGATTCTGCGAACTGACCAGCATGCAAGAAAAGCATTCCGGTTGGCGAACCTCGCGATGCTCCTTCAGCAAATCGCGACCAAACAACTGACGAGACGACCACTTCGCTGGAACCAAGATGCGGGCATCATCGTGCCAACCGGGGCTCACGACTCACCTTGGCGAATCTTTTCCCAAAACCGCGAAAGCTCGGAATTGGGCTATTGGCGTGCGTTTCAGATTGCTTTCCTGCTGATGTCGATTGACGGCGTCAGCAGTGACAATTCGGCCGACCGACAGATTGTTGACCTGATCTGGTTTCCGACCGGCGGCGGCAAGACGGAAGCTTATCTCGCAGTAATGGCGTTTTATATGTTCCATCAACGACTGCTGATGGAACATGAAACATCAGCGCCCGCGCGCGATGGTACGAATGCGTTAATGCGCTACACGCTGAGGATGCTCACTACGCAGCAGTTCCAGCGGGCGGCCAGCCTCATCTGCGCGATGGAGTTCCTTCGTCGCGATCCGGCCCTGCACAGTATCGCCGGCGTACCTGGAATGCGGTTTTCTCTTGGCCTATGGATAGGGGGCAGCGCTTCACCAAACAAGATCGCGCAAGCGAAAACCGAAATGAGTGCCTTCCGGTCGGACCCGGCCTCCGGAAATCCCCTGGTGTTAACCGAGTGTCCGTGGTGTAGGGCCGAGATCGGCAGGTACGATGGCCCTCGGCCACGGACGATACCGCAAAATCGATGGAAAGCTCTATGTGTCAAAGGGGTCCACGACCATCCCACCGAAGGCCCGCTTTTGCTTTGCCCCGATGGTGCGTGCGCCTTCGGTTCGGAACAGTGGCAGCGATGGTTGCCGGTTGAAGTTATTGACGAACGGATTTACCGAAACCCGCCCTCATTGGTTATCGCCACGGCAGACAAATTTGCAATGATCGCCTACAGGCCGGAGGCTGGTGCATTGTTCGGTCGCCGCATTATTGAGGGGGAGGCCCATCAGCCTCACGTTCCGCCCGGATTGATCGTTCAAGATGAACTCCACCTAATTTCGGGACCCTTGGGAACAATGTACGGTCTGTATGAAGGCATCTTCGAGCGTCTGTGCTCCCGCTTGGTTAATGGCACTTGGATTAAACCCAAACTGATCGCATCCACCGCAACTATTCGCGGTGCTGCAGATCAAGTAAAGGCACTCTACGCCCGGCCGCTAACACAACTGTTTCCGAGTCCTGGCTTGCTCATGGGCGATTCGTTTTTTGGTGCCTACGCGCGCGGAGATGATGGAAGGCTTCTGCCAGGTCGGCTGTATCTGGGAATCCACGGGAATGACTATGGATCGGTTCTCACGGCTCAGGTACGCGCCTTCTCATCGGCGCTGTTCCGTCCACAATCGTTCATGCCGAATCGTCGCGATGCATGGTGGTCGCTATTGGTGTTCTACAACAGCCTCCGGGAGCTCGGCGGGGCGAAAACGCTGTTTGATTCAGATATTCGTTCCAGGTTGAAGTTTATTTTCAGCAGAGAGAACTTCACTCCGCATGATCGCCGGAACCTGAGAATCGTTGAAGAACTGACAAGCCGGCTGTCGCAACCGGAAATCGTAGGCATGATGGATCGCCTATCCACTAGATATACTGAGGCAGACAACAAAGCTCTTGACGTATGTCTCGCGTCCAACATTATCGAAGTTGGAGTCGATATCGAGCGATTGTCTCTCATGGGTGTAGTAGGTCAGCCCAAAACCACAGCACAGTACATTCAGGTGACGGGTCGTGTGGGGCGTCTTTGGAATGAACGACCCGGATTGATTCTGACAATTTATAACCCATCAAAGAGTCGTGATCGCTCTCATTTTGAGCAGTTTCATAGCTATCATCGACGGCTTTATGAACGTGTTGAGCCCACTTCAGCTACGCCGTTCGCCCTGTCCGCGATTCGGCGCGCTCTTCCGGGCGCACTCATCGCATGGGCTCGACAGTACAGCGACGCTTCAGTGCAGAACTATTCGGCCTATGAAGATGCGGTCAGGAGCGGGTGTGACTTACTGCGAGATCGCTGCGTTTCCGTGCAGCTACCACAAGACCAGGCGAGATCGTTACAAGAACTGGAGGCAGTGCGTCAGGAGTTGGAATCGAAGTGGGAACAACGTCCTCTTGAATGGGAAGTCTTTCCTCCGTTAACAACAGGGGAATACCTGATGCTTTGGCCGGGGCAATTTGCGACCATCATCCAGAAACAGCGAGGAGTGGCAGTCCCAACAAGCATGCGCCAGGTTGACGGCAACGCTGAACTGACGATCACGCAAGGATACTAGTTGGGACGACTGATCGCTACATATGGCAAACAAACCAATTCGGCTCGGCCAAGTCATTGCACCATTCGGCCCGGGGAGCATCTACACGGATCGGCGTGGTACTCCGCACGTAGTGTGTGGCCTTGATCACTGGTTCAAGCGCTGGGACCAGACACGCGGACTGATGCCGTGTCAAGATCGCTCTGAATTTGAGCGGTTTGAACCACGCCTAGCCTCATTGCTGGACGTAGGCAGATTCTGTGCGCCACCAGATTTCCGGATAGCGCGTGCCGGACAAGTGTCACCTCCCAACGCCCAGCTCTATCTGCCGGCTCTGCGTTTTCCACGCTGGTACCGCAACACGAGAACCGGCGAAATGCGCAGATTTAATCTCAGCACCCAGCGCCTTGACGCGGCACCAGACGGTGGAAGATGGAAGCCGGTCCGTTTTATTTCAGTCTGTGCAGCGGGGCACCTCTGCGAATTCCCATGGAAGGAGTGGATAGGTTGTCAGTGTGCCGGGGACGAAGGTCTGAGGCTTACAGATCGCGGCGGATCGGAACTCACCAGTATCCGAATTGAATGTCTTACATGCCCGGACGGCTCGTCTGGCCGAAGGGGAAAGACGCTTGCTGGCACCACTATGAAGCCCGATGAGGAATCAGGGCAACGGAGTTCTTTCCAAACTGCAGGCATTAATTGTCCGGGTGATCGGCCGTGGTTGGGCGAAGGTGCGAATGAAGCTTGCACCCGCCCGCTAGTTGGCGCACTCATCAATCAAACTAATATTTACTTTCCGAAGACAATATCCGCAATTCTTCTTCCGGATCTGCAAGAGCAGGACGACGAGGTGACCCAAATCAGGAATGAAATCGAGGAAGACCCTGGAACATGCGGGATTGCAAAAACCCTTTGGAACATGAACAACCGGCAAGGTGCAGTCGCTTTGGTGCAAGTATCACTCCGGGGCCGTGGCCTGGAGAGGGACGAGGGCCAAGTCGACCAAGCCTTGGAGAGCCTTCTCGGGGCAACTGCGACATTCACATCAAATGGAGCTTTGCCCGCTGCACCTGAGTCAGAAATGCTTGCCTTCCGAAGGGCTGAATTCGATGTTATCAGGGCAGAGGTCAATGATCCGACCAAGATTCCTAACCTGAGAGTGATTCCAGCGGACGTTCCCAACGACCTTACAGGCTGGTTGAGCAAAGTGAACCTCGTAGAACGTCTCCGCGAAACAAGAGTCTTCTATGGTTTTGATCGCCTAGAGCCGAGTCGTCAGCTTTTGGCAGGTATGCCCGTTTCTGCAATGGTGCAGCTCTTCCGTACTCCTCCAGATCAGGCGCAGGACCGGTGGTTGCCAGCTATAGAGGTCTTCGGGGAAGGCATTTACCTCGAACTGGACGAACATCGTCTCAATCAGTGGCAGAACACCAACGCAAACTGGCTGCGCACTCGGCTAAGCGATCAGTTTGTGCTGCGCCTCGCGGACGTGTTCCAGACTCTTCCTCCGCTTGCCGCTGCAAACCGCTTATGGGCCGCCCGCTATCTCCTTGTCCACAGCTTTGCCCACGTGCTGATTAATCAGTTCGTCTTCGAATGCGGATACAGCACTGCATCATTGCGCGAGCGTCTGTATATATCCGCTGATACGAACGCGCCTATGGCTGGAATTCTCATATACACTGCGGCTGGTGATTCAGAGGGAACGCTGGGAGGACTCGTTCGCCTCGGCAGACCGGACCGTCTTGGGCCAGTCGTGCACCGCGCTCTAAATCGCGCGTCGTGGTGTTCCGCTGATCCGGTGTGTTCAGAAAATCTCGGAGGCCAAGGATCGCGTCTGGCTAACCTTGCCGCTTGTCATGCGTGCATTCTTTTGCCTGAGACTTCGTGTGAGACGATCAATCAGGGGCTTGATCGCGCCATGATTGTGGGAACGCCCGACAACCGTCAACCCGGTTGGATGTCCGAGCTTCTTGAACACGTATACGCCCTAGAGTAGTGATTCTTCTTGATTATTGTTGGCAGGCACAGCATCGTTCCGCCAAAACTCATGGTCCTTCTCTTCCCGTGCAGGCCTATGTCTTTGAAAAATAAATTCGCGCAATTGAGCCTCTTGTCAGGTCCGCGATCCTTTTGGTGACCGCTCCAAGTCACGGGGCCGGATCGTCTGCGTCCGCTGGACAAGATCTAGCAATTTACTTGTTCTTGTCTTTCTCATGATCTCGAGTGTTACTGAGACCAGGGCAGATGTCTGAATACCCACCGGCCAGCTCCGTCGCTCCGCGCGTTCTTGCCCCGCGAACTAGTCCGGATGATTCAGCGAGGGCTCAACGTCCCTTCAGTCTAGCGCCAATTTCTTGCCAAGCACGATTTAGCAATCAACACGAATCCTTCGTCAGCCGACGCTGTTTCTGATTCGACTGAAACCAAGAACCTCGTCGTGAGCTACGCGTCTTTCGTCCACTCCGCTGCGCTCGGGTGGGCGCCGTTCGGCCACGGCTCGGACGGTGGCGAGGTCTAAGCGCCGCTTTCGCGCCAAAACAAAAACCAACCGCATTTTGGCACTCACCGCGCCGACGCTCGCGCCCTGCCACCCTTCGCTACGCTGCGTTTTGTCCCCGTGTCCGCCGGTAACTGTTTTTGTCTCGCTGCCGCTCAAGTGAAAGACAAAAACAGCTTACCCGGCGGAACAGGGGATTAAAAATGTTATTGAAGGATACAAACAGAAGCAAAAACAATCAGGAACTCGTTAACGCCAGCATTGACGCACTCGTCAAGGCTTTGGAATCGGGACACAGTGCGGCTCTCTCTTCCTACCTTACGGCAATGGCGCAATTTCACAACTACAGTTTCCAGAACATTCTTCTCATTGCCAGCCAGCGCCCGACGGCTACCAGAGTCGCGGGGATTCGCTCATGGAACGAGTTGGGCCGGAGAGTCAGACGCGGGGAAAAAGGAATCATGATCTTTGCCCCGATGATTGGCTTCAAGCGCAACGCAAGCGAAGGCGACCAAAGCCAGAGCGATGCAAAGACCGACAAGCCCGAGCCGCGTTTAGTGGGTTTTCGTGCCGTGTATGTGTTCGATGTTGGCCAGACCGAAGGCGCAGAACTGCCGGAACTCACCAGCACCTTTACGGGTGAAGTTGGGGACAAACTGGACAAGTTGGCCGAGTTTACGACTGGCCAGGGAATCAAGCTGGAATACTCGGACAAGATCGCTCCCGCGAGGGGCATGTCTTACGGCGGTTTGATTCGCATTCTTCCAGACATGGAACCGTCCGAAACGCTTGCGACGTTCGTGCACGAACTGGCGCATGAGATGTTGCACAAAGCTGAACGCCGCACTCTGACAACCAAAGCAGTGCGGGAAACAGAAGCCGAAGCCGTGGCCTTTGTGGTCTGCCATGCTCTGGGACTTGAAACCGGAACGGGTTCGAGCGATTACATCCAGCTTTACCACGGTGACGCCAACCTGTTGAAAGAGAGCTTGGAAGTAGTACAGCGCACCGCTTCTGTCATCCTTGGGGCACTCAGCCCCGAGGATGCACAGAACGGAAAGGCGGTGCAGTAATGAACCGCGTAACAGTTCTTTCCGCTGTGCAACAAGTCCGCAGGATGCGCGGAGGGTCACAGTCTCATCTTATGAGGGCTTCCGACGGTCATTACTACATCACGAAGTTTAGAAACAATCCGCAGCATGTCCGGGTCCTGGCCAATGAGTTTTTGGCCAGCCGACTCGGCTTACGCCTTGGTTTGCCCATGCCTGAAGTTGCTGTGATTGAGGTATCCGATTGGTTGGTGAACAATACGCCGGAGTTGCGTGTCGAAACCGCTGGATATGTGATTCCATGCAGCAGCGGATTACAACTGGCATCGCGGTATGTTGGCAATCCTGAGACCGACATGGTTCTTGACTATCTGCCGGAATCTCTCATCGTTTCGAGAACCCGCAATTTGCAGGACTTCGCCCGTGTGTTGGTTCTGGACAAATGGGCGGGAAATGCTGACGGCCGTCAGGCCGTGTTCACCAAGCCAGCCACGGCGCGGAAGTACACCGCAACATTCATTGACCAGGGATATTGTTTCAATTGCTCGGAATGGAACTTCCCTGACTCCGCATTGCGGGGTGTCTATGGTCGCAACTGCGTCTATCAACAGGTGACGGGCTGGGAGTCTTTCGAACCCGTACTAAGCCGGGCAGAACAGATCGACAGCGCAGACATCTGGAGTCTCACTGAGGGAATGCCGGAAGAATGGTGGTCCCACCATGGCCCCTTCGAAGACCTTGCACGTTTGGTGGAGAGCCTTGGTCAGCGCCGCTCTTCCATCCGCGACCTCATCACTGCGTTCCGGAACTCGTCCCGCAATCCGTTCCCCTACTGGGCCGGCAATTAGCCGGCCCCAAATCCACTGCAACCAACCCATGAGCGCCGAGTCCCCGGCGCTCTTGCTGTTTCTTTGCGCCTGTGCAAAAACTTTCCGAGAGGCGCTCACGCCGCGCCTCTCGTGCTCTCCTGGCGGTCCTCTCAAAGCAGTTAACACATCGCCACGACACCCCGCCCGGTAGTTGTCTGAAAAGCGCGTTGAGTCCTAACAGCGAGCGCTTGCTTTCCGGTGCCGTCCCGCCGTATCGTGAACGCATGGCATCGAACTTCTGGCTTGCTCGTCATCGGATAACTAACAATGAATCCGAGGAGAACCGCAGAGCTGCAGGCCAATACGTACTCCGCGTAAGAGCTAGGCTTCCCAGAAGAGATACATACTCTCGCTTAACTGTTCACTGTAGTGAAACGCGGAAGTTCCGGTAGTGCTTTTGCATCCACCTCGTGGGAGACCCACCCTGGCAACGCAGGTCCAAGAGCTCCCGCAACTGCTCGTCGCAGAGCGTTAGGATCACCTTTCGGCCATCGTTAAACACCGTCATAATCTTCTTTACGATCGAATCTTTCGGGGGACGACGCGTCACGATCACTCCCAAGCCCCCGATGCGAACACCGAGGTATGTCGCCGTCTGATTGATCGCGTCCGTGTCGAGTTCTTCCGTGTTCTTCGTTTCGAACATCAAGATGATTCCATATTCGTTTCGGACATATTCCCAGAAGCTCTCGTCAGAATCGTTCGTAAAGATTATGTCCCGGCGCTCGGTGCCCTCGATCGTTTTAACCTCCGGTTGGCCATCGATAAGCTCGGGATTAAACAGGAAGTTCAATATTTCCAGAGCGAGGTGTTGATACCGCTCAGCTTCGGACCGGCCTATCGCGATTGCAGCTAGCCGTTCCTTTAGTCGGTCGGATTCTCGGCAAAGATCTTCATCTATGTAATCGAGCGTCGGGCGGGCATTGCCGCTTTGCGCTTCACGAGCTTTAACGTAACGGTCGACGAGCGAAATGTCCCGCCTCGTAACCGTTACCACATCGGTCTTCGCCTGGGCGCTGGACTTCTTAATCTGGTCGCGGCGCGCCTTGAGATAGACATTGAACTCGCTCCGCACGAAGTCGTCATAATTGATCCACGGCAACACCCGCACGATTCGCCTTGGTACAAACAGTATCGGCGCTCCGTTGATTGGGCTGATCGGCAAATCTTCAAAAGAGTCTTCCCACTCGTTAGAAAGGTGATTGAAGATGTGTGAAACGGGAACGTTTTTCGCCATCTCAACGTCCCAGATGCGACACTGCCGCTGCGTATATTCGATGAGGAATCGTTTCAGAACATTCGCGGTGATATCACTTACGCGATCAGGTCCGATGCCCGCTGAAAGCAGCTGCATCTCCTCCACGTGCCGCACACCGCGTTGCTGCAAAGCAGGGGAGGCCTCTAGCGTATCAACGATTAAGCCGGCGAGGTAACTGCCAACACCCGAGCCTCGTTTCCCACCTTGCGTGTATCCGAGGCCGATCGCCGACACTTCGGGGAAATCAAAGAGCCGACGTGCCTCATCAGTACCTCCTTCACGAATCGCCGCGACGCCTGCATTAAACGTCGCGATTAATAGCTTGTGGAGCTTTCGGTATTCGCTGTCGCGGCTCTTGAACAGTAGGAACGGATCGATTCCGAGAGGAAGATCAATGCCGATCCTTGGAATGACGAAGTCGACTTGGTACTGAGAAAGGTGAGGCAACAACGGTGCTCGTGGGTCCAAAATGCTCATTCGTCGCCCTCAGCCTCCTCCGATTCGTCGTCCTCGTGCCCTCCGTCGTCAGTTGCCTCGTGATCTGATTCTACGAAATACGCACTGATGTCCAGTGCGTCGAGGCGGTCCAGATCGAATTGCTCGTTGTCTTCCTCGTCCGTGGTAATCCAGCTTGGATCCGGGGTATCATCAAGCCGTTCTTCGAGATCATTTATTGAAACGGCGTACTCTATATTCTCCATCGCACACTCTAAGCCAGCTTGAACCGTGGTCGCTTCGTGTTGCTTTTGTTGAATCACCTTCAACCCCGCATCGAAATCCCCACCGTGACGGACGAGGACTTCTTCGACGGTCTTTGCGACCAATAGCACTTCCGGGTAGCTGGGAGGGTTCCCCGCAGAAATAAACGGTTTGACACGGTCGAGGTAGACATCACCTTCAATGAGCTTCTTGGCATCGGCGACCGCGTCGTTAATCTGTGTCACCATTAACTCGGCTACCGGAATCAAGCTCATGGCCTTGCCCTTGGCGATATTGTTCATCTCGGAATAGAAGGTCCGTAGATGGCTCAGCAAGGCCTTACGTTGTTTGTTCCTCTTGCGTGCTTCATCTGCTGCTTCATCTAGCTTTTCGATGGCGGCCCGGACGAGGTTAAGCTGTTTGGTGCGAACGGCGAGTTCCTTCTTATTTTCTTTTTCCTTTTCAGCTTTCGAGTTTGCGTCCTGTTCACCGGCGCTTACCGACTCATTCTCCATAAATGTTGCATCTCCGAGATTAGTCCGTTCTTTCAAACATCATAAGCCTCTCTCACTTAGGTCGATCCATGCAAATGAATTGTTTGTAGATCGTGCCTACTTGAGAATCACGCCGTAGACAAGTCGCGATGATGAGTACACCGCGCGATGGCACTGATAGACAACGTTCTGGTTGCACCAGGCGAGGGCAGCGAGATCATTGGTAAACAGGGCGACTCGGACATTCTTCTGTTGGGTCCGATACAACTCAAGCACTCTCGACGGCGGCTCGTACCCGCTCATTCGTTTTCGTGCCAAGGGACATCGTGGATGTCGGCATGAACTCTAATCGGAGAGCTGAACCGATTGAAGCAGTGTCGTCGCATCCTGAAGAGATTTAGCGATCTCGTCATAGACACGGTCGAGCGCAAGTCCCCAGCCGGTTTTAAATTTGTCGGGTTCAATATCGAATACCTTCAGATTCGACGCCTGCGCCGTTGGATCACCAACCGACAACTTATGTGCGTCGGCCAGACGAAGGCCGTTCAAAGCAAAAATTGGCTTGTAGAAGTCGAGACGGGCATCTTTGTCCCAGTTCTTGACGACCTCTTCTGCGTCGCCAATGAGGCCCCAGTGCTCTTTCTCGGCAATCGTTGCCAGTTGGCAAAGAAAGGCTGAGAGCTTGAGCCCTTCTTCCGTGATCTGATCTTTGGGTATACCGAGTCTGCGCAGCAGAGATCTCAAGGGGCCCGATTTCAATCCCTCGAACACGGCAAAGATATCCTTGCAGCGTGCCAGGAATTGCTGATAAGTCATCGTTAGAGGTACGACATTGCCGAGCCGGCCCAGCTCCGGAAAAGTCCACCAACCCTTGTAGTTGATCTCGGACTCAGATAGGCCACCAATCTCGTCGGCCGTGGCTGACAGCCCAGCGCCATCGCATATTTCTTCGATGGCCTTCATATACGTAAGGTAGCCGTTGATGACTTCACGGGCTCGAATACCGATGTTCCGTTTTTCAGCGTCACTTTTGGGCACCGTTACGGAGCTTTCCTTGACCGCGTACTCGCAATAGTGTTTGATCACGAAGAACTGCGCGCCTTCATACAGCTTTCGTAGTTCGAGTGCGATGTGGTTTCGGCCAACCCGTCTGCAATATCCCACCGCCCACCACGTACCATTTCCGACCATGCCGGTTTCGGGGTGGATGTCAAACTCCGGACGATTTTCGTAGGCGACGAGAACTTCGTCCCGGACGTATGCCTCTTCCATTACGCCGAACCCACTCATAATCCCGGACCCTATGATGGGGCCGTGATGATCCGGCCATTCGAGGTTCTGGTCCGAATCGAGTGCCTTCCCCGGTTTCATGACAAGCCGTGTACACCAGGTGTCTGAGTATTGATCGCCCTGTTTGAGATGCTCGACGCGCTTCAGCCAGACCTGCCGGCCTTTGAGCTCGGCGCTGAGTCCCTCTTGCTTACCCACCACCGAGTCGAACGCTGGATCACCGGTTGAGTATCGTGCTTCCCACTGGGTAGCGAGAGCAACGCATTCATTGGCGAGCAGGTAATCCTCCAGATATTCGCGCAGAATTTCAACGCGAGCCGTGGTCACGAACTCAGGTAACTTGTAAACCGCCAGCGGACTCACCCGGACGACCTCGAATGTAGGAATCGAGAGATCGTCCCAGGCAACGGTCAGGTCTGGAAGAACTCGCGGGGAAAGTCCGTAATGCTGCAAAAGACCGGCGAACGGCAGCAGAATATGTCGATCGTGTACCTGCCATGATTCGACCAGCGACTGATACCGTCTGTGATCAGGGCGGCGCGACTCGACCCAGAATGCCGCCGATGGGTTACCACCAGCAGGATCGTTGACGAGCTGTCCCTTGAGATGGCTGATCCCGTGGCCGATTCCGCCTGGGCGGGCCAGGCATTCATCTGCCTCGTCCGCCGGTACCATGGCGGTATAGAGAAGCCTCGTGCCGGGGAAATTGTTTGCGGGCTCGCTGCTGATCTCACCGACGGTGACATACTGCGACGAATCGCTCAGGTATGGCTTTGTCAGATGAGCCAGCGAGGCCGGCCAGAAGTTATCGTCGATCTGGGCCATTAACTTAACTGTAGATGGTAAGCGACGGCGCACTCAAGCGAAAACCGGCGGATGAGATTTTGGGCTGGTCTCTTGGCTTGGCGAAGACCGGAGAATAGAGGGGACGGCGCCGGATTTTGCGCTGCCTTCGGCAGCGGGTGTGGCAAGTGACACGCCACCCCTGGCAGGGTGCTGCACAGCAACTTGGGTTGCTGTGCGGTTCCTACTGAAAACAAAGCAGATGATGATCCCATGTTGCTGTGCGGAAACCTGAATTCACGTCCCTAAAATACCGTCCAGCAAACCCTCAAAAATCGCCAATGACGGAGCTTTGAATTGTTAGCCGCGTCGTGAACAGGATGGCGTCGACGTACTCTCTGTAGCCTTCTCGATTGAAAGCCCGGATGCCAGCTTACCGAGCTTACGAGGCAACCTGATCACAGATCGTGATCTTTCAGATCGCGCATTGGTCGCCCAGATCAATAGACCTTAGGGGTTAAGTTGCAATGGTAGCTTTGGAATTGTCGGATTTTGCCAGTCCCCGAAACTCTTCTCCATATGCTGCATAAAATCGCCCACAACAGTTACCAAGGTAAAAGCCTGATCGTCATCAAACTGTTTGAATCTGTGGACGGCAGGATTTCGGTAAGCCCGAACAAAAGCGCGTAGGTCAGTCACCAAAGCATTGTAAAACTCTTCGACCTCAACCGTGCAGACGCCGGTCTTGACCAGCGTTTGAATAGATTGTTGTATTTCGGTGGCAAGCGCACCAATGGTACGGGACTCGGTTTTGATACTCAGGGACTTAGCTGCTATTTTGGCACCGAAGTCAATAACTCTGGTAAGGTGCAAAACACAAGCGGTCGGTTCGCCTAATCCGAGACAACGTCTGGCAGTGTGAAATTCGCGTACGGCTTCTTCGGCACCAGTAATAGCCGTGGCTTTGCTGATCATGCGTTTGCTGTTTGGGCGAGGAACTTTGAAAAAGCGTGCTCGGTTGGGAGGTATGCCTAGGAATTCTCTCTCCTCGAGCTCTTGACACAACAGAGGGAGGATCGGCTTAACGAGGGATATAAAGATCATGGGAGGGCATTGCTTCTGCGTGCAGGCATCGAGAACGATGCGAACTTGCTTAGCGGTTCGGTGCAAACCTGCGTCGACGCAGGGCTTTTCTATACTCTTTAGGAAACCGGCATATTGATTATATTTTTGAGGTCTGATTAGCTGGTCTCGCGTAACGTCCTGGCTGATGGCTGCAAGTCGTGCGAAAAGGTGAGCGGGAAAAACGGGAAGCATCTAGGAGCTGAGTGTGCCACGATCGCGCAAAGAACGCAACTCAACGTCCACCACGCTCGGGTACTATCCCAACGCTGTTGGGACAGTAGCGAAAGTTCCTTGCGGTACACGGATTCGACGACTGCCGCACGGTTGAGGCGCTGATTGGCACGTACGGCCCAGCGGCTGGATGCTAAAAGGAGGATGAAATGGCGGCTCCTGCTAAGAGCCTGGTTCCGATGGCTCCGACGGCCCAGAATTGGTACGAAACCGAGTGCAACACTGCGGACCTGATTCAAACTCTTGCACAAACCCAAAGTGAGCCATTGTCCCCCAGGCAAATATGGAACCTGCTGAGGTTGACCTGGATAACGCGAGCGGATGAACACTGGGGAGTGATAAAGATCCCTGTTCTGGCGGATTGGTACAACCGCAAGTCGCCGTCGACTTTGAATGACCTCGAAGCGAGCCTCAAGGTCCTGAACCTGCCGCAATCTGTGTTCGAAGCAGCGAAGCGGGAAACGGGGTTCGTGAATTACCGCCCAGTATGGCGCAACTCCTCATTAAACTGGTGTAAGGCGAATCGAAATGGCTTGAACGATGTCATCGCATCTGCACGGGCGTTGGGCGCGAATGACCAGGACCGTGTGGCTTTGGCGGGGAAAATCAGGTCTCTGCCGCGAGTCCCTACGCCTACTGGACGTGGAGGGACCGGAGATCCGGCGAATCTCCTTACTCCGCTCATTGCTTGCCTGGACCCGAAACGACGGTTCCCGGTGGTGAATGGCCGAGACGCCGTGAACGACCTGCTGCACACACTGCGACTTGATCACAGCAATCTCGAAGATCAGGTAAAAGGGCTGGTCGGTCTGATTGGGCAGTTCGGCACTTCAGATGCGTTCATGATCGATGTTCTTGCTTCAGAGATTGCGAAATTCGGAGTTGCGGCGCCGACACCCACCCCGAACCCAGTACCGCCAAACACAGTTGTGTCGGGATCGAAACCTCTACCGGAATACGATGAAGCCGAGCGTATCGCCGTCATAAGCAGCAAAACGATCCATTATCGTGACCGACACGACAGGATGACGAACGCGCTGAGATTGATCCTGCCTGCCCAGCGTATTGTAGCCGGCACAGCTCCGAATTGCAGGTTCGACATAAATGTAATCGGCTACGATGGCAAACGCGATCTGTTAATCGAAGCGAAGCCAGACCCCGACAGCGGCTCCATCAGGATTGCAGTTGGGCAACTCTTGGATTACCGGCGGTTCCTCCCTCACCGCGCAGGCACTGATCTGGCGTTTCTCACGATTACGCGGCCTGACCAGTCATACGTCGAATTCTTGCAGGATCTCCAGATCACCGTCCTTTGGTTTCAAGATGAGAGTTGTACGAAGCTCTGCGGCGAGGG
The DNA here is from genome assembly GCA_035567035.1 of Verrucomicrobiia bacterium. Classification (GTDB taxonomy): domain Bacteria; phylum Acidobacteriota; class Terriglobia; order Terriglobales; family Acidobacteriaceae; genus Angelobacter. Next base: position 66,562 of record DATMPO010000124.1, on the reverse strand, counting down.
AAAGGCCTGGGATGCAGTGAAGAACCTGATGTAAAACCTCATCAAATTCTACGAGGGATTTCGCAACAGAGCACGGCGATGGTCGTTGTAGTGGCTTGAGCGAGGCCAGAGCAACACAACAGTCCTCCAGTGATTATCGATAGTGCTCGCGGCATTCTCCTGAATCCTCCTGTTTACGGGTCGCAAAGGCTGCGTTCCCAGGGTTGACAAGAAATCAGAAATGTACCACTATTGAGTGTATGTCATACATCTGTAGACGAGTATGGCAAAGGAGGCGTCATGCCAGATCAGCCCCAAACACAGACCTTGTCTCTTCGCATAAGCGAAGCCCTGCGCAAGCGGCTGGAGCAAATCAGAGAACTCGCCGCTTTGCGAAAGGGTGAGGCTGTGTCCACTTCCGAAATCGCTAAACAGTTACTTGAATCCTCTCCCACCGACCGCATGGAATTGGCCGAACTGCTCCAAGAGCCAACCGACTCCCTCTTGCAGATTCGAAAGAAATGCCAGGGACAACAGCCAATCTCTCGGGCCGAATGGACGGCTCTGGCGTACTACGCCCAACAAGGTGCGGAGGCTTTTGGCAAGAATCCGATTTCGCGCGAGTCGTGCATCGCACTTTTGGAATCGTTTCAAGCAGTCCATAGGTTGAGGAAGAAGGCCAACCCGGAAACGGACGGATATTATCTCGGCAACCTGCCGAGCGAATTCCGCGCTGAAGAGAAGAAAAATGCAGCCAGCCACGATGTCGTGCGGCACACGGTCGCAGAGACATTGCGGGCTCTCGCCGATCCTTCCACCAACTGGACGCCCACCTTCGCCGCGCGCAATCTCTTTGGGTTTTTGGAAGACGAGGAAATTGCAGGAACCGACGCTCTAAATCACGCGCTGCGTCCTTACTGGCAGCCCCTTTGGAAACTCGCGGCGCGAGGCCACTACTTTCTTCACCGCGAGCCGATCCGCGACAAGACCAGAAGGAAGGATTTCATCGTCCAGCCAGCGATCCCCAACGTCACCGAAGCCAAATACACGCTTTCCTTTGCGCGCGTCGAAGGCAATGAGTTGCATCTTCTGCTGAGTTTTCCCGGACCGCGCGGGACGATGTATCCGATGGGGCCGTATCCGGTCATTTCCGAATTTCGCGCGATGTTGACTGGCTTAACTACGAAGGCGCGATCCTGGGACGGACAACGCTTTCTTGCATATGTTACGGACCGAGACGACGACAACGAGTTTTGGTTTCGCGCTCACGAGAACGGCATCACCTTCGGTTTCTCCGAAGAGGAGTGGAATGCAGTGAGAAAACTCTTCCGCCGCGCTTGGGAGATGCCAGAGATTCAGGCGATATGGGACACCCTAACCATGGAATACGGTGAACTGTGACAACAAACGGGCAACCATTCCGCACGAAATCGCTCACTGCCAAAGTGACGGAGGACGAATATGCGCGCCTTCAGGAGTTGGCGACAGGTGCCGGCCAGAGCATGGGCGAGTGGGCGCGCACAGTATTGCTAGCCCAAGTGAATTCCAGCCAAACGATCATCCTGGCTGAAATTCTGGCGTTGCGAAACATCATGGTGAACTTAGCCCATGCACAAAGCGACGGCGAAAAATTGACTGTGAAAGACATCGAGGACCTGATGGCCGAAGCCGACGCGATCAAGAGGCAAACAGCGATCGAGAAGCTTTCAGCAGGAAGCAGTAAACGAGGCAGCAATGAGTTACCAAGGACCGAATGAAGAGAACATCCGCTGGCCCAGTGACAAGGCGGCGTGGACCTGGAGCGCTTTCTTTTTAGCTGTGGTGGCGGTTTGTATCGCCGCGTTTGTTGAGTACCAACAATTCACACCGTTACAGCAGTGGTGGTTTCCCCACTACCTCAAGGCGTATTTCATGACAACCATGGGGCAAGAAGGCGGCATGTATCGCCTTCTCGAAGGAGTTCGGCGCGACGGCAGCGTCGTGCTGATGCTGAATAGCGATTGCGTCGTGCCGGGCGACACGAGAGTACCGGGCCGAAGGCCGATTCCCTTGGTCTTATCCGAGTTCGGAGCACAGCGCGGGTATGTGGGCCTACGGCTCGGGCGTCCGAGTGACGACGATAACGAGAAGCTGAAGACTGCTCTCAGTCAGCACTTGTACGACGATCAAACACTCAAAGACATGGCTAGACCGCCGCTCTTGTGGGGTTTGACAGCATTGGTGATAGGGCTGGCGATAGCCATTCCAAAAGACGCTAAGCGCGCACGAGTCCGCCAGCGCGGGCAGCGGCTGCGTGGGCCAGAGCGGGTTACGGTGCAAGAGTTCAATCGCCTCAACCGCTCCGATGGCATCGGCTTTCTTACGGACGAGCACACCCTGATCGGCAAGTTGTTAGGCCGACGCGGACATGTGTTGCACGTGCCATTCGACCGTGAATCCGAACACTTCATGATGGTCGGAGACAGCGGAGGAGGAAAATCATCCCTTATCCGGCAAATGCTGATGCAGATCGAGCAGCGCGGCGAGATTGCCATTGTCAACGATCCTGCGCGGGAGTACATCACGCAATTCTATGATCCGAACCGAGGCGACTTAATACTGAATCCGTTGGACGCGAGGACCCCGTATTGGAATCCTAGCGACGAAGTGAGGCATCCTGCCGAAGCCAATGCAATTGCCGAGTCTCTCTTCCCGGAGGAACCGGGGGAGAAGAAGTTTTTTATCAATGGACCGCGTGATGTCTTTTCCCATCTGCTTCTGATGAAAGCGACACCGGAGGAGATCATCTGGTGTCTCTCGCATGAAGAGGAGATCAAGCGGATAGTGAAAGGTACATTGCTCGAACAAGTTCTGCACCCGACTGCCGACAACCAGCGCGCGGGGGTGCTTGGTTCCTTGAACCTCGTCGTGGCCGCCCTGAAGCTGCTACCACGCAAGGAAGATGCTCATTCGATATGGACGGCAACGGACTGGAGCGAGAAACGCCAAGGGTGGATTTTCCTTACCAGCACGCCGGAGACGCGAAAAGCGTTGCTGCCGTTGATGAGCTTATGGCTGGACATCCTAGTATTGCGGCTGATTCACCAAGGCAAGAAAGGGCAACGCCGGGTCTGGTTCATGTTGGATGAGTTGGCAACGTTGCAGCATCTTCCACAGTTGCACACCGCTATCACCCAGAACCGCAAATCAAACAACCCTGTCGTGCTTGGGTTTCACGGTCGCAGCCAGATAGAACGCCGCTATGGGTTGGACGCGAAAGCAATGATGTCATCACCCGCCACGAAGTTTTATTTACGCACCAGTGAGCCGGACAGCGCTGAATGGATCAGCGCCGCGATTGGCGACATCGTGATGGCGAGATTGCGCGAGAACCGAACACGCGGACAGTTCCCCCAAGAGCGCGAGTCCATCAGTCAGCAGGTAGACCGCAGCATGGAACGGTTGGTGCTGCCTTCAGAGATTGGCGGGCTGGACGACCGGCACGGATATGTCAAAGGCCGAAATCTAGTTGTACGGATCAGCTTTCCGTATATCGAGCTTCCGCAGCGGCAACCCGACTTGATTCTGCGCCCGCTGAATATCGAGCCTCAGGGAAAACTCGCGCTTCGCACCGCAGGGCCGTTGCCGTCCTCAACTCAGGAAGCGACTCCAGCGACACCGCCCACTTCCGGAAACAGCGGAGTTTCGCCGCAGCAGAAACCGAAGGTGCACGAGATACGAACCGCAGAACAGCAATCAGCACCGCATGACCCGCGAGAACAACAGCTGAAGCAAAAAAGACGCTTCCGTAACTTCTCTGGATAACGCTGTGTGAGTGAATTCAGATGTTGACCATTTCCAAGCCGCTCAGCTCCGGCCAGGCGCAGGCATACCACCGAGAAGAGTTTGCCAACGCTCAGGAGAATTACTACACGAAATCCGATCAAGTGCGTGGCGAGTGGCACGGCAAACTTGCTCAAGAGTGGGGCCTTCAGGGAGAAGTAAGCCAGGAACACTTCGGACGATTGGCAGACGGTCAAGACCCGTTCACTGGCACGCAGCTCGTACAGTTCCGCGCACGCCAGGAATACGAAAATGAGAATGGCGAGCGGGTCCGCACCATGGAACATCGAGCCGGTTGGGATGCCACTTTCTCAGCACCAAAGAGCGTGAGCCTGACAGCTCTGGTAGGCGCAGATGAGCGTGTTCGTGCAGCGCACCGCGAAAGCGTGACCGCTGCTCTTGATGAACTGGAAAGATACGTGCAGGCACGCATCGGCGGCAACCATACGCCAGAGACCACCGGCAGATGGATCGCAGCCAGGTTCGAACACGACTCAAGCCGCCCGGTTGATGGTTACGCCGCCCCGCAACTCCACACACATGTTGTTTTCTTCAACCTCACCGAACGAGCGAATGGCGACACGCGGGCCCTGCAACCGCAGGAACTCTTTCGTTCGCAGCAGTACGCCACTGCCGTATACCGATCAGAACTTGCACTGCGGCTGAAGCACCTCGGTTATGAGATCGAGCAGAGCGCGCACGGAGCGCCCGAGATCAAAGGCTATACGCAGGATTATCTTGACGCCAGCAGTCCACGCCGCCAGCAAATCAAAGAGCACCTAGCCGAACAAGGCATGAGCGGAGCGGAGGCGGCGCAGATCGCGGCCCATCGCACCCGTGAAGCGAAATTGAACATCACGCACGAGGACATGCAGCACCGTCATCAACAGATGGCTGAGGAATACGGCAATCAGCCGGAACGAATTGTGCGTGAAGCCCAGGCCCGCGTCCAACAGATCGAGCAGCCGAACGAAGATCGCGTGCAAAGAGTTGCACAGCAGTCGGTTGACTATTCGATTGAGAAGAACTTTGAACGCGAAGCAGTGTCCGATGAGCGCGACCTGATGCGGGATGCCCTGAAGCGTTCCATGGGAGATGCACCGGCTCAGAACATCCGCCGGGAATTTGAGCGAGAAGTGGAACACAACAGGCTCATGCAGACGGCGCAGGAGCGAGGGCCAAGCCGTTCGTTTACTACTGACGAAATGGTTGGATTGGAGCGGAAGAATATCCGGCTCATGCGCACCGGACAAGACCAGTATCCCGCTGTGGTGAGCTTTGATACGCGCATGAAGATTCGGGAAGAGTGCTCGCACTTGAGCAACGGCCAGCGCACAGCGATTGGGGAGGTCCTCAGCAGCCGCGATCAAATCACCGCGCTTGAAGGTACAGCCGGAGCGGGAAAGACTACATCGCTCGCGGCAATTCGGGACGCCGCCGAGCGCGAAGGCTACCGCGTCGAAGGGTTTGCGCCCACATCCGGCGCGGCCCACAAACTTCAAGAATCTGGCATTCAAGCCAGCACCTTGCAGCGCCATCTTGCGCGAGGCCAGCAGGCCGGAGAGGCAGAGAAACATTTATACGTGCTGGACGAATCGAGTCTCGCCAGCACCCGGCAGATAAATGAATTCTTGAGCCGCTTGGGAGAGCAAGACCGCGTGCTACTGGTAGGCGATGTGCGCCAGCATGAGGCCGTGGAAGCCGGAAGACCTTACCACCAGTTGCAGGAAGCAGGAATGCGTACGGCCCACCTGGACGAGATCGTGCGCCAGAAAGACCCGGCGCTCAAAGAAGCCGTGGAGCAGCTCGCCCGCGGCGAGGTAAGAGAAGCAGTCCACAATCTCGACCGTCAAGGCCGAGTGCAGGAGATCGAGAACCGTGACGACCGACTTCAGGAGATGGCGCTAGAGTACGCCCGCCAGCCGGAACGTACTCTAGTCATATCACCTGACAATGACTCTCGGCGCGAACTGAATTCGCTGATTCATCGGGCCATGCAGGAAAACGGCCAAGTACAGCGGGCGGAACACGCCGTGCGTGTACTGGAGGCGCGCCAGGACCTGACCGGAGCAGACCGGGCTTGGGCTGAGCAATATCAGCCCGGCGACGTGTTGCGCTACTCCCGAGGCAGCAAGTTGCTTGGAATCGAGGCGGGCGAATACGCCACGGTAACGCATACAGAAGGCAAGCAAAATTTGCTGACAGCCCAGCGGCAGGACGGCGAGCAGGTAACCTACGACCCGCGCCGGCTCCAAGGAGTTTCTGTTTACCGCGAAGCCGAGCGTGAATTTGCCGAAGGCGACCGAATACAGTTCACGGCACCTTCCAAAGAGCTGCAAGTTGCCAACCGAGAACTGGGGACAATTGTGCGTCTCGGCGACGATGACCAGATTGGGATAAAGACTGACTCCGGGAAGTTGGTTGAATTTGAAGCAACCGAGCACCCGCATCTGGACTATGGATACGCAATGACCAGCCACAGCAGCCAGGGTCAAACTGCCGACCGCGTCTTGATCCATGTGGACACGGAAGAAGGGTCTCAATTGGTGAACAGCCGTATGGCTTATGTCGCGATTTCGCGCGGGCGCCACGATGCGCAAATCTATACGGACAACAAGGCAGAGCTTGCCGACCAGTTGGGCCGCGATCACTCCCACAGCACCGCCATTGGCCCAGCTCAAGATCACCACCAAGGGCACCAGGAAGCGGCAGGCCCATCTGTCGGCCACGATGCCGGACAAGAAAGCGCCGCGCATTCGCATGGGCATGGCCAGGGAGCAGCTCAGGGTGAGTCAATGGGGGAGTGACAACGAGTTTTTAAATGGAGCAGACCGTGAATGCAACAGAAGACAAAGAACCATTTGTGACGCCTGAGGAAGCGGCCAAGTTTCTTCGCATCAGCCCGGTGACGATAAAGAAGATGGCTCGGGAGGGGCATCTCCCCGCACATCCTATAGGGAACGGGCTTCGCAAGCGCTGGCGCTTTCGCATTTCTGAGCTGGCATCACACATGAGTTCTCGTGTAAATTCAGAATCGTCATCCGTGCGCGCTTTAAGGAGGAAAGCTTCTTGAAACGCACACAGCAAGACACTGGAACGATTAGTCGAAAGAAGAGGAGCAAGGGGCCGGACATATGGGTCTGGCGCGTGTACCTCAAGGATGAGCTGGGAATTGTCCATAAGAAAAGCTTCATCCTTGGAACTGTGCAGGAGTGGCCCACGGAAGCGCATGCTTGGAAGGGTTCCTCCGAAAAGCGCCAGGCGCTTCTGGGCGAGACATTCGGCAAGCTGGTTGAGCGCTATAAGCGCGAGGCCCTTTCCGAGCGGTACTCGACTAGAAGCTCGTATCTGTCCCGACTGAAAATGTACATTCTGCCGAAATGGCAGGATGTGCTGATTGGAGAGGTGAAGCCCTATGATGCCGAACAATGGCTCAAGGACATTCCACGGTCTCCCAAAACCAAATCTCACATCAGGGGCATCATGCACTTGCTTTTCGAACACGCAATGAAGTGGGAAATGCTCGGCTGCCAGCGCAATCCGATGGAGCTTGTCAAGATAAAAGGAGTGACCAAGCGAACTCGGAAAAGGCTGATTATCACAGTCGAGCAGTTTCACTCTTTGCTGCCCCTGCTGCCGTCCCACGTTCGAATGATGGTCGTCCTGGCGATGTGCACAGGTATGCGAATAAGTGAGATCCTGGCGCTTCGCTGGATTGACATTGATTTTGAACAGAAACTTCTCACTATTCGCCGCTCAATCGTGAGCAAGTACGTTGCCGACGCCACGAAGAGCGACGAATCAGCCGATGACATTCCCTTGGACCACAGCTTCATCGGGGAACTGCGGCACTGGAAATCGCAGTGTCTCCAGGTTCCGGAGGGATGGTTATTCGCCAACATCGACACCAAGCGACCCTTTCACGCAAGCCCGCTGCAACAGGACCACATTCGTCCCGCAGGAAGGAAGGTAGGCATCATGGGTTTGGGCTGGCACACTTTTCGCCACAGTTACCGAACCATGATTGACGATCTAGGTACTCCAGTCGGCGTCCAGCAAAGACTGATGCGCCACGCTGACATCCGCACCACGATGAACGTTTACGGCTCGGCGTTTGAGGAGACCAAGAGGCGGGTAAATGCGCGAATTGCGGAGATGGTCTTGCCGCCCGCCAGCGACCGAGTACAGTAAAAAACGAGGGACTGTAAATTAGACCCTCGTTTTCTGTAAGTGGTTGCGGGGGGTGGATTTGAACCACCGACCTTTGGGTTATGAGCCCAACGAGCTACCAGACTGCTCCACCCCGCAGATTGATATTAACAGTGTGGTTGGAAGCGGTCAACGCGGGGTTGCGGTGAAGCGGCAAACCTTTAGAATTACGCGATGCCTCTTCCCGGCGTTTTATCTGGAATTCGTGTGATTGATTTCGGCCGCTATATTGCCGGCCCCTATTGCGGCATGTTGTTGGCGGACATGGGCGCCGACGTTATCCGCGTTGACCGCCGGCAAGGGAGTGAAGACCGTTACCTCGCTCCCATCACCACGAGCGGTGAGGGCGGCGGTTTTCTCTCCCTCAATCGCAACAAACGGAGCTTGACGCTGGATACCTCGCAACCCGGCTCCGCTGAGATTATTCGGAAGCTGGCGAAGAGCGCGGACGTGGTCATCGCGAACCTGCCCATCGACGTGCTCAAGAAGATGGGCCTGGATTACGACACTTTGCGCGCCGTCCGGCCGGACATCATCTACGCGCGCATTTCTACTTTTGGTCCTGACGGCCCCTACGCCAATCGCGTTGGCTTTGACACTGTTGCCCAGGCGATGTGCGGCGCGATGAGTCTCACCGGCTTCCCTGGTCCTCCGGTGCGGGCCATTGTCCCATTTGCGGACTACGGCACGGCTTTGCACACCGCATTCGGAGTGATGGTGGCCCTCTACCATCGCGCGCAAACCGGCGAGGGGCAAATCGTGGACGGATCGTTGCTCGCGACCAGCGTCACATTTGTGCAGGGCCTGCTGGCGGAAAGACACGTGCTGGGGGTGAAGCGCCATCAGACCGGCAACGCCGGTTTCTACGCTGCTCCAGCGGACACGTATCGGAGCAGGGACGGCTGGATTGTCGTCTCCGTAATCGGACCGGAAATGTTTGCCCGCTGGGCGCGCCTGATGGGTCATGAGGAGTTCATTACCGACCCGCGTTTTGCCGACGATCTTCAGCGGGCGAACAATCGCGGCGCAATCACCGAAGCCATGAATGCGTGGCTCGCGACACGAAGCACCGCGGAAGCGGTCACGGAGTTGGAACGGGCACGGATTCCCGTGGGGCCGGTCCTGGAACTTGACCAGGTGCTGGATGATCCGCAGGTCAAAGCGCGCGAGCTATTGAAGTACGTTGAGTACCCGGGCGCGCCCAAAGCTGTTCCCCTCGCTGACACGGCGGTGCGGCTTTCGAAAACCCCTGGGAAGATCGCGCGGCGGGCCCCCACACTGGGAGAGCACACGTCTGAAGTCCTGCGGGAACTTGGCTATTCTGAAGAGGAAGTAGCAGCGTTGCGCGATGCTGCGGTGGTGTAATCACGGAAACGTGCGGCTCCTGACAATGGCATTAGAGAACTACGAGTGTTACGGAAGGTCCTGTTGGCCCGGTTTCGCGTTGACTCTTGCTGCAAACAGGGCTAGAGTCGAAATAGGGAGCAATACTAGTCTGGTCTCTTCCCTCTTGAAGAGGCGGTTGCTTCCGCGCCGGTTTTCTTTTCTTCGTGAAATGAGGAACAATGCGTTCTAATCTGATTTACTCCGCGAACAAGCAACTCAGCAACCGGTTCTTATTGTGCCGCATGACGGCCGTGGCTGCCAGGCGCATGCACCGCGAACGCTGGCATTTTTCGGAAAGCATCAACCAGGCACTCACGCACATCGCCACCATGGAGAGTTTCGTTCCGGCCCCCGCCACCAAACTCCCGGTGGCCGACCGCGAAATTTCATTGGACATTCCCGCCGAACGTGATACTATAGAAGTGCGTTAGAAATTGATTTGTTGACTCTTCAGCACGAGCTACAGCAAGTTTGCCCCTGCCGATCAATCGATATTTCAATCCAGCGTCAAATCAAAAAGAAAAGTAGGATAAAGATACAAATGGAACAAGGAACAGTTAAGTGGTTCAACGCCGCTAAGGGCTTCGGCTTTATTGCGCGCCAAAATGGGGAAGACGTATTCGTACACTTCTCCGCGATTCAGTCGGATGGATACCGCAGCCTGCAAGAGGGCCAGGCGGTTGAATTCACAGTCACCAAAGGACAAAAAGGCTGGCAAGCCGAGAACGTTCGCGCTCTCTAAGTCCCCCGGGCTTTAAAAAAAGGCGGCTTCGTGCCGCCTTTTTCATTTGCTCCCCTTCCAGCGCCCCAGCGTCTACGAGAACTGGCTGCGAAATACCGATTTGACATGGTCCAGCCGTTCCCCCAGTTCCCTGCTCTCTTCGTGCATTCCAAGTTGGTTGGCCAGGGAGATAGCGTCATAAAAGGCGTCCTTGGCGCTGGCATAAAGGCCCGTCAAGCCCAGATGCGTTTCGTACATCTGGTCATAGTATTTTTCTGCCAGGGCCTTCAGCCTCCGCAACTGGTCCAGGCTTAGCTCGCGATCGGAGCGCTTCACCGGCGTCTCTCCCGGGTCGAATTTCATCGGCATCGTGGTCATGATTGCTCTTCCGTCGGTCGCCTTGACGCCGCGGAACGCGCTGTCAAGGCCGGCGGGTGTACTGGCCTGCGGAAGGATAAAGAAATCCGGGTAATGTGGCGGGCGCAGCAGCGATGGCCAGTCTTCGTCGGCCAGCCACGGAGTAGCAACCGGAAACGCGCAACACTCCGCTCCCGCCGACAGAAACAGAGCCATCAGCATACGGGCGATCTGCATCGCGGAATGGGTCTCGCGCGACTGCTGAAGGAAAGAGTCGTCGCGTTCGTGCAACAGGAGCGTTGCTCCTTTCGGTCCCGCCAGCCGGAATTGCAGCTGAAATGCTTCTTCGCCGGAGAGCGCCACCACCATGCCGTCCCAGGAAGCGGCTGCAACCGCAACGTGCGCGCCCGTAGGATCGTTCATCCGATCTCCCCACTTCCACCAGCGGTCCTCGCTGATGTAATGCAGGCGCACCACATTCAAACCGGCGCGCATGCCGAAGCCGCGGTCGAGCATGGCATGCATGGCAGAGACAACAACCTGCTCGGGCGACTGACCAAGCCCCCAGAAAACGGCTGTCCGATGATGCGCGCTCGAGAGCACCGGCTCGATGGCATCAAGGGGCACGATCGGGACAACAGTTCCAGCCTGGGTGAAAAAGCGGACCGCCGCTCCCAGCGTCTGGCCGTCGTCACTGCGAATAACGCGGTCTACGGTCCCTTCCGTGTGCGCAGGAAGCTCGGCCTCAGGCAGTTCGCGCGTGAGCCGGACCGTCTCGTCCTTATAGATCAAAGAATCTCCTGATGGATTGGGAAGATTATCGCAGATGTTCCGGCAGTCCGTTCCGTGTTAGATTCTCTGCTGCGAGGAATCTTATGAAAACGCAGAATCGCAGGACCGCAATTCTAATGATCGCAACGCTGACGGCCGCGTTTACGGTTGTCCACGCTCAAAATGCTCCGGCTCCGGCCGTGAACAACGCTCTTCAGGCGGATATCAAGGAAGTTGACAGCATTGAGCATATCGTCGGTGCAGTCTATGACTGCATTTCCGGACCTCCGGGCCCGCGTAATTGGGACCGCTTTCGCTCGCTTTACTACCCTGGCGCAAGGATGATTCCCAGCTTCCGAGATGCCAAGGGCGCCATCGCGGCGCGTAGCAGCACGGTGGACGAGTATGCTGAGCGGGCCGGCGCATACTTCGCGAAAGAAGGCTTTTATGAAAGCCCACTGGCCAACCGCATTGAAACCTGGGACCACATAGCCCACGTCTGGAGCACCTACGAATCACGTCATGCCAAGGGCGATAAGCCCTTTGCCCGCGGCATCAATAGCTTTCAATTGATGTATGACGGCACGCGCTGGTGGATCTTGACCGTATATTGGGAAGGCGAGGACGCCGGGCATCCTCTTTCGGACAAATATCTGAAGTAGCGGTCATGCAACATTCGTTCCCAGGCGGGGTTCAATTATCTGTCACAATGGGCGAAGGAGTGGTGTGCCTATGCCGAAAAGAGTCCTTGCTCTCCTGGTCACGCTGTTTGCCAGCATCACTGTTTTTCCTGCCAACGCAGCGGGCAAGAAACCGCAACCACCGCCGGCTTTGTCTGACCATGACCGGGCCTTTCATGCTCTCCAGCGGCTGACCTTCGGGCCGCGACCCGGAGATCTTGAAAAAGTCCTCGCCATGGGCGTGGACAAGTGGATTGAGCAGCAGCTCAACCCTGCGCAGGTCCCCAATTCCACCCTTGACGGCAAGCTTGCGCCTTACCGGACGTTGCGTATGCAGCCGCGCGAACTGGCCCAGGCCTTTCCCACGGGCCAGATGATTCGCGAAGCCGCTGAAGGCAAGCGCCAGCTTCCGTCTGATCCCGTGCAATATGGTGTATGGGAATATCTGGTAGAAAATTACAAAGCCCAGCAGAAAATCAATGCCGCGATTGCCGGCGAGGCGGCCGCGCCGGTGGTCCCCGACCCAACGCAGAAAACTCCGGAACAAGAAGGCAAGGACACGGCCCGGCACATCGCGGAGATGCTGCTCTCTCTGCCGAAAGCCAATCGCATGATCGCACTGATGAAGCTGCCGGTGAGCGACCGTAAGGCCATGCTGCAGTATGCGCCCGGAGATCTCAGAGACAAGCTGATGGTCGATTTCTCTCCGGCCGAGCGCGAAGCTTACTTCGCCATGAACGGCCCCACCGGAGTTGTGGTTGCCGAGCTCCAACAGGCCAAAATCCAGCGGGTGGTTTACAGCGAGCGCCAGCTGGAAGAAGTGATGACAGATTTCTGGTTCAACCACTTCAATGTCTTCATTTATAAAGACCAGGACCAGTATTTTGTCACCAGTTATGAGCGGGACGTCATCCGCCCCAACGCGCTGGGAAAATTTCGCGATCTCCTGACCGCCGTGGCCAAGAGCCCGGCCATGCTCTATTACCTCGACAACTGGCTCAGTATGGGGCCGCAGTCGCAGGCTTCGGGATATAAGCCCGGCAAACCACCCGACCCCAGTGCCGTCTTCAAAGGCTTGAACGAGAACTACGGGCGCGAATTGATGGAACTGCATACCCTGGGCGTGGACGGAGGCTACACGCAGGCGGACGTGACCCAGGTGGCCCGCGTCTTCACCGGCTGGACGATCCAGCCCATGGACCAGGGCTGGGGCTTTGCGTTTGATCCCAAGAAGCATGAGCCTGGGCCGAAAACGATCTTGAACAGGACCATCACGGAAGACGGCATAAACGAGGGCCTGCACGTGCTGGACCTTCTCAGCAAGAGTCCGGCAACCGCCAGATTCATTTCCACCAAGCTGGCGCGCAGGTTCGTTGCGGACGATCCGCCTCCCGCTCTGGTGGACGCGATGGCGCAAACCTTCCTGAGCAGCGACGGAGATATAAAAGAAGTGCTCCGCACCATGGTGAATTCTAAACAGTTCTGGTCTCCCGCGGTGTATCGCAAGAAATACAAGACGCCGCTGGAGTTTGTGGCGTCCGCTGTGCGGGCCACCGGAACGCAAGTCCAGAACCCCATGCCGATCGTCCAGGCGCTCAACAAAATGGGGATGCCGCAGTACCAGATGCAGCCTCCGACCGGCTACTCCACCAATGGCAAGACCTGGATGAATTCCGATGCCCTGCTGGAACGCCTGAACTTTTCCGTTTCCCTGACCAACGGGAACCTGGGCGGAGTAAACTTTGACGCCTTGCGCGTGCTCGCGCTGGGACTGCTTGCGCGATCGCCCAAAGAAGAGGTGGTCCACGTGAACACCGCGGGAGGAACCGATGCCGCCGTAGCGCTGGTGGAAGATGCGCTCATCGCCGGCGGGCTCTCCAGGAACAGTGACCAGGACATCCGTAAATCGCTCGATGATCCGCAGATCGGAAGCCATCTCCTGGATGATCCCGCGAAGCCATTGGCTACGATTATTGGGCTGACTCTGGGGTCGCCGGAATTTCAGGTGCGGTAAGGAGTCAGTGTTTCGCTCCATAGTAAAATTGACCGCCTATGGCCATTACTCTTGAGGCACTCCGCACGCATCTCAATTACACCGCCTGGGCCAGTGGCAAGCTGGTGCAGGCGGCGAGCGCGCTAAGCCCGGAAGAACTGGTCCGGGACTTTCACACATCGGACCGCAGCGTTTTGGGCACGCTCGTGCACGTATACGCCGCCGACCGCGCTTGGTTTGGACGTGTCCAGGGGACCGCGCCCGCGCAGTTCCTCGATCCAGACAAGGACATGCATCTCTCCGTCCTGCAAACCGACTGGCCGCCGCTTTATGCGCAATGGAAGCAATGGGCCGCTGGCCTTACGGATGAATCCCTTCCGGCTAGAGCCGCGTACAAAGATTTGAAGGGCAATTCCCATGAGACCCCGTTGTGGCAGATCGCTTTGCATTTGGTCAATCACGGCACCCACCATCGCGGGCAGGTATCGGGCTTTCTGCGGAGCATGGGCCACACTCCGCCCCAATTGGATTTGATTGCCTACTACCGCCAGCTTTCGTAAATATTCTTTTCGGATCGTGCTCCGCAGATCGGAAGAGTCATGCGGTAGAATTCTCGGTTGCATCGAGGAAGAATATTGTTTATGAAAACCTTTCTTGGCTGCAGTGTTGGAGTCTCTGCAACCCTTCTTTTGGTCTTGACGCTGGTTTCCCGCACGACGGGTGCGCAATCCCAGCAAACATCTCCTTCGAGTCCCCCGACAGATTCGACTGCGACCCCGGATCATGCGGTCAATTTGATTTTCACAGTTGCCAGCCATGGAGCCTTCGTGAAGGATTTGAAGAGAGAACAGTTCACGGTTTTGGACAACAAGCGCCCTCCAAAAAAGCTGCTGGCATTTGAGGCGGAGACTGCTCTTCCTCTGCGGTTGGGGTTGCTCATGGATGCCAGCAACTCCGTCCGGAACCACTTTGTTGGGCAACAGCAGGCGGCGGTGAAATTTCTGGAGCAAAGTATCCGTTCTGACAAGGACCAGGCTTTCGTCGTGGCATTTAACGAACGGGCCGCCATTGCACAGGACTATACGAACGACGCCAGCCAACTGGCCAAGGGAGTTATGGCAATCCGGCCCGGAGGAGGTACCGCCCTTTGGGACGCCCTTTATTATGTTTCCCGAGAGAGGCTGATGCCCGGACCGCGCGACAAAACGTTCGTTCGAAGAGTGATAATCGTGGTCTCGGACGGGGACGACAATCAAAGCCACTTTACCCGGAAAGAGGCCACTGAGATGCTGCAACGCGCCGGCGTCATCGTTTACGCGATTAGCACCAATCAGGGCAAGGTCGATGACCGCGGTGATTCCGATTTGAAGGCTTTGGCTGACGCAACGGGAGGACGCGCTTTCTTGTTTGACGATACGCGTAACATTGCCGACGCGCTCCGGAAAGTCGCAGAGGAGTTGCAGAGCCAATACTGCATCACGTATGAACCGGACGCACCGGATGCCAATGGCCAATTTCGATCCGTTCAGATTGCCGTTGATGATAAAAAACTCAAGGTCCGAGCCCAGAAGGGGTATTTCCCACGCCAGTAGAGACCAGTTTCTGACCACCGGCACAATCCGTTCAAACCAAACCCGGCACCAGGATGTCGGGCTTGGTTTCTGCGAGTTCGACCCTGCCGCCAGCTCCTATTTCTTTTCCATCACCAACAGCGTAAACGAACCTGGCTTCATCTGGCGGCGGGGCCGGGTCTGCCCTTCGGCGGGAGGCTGTTCCTCAATCTCGGCTGCCACCAAGTAGACTTCATGGTTGCTGGGATTCACCGCCATGGTACGCGCGCTGCGCTGGGTGGCCGCATTGTCGACTACTGTGAATTTGTCCGGCGAGTCTTCGTGCACGACAGTCAGCGTTCCATCACCATTGGAACTGAAGGCCAGCTGGGTCTCCGGGTCAAATCCGTTCGCGTCGACGCCCTCGCCGATGGGCACCGTTGCAACCACCTTTCCGGTGTCAGCATTCATGACCGCCATGACCTTATTGTGGCAGCCAGCGAAGAGTCTGCGGTGCTTTTGATCCATGGCCAGGCCGGAAGGCTCCTCGCAACCCGTGAGCGGCCAGGTGTTCACGACTTTTGCTTTAGCGGCGTCAATGCTTTCCACTTCGTTCTTGTCTTCGATGTTGACGTAAACCATTCCTTTGCCGTCTTCCGCGGTGAACTCCGGTTTGCCATCGAGCGGGATGGTGCCGACGACGGTGCCGTTGGTTGCGTCAATCACGGTGGCATTGCTGCTTCTGCCATTGAACGTGAAGACGCGCTTGGTGGCCGAATCATAAAGAATAGCATCCGGACCAACATTGCCTTCCGGCAGCTTGATCCTGGACGTTTCCTGCAAGGTCTTCAAATCGAAAACGGTGACCGTATTGTCGCGGCCATTGCTTGTAAAGCCTTTGCCCAGACCGTGGGCCAGAGCGATGCCGTGAACGCCTGCCGTGTTGGGAATCTCGGCGACAACAGTCCCCTTCTCCGTGTCCACCACCTGGACCCTGGTGCCGCGTGAAATGAAGAGCCGCTTCCCGGCTGCGTCATAGGTCAAATAGTCCCAGCCGCCGTCGCCGCCGATGGTGAATTTCTGTTTGAGTTTGTACTGGATGGGAAAAGCAGCCTGGACGGAACATACAACCGCCAGAGCTACCAGCAGAGAAAAATAAAATCGTTTTCGCATTGGAGTCTCCTGAGTGTGGACCAGCGCCTTATTGTAATTCTTGCGGGTGGTTTTTGCCGCCTGCCCAAAAAATACCGCCCGCATGTTTCGTGAACGGAATTTAACGCGGCGTACATGGCTGTGAAGGTGTCGGCAACAGGGTCCCATCGGGGAAACTGAAAGCGCCTTCCATGGCCTCGGACATCTGATTGCGGGCGAACCACTGCAGCAGGGCCTGGCTTTGTGGATGGTAGGTAAAGCCGTCAATCGTAACCGGAAAACCGGAATTGGCAAACACCGCGACCGGGTCGCCCGTTTCCAGATTGTCCTGGCAGCCACCGGCGCCGTTGGGAAAGGCCCAGGGCGGGACGACGTTAGAGCCGAAAGGATTATTCATCCACTCGGAAATCTCATGGCTCAGAGGAGTGACGTCCGCCAGCGTGCCTCCGAAAATGCCGTCATCGATCCAACTGGCCCAGATAAACGTTTGCAGCAGCACCGTATTCTCGCGCTGGCCGCCATCGAACGCGGTATGGAAGCCCAGAACGCAGCAGCCGGAGATGCTCGCGCCCGGCGACAAGAACACGTCGGTAGTCAGCGCGATTGGCAGCGCCTCCACGTCCAGGTCTTCTGTCTGGATAATGGTGTTGAGTTGGGAAACAAAAAAACCGGTGTCCACGATGGCAAAGACGCGTCCACTGGGAACGCGGTAGAGACTGGCCGCGCCCCGGGGAACATCTATCACCACCGGCTTGAGCATTTGCGGCGGCGTGAGCATCGTGTGCCAATTGGGGTCCATGGAGTGAAAGAACTGGGCCCGTTGTGCGGCGTCGGCAAATTGCGTGAACCCGCTGGGGTATGAGGCCGCGCGGAAGTTGGGTGAGTTCAGGGCCAGTGGCAGTACGGTGTTCACGTCCAGCACGATAGGGTTGCCGCCGACGTCGGCGAAGCCTTCAAAGAACATGGAGACGGGAATGACTTGCGTTTTTACCTCCGTGGTCCCGCCCTCCTTTGGCGCTTTGCCTACCAGCGTGAGAGGAAAGGGCCGGCCGTCGAAAGTCAACGTGCTGGAAAAGACCGGTACGGAGTGCACACGGCCTTGCTGGATGGCGGTGCGTGCGCTGACTGAAGTCTTGGCGCCGGTTTCAAAACGCTGCCCTACACCATGGCTGGGCAGGAACTGATACTGGACTTCCACCGGTGGCCGCAAGCCAGAGGAAAGGCCATCAGTCTGCACGCTGCTCGCCTGCGCGCGCGCGTTCGACTGCGCCAGTACGGGCAATGCCGTCAGCAGGAACGCCGCAAACAAATAACGAAGGTGGATGTTGCCATGGGACATGTCAAACGAGAATCGTAGTCGAGAAGGCCCGCCATAAACAATAGACAAGGTGATTACCGGCGATTACTTATGTGCCGCCATCACCGGTCTTTAGCGTGCAACTGAACCGCAGCCATATGCGCCATTTCGAGGCTTGCCTTGTCTGGCTAATGGACCAGAGTATTGCGTCTTCGACCACTTCCTCGGAAAACACCACCTTGAGTGAGGTCCCTGGATCCAGCAAGGGCCTGACCAAAACGGTCGCCGTATTGGCATCCAAGGGGATGAGAAGCTCTTTTTCCAGGAAAGGCATGCGCGTGGCGGTAAGCCCGCGAACAATCACGTCCATTCCGGCCGATGGAACGTAAATCCCGTTGTCAGCGGTCCGTGAGCCGGCTTCGGCGCCAGGGGTTGGCGCTTGATCCTTTGCCATATTGCACACCGCCGCAGCCAGATTCGCAGACTGTCGCGCCGCGGGAAGTGTGCCTAGCTTATATCCCCGGTTGGCATTTGTCAGTAAAAATGCCCTTCATTTGGCTGCTGCCAGGCTTTTCTCTCCCAGCAGGAACACGCGCACGAACATGACCGTGGCATAGAACTGAAAGTCCTGATTGCGCTTCTTGGCGTAACCGTGGCCTTCGTCGTTCGCCATGAGAAACCATGTGGGGACGCCGGAGTCCTTCAGCTTGTCCAGAATCTGGCGTGATTCCGTCCAGGGAACGCGCGGGTCGTTCTTGCCGACTACCGCGAACAGCGGTTTACGGATCTTCTCCGCGTTGTTGAGCGGCGCGATCTTCTCCATGTATTCGCGCATCCTGGGATCACGTTCGTCTCCATACTCCACCCGGCGCAAATCGCGGCGGTAGGCTTCCGTGTGTTCCAGCAGAGAAACCAGGTTGGTGATGCCGACCACCGGCAGCGAACAGCATATCTTGTCGCTATAAAACGCTGCTACGGCGTAGGTCATGTGTCCACCGTAACTTCCACCTGTGATCATGATCTTGTCAGCGTCCAGGCTGGGATCCTGCTTGATCCAGTCGAGTAGCGCGCCGATGTCCTTGTAGGTATCGTCGCGATGAAACCCGTTGTCCAGCTTGAGGAAGGTCTTGCCGTAGCCGGTTGAACCGCGAACATTGGGAAAAACGATGGCCACTCCCAATTCGTTGATGTAGTAGCTGTTTCTCGCCAGAAAACCGGGCCGTGACTGCCCTTCCGGTCCGCCGTGGATGTTCACCATCACCGGACGTTTGCCCGGAAATTTTTGTGGATCAGGTTTGTAGAGAAATCCGGAGATGGTTTTTCCATCAAACGTTTGCCATTTGACCAGCTCGGGATCGCGAAAGTTCGCGGCGTTAAGTCCTCCGGTCTCGCTGTGCGTCCAGCGGTCCAGCTTGCCAGTGATGGCATCCACGGAATAAACGTCAGAGGGAGACTTGGCTGATGCCAGAGTGAATCCGACATCTCGGCTGTTCTTATTAAATCTCAGACCGCTGATGACTCCTGGGGAAAGACCCGCTACAGCGTGGTATTTGCGGGAAGCCGTATCGAGCAGATATAGCTTGCCAATACCGTCCTCATCGGTGACAAATGCGACGGTCTTACCGTCATTGCTCAGATCAAATTCCTCAACGTCCCACTTGATGTCCGTGGTCAAATAGTTCGGTTGCATGGTGGCGAGATCGAGGTAGGT
Source organism: Verrucomicrobiia bacterium (assembly GCA_035567035.1). Taxonomy (GTDB): domain Bacteria; phylum Acidobacteriota; class Terriglobia; order Terriglobales; family Acidobacteriaceae; genus Angelobacter. The sequence continues at coordinate 46,934 of DATMPO010000124.1, read as the reverse complement.
AAGGCGATGAAACTCGGAATCGCGGTCCGTAGCGACGTAGAGGCCTTTACCGTCTTTGCTGAAGCGCGCTGCTCCATAGGCGATCTCCTCCGCGCCGCCTTTGGGAGTAAGCAGCTTCTTTTCCCCACCGGCCACATCCACCAGCCAGAGGTAGCTCTGGTTGGCTGAGATTTCTTCCAGCAGCAGAATCTTCTTGTTGTCGGGAGACCAATCCAGAGCAACCCAACCGCCGCCCGCCAGCTGCAACAACATGCGGTCCGACGAAGGATTCGTAGCGTCCATCAGCCAGAGGTCCGTGTCTTTGCCCGTACGCCGCGTCGAACTGTACACAAAGCGATTATCGTTGTGGGCAAAGCGCGCGCCCAGGTTCCGCGATTTGCCGTCGGTCAGCAGCGTAATGTCGCCGCTCGAGAGATCATACCGGTAATACTGGAACCACTCGCCTCCACCAACGTCTTTGCTGAAGATGAAATAGCTTCCTTCGCCGGGACCGTACGCGGCCGCGGTCACGCGGTCCGGAAAGAACGTAAGCTGCGTGCGCGCGCCCTCGGGCATCTTCAAAACGTGCACCTGCGGCACGTCGGCGAAACGCGTTCCGATCAGCATCTCGCGTTTCGTCGGATGCCAGTCATAAAGCGACGCCGAGCGAAAGTCTCCATACCGCTCTGCTTTCTCCGCAATCGAAACGGGTATCGGAGGTATGTTCTCCAGCACCAGGTTATCGCCGGGATGGACAAACCCAGGCTGATTGCCGGCACTTTGAGAAGTCGCCGGCAGACTCATCAACAATAGAATGACTGAAAACAGGACACGCTTCATGAAACAGCCTCCAAAGAGCAACGCAGGAGACTAATGCGGCAGCCCGCAGCCGTCAAGACGCGCAGCTTACTTTGACAGCCGGTTTCAGCGGCTGGTAGTATCGAATACAGTTCTAGCACGAAGAATCCCACCGTGTTTTCAGCGTCCCCGTCGTCTAGCCCGGCCTAGGACATCGCCCTTTCACGGCGGTAACACGGGTTCAAATCCCGTCGGGGACGCCAACTAATCAATGAGATAGCGGCATCCTGGGCGTAATTCCCACAACACTCCACAACAATGGTTAAATTCATGCTTGTATCTCTCCGTTTACTTCGCGGTTACACTCTTCATAACGTCTCGGTATTTCCCTGCGCGTTGCGAGAAATCCTTTAGACTAAGCCCGTAGCGGCAAATCCTATGTGTCCGTTAGCCGTCGCGTCTGCAAACCAACAAGCTCCCGCGCCAATGTGCACAGTAAGAAATCTGTCTGTTGCCTTCAATAGCGGCAAGCAGTCGCAGTTCCGCGACGTTCTGAAAGGAGTTAACTTCGACCTTTTCCCAGGGGAAGTTACCGGGTTGCTGGGCGAGTCCGGCTCGGGAAAGAGCACACTGGCGCTTACCATGTTGCGCACTCTGCCCGCTGGCGCTCGCGTTCGCGGTTCAATCACATTTGAAGGCCGGGATTTATTGCGATTGGGCGAGCGGGAAATGCGCCAAGTCCGGGGCGCCAGAATGGCAATAGTTTTTCAGGATCCTGGGCTGGCACTGAATCCCGTCATGCCAGTGGGGATCCAGATAATCGAGGTGTTGCGTGCTCATCACAAGTGGAAGCCGCAACGCCTTCGCGACGAAACCAAATCCTTGCTGGACCAGGTTGGTCTCGACGACATCAGCCGGATTTTCAAGTCCTATCCGCACGAACTGAGTGGCGGACAGGCGCAGCGGGTCTTGATTGCTCAAGCCCTGGCCTGTCGTCCGGCAATGTTGATTGCCGATGAGCCTACCGCCTCCCTCGACTCCACCATTCAGGCAGAGATTCTTGCACTCCTGGAGAAGCTCCGCCGGGAGTACAACATGGCGATGCTGTTCATTACTCACAATCCCGCTCTGCTCCTGACCATTGCCCAGCGCGTAATGGTGATGCACGAAGGAGAGATCGTTGAACAGGGAGCGACCGCCGCCGTTTTCAGTCAGCCTGGCGATGCATTTACTAAGTCCCTGGTTTCAGCCATGGAGCAGCGCGTCCTTGCCGCGGCCTGGAGCGCCTGACGTATGGCGGCCTTCCCCGTGAACGCAGACTACACCGAATCATACCGGGAACCATTGCTTCGTGTGCAGGGATTAAACAAGAGATACGCGCGCTCCGGTTTTTGGAGCAAGACAAAACCGGTGCAAGCTTTGAGTGATGTCAGCCTGGAAATTCAGTCAGGCAGCACGACTGCCATTGTCGGCGAATCAGGGTCGGGAAAAACGACTCTGGCCATGTGTATGGCGCAGCTTGAAACGCCAGATTCCGGCGACATCTGGTTGAAGTCACAGCGGCTGACCGGACTTGCCGCTGCCGATCTGCTGCCCATCCGCCAAAAAGTCCAGCTCATTTTTCAGAGTTCAGCATCGGCCCTGAACCCAAGACTCAGCGCAATCGAAATCGTCGCCGAACCCCTGGACATTCTGGGCATGGTCCGCCGTGAGCGACGGCGGGAACTCGCGTTGGAGTATATGCAGTTGACCGGACTAACGGCTGACCTCGCCGGGCATTCGCCCTTGACGTTGAGCGGAGGTCAGCGGCAGCGGCTGGCCATCGCCCGCGCGCTCACGCTGAAGCCAGAACTCCTGATCTTTGACGAATCATTCTCTGGTCTGGACCTCATACTCGAGGCCCAAATACTTGAGCTATTGCGCACGTTGAAAACTTCATGTGGATTCACCTACCTGGTGATCACCCACGATCTCTCTTTGGTCGCGGGCCTCGCAGATTATGTCGCAGTCATGCAGTCAGGCAAGATCGTCGAGCAGGGCCTCGCAAGCCGGGTCTTCCTGCATGCGCAACACCCGCACACGCTGGCGCTTCTCGCGGCCATGCCCAGGTGGACCATCGGGAGCAACGCAGGGAGCGGTGCATGAGGTTCTTGCTGGCCCGTTTGACTCGTTCTGTCTTTTTGTTGGCCGGAGTTTCGGTGCTGTCGTTCTTGCTCATGCAACTCGCGCCCGGTGACTTCTTCGAAGAGATCAAACTCAATCCGCAGATATCGCCGCAGACGATTGCCGCCTTACGGTCGCAGTTTGGCCTCGACCGTCCTCTTCCTGTCCGCTACGGTTTGTGGCTGCAATCCGCGGCTCGTGGTGACTTCGGATACTCCTTCGCTTACAACAGCCCGGTCGCGCCCCTGTTAAAAACGCGCGTGCGCAACACCGCGTTCCTCGCGGGAGTTGCCACCGCAATTGCCTGGGTGTTGGCCCTTGGCATTGGACTATGGAGCGCGGTACGCGCCGGGCATTGGGACGACCGATTCTGCACAGGAGCGATGTCCATTTCGATGGCCGTGCCGGACGTTCTGGTCGCGCTCGCGCTGCTGCTCCTGGCGACGCGCACCGGAGTTTTCCCAGTCGGCGGAATGGTCTCCACAGATTTCGACGACTTCACCTTTTTGCAAAAAGCCAAAGACATAGGTGCGCATTTGGCTCTTCCAGTATTTGCGTTGGTTTTCGGATTGGCGCCAACTCTGGCTCGGCATGTTCGTTCTTCCGTGGCGCAAGCGCTGACTGCCCCGTGCGTGCAGGCCGCGCGTGCCCACGGGATCGCGCCAGCCCGGATCCTGTTCCGCCACGTTTTGCCGGTAGCAGCCAATCCACTTATTTCGCTGTTCGGCATCTCTCTCGCGACTCTACTGAGCGTCTCCCTGTTGATCGAAGTCATTATGAGTTGGCCAGGCTTAGGCCCATTTTTTCTGGAGGCGATCCTGGCCCGTGATGTGTACGTGGTGATTGGAACCGTACTGCTGTCAACCGTTTTTCTGGTCGCCGGAAATCTTATTGCTGATGGGCTCCTGTTCGCGGCGGATCCGAGGATTCGCAAATCGTGAACCTGAATGTTCAACTCCGGACTGGCTTGGCGGTATTGGCCGTTCTGCACCTCATGCTGCTTTTCCCAGGGTTTGTCGCGCCTTACGATCCAATGGAGCAGGATCGCACCATGTCATTTGCTTCACCTACAGTAGTTCATCTCCGCGATCAGAATGGAAGCTGGCATATGCGGCCGTTCATCTATGCCGTGGCCGTCAATCAAGACGGCAGTTACACCGAAGATACGCGGCAGAAGCATTTCTTTCGCGCCTTCCCGTCGGGCGCACCCTACAAGCTTTTTGGCTTGTTCCACTGCACCGTTCACCTCTTTGGCGTTGACGGTGGACGGGCAATACTGATGGGGACAGACCGTTATGGCCGGGACCAGTTCTCGCGTCTGATTTACGGAGGTCAGGTGTCTCTGTTCGCGGGACTTCTGGCAGCTTTGCTCTCGCTCTTTCTGGGCGCCTTCGTGGGCGCGGTCTCAGGTTTTTATGGCCGATGGATCGATGATGGCCTGATGCGACTCGCGGAACTGTTTCTCGCGCTGCCCTGGTTGTATCTTTTGTTCGCGGTAAGGGCCTTTCTTCCACTCTCCGTGCCTCCTGCTTCGACGTTCTTCCTGGTTGTGCTGATTATCGGCCTGGTGGGCTGGGTGCGTCCCGCCCGTCTGGTGCGGGGAGTGGTCTTGAGCGCTAAAGAGCAAAAATACGTTCTTGCGGCACGAGGCTTCGGCGCTTCCGACCTTCACCTGTTGCGACGACACATCCTGCCCCACACCTATAGTGTCCTGCTGACTCAGGCAACTCTGTTGGTCCCGCAATTCGTTTTGGCGGAAGTGACGTTGTCGTTTCTGGGTCTTGGGGTTGCAGAGCCGATTCCCAGTTGGGGAAACATGCTTTCCAGCTTGCAGCAGTACCACGTCATGATCTCTTACTGGTGGATGTTCCTGCCCGGTATTGCGCTCGGTGTGCTGTTTCTTAACTACTTCACTGTTGCGGACGCGCTGCAAACGAAAGTACAATCAGCCTCAACGTGAAACCTTTCTGATGCTGCCAGGAACTGCATTGAATAGCCGATACCGCGGTCTTTTGCGGTCTTTACGGCCTTGGCGGAACCTGATTTGCCTTGCGCTGTTGCCGGCAGCAACCGCGGCGGTCGCTCAGGTCCCTCAACCGATCACGCGCGCAGAAGATCTTCTGGTGACAAGCAACGCCCCCGGAAAGTACGGCGGCCGCATCGCGGTTGCCTTGCGGGCAGAGCCAAAGTCCCTCAATCCCGTCACCTCTCTGGACCAGCCTTCGCGCGAGGTCATTGGCAGGATGATGGCTGACCTGCTCCACATCAACGCGGTCTCGCAGCAGGCCGAATCAGCGCTCGCAAAATCGTGGAGGGTCTCCAAAGACGGCTTGCTCTACACTCTCACTCTTCGCCGTGGATTGCGCTTTTCGGACGGCCAGCCAATGAATGCGGACGACGTGCTGTTCACCTTCCAGGTCCTGCTGGATGAAAAGATCAACTCGCCGCAACGCGATCTTTTGACCATCGGCGGCAAGCCAATCTCCGTACGAAGAGTAGACGACGTGACAGTCGTATTCGAATTGGCCCGCCCCTATGCAGCGGCAGAGCGCCTCTTCGACAGTATGGAGATCCTGCCCCGCCATCTGCTTCAGGACTCTTATCGTCAGGGAGATCTGGCGCGGGCCTGGAGTCTGACTACGCCACCTGAGCAGATTGCCGGCATGGGACCCTTCCGACTCAAGGAATATGTGCCGGGCCAGAAGTTAGTGCTCGAGCGCAATCCGTACTATTGGAAAGTCGATCGCAATCATCAGAGGCTTCCTTATTTAGATGAACTGGTCTTCCTTTTTGTACCCAGCGAAGACGCCCAAGTGCTTCGCTTTGAGGCGGGCGAGACCGATGTGATCCAGCGGCTCAGTGCCGACAATTACTCAGCGCTCGAAAAAGACGCCGCATCCCGCAGCTTCCGTCTGTTCGATCTCGGTCCCAGTCTCGATTACAACTTCTTGTTATTCAATCTGAACTCTTCAGTTCCAAAAGAAGCTGCGGACATTGCCCGTCACCAGGATTGGTTTCGTAACGCGAATTTCCGGCAGGCGGTTTCCGCGGGAGTTGATCGTGACGCGATTGTCCGGCTGGTTTATCACAGCCGCGGCACTGCGCTATGGAGTTCCGTCACGCCGGCCAACAAACTGTGGCTGGATGCATCGCTGCCACACCCCGCACGCTCGGTTGAGCGCGCGAAGCAACTCCTGCGCGACGGTGGCTTCTCATGGAATGCCGCGGGCACATTGGTGGATAAATCGGGTACCCCGGTGGAGTTTTCCATTCTTACCAGCGCCTCCAGCGCTCAGCGCGGCCAGATGGCTACTTTGATTCAGGACGACCTCAGACAACTTGGCATGAAAGTGCAGGCCGTGCCGCTGGAATTCAAAAGCATGCTCGACCGCGTTTTCCAGACCCATAATTACGACACAGCCATCATGGGCCTCGGCGGCGGAGACATTGACCCGAACTCGCAGATCAATGTGTGGATGTCCAATGGCGGCAGCCATTTGTGGAATTTGGGAAGGAGCACACCGGCGACGGATTGGGAAGCCCAGATCGACACCTTGATGAACCAGCAGCTCTCGACGCTGGACTACAAGAGACGCAAGCAACTATACAATCGGGTGCAGGAGATCGCTGCGCAACAGCTCCCGTTCATTGACCTCGCCAGTCCAAATGTTCTCGTTGGCGCGAAAGAAAGAGTTGGGAACTTTCAGCCCGCGATTCTCGACCATTACACGCTGTGGAATGTTGAACAGCTCTACATTAAATAGGCGTGGAGTAGACTTATCGAAGTGTCTAGCGGCTCGAAGCCGGCCCCCCTTAGCTCCTGGGATGACGACCGCCTGGTGCGGTCCTGTCTCAAAGGAGATGAGGACGCATGGGAAGCGTTGATCGACCGCTACAAACATTTGATTTTCTCGATCCCGATCAAGTATGGATTCAGCTCCGACGACGCTGCCGATATTTTTCAATCGGTCTGCCTCGATTTCCTGCGCGAACTACCGCGCTTACGCGATGTCAGGGCCCTGCCGAAATGGCTGATTCAGGTGACCGCTCATGCGTGCATGCGCAGCCGAGCGCGGCAGCAGCCAGAGGAGCCTGCCGAAGAGATGGAAACGCTCCCGGATACGCGGCAAATGATGCCCGAGGACCGACTGCATGAGATCCACCAGGAACAGGCCTTGCGAAATGCTTTAGCCAGGCTCTCGCCCCGTTGTCAGAAACTTGTTCGCATGTTGTTTTATGAGAATCCTTCCCTGCCTTACACAGAAATTGCTTCCCGGCTGGGTTTAGCTGTGGGCTCGATTGGCTTTATTCGCGGCCGATGTCTAGGAAAGTTGAGGCAGGCCCTGGATCTAGCGGGCTTCCAATGAGCGCCAACTCGGGCGCGTCAAAACAGCCGGTTCTTGCGGATGAGGAAATTCTGGCCCACTGCGCCGCGTTGACCGCCGCCGAAACCCGCCGGGCGTTCCTGACAGCGCACCCGGAGCTTGTCACGGCTGAGACGGTCCTGCGGATCAGAGATCTCGTTCTCAGGCAACTGCGGAGCGATCCCGCACGCGCTTTGTCTCTCGCTGAGATTTGCCTGATGATCGCCGAAAGTTTAAACGACCCCGCGTCCCTCGCTCACGGCCTGCGCGCCAAGGCCAACGCACAATACGGAGTGGGAGAGCACGGACTCGCGATCCAATTCCACCAACGTGCCGCTGATCTGTATCGTTCTCTCGGAGACCAGGATGAAGTGGCGCGCACATTAAGCGCTTCGATCCAGCCCCACCTGCTTCTGGGCCAATACGACCAGGCATTCGCCGCTGCTGCAGAAGCGCGGCGAATTTTCGAGTCCACCGGAAATCGCCGGCGTATCGCCCGGCTCGATATCAACGTCGGCAACATCTACCATCGTCAGGACCGCTTTACAGAAGCGCTGGCGTGCTACCAGCGGGCCCATGAAGAATTTCTTTTGCACTCCGATCTCGAAGCAACCGCTGCGATCCTCAGCAACATTGCAACCTGCCAGATTACGCTCAATCAGTTTGCTCCAGCCCTCGCCACGTACGAGCGGGCACGCGAATTCTGCGAGCAGAACAACATGCCCGTCCTGGTTGGGCAAGCCGACTACAACATCGCCTGGCTTTATTATCTGCGTGGCAATTACGGTCGCGCCATCCAGATGCTGCGCAACACGCGCGAGACGTGCCGCAAGAATGACGACAAATACCATTTCGCGTTATGCCATATGGACCTCTCCGAGATTTATCTTGACTTGAACCTGAGTCAGGAAGCCGCGGAGACGGCGCGCGAAGGCGCTGAACTGTTTCAATCGCTGGGAATGGGTTACGAACATGCCAAGTGCACGGCCAATCTTGCCACCGCGATGGGACAGCAAAGCCAGGTATTCCTGGCACTCGAGCTGTTTTCAAAAGCGCGCGAAATGTTTGTGCGCGAACAGAATTCGTCCTGGTCCTCATTGATTGATCTCTATCAGGCGGTGCTCCTCTGTGAGGAAGGAAGACTCTTTGAGGCGCGGCGCCTGTGCCTTTCCGCACTCAAGTTTTTCGATTCTTCAACGCTCAAGGGGAAGGCAATTCTTTGCTATCTGCTTATGGCGCGACTGCACGCCCGTAACGGTGAATGGCAGGAGGCGATCCAGCAGTGCTCCCGCGCGCTAGAGAAACTCGCCGGCTTCGATTCTCCGATGTTGAGCTATCAGGCCACCTTGCAAATGGGCGAACTGCTGGCCATGACTCATCGGCGAAAAGAAGCGTATGCCCTGCTCGAGAACGCACGGCAACATTTGGAGAGCTTGCGTGGAAGTATGTCCGCGCAGGAATTAAAAATCGCGTTCATGAAGAACCGGCTGGTCGTTTACGAACGCCTGGTGGAGCTTTGCCTCGCCGGCGAAGACTCGCTGGAACAGGCATTCCACTACGTTGAGCAGTCGAAGTCCCGAGCGCTCATCGAGCTGATATTTCAGTCCGCTCCTGTCCTGCCGCCTCGTGAGGCCGGGCAGAGCCCGTTGGCCCAAAATGTACGCGAGCTGCGCGAAGAGCTCAATTGGTACTACCACCGCATTGAACAAGAGCAGTTGCGCGAGGAAGATCGCTCCCTGGAACGCATCCTGGAATTGCAACAACAGCTCCGTCAGCGGGAAGACCAATTCATCCGCATTCTGCGCGAACTTCCTTCTGATGAAGCTGAAGCCGAGTCCCTCCAGGCTCCCCGCTCGCTGGAACTTGCGGAAATTCGCGCGTCGCTTCCCGCAGAGGCGGTCATTCTCGAATACTTTCAATTAGACGAAAAAGTGTACGCCGCCGTGGTCAGCCGCTCGCAGTTGGAGATAGTCCCAGTCACTCTAACGTCACGCATTGCCAATTTGCTGCGGCTGCTGCAGTTCCAAATGTCGAAGTTCCATTTAGGGCAGGAGTACGCCGAGCGCTTCGCCCAGCAGCTGCTGTGCGCTACCCAGGCCCATTTGAAGGAACTCTACGACGAGCTTATCGTTCCCATACGCCGGCATATCCAGGGCACTCACCTCATCGTGGTGCCGCACGGATTGCTGCACTATCTTCCCTTTCATGCGTTTTATGATGGCCAGCGTTATCTCGATCAGAGCTTTACGGTGTCGTACGCACCCAGCTCCAGCATATTCGCGCTTTGCGATCGCAAGACGGTGAATACTACCGGCTCCTCGCTGGTGCTGGGGGTAGCCGACGCAAGCGCACCCCACATCACGGAAGAAGCCACGGCGGTGGCGAAATCGCTTGCCCCGGCGCAACTCTTTCTTGACGAGGCGGCGAGCCTCAGCCAGCTTCGCAAAAGCGGAGCAGATGCCCAGTTCATCCACATCGCCTCGCACGGGTTCTTTCGCCAGGACAATCCACTCTTCTCCGGCATTCGCCTGGGTGACTCTTATTTGAGTCTCTACGACCTGTATCATCTCAAGCTGCCGGCTGAGCTGATTACCCTGAGCGGGTGCGCGACCGGGCTGACCGCGGTGGCCGCCGGCGATGAATTGCTGGGGCTGACTCGAGGTCTATTGCAGGCTGGGGCCAAATCATTACTGCTGAGTTTGTGGAATGTGCACGATCGTTCGACCACCGAGCTGATGAAATCCTTCTATGCCCGCTTCCGCGCAGGAAGCAGTAAAGTTCAGTCCCTTCACGGGGCCATGTCCGAGCTTAGGGAGGCCTATCCTCACCCTTATTATTGGGCGCCATTCAGGTTGATCGGGGGGCTGTGACCGCAAATGAGGGCTTCGCCGGGGTTAAAAAAATACTTATAATTGCTTATATCAAATCGGGCCGAAGGCGCCCTTTATTGGCAGAACCTAGACAGTTACCGCCATAAGAGCCGTGGGGGCAAGTTCTTAGAGGCCGGAGAGAGAAATGCGCCACCTCACAATCGAGCAATGGGCTGACTTGGCCAGGAATGTGGCGCCGCCTGAAGATGTAGGGAAGATGCAGGAGCATCTTGGTGAATGTGCCAAGTGCGTTCAGACATTGGCGATCATGAAGGGCATTGCCACAGTCGCGGCAAGAGAAGGTGCGTACGAGCCGCCGGCGGGCGCGGTGCGCATGAGCAAATCGCTTATGGCTTCGCGAGAGTCCGGAACGGTGAAAACGCGGGTTATTGAAATGTGGCCGCCGGTTTTCGACAGTTTCCTGCAACCAGCAATGGCTGGTGTACGCTCGGCGGCGCTGACCGCGTCACGCCAGCTTCTGTATCGCAAAGGAGATTGCTGCGTTGATATCCGATTGGATCGTGCGATAGGCACTAACGAGATATCCCTTATCGGCCAGGTTCTGGATAGCGGCCAACAGGGACGCGGTGCCGGCGCAATCCCAGTCGAACTGATGCGCGGCGAGGAAATCATAGCCGGCACGACAACCAACGATTTTGGGGAATTTCAGTTTTCGTTCCCCCCGGCCCAAGACCTTAGAATATGCAGTAATGTACCTGGTCGATGTGTTTTCAGCATCAAGATTCCCTCTCTTGACGCAATCGCTGAGCGCGGACTTGCTGTAACCGATTGATTGCAAGAGCTTTAACAGCTGCTTGCTGTTGGCGGCAAGTAATCTGGCCCGGTGAAGTTAGACGGATCAAGAATCCCCCTCTTGAGACGAGCTCGGGTAACTTTGTGGAAATGATTCGATTGGCAAGAATCTTGGAAGCTGCTTGCTCATGTTACTAAAGTACTCTGGCCGCTTGTACCCGGTACATGGTCCAATCCAGGTCTTTGGTGACAGCCAGGCGCTTCGATGGAATGAAGGAGTCTCCCGGTGAAACGCTTAACTTGGTTACTGACGCTTGCTTTCGCGATTGGCTTTGCGAGCCAGTCCGCATCCGCCCAGTTACTCTCGCTCAATCTCGGCGGGACAAGCGGTTCAAGCGGTACACGTCTTATTGTCCGCGATACACTTGGCTTGTCCGGGCTTAACCTCACCTGTCTGCTGGCGGGCTGTCAAGTCCAGCAATCACTCGGGGACCCCGATGGGCAGTTATTTCTGGTCACGCTGCCATCCGTCCTGAATCCCGCGACAGCGATCCTCCAATTGCTTTTGCAACCGGGAATAGCTGGTGTAGAGATTGATCAGCCGGTAAGCGTGCAGGGCTCTACGGCAGGCACAGCCCCTTATTATCTCAGCGACAAAATGCCGGTGAACTATTACGGCACGACCGTGTGGAACGGGTATCTGACTCAGCCCGCCGTACAGCTCATTAGAAGCGGTGCCGTTCATTCCACCCTGCAATCCACGGGGGCCGGAGTCACGGTGGCCGTAATCGATACTGGCGTGGATACCACCAGCACCGTCCTGGCGCCGTTCCTGGTGAAGGGATACGACTTTACGCGAAACAAAGCCGGCGGCTCTGAGAGCGGTGATGTAACCCAGTCAACCGTTGCAGTACTCGACGGCGGTTACGTGGGCGTGGTGAACCAGTCTACGGTCGCGGTGCTCGACCAATCCACGGTTGCGGTCCTGGATCAAACCCAATACGCCGCGTTCGGTCATGGCACGATGACGTCCGGTATTGTGCACCTGGTCGCGCCTCAATCCAGGATCATGCCCTTGAAGGCTTTCGGTGCGAATGGCACCGGCTACGCATCGGACGTCTTACGGGCCATCTACTATGCCGTAAACAATGGCGCCCACGTGCTGAACATGAGCTTCGATTTCACCTCTTACTCGCCCGAATTGCAGCGTGCAGTGAATTACGCCACCGGGCGCGGCGCGGTATGTGTGGCGTCGGCGGGAAACGATGGACAACAGCGGACGGTATACCCCGCAGCGCTGCCCAACGTGATTGATGTTGCGTCCACGTCGAACAACGACACGCAATCGTCCTTCACAAACTACGGCGCTCCGCCGGTGTTGCTGGGAGCTCCGGGAGAAGGCATCATGACCACGTATCCGTTCCAAACCTATGCGGCCGGATGGGGAACTTCATTCAGCGCTCCTCTGGTCTCCGGCACCGTGGCAGTGATGGTGGGACAGCGCTCACCCAGCACGCTGCAGCTATCCGGACTGACTCTCCTTAGCAGCGCGACCACGAACAGCCCGACCATGGAATTCCAGATGGCCCAGGCCCTTAAGTACGCTCAGGCGATTAACGCTCCAGAGATCGCGGACCGCCGCCTGGACGCTTATCAGGCTGTTCGAACCTGGCAGATCAGTCTGGGACTGCAGTAGGGAATAGAGGGCTGACATGTTTCAGGAGCTCACAAGCCGGGGGTACGACTGCAGTTTCATTCCAGACAGCTTCCAGATCAAGCAACTGGAAGAACGAATGCAGTCCACTCGCACTGCAACCATCTGTGCCCTCAGCCAGCTGCTTGATCTCAAGGACCTAAACACCGGGATGCACAGCACACGGCTGGCAGAGTGGGCGGTACGTGTCGGCGAGGCCCTGGGACTACAGGATTCCTGTCTGCGCGACGTCGAGGCTGCTGCCGTCCTTCACGACATCGGAAAAATCGGTGTGCCGGATGCCATCTTGAACAAACCTGGAAAGCTTACGGACGAAGAAAGAGTCATCATTAACAAGCACCCGGAGTACGGCTGGGCCATCCAGCGCCTGATTCCTGGTCTGGAACAAGTCAGCCTTTTCACATTGCATCACCACGAGAATTTTGACGGCACCGGTTATCCGGGCAAGTTGCGCGGCATGGAAATTCCAATTGGCTCGCGTATCGTCTCGGTCATCGACGCCTTCGATGCGATGCTCTCGAACCGCCCGTACCGCAAAGGACTGCCGGTAGAAGAAGCAGTGCGCAGGCTCATAAAAGACAGCACTACCCAGTTTGATCCGGACGTGGTGCAGCCATTCGTCAGAATCGCAGCTGCAGAGGTCTCCACTGTCTTTGCCGCAACCGGCACAAGCCAATCGGTCGTGCTCTGATTTCGATCCCGCAACCGCTCTAAATTCCCTGCTAACAGGGAAAAAAACAGGGGAGAAATCGAGCGCTTGGATACTCCAAACATGCAAAACCTCGATTCCACGGGCCTTTCGTGAACCTTTTTCCCGGACAGAGTGGATTCGTAACAGGGAAGTAACAGGGGAAGAACAGGGAAGGAACAGGGAAGGAACAGGGAAGCATCGCACGCCATCGCCGTCATCGCCGTCATCCGCAAAATCAGGAACCGGATCATAGTTGAGTAAACCTTGTTGAGTAAACCTTGTTCATGCGTACAGTCTGCTTTCCTGCATCATCTTTTGATATTCGGGCCGCTAGTAGTTAAAGAGCCCGGTGTTGGGCTTCCAGTATCCCTGCCTGACCCAATCGAGCGCCTGGCAGGTGGAATCCGTCTGGTCGTCAGGTTGGCTTCTGGGGAAAGTGGCCGGAAGCCGCTTTGTCCACCAACTGCCGGGCCGCCGCTTCAAGCTTGGTAATGGTCTTGCGCCGGCCGTTTTCCTTGATCACCACTGTGTCCCGCAGAGTCCGCTCCAGGACGGTAGCCAGATTAGCCCGGCCCTTGGGACGTCCGTTGGGATTCCCCGACTGCCCTTTCTTGAACCGGGAACGCTGCGGCGGGTTGCGGTAACTGCTTTTTGTTTTATGGTTTGCGGGCATGGTCCAGCTTTACCTTCTTTGCTCGTAAGTCTGGGCCTACTTTACGGCAAGACTGAGAAAAGCAACAGGCAACAAAAACGATTATTTTTGGCTGTTTTGTTTCCTTGACATGCGTTGGGACCCTATCCGATGGCCTTTTTTCTGGTAAAAATCCGGACGAATCTCACCGCCGATTTGCACGGATGAGCGCTGATCTGAAAATGAAATCGCGGTGAGTGATTTGCACGTGTGGCACCGGCCGGGGTCCCCGGCAAGCCCGGGTTTGGCTTGCTGGGGTGGAGGCGCCCTCGCCGGTGTTTCTGGGTTTCCCAATCTGCTTCATCTGCGTAATCAGCGGTAAGGTGTTTCCCGTCTCCGACGTATATGCACCCGCCGGGACGGTCCTTTTCATGTACACCTCCAACCCTCGTTTCACAACCCGAGTTCAAACTCGTGATAGATCAAAACTCCACATGACCCATCCCGAACCCCTGCGGAGCGGAAGCGAGCAGGGTGAGGGACTTGCCCGGCTGCGGCCTCGCGTGAGCCAGGAGAGTATGAGGATTACCCTCGCGGTAGCTTGCGCTTCAGGTCTATATGAGCTTCCAGGACAAGGTTCCATCCTGGATTCTCTTGCCACCCAGGCTCAAGTCGGTCGGGTTCTGGGACAGAATTAGCTTCAGCTTCTTTTCGCGACGCCAGTGTGACGTGCCAGCGATCCTGCTTGGCTCACGCGCAGCGGCAGCGGAGCAGGTCCCTCCGCCGCCAACCCCGCGGCGTTCGGGATGGTGTCTCGTGGGGGGTGGACGTATCTTGGTATGGAGATTGCAGTGAGGCAAACTGTGTCCACTATGATTTTAGTACTTAAGTTTTATAGACCGCACCACGGCGTCCAGTTGGTTGAGGTTGGGCTGGAATGATGCGGGATCGGCGGCAGTCAGGTCGTGCGCAAGCAGCGCATTGATCTTGGGAACCTCTGCCTCGCTGACGCATCCTCGGGGAGCCCATCGTTTCTGTTTCGCGGGATGGGCGATGTCGGCGCCACCCACGATAAGGAAGCGGCCATCGTTGCTGATTCCTTCGAAGACATAGCGCAGGTCTGAACCACAACCGGGATCTTGTCCATAACCCCCGATCCAACGCAATCCACGCCATCCATCTCCCTCCAGAATCTCTTGCCGAGCCCACATTTCGAGCCCGGCATCCCCGGAGCTGGCGTAAGGTAGACGTCCGACCGAGTCAGTTCTTCCAGTAGCGAGTGCAGCCTCAAGGATGGTCATACCCGAATCCGACAGCTGAACCTTCTTGTAACCAGCGACACGCATGATCTGAAACGAAATCGGCGCGGTCCAAGCTGCCAGATGAGATGGCCAAGCGCCGGCGTCACACTGCGCGGTCAGGGCAGCTGGAACTACTTTAATCTGTTTCCCCTTCGCCAAGGCACCGAAGTCGATCAAGACTTGCTCTGGCTTGATCCCCGGATCCATGATCAGATCGCTCTCAGCTAAAAGAGTAAAACCAATGGCATACTTACGGCCCCATTTGAGTCCTTGTGACTGGTCCAACGCAACCTGGTAAGTACCGGTTTGGGGAAACAAATATACCGTCATGTCATCGCAGGTTCCAACGTCTTTAACTGCCTCAACTGATAGGCCGTTAGAGGCAGGCAGCCGGATTGAAACAGAATAACTGGCCTGCGGCACGATACCTGGTCGGGGCATCACGATACCCGGTCCGAGCGTCATGTGGGGTCGAGTATCATGTGCTATGTCTTCCTTCACTTTCACAACCAAAAGGTCACCAGCATTCCCCCGTATGGAAAATACAACAGGACCGTCCTGGGGAATCTGCTCGGGACTGAACGACGCCGGAGGCCTTACATGAATCGGCGTCGGCGGAGCCTTTGCAGTCTCCACGGGCGGCGGAGGTGCGGGCGGTTTCTGGGCAGGTACAGCCGATGCCGGTGAAGCGGCGGGAGCTGTCTGCGGGGGTGTAGTTGAGCTATGACACCCCATCACTGCGATGAACGCCGCTACTGTCAAACCAGAAAACAGCAACCTTCGTTCAATCATCATTGGTCGAAATCCTCTCCGTGTAAGTATGGCGCATTTCTACTCCGGGCCACTGGCCTATTTTGCTCACGTTAACGCGCTCGCCCAGCAGCGGGTCCCTCTCAACAAGTTCAGCTTGACAGTCCAACCATCCCTCAATAGCATGGCAATTCTAATCAGCCAGAAACACGGCGAGCGCGCCTTGGGAAATTCAGTTGCGGGAATGCCTGTCATGGCTGATCATAGGCAGTAGCTTCGTAGCGATCGTCCGTATTCCAAGGGGGAATCTGAGATGCTCAATACCTGGCTTGACCATCGGCTTCTGAAAGCGATCCGCGAGAGGGTGCGCGTGCCGATTTACATCGGACCAGCCGCGTCTTCCGAAGATGCCACGCCGTTTTCTTCCGCTCCCGCGGTCCGCCTGCGCGACCGCCGGACCCTGTATGCTCTGCTGCGCAATCCACAGATAAATTTTGGAGACCTTTACAGCGACGGCAGCATTGAGGTGGAAGGCGACCTGGTCAGCCTGTTGGAAAAACTGTATGAGAGGCCGCAGCAGACCGGCATGCGGCTGGCGTCCCGCTGGCTCGCACTGTTTGAGTCCAATAGTTTGCGCGGGGCGCGCAAGAACATTCATCACCACTACGACATTCCCGCGGACTTCTATAAACTGTGGCTCGATCCCCAGCTGGTTTATACCTGCGCGTATTTCTCCCACCGCGACGCAACCCTGGAACAAGCACAGGACTCCAAACTGGACCTGGTATGCCGGAAAGTCTGGCTGCGGCCGGAAGAAACCGTCGTCGAGGCCGGCTGCGGATGGGGCGCTCTCGCGCTCTACATGGCCAAGCATTATGGCGCGCGCGTAAAAGCCTTCAATATTTCGCGCGAACAGATCGAGTTTGCCCGCGACCGCGCGAAACGTGAAGGGCTGGCGTCGCGGGTCGAGTTTATCGAAGACGATTACCGCAACATCACCGGCCGCTTCAACGTCTTTGCTTCCGTCGGCATGCTGGAACACATTGGCACAGAAAATCACGTGGAGCTTGGCCGGGTGATCCACAGGACCATCGGCGATCACGGCCGCGGGATACTGCATTTCATCGGCAGGAACCGCCCGCAGCCGCTCAGTCCGTGGATTCGTAAACGTATCTTCCCTGGCGGCCATCCGCCCAGTCTGCAGGAAGCCATGAACGTGTTGGAACCCCAGAACTTCAGCGTGCTGGACGTTGAGAACCTGCGCTTCCACTATGCCCGGACTGTCGAGTGCTGGAAAGAGCGGTATGAGCGCTCCTACGACTGCGTAGAGGAGCGTTTCGGGCCGACGTTTGCCCGCATGTGGCGCTTGTACCTGGCCGGCTCCATCGCAGCGTTCCGCGCCGGCACCATGCAACTGTTTCAACTGGTGTTTGCCGGAAGCAAGTGCGCTCCGCTTCCCTTGACGCGAGAGCACCTGTACGACAACTCGACCGAAACAATACGACAGGACCTGGAATGTATTCCTGCGATGTCCTTATAGCCGGCGGCGGCCCCGCAGGATCGTCCTGCGCCTGGGCCCTGCGGTCTTCCGGGCTGCGCGTGGTGGTCGTTGACAAGTCGGTCTTTCCCCGCAACAAGATCTGTGGAGGCTGGATCACGCCTCCTGTTCTGCAAGCCCTGGCCATCGACCCAACGGACTACGCCCGCGGCCGCACCTTTCAACCCATTACCGCCTTTCGCATCGGTTGCATGGGACAGAAGGAAGTTGACGTGCCGTACACGGAAGCCATCAGTTATGGCATTCGCCGCTGCGAGTTCGACGACTACCTGCTTCGGCGTTCGGGAGCGGAAATCAAAGATGGCGTGGCCATCGCCAGTATTGAGCGCTCCGGGAAAGACTGGATCATCAATGGCGAGATCAAGGCGCGGCTGCTGGTCGGGGCGGGCGGACATTTCTGTCCCGTCTCGCGATTTTTGGGCAAGAGCACTCTCGATGTGCCGGTGGTGGCCCAGGAAGTTGAATTCGAGCTGACTGACGGGCAGGCCGCTTCCTGCGGCATTGCAGGCGACGCGCCGGAGTTGTACTTCTGCCGCGATCTCCAGGGCTACGGCTGGTGTTTTCGCAAAGGCAACTTCCTTAACATTGGATTGGGCCGTCTGGACCAGCACTCGCTGCCGGAACACGTCACCCAGTTCATGGCTTTTCTTCGCGCCGCGGGAAAGCTGGGCTTCGATCCGCCGAACAAAATGGGCGGTCACGCTTATCTTCTATATGGACACTCCCGGCGCAAGCTGGTGGATGATTCCGTCATGCTCATCGGCGATGCGGCGGGCCTGGCCTATGCACAGAGCGGCGAGGGAATCCGCCCGGCAGTAGAATCAGGACTCATTGCCGCCACGGCAATCAAGTCTGCCGACGGCGCATACAGTCGGGAGCGATTGCAGGCTTATGCCACTCTGCTTGCGGACCGCCTTGGCGACGGACGCAATCGAAATGAAACTCTTGCCAGCCGCATTCCTCGCGGGGTGCGCAACGGCATCGCCAGGCTCCTGCTAAAGAGTGAGTGGTTTTGCCGCCGCACCGTGGTTGAGAGTTGGTTCCTCCACATGCACGACTCCGCACTGACGCCAGGTGAAAGACCTTTAATGATTTCTCCCCTTCCCGCTGTTTGACAAGACGCTGCGCCCCGGGGCGTTTACAATAGCTACTCTTTTATGTCAGACCGCCTCTATCTGAACATCTGGTTCCCCAGCTTCCGCGAGGAGGAAATGCTGCCGCGTCTGCTGTCCGTGCTCCGGCAGTTTCCTTATTCGGAGAACAAGACCGGAATGGGATATCTCGCCGTGCACAGCATCGCCTGGGATGAGCCGCTGCTTTTTGAACAGACGTTTGATTATCGGGCGGACACCGAACGCGCACTGGCCCTGGCCCAGGAGTTTCTGCACGAAGACAACGCCTATGAACTGGAAGTTGTCTGGGACCTCTGGACGCCGGTCCAGGAAGGCGACCTGGACGAAACCTGGGAGCTAAGCGCACAGAAAGTCAGGTTCATAGCCTTCGGCACAAAATTCGAAGACGCCAGCTACCAGCAGAATGGACACATCCAGGTGGATTTTGGCCTGGACGACCCATTCCTCTACGAGGAAGTGGAGTTCACGCCGCTGGTGGAGCAACGCATTAAATCGAACGTGCGAAAACTTGTCACCTTCACCGGTGACGTGGAAAGAAACTGCGGCATCAGCGGGCGGGTCCTGTGGTCAGAATCAGAAGGCAATCTCGCGCAGAAGCTGATTGAACGGTTGCAGAAGGTGCAGTGAGAGCAATTGGCAGATAGCAATTAGCAAAACCTTTGAAACACAGAGGAAAGGAGGACACAGAGGATTTGTAATGGCTAAGATTGCGTAATCGGATAATTTATGGATTTGTATTCAGGACAACTTTGACATTTCCCGCCATCTTCCCCCGCTTCCTCTGTTCCTCTGTGTTTCAAAGGTTTTGCTAATTGCCAATTGCTATTTGCTGATTGCTTCCTTCCCCGTCACGATCTCCGAGAAATCGGCGATCCGCGAAAACTCATCTACCAGAGTTTGCAGCAGCCCGAGCCGGTTGGCCCGCAGCGCTTCGTCGTCTACCATGACCATGACTTTGTCGAAGAACGAATCGATGGCTGGGCGCAGGCGGGAAATCTCGATCAACGCAGCTTCGTAGTCGCCCTTGGCCCGCAGCGTGTTCACGGCTTTTGCCACCTGCGGAATCGCTTTCGCGAGTGCCTTTTCTTCCGGTCCGTCAAGCGCCGATGCATCCACTTTCTCCGCAATTCTTTTGTTGCCGTCCCGGGCCTGACGCAGGATGTTCTTCATGCGCTTGAAAGAGGTCGCAATAGACTCGAAGTCTGAAGAGGGACGCACTTTAGCCACGGCTGTGGCGCGGGCCACCGCATCCACGACATCATTAGCATAGGCGGCCAGGGTTGCGTTCACTACGTCGTAAGCCAAGCCCAGGGCTTCGCGCAGATAGAATTCCAGACGTTCTCGAAAGAAGAGCTGCATCTCTTTCTCGTAGGTACCCCCGTCCTTCGTGAACTTCTTGGTCGCCTCGCTACCGTAGTAGCCCATGTGTGCGACCAGATATATCTTCCCTAAATCGAGAGGGAGTTTGTGCTCAGCAATCGTCTTCACAATGCCGTTGGCTTGGCGACGCAGCGCAAATGGGTCTTTTGAACCGGATGGCGCCAGCCCGAGAGCAAACATTCCCGCAAGGGAATCCGCTTTGTCGGCAATTGCGAGCACGGCGCCCTCAATGGTCCGTGGCACGGAACCTTCCATAGACTGCGGTTTGTAGTGGTCGTAGATTGCATCAGCGACGGCCCGCTGCAGGCCTTGGGCACTGGCATACAGGCCGCCGACTATCCCTTGCAACTCGGTAAACTCCTTAACCAATTCAGTCGTGAGATCAGTTTTGGCCAGCTTAGCCGCTTGCTGAACGGCATCTCCATTGATCTCAAGCGCCGCCAAACTGAGCGTTTCCATCAGCTTCGCAGCGAGCCGGCCCACCCGCTCCGCTTTCTCGTGATAACTACCCAGGTCTTTCTGGAACGTGACAGCCTTGAGCATCTCTACGCGCTGAATCAGCGGAACCTTCTGATCTGTATCCCAGAAAAAACGAGCGTCATTGAACCGCGCACGCAGTACGCGCTCGTTGCCGTGCCGAATCAAACCATCAGGATCGCCGTCAGTATTCAACACGGCCAGGAAATGCGGTGCCAGCTTGCCGGACGCATCTTCCACTGCAAAATACTTTTGATGATCGCGCATCACTGTGACTAACACTTCTTCCGGCAGTGAAAGAAACTGCGGATCAAAGTTACCCAAAATCGCAGATGGCCACTCGGTCAGATTCACGACGGTGTTTAACAACCCAGCGTCTTCGCGCCAGCGCGCGCCGGGGACCGTGCGCGTGGCAGCATCCAGAGCCTTGCGGATTCGTTGCTCGCGCTCACCATAGCTCACGACAACAAAACCTTTGGCCAGACCCGTGGCGTACTCCCCAGCGTTAGAAACTGAAATATTACCCGCGCTCAGGATGCGATGTCCGCGGGTGGTCCTTTCGGCCTTGATTCCGCCGAATTCCACGGGTACTACTTCGCCGTCGAGCAGCGCAACAAGCCACCGCGTAGGCCGAACAAAACGCTCCGGCTTGCCGGGGCGCCAGTACATATTCTTGGCCCAATAGATTGCAGCCAGTTCTTTCGGCAAAGCCTCAGCTAAAACTTCCGCCGTCTGCCTGCCTTTGCGCGTCACAGCTGCCCCCAGATACTCACCTTTGGGATTAGTCACTTTTCCCAGCTTTGCCACGTCAATCCCGGCCTTTTTTGCAAACGCTTCAGCGGCGGGCGTCGGCTTGCCATCTTTAAAGGCAACCTTGAGAGATGGCCCCGTAAGTTGCTCTTCAACATCAGGTTGAGATGCTCGCAGACCCTTTGCAGACAGGCCAAGACGACGAGGGGTGGCGAAGACATCAATTGCAATATCGCGCAAGTTGCCACTTGATGTTTCTTGCCGCTCGGGCGCGACAGCAACAATCAAGGACTCTCGTCGCAGCAGATCGCCAACGCGCCGCGCTAACTCGGCCGCCGCGCCATCGAGCATGCGCGCGGGGATTTCTTCGCAGCCAATCTCCAGCAGAAAGTCGGGCATCAGGCTACTCCTTCTTCCCGGGTTTTCCTGGGCGTCTGCTGTGCCAAATAGGCTTTAGCCAAACCAACGGCAAGCTGGCGGACACGCGCAATAACGCCCACCCGCTCCGTCACGGAAATCGCCCCACGAGCATCAAGGATGTTGAACAGGTGCGAACACTTTAAGCACAACTCGTATGCAGCCAGTAGCGGGAAACGGCGCTGCTCAGCCTCATCAACATGTTTCTTCGCGCTTAAGGCCTGAAACTGGCTGATGAGCGCCTGGCACTCCGCCTCATACATCTCCAAATGCTTCCACGTGTATTCCACGTTGGCCGATTCAAAGTTATATACCGAGAGCTGGAGCTCATCCTGATACCGCACATCGCGATACGTCACTTCCCTGCCGGTCTCCGGATCACGCGCCCACACGATGTCATAAATACTGTCCACATCCTGAAGAAACGCGGCAATGCGCTCCAGACCGTAGGTCAGCTCGGCGGAAATCGGGTCCAGATCAATTCCGCCGCATTGCTGGAAGTAGGTGAACTGCGTGATTTCCAGACCGTCGAGCATTACCTGCCAGCCGACGCCCCACGCCGCCAGCGTGGGCGCTTCCCAGTTGTCTTCTTCAAACTTGATGTCATGCTTGCGCAGGTCAATGCCTATGGCGCCCAGCGATTCCAGGTAAAGCTCCTGCACGTTTTCCGGCGGCGGCTTCAATATCACCTGCAATTGCATGTGCTTGTAGAGACGATTGGGATTGTCACCGTAACGACCGTCCGCGGGACGGCGCGAAGGCTGAACGTACGCCACGCGATACGGCTTGGGCCCGAGGACGCGCAGGAACGTCTCGGGCGCCATGGTGCCGGCGCCGACCTCGATATCGTACGGCTGCTGCAGCACGCAGCCGCGGTCTGCCCAGAACTTCTGCAAGCGAAGAACCAGGTCTTGAAATGTGAGTGTGCCGGCGTTGGGCATGCGAAGCTATTAATTTAACAGATCAGCGGCCAATCGCTTCCTAAGCTGTCCTGATCGAAGCAACCTGCGCTACCATTAATACTTGCCTTTTACTCTCGCGCACCCTGCCGCTGTCGTACCTCTCCGGAGGATACTGGTGCTGTCGGCGCTGATCGTAGGCAGTATGGCGCCGGACTTCCATTATTTTCTCAATCTGGCTCCAAGCTGGCACTTTACGCACACCATTGAAGGCGCATTTGTTTACTGCCTGCCGCTAGGTCTGGCCGTACTCTGGATATTCCAGACGGTCATGAAGCGGCCGCTGATCGCGCTGGCCCCTGAGCAACACCAGTCAAGACTGGTTGTGATGGCTACACCCTTTCGTTGGGGACCCGCCTGGCGCTTCGTGCTGATCGTGGGCTCATTGCTCCTGGGCGTGCTGTCTCATCTGGTGTGGGACGCGTGCACCCACGAACGAGGACGTTTCGTGCGGAACATTCCAGACATGCGCGCGCCGCTGTTCGAGGAATTTGGGAGCCAGCGGCCGCTTTACAGCTTTCTGCAGCACGGCAGTTCAGTCCTGGGAATGGCCCTGCTGGTGTTCTGGTACTGGAGATGGTTCAAACGCACCTCTCCACAACCCGTCCCGGCGTACTTGAAATTGAGTTCTGGAACGAGAACCTGGACCATCACCCTGGCCTTGATGATCGCATGCGGCGTCTCGCTGGCGGACGGTTATGTCGGGTCTTATCGCCTGGCGTCCTGGTCGCGTTTTGCCAGCACTTCGGCCGTCGCCTTCATGTCTTCAGTCTTTCTGGAAGCTCTAGTCTTTAGCCTGTGGTGGCAGTGGTGGCGAGTACGAGCGGACCGGAAAGGTCTCAGCCCTTAAAATTGCTGTCGCTACGCTGCTTACGATACTGGCACCAGGCAGTGCGGCGCCTGGCTACGTTTCTTCGCTGTAATAGGGATCTCTCGCTTCCGCTCGAGACTTCGGAAAAACAGCCTAGTCCACTCGCTCCAGCATGGCCGCTGTCACCAGCTTCTTTTCAATGTGCCGTTCAATGCGCTGGGAAAGGAACTTGCGCAGGTCCGCGCCCCGCTGCCGGGGCCACGCTGTTTTTTGGAAGCTTTCCACCGGCGCGCGGAACATTTCCGTGGCCAGCGCCCGCGACTCGGCAGACATTTCGCTGCTGGCCAGGCGCTTGTCATTGGCGCAGAGCAGGCCGTCTTCCAGGGGATGAAAATATGCCCGGCTTCCATTCAGCGTGGTCCCGCACACCACACATTGATGCAGTTCAGGCAGCAGACCCATCAAGCGGACCATCCACAAATCAAAGTAGGTAAGCGGCATCCAGATCGACTCGGCCTTGAGGTTGGTTGCGACTGATAGCGTCAGCCGGAAAATGGAATCACTCGGCTCGCGGTCTGGGACGGTCTGGTCAATCACTTCAGCCACGTAGCTCAGAGCCACAACGCGCGCGTAGTTCACCTCGGTCGTCAGCGGTGAAGAGATGATGTCAAACGAGTCCAGCCGGACCAGTTCCTGGCCTTCCTTCTCATGCCAATGTGCGGTCACGTAGGTGAGCGGCTCCAGGGCCCCGCCAAACCGCCGTTTGGACTTCATGGCGGACTTGGCCACACCTCTGACTTTTCCCTCGGCGCGGGTGAATAGCGTCACCAGCAAGTCCGCTTCGTGGAAGGGATAAGTGCGAAGTACGAGGGCCTCAGATTGTTTCGGCATGATCGACTCTATGGAACTAAGAATACACCGCACGAAGAAGACACAGGGACCGCCTTTGCGTCTGGCCGGTTCTGCGTTATGCTCCTCTGTCAGTTTTTGGAGGGGAATACCGTGGGTCTTATGCGTCGTCTTCTTTCGCTGGTTGTCTGTACGGCAGCTGTTGCAAGTGTTGCGCCGCTGGCCGTGGCCCAGCAGGTCAACCCTGATTTCTTTCAATCGCTCCACTGGCGCAGCATTGGCCCGTTCCGCGGCGGACGCACAAAGGCCGCGGCCGGTGTCCCCAGCCAGCCCAACGTCTTCTATATCGGCGTGTGTAACGGCGGTGTCTGGAAGACGACAGACTATGGGACCACGTGGGTCCCGATCTTTGACCAGCAGCCCACTGGCTCGATTGGCGCTGTCGCGGTAGCGCCTTCCGATCCGAATACTGTCTACGTCGGCAGCGGCGAGGGCCTGCAGCGGCCCGATCTTTCCGTCGGCGATGGAATCTACAAATCAACCGATGCTGGCAGAACCTGGACACATCTCGGCCTGCGCGATGGCCAGCAGATTCCGCAGATCGCCATTGACCCGCGCGACGCGAACAAGATTCTGGTCGCCGTAGCCGGCCATCCTTACGGGCCCAATGAAGAACGCGGCATCTTCCGCTCGACCGACGGCGGTCAGACGTTCCAGAAAGTCCTCTACAAAGACGAGAACGTGGGCGGGGCCGATGTACAAATTGACCAGACGAATCCGGACGTCGCGTACGCAACATTGTGGGAAGCCCGTCAGGGGCCGTGGGAGAACGGCGCGTGGAACGGAACCGCCGGAGGCGTTTTCAAATCCACGGACGGCGGGCAGACATGGAACCAGCTCACCAAGGGCTTGCCGGAAGGAATCGTGCAAGCCAACGTTACGATCTCCCGCAGCAGTCCGAACCGTCTGTACTCGGCGGTTGCGAGCAAGACCGCGGTTGCGATTTATCGCTCGGACGACGCCGGCGCAAGCTGGTCGCAAGCCACGACGGATCCGCGGCCCGCGGGACGTATCGGCGGCGGCGACCTTCCGGTGCCGCGTGTGGACCCCAAAGACCCTGACACCCTCTACGTTGCCAGCACGGTGACCTGGAAGTCCACCGACGGCGGCAAGACCTGGACCGGCTTCCGCGGCGCGCCCGGCGGGGACGACTATCAGAATCTCTGGATCAACCCGGACAGTCCCAAAACAATTCTGCTGGTCAACGACCAGGGCGCAATCATCACCGTGAACGGCGGTGAGACCTGGAGTTCCTGGTACAACCAGCCGACCGCGCAGATGTACCACGTGAACGCCGACAACGCCTTCCCTTACCGGCTATGCAGCGGCCAGCAGGAGAGCGGTTCAGCATGTATTTCGAGCCGCGGCGCGGACGGCCAGGTCACCATTCGTGAATGGCATCCCGTGGCCGCGGAAGAGTATGGCTACGTCGTACCCGATCCGCTCGATCCCGACCTGGTGTACGGCGGCAAGCTCACGCGTTACGACCGCCGGACCAACCAGGCGCAGAACATCATGCCCAAGCCGTTTCGCTCCGCCGATTTTCGCGCGCTGCGCACCGAGCCGATCGTTTTTTCTCCTGTCGATCCGCACATTCTCTATTTCGCCACCAACAATCTGTGGAAGACGCGCGACGGCGGACGCAGCTGGGAACAGATCAGTCCCGATCTCACGCGCAAGACTTTTGACCTTCCCGCAAGCATCGGCAAATTCCGCAGCGAGAAGACCGCCGAAGCCACGCAGCGCGGCGTGATCTATGCTGTGGCGCCGTCGCCGTTGGACATCAACCGGATCTGGGCCGGGACCGACGATGGATTGATTCATCTGACCACAGACGGTGGCAAGAACTGGACCAACGTCACGCCGCCGAATATGACGCCGTTCCAGAAGGTCTCCATCCTCGAAGCCAGCCACTCGGAAGCGCAAACCGCCTATGCCGCCATCAACACATTGCGGCTCGATGATCTGCATCCGCATATTCTGCGCACCCGCGATTCCGGCAAGACCTGGGCGGAAATCGTCAACGGCATTCCCGGAAATGAAAACGTTGACGTAGTACGCGAAGACCCCAAGCGCAAAGGGCTTCTCTTTGCCGGGACCGAGCGCGCCGTCTACGTCTCGTTCGACGACGGCGACCACTGGCAGTCGTTGCGCCTCAACATGGCTGCCAGTTCAGTGCGTGATCTGATCATCAAGGACGATGACCTGGTGGCGGCCACGCATGGCCGCGGCTTCTGGATTCTGGATGACATCACGCCGCTGCGGCAACTGGGCGCGAAGGTCGCGTCGGCAGCGGCACTCCTGTTCAAGCCGCAAACAGCCATTCGCGTCCGCTGGGACATGAACACCGACACGCCACTGCCGCCGGACTTCCCTGCCGGAGAAAACCCGCCGGATGGCGCCGTGATTGATTACTATCTCGCCGCCGCGGCCTCCGGCCCGGTCACTTTGGAAATTCGTGACAGCGCCGGCAAGACAGTGCGCCGCTATTCCTCCGCTGATCCCGTACCGCTTCCGGACCCCATGCTCGCGATTCCCGCATACTGGGTCCGTCCGCCGCAGGTGCTTTCCGGCGCAGCGGGAATGCATCGCTTCCTGTGGGACATGCACTATGCCGAAGTGCCCGGCATCAAGCCGGAATATCCCATTGCCGCAGTGCCTCACAATACGGCGCCGCAGCCCACATCACCCTGGGTCAACCCAGGACAATACACAGTTGTGCTCACTGTCAGCGGCAGGAAATATTCGGAGCCACTCGTTGTGAAAATGGACCCGCGAGTCAAAACGCCCAGGACTGCGCTCGACCTGCAGTTCACGCTCTCCCAGCAGTTGTACAAAAATCTGCTCGCGGTTTCACCGGCGTTTGACCAGATTGTGGCTTTGCGGGAAAAGATAAAGGACCTTCAATCGCAAGCCAAGGGCGATGTTCTGACATCGCTCAACTCGCTGGACCAAAAACTGCAGTCGCTGGCCGGCGCGGCCGCGCGCAGGCCGGGACTAGCCAATGAGCCGCCGAGTCTGGGCGTGGTCCGCACCCGGCTGCTGGCGCTCCTGAATGTGATCCAGGAAGTTGATGATGCTCCCACGACACAAGCCGCCAGCGCTGTCGCGGACGTTGCGGCAAGAGTGGCGCCTGTCCTGCAGCGCTGGCAGGTGATCCAGACACAAGACATTCCGGCGTTAAACGTCCAGCTTCGCGCTGCTGGGTTGCCCGATCTGAAGCTCGAAGCAAATCCGGCCCCGCAGGAAGCTGGAGGCAACGAAGAATAGGATGTTTGGCCTCTGTCGCCAGTCGTTTTTATTATTCGCCCAAGCACAGCGCCCGCCTGGTCGAATTGAATGAACCGGTATCAAACGAAGAGTTTGTTGAAGTCCGCCCTGTGTGTGGCCGCCTCACCCGCAGCGACCAGACGATCAATGGATTCTCTTCCCGGCAGATAGCCCATCAGTGGCACCGAGGTCTGCACCAAAACGCTGGTGTTTAAGACGGCGCGCAGATACTGCTGCGGATACACTCGCGACGCATGGACATGGGAAGCACCTACGCCTACGCCGCGCAACAACGCGCTCATTTCCCAAACGTCGGAGGCAATGACCAGCTCCGCGCCCATTTGCCGGGAAATCACTGAAGGCAACACACAGGACATGCCGCCATCCTTGAGCCGGTCTTCACCCAGAGATACCGGCCTGCGGATGACACGAATGGCGCAACTCGCGCTGATGGCCGGGGCCAGTTTTCCTGACGTCAGAACGACCGTTCGCCTGTCCGGTACAGAGGTTGCGATGGCCGCAAATGGCAGACGCAGGTCGGCGAAGTCTTCCGGAAGGTGTTGCGCGCAAAACTTTTCCAGCCGTTTGCCGTTCAACAAGTTCGGCCAGAAGACGTCGCGGGCCATGCGCAAAATCTCCGGCCATTCCATGCCGGCGGCGACCGCGGCGCCAACCAGGCTGCCCACGCTTGTTCCCGCTACCACCGTCGGCCGTATGCCCAGTTCCGAGAGTGCCTTGATTACTCCAATGTGAGCAATTCCCCGGACCGAGCCGCCGCTCAAAGCCAGACCAATTTTGCGGTGCTTGAATTCCTCCAGCTCAACCATCGACATGCCCATCTCCCTCAAAAGCTCATCGAAACATTTCCAGCTCAACGGACCATTCTTGGGAAACTATTGCACTGTAACGGTTGTCACAATTGTGCCCATCAGATTGGTAGTTTTGTCCAGCACGCCCAGCTTCAGCGTGTACGTGCCGGGCTTGAGATCCAGTGTGCGCGAACAAGGGAAGTACTGTTTCATCATTTGTTCGTAGACATCCGGCTTTAAATCGGCAACCCTCGTTTCGGCATCCGACATATTCGGCTTGTCTTTGTTTTTGCCGTATGCCCACACGGTGCAGACGACCTTGGCGTGTTCCATGCCGTCATTGGTCCGTTCAAAGGCAATACTGTGCGGATCAACGGCGAAGTTCACCAGCAATTTGTTCTTGGTCTTGTCGGACGGAGGCACTACTCCTGCCTGAAACAGCACGGCGGTAGCGGCGGGCGCGTCAAATTCCAGCATTCGGCTGAAGTTTTCGGCGACTTTGTCGGAATCCTCTTTTCTGACCTTTTCCGGGTCCAGGGCGTAGTAGCCGATGCGATGACGCAATTTCACGTCGGCGCGTCCGGCTTTGACCTGGATGGCGCGGAACTGCCCGTCCCATTTCTTGTTATCGGGATAATACGAGAGCGTGTAGTAAGTCGAGCCGTCGTCCAGGCTGGCCCCAATGCTCATGACCAGATCGTTGCTGTTCAGGAACACTCTGCCGCCGGTGCGCGAGGCCACGTCATTCATCGTGTGTTGCGAGGCCAGATGATCGTTCTTCCCTACCCCGGCGGCGTCCACGGGATAGACGGCGACTTGCGCGTTCATCAGCGCATCGGCCACCTTTTTAACTAGTGCAGCGTAATCCCTGAAATTCGCCGAGTCCCGCATGACTTCAAAGGTGGAGGGGCCGCCGTTGGGAGAGTTCTCGGCGCTCTTCAGGTCCGGGCCCATCGTGCTGCTCTGAATGACCTGGTCAGGAAAGAGGTCCAGCGGAAAGCTCTCCGACAACCAGATCAGGTTTTTGCGCCCCGGATAGCCGGCCAGCATCTTGGCCAGCGTATTCAGTTCGTTCAACGTGGTTTCAATGCTGCGGTTGTCGGTGTGATAGTCACCCCTGGTAGCAAACGCCGACTGCCGCGATTCAAAGCTCTCCGTGCCATTCATTTTTGCAGGCGGATTATATTTCTCTATGGCGGCCTTGAGAGCTGCGCCGTCGCTCGAGAAATCGTGCAGAATCTTCAGCTGGCTCTCCATGGCGTAGAGCGCCACGGGCCGGTCCAGCGTTGCGCTGCCGAAGAACTTGATCAACTGGTCTTTGGCATACGCCTGCGAAGCGAACTCGCCATTGACGGCGTCAAACAGGATCACATTCAAACTGGTCGAAGCATATTGTGGCGCATTGGTCACTACATTCTGCGGAAGCTGCCTGGCTGCCACGCGACGCTCTCCTCCGGGATGCTGAAAGGTGAACCCACTGATCTTCTGCGGCGCACCGGCTTCCAGTACGGTAAAGTCTTCGGCTTTCAAATCGCTTACCGGCTGGCCCTTGCTGTCGCTAACCACTACATCCACCACCACCAAGCGCGTGTTTGTTCGTAATGGCTCGGATACGCGAGGCGCGTCGTCTCTTTGGGCATAAACGTCCGAGGAAACAACCAGGAACCATACCGAGATCACCAGAAAACCAATTAGTCTTTGGGAATGTAGGCTCATAAATAGCAACTCCTCAGTACATGAGTATTAGTGCGTTCGACGATGGTACTGCGTTTGTCAGATTGCTGAGAAAAAGAATTTTCCACCGCCGGGCCTCGCGGAATCATTACTGCCGACGCTCACTGCGCACTACTTCGGCTTGACGCCCCGCGGCGGCTGATTGCCCTTTGGGGATGGTCAACGACTTCCATTCCGCTCCCCGGAAATGCTTGGCCAGCAGCACAATCTGGCCGATATGATGGGCGTAGTGCGTGACCTGGCGGTTGATGGCTTGCAGCACTGTGTGCTCCTGGCCTCGAATGCGAACAGTGCGTGCCAGGTCCTCGTCGCGCAGCGGGTCCACTGCTTGAAAAACGCACTGCCATCCCTCTTCCCACCATTTCATGATCTCCGGGGAGGTAGTGGAAGCGTCCAGCACAAACTCCTGGTCGCGATTGCGGTCCGGCTTCTCACCGTCGCTCGAGAGGAAATTCGTCCATCGCGAACGCATATTGCCGGCCATGTGCTTTACGATCGTGGCAATGCTGTTGGCTTCCGGATCGATCAAGCGCGACCAATCCTCGGGCCGCAACTGCGCGAACGCACCTTCGGCCAGCCGCTTGTACTCGCGAAAGCTGCGCCGGGCTTCTTCAACATAGGATGGAACGCTCATAGGCTAATACTACCTCGATGGTTCTGAAGAACTGCACTGCATACCGGACCAAGGATCTTCGTCGCATCAGCCGTTGCAGGCAGGGTTCCGAAAGCGCGGCCCCCGTCACCGCCCAGCCGTGATGCACAAAATGCCTCCGCAACCGCGGTCGAGCTGGCTCGAAACAGCAAAGATGCCTGCAACGCCAGGGCCATCTTTTCCGCCAGCCGTCTGGCTTGACCTTCAATTTCGCCAGCGCCGTTCGTCGCAGAAGGGATTGCATGCCGCGTTAGACTCGACTCCAGGTCTGCCACGCAGACATCCAGCCGCTTGTCAGTTCCGGCCGTCAATCGCAATTCGTGGATAAATGCATCTGACGTTGCGGGATCTTTTGCCAGCGCGCGCAGGATATCCAGACACATCACATTCCCTGATCCTTCCCAGATGGAATACAGCGGAGCTTCGCGGTAGAGCCGCGGCAAAATGGATTCCTCCACATAACCGTTCCCGCCCAGGCACTCCAGCGCTTCGCCTACCTGAAGCGGAGCGCGCTTGCACAGCCAGTATTTAGAGACCGCCGTCGCAATGCGTCCGAAGGCCCGCTCCCGCTCGTCGGATTCGCGAGCATCAAACGAGCGCGCCAGCCGGAGCATGAGCAGCGTCGCCGCTTCCGACTCCAGCGCCAGGTCCGCCAGCACGTTGCGCATGAGCGGCTGGTCGACGAGAACTTTGCCAAAGACCTTGCGATGTCCGGCATGATGCACTGCCTGCACTAACGCCTGGCGCATGAGCGCAGATGCCGCGATGGCGCAATCCAGACGCGTGTGATGGACCATTTCGATAATGCCAGGAACGCCGCGACCTTCTTCGCCTACGAGCCGGGCCCAGGCGCCCGCAAACTCGACTTCACTCGAAGCGTTGGAACGATTTCCCAGTTTGTCCTTCAAGCGCTGGATGTGGAAGTGATTGCGTTCCCCGGAGGGGGTCCATCGGGGCAGGAAAAAACAGGAAAGTCCTTTAGGCGTTTGCGCCAGAATAAGAAACGCGTCGCACATCGGGGCGGAGCAAAACCATTTGTGGCCGGTAACCAGATACTCTCGCGAGGTGCCGATTCTCTCCGCGGTAGTGGTGTTGGCCCGGACGTCGGAGCCGCCCTGCTTTTCCGTCATGCCCATGCCGAGCAACGCGCCAGACTTCTCCCGCGACGGCTGGAAACGCGCATCGTAACTGGAAGACAGTATCTTCGCTTCCCAGTCGCGCAGCAGTTCCGGCTCTGCCCGCAGCGCGGCAAAGCCGGAGTAAGTCATCGAGACAGGACAGGTGTGCCCCGCTTCATTCTGCGCAGTCAGCATGAGCAGCGCCGCGCGGGCCATGTGCGCACCCACTCTCTTCTCGACCCACGGAAGACTATGGACCTGGTGCTCCACCGAGGTTTGCATCAGCCTGTGCCATGCGGGATGAAACACAACTTCATCGCGCCGGTTACCGAAGCGGTCATGGGTATGCAGCACCGGTTTGTTCTCATTGGCTTCAAAACCCCAACGTTGCGCTTCTTCTGTACCCAGAAACTGGCCAAGTTCGGCTATTTTCTCCTCCGCCCAGGCCGCGTCTTTACGGATGGCGATCACCAGCGTGTTGTCGGTGAGAAAGAGGTTGTAGCCGGTCAATACAGGAGGCTGATTGAGGACTTCGTGCGTCTTGATCCCGGTCGGGTGCGTGAGGTCGTTCACGGCGACAATTATCTGATGTCCGGCGAGGCGATACAAGCATGACCAGGCCATATTTGCGCTTGTTTAAAAGGGACTTACTGGTCGCGCCGCTTGAGAGTCGGACGGTCATCGCCCGGTTTGTCGCCGTCTTTGGTATTGCCGGTAGAGGCGCGTCGAAGCGTCGGCTTGTTGGTCTTCTGGTCGTCAGTTTTATGACGGTTCTCCAGCGCAGCCAGACGGGCCTTGACCTGGTCAAACTCTGACGTGCTCACGATGTACTGGTCGCGGGGAGGAAGGATGCGCGCAATCTCTTCCTGGGACTTCTTGATGCGGTCTGGAGTCTGGGGATGTGTGGCAAAGGCCTTGGCCAGCGTTCCCGGTTTCTTCTTTTCCTGGGCTTCCAGCTTTTCGAAGAAAGCGACAAAAGCGTTTGGATCATAACCGGCTTTGTACATATATTGCAGGCCCAGATAGTCGGCCTCCGCTTCAAAGCCGCGACTGAAGCTCAGAAACGTCAGCGGCAGGGCAAGGCCGGCGGCCTCTTGCACCGCATAACCAATGCCGCCACCTACAAAGATCAGGGGAATGGTCAGCAGTTGGGCCAGTTGGGCCCGGCTGGCGCCGCGCGTGGCGTGGCGCGCCGCAACGTGGGCAATCTCATGGGCCATGACGCCCGCCAGTTCCGCCTCTTCATCAGCGGCCAATATCAGGCCCGCGTTGACGTAGAAAAATCCGCCCGGCAGGGCGAAAGCGTTCACTTCGTCTGAATCAACTACTTTGATCGTGAAAGGCACCTTGGCGTCGGAGTTACGCACCAGGTTTTGTCCGATCCGGTTGATGTATTCCACCACCACCGGGTCCTTCACCATCTTCATGCTCTGCTCAAGCTGTTGAGCGTACGCCCTGCCCAGGCGGACTTCTTTTTCGATCGAATACCAGTCCATCCCGCCAAGTTTGCGGTTGCCAATAGCGTCCACGTCGTCTTTGCCGCCGTTGTGTTTGACGTTCGGGTCCTTGTCTTTGTCTTTGGAGGCGTCGGTTGCGGAAGCGTCTGGCAGGGAATTCGCCGGCTGGTCTTGCGTCTTCTGGTCCCCAGACGGCGCCTGATCGGCAGGCTGGGTTTGGTCTGCAGGCTGTGCCGAGGGAAGTTGCGTGGCGGCTGGCTGCGCTGGATTCTGGTCCGCCGGCTTTTGGTCCGTCTGCGGCTGTGGCTGGTTCTGATCTGTGGATGCCGGGGTCTTTTTCTGCTCGTCGTCGGCAAACGCGGAGGCCGACAAGCCCACCGCTGCACCCAGAAGAACGGACAGCAACAAGGAACGGGATTTCATGGCACACTCCTGCGCGAACGAACCCTCAGCGCGGTAAGTACTGGCTTCATTATACCGCTGGAACATAGGGCTTCCCAATTAGTTTTGGACTTGTCTCTTTAGATACACAATCAGCCCTTCGCGTTATCCGCGCTGCTTGTCTTTTTTTACTTTTTCCCGCGGAGCTCAGTCGTAATACTCGAGCCCCAGGTGGGTGATCAGCTCTTCCCCGCGCAGATGCCGCAGGGTGTTCTTGAGCTTCATGAGTTGAATGAAGAGATCGTGCTCCGGATAGAGTCCGGGGACGGTCATCGGCGACTTGAGATAGAAGCTGAGCCATTCCTGAATTCCCAGGCCGCTCAGTTCCTCACTGCGCTTGGCCAGGTCGAGGAAAAGCACCAGGTCGAGTACGATGGGCGCGGCCAGAATGGAATCGCGGCACAGGAAATCCACTTTGATCTGCATGGGATAGCCGAGCCAGCCGAAGATATCTATGTTGTCCCAACCTTCTTTGTTATCACCACGTGGCGGGTAATAGTTAATGCGGACCTTGTGATAAAAATCCTTGTAGAGCTGAGGGTACAGGTCCGGCTGCAGTATGTGCTCCAGCACGGAGAGCTTTGACTCTTCCTTGGTCTTGAACGACCCGGGATCGTCCAGGACCTCACCATCGCGATTGCCGAGGATGTTGGTGGAAAACCATCCGTGCAGCCCGAGCATGCGGGCCTTGAAGCCGGGCGCCAGGATGGTCTTGAGCAACGTCTGTCCAGTCTTGAAATCTTTGCCGGTGATGGGGGCATGATTGCGCCGCGACAGTTCGAGCATGACGGGAATGTCCACGGTAAGGTTCGGGGCGCCGTTGGCAAACGGCACCCCTTCCATCAGTGAGGCATAGGCATAAATCATGGAGGGCGCGATGTTCGGGTCGTTCTTGTGCAGGCCGCGCTCAAACGCTTCTACGGACTGGTGCACCGGCTTCTGCTTGAGGAAGATCTCCGTCGAACCACACCAGATCATCACTTGCCGGGCGAGTTTCGCGGTCTTTTTAAAATCGCGGATATCGGCGCGCAACTGCTCGGCCAGGTCCATCTTGTTCCTGCCCTTTTTAACGTGCTTGCCGTCCAGCTTCTTGACGTAGTGGCGGTCAAACACCGCTTTGCGCGGTTTGATGGACGAAAGAAATGGCTTGATCTTCCCGAGCAGTTCTTTTTCCAGCACGCCGGCGTGTATGGCCGACTGGTATGCATTGTCTTCGAAAATGTCCCATCCGGTGAATACCAGGTCTTTCAGCCCGGCGAGCGGGACAAATTCGTTGATCTTGGGCGAACGGCCTTCCGTGCGTTTTCCCAACCGGACGGTGCCCATCTGGGTGAGCGACCCAATGGGTTCGGCGATGCCCTTGCGTATGGCTTCGACTCCGGCCATGAACGTGGTGGCCACCGCACCCATGCCGGGAATCATGACGCCGAGTTTGCCCCTGGCGGGCTCAATTTTTGATCCGGGTGAAAAGAAGTCGCTGGAAGACTTTGCAGTCATTAGTTGTAAGACCATCCTGGAAAGTATTTGAAGGCAACGCGCAGGTAATGCGCCTCAGAGGCGAAACATGCTCCGGTGCAAACTATTCATCTTCTCGTATTGGGGCGCACTTTGCAAACCGTCAGGCGGTGGCCCGCACGCGGCCCTTCCAGTGCGACCAGATAAACCAGAGCACGCCCACAAGCAGCAGAATGATAATCACTAAATCCAGGCGGTGCAGCCAGAGCCGCAAACGGAGATCTTTGTCCCACTGTTCGCCCAGTTTCATCCCGGCCCAGGCCAGAGCGAAACACCACGGCCAGGAACCGGCAAAAGTATAGAGATGGAATTTAAGGCGCGGCATCCGGGCGATGCCCGCGGGAAGAGCGATGAACGTGCGTATCACGGGCAAAAGCCGGCCAATAAAGACGGCAGCCGAACCAAAGCGCAGGAAGAAGCGGTCGGCAAGGTCCAGATCATGGCGGGTCAGGAAGATGTAGGAACCGTATCTCTCGACTAAAGGCCGGCCGCCGTAGTATCCGATTTCATACGCGATGATGGAGCCAACATTGCACCCGATGGCCCCCGCGGTTGCCGCCAGAAACAGGTTGAACTGGCCCTTATAGACAAGGTATCCGGCGAACGGCATGATGATTTCCGACGGCAGCGGAATGCACGCCGATTCAATGCCCATCAGCGCCATAATCCCCAGGTATCCGGATTTGGAAATGACCGCGATGATGAACTGGGCCAGGGCCGCGATGATTTTTTCAGTCATGCGAGAGAGATGGAATTAGAAATCCTGGGCTTCTTGTGTGAATGTGTAGCCGGGCAGAGTCATTCCGGTGTCGCCCCTGGAGATCTTCACCCGGATGGTCTCGGCCTGCGGGGCGGTCACCTCCGCGGGCCGCAGCATGGCGTACTGCGTGAACAGCTCGGTATACACCTTGGTGACCAGAAAGTTGTGGCCATTTCCGTCGTTGCGCCAGACCTGGCCCGCCTGAATTGCTTTTACTGCCATGTGCAACCAGAGTACACACTGACGCTCATTCCGGCAAATTACCGCTGAGTAACTCGCCAAGCTTCGCTGCCGGACATCTTACGCCCACATAGAACGTTCCAAACAGGGCGTAGACGGCGCTGACTTCGTCAAAACGCATTTCGTAGATCAGCTTCTTGAAGACGATGGGATCGGCGGCAAACAAGTCTACGCCCCATTCCCAGTCGTCGAACCCGATGGACCCGGTGATGATCTGTTTCACCGTGCCAGCGTACCGGCGGCCGACCATGCCATGTTCTTCCATCTGGCGCTGGCGTTCTTCAATGGGCAGGCTGTACCAGTTTTTGTCTTCGCCGCGGCGCCGGTCCATGGGATAGAAACAGATGTAACGCAACGGCGGAATCTGAGGAAAGAGCCGCGGGGCCATGGCTTCCTTCTGCCGCTGCATGGTTTCTTCGACAATAGCGTTCCACTCGGGTGAATGCGGCTCCAGCTTCTGCTCGCGCAGCGTCCGGTACAGCTTGACCGAAGACTCGTACAATCCCAGTTCCACCACCGAGAGATAGGAGGTTGCCTGCTCCAGAAAGTCGCTCAGCCGCAGCCGCGCTATCTGAAGTTCGGCGGTCTTGAGCTGGTCAAAAGAATTGCGGAAGTGCAGTAACAGCAAGTCGCCTTTGTGGCCCAGGAGAGAAAACAGCGCGCTCTGCGCGGTCACGTCGTGTTCCATCCGTTCCAGCGCCGCGGCGGCTTCGCTGGCGATTTCCTGTTTCTGGGCTTCGGGCAGCTTGCGCCACTCGGCCCAGCGGAAGCGAAACATCTGGTGGAGCACGCTGGTACCTTCGAGCGTCAAAGGGACAGCGTGCAGCTCTTCACGGGCGACAGTTTTCAACATCGTCTTAGTGCTGGATGCCATCTGGATGCCTCTGCTATTGTGATTGTAAGCTGACTGCTTTATTTTGATCTCTCATGCCACGAACCAAAGCCAAAACCCGCAAAACCGTCAAGCCCGCGAAGACCAGGTCGCGGGACAAGTATGATCCTCTGGCCTCCGCGCGAATCAAGGATATCCTACAGCGCCTGGATGCCGCTTATCCCGGCGCAACCTGCGCTCTTGAGCATACCAGCGCCTGGGAATTGCTGGTGGCGACCATTCTTTCCGCGCAGTGCACCGACGTTCGCGTCAACATGGTAACGCCGGAGCTGTTCAAGAAATACCCCACAGTCCAGGACATCGCCGCGCTGGAACCGGAACAACTTGAGCCCATCATCCACACCACCGGGTTTTTCCGCAACAAGTCTAAATCCATCGTGGGCGCGGCCAGAAAGCTGGTGGCAGAATTTCGCGGCCAGGTCCCCGACGATATGGCGCCGCTTCTTTCTCTTCCCGGCGTCGCGCGCAAGACGGCCAACGTCGTGCTGGGATCATGGTTCCGGCAGGCGGTGGGAGTGGTCGTGGACACGCACGTCCATCGGATTTCACGCCGGCTCGAGCTGACGAGGAATGACGATCCTAAGAACATCGAACTTGATCTGATGAAAGTAATTCCGCAAAACAAATGGATCGATTTTTCTCATCAGATCATTCAGCACGGGCGCACGCTGTGCATTGCCCGCAAACCCAGGTGTGCCGACTGTACGTTGGAAAGATTGTGCCACGCCGCGGACAAGACCTGGTCTACCGTGGAGATTCACAAGACCGCGAAGCCGTAGCGTTTTCCAAAGGTTCGGAGCCTTCTCCGAAGTCCCGAGCGAAGCGAGGGACCCCTATAGCAACGAGGAGCCTAAGGGCCGCGAATTTACGCGAATGAACGCGAATGCCGCAAAGGTGCTCACCCTCACTTGGCCGGCTGTGCCTTGCGATCTTTTCGAAGACTCTTCAGGTCGCGCAAGAGATTCCCATTCTTCCCGTTGCGCGGGTAGTGAAAATTCACGAATACCCAACGACCCTTCATAAGGACCAATTCAGGGACCACGTCGGGCCCGGTTCTCTTTTCACAAGCACTGCCATAAACCTCGACCCAGCATTTGGAGCCTGTAAGCGTTACTTTTCGGTATGAATAGGGTTCACAGGTGTCCTGGCCGCCGACGAACGGGTCGAAATCCAGCCCTACGAGGTCGCCAGTCTTGTCCTTGTCCTTGAACTCGGCATCCTCCCTTAGTCTGCGAGAGAGTTCAGCACTGAATGCAAATGGCTTGTATCTGCGAACGATATCCGACGGACGCCCTTCTTGAGACACATACCAATCATAAAATGTCTGCACGAACTTGCGACATGACTGTTCCCTGTCAGACGCACTCGGTGTTTGCCCTAGGAGCGAGCCGCCAGAGGCCGTGAAAAGCAGTACGCTAGAGAAGACCAGTGTCGTGGTAATGCGCATGATTTCTTTTTTTGTCCTCAAAACCGATTTTATTGATAATCAACCAATATGACGAAGATTTCCAGAACCCTGTTTATTCGCAAAGCAATCCTCATCATCTTGATTCTCACAGCCACATCGACGGTTGCGCAGACAACTTCTCTCCCCGGCAAGTTCATCACCGACCCTGCGCAACTCAATTCCCAGCAACGCCTTGGCATCCAGGCTTTCACCATTGACAAGCTCTACATGACCCGCGCCGTCGGTGATAGCGCGTGGTCACCCGACGGCAAGCAAGTCGCTTTCGTGACCAGCATCAGCGGGCGCAACAATCTGTGGCTGGTTTCGTCCGAGAGCGGATGGCCGACGCAGCTTACGGTAAGCAACCAGCGTCAAGTGAGTCCCGCGTGGTCGCCTAACGGCACCTGGATCGCCTATGCCTCGGACTATGACGGGAACGAGCAATGGGACATTTTTCTGGTCTCGCCAAAAAACGGACAAGTCATCAATTTGACGAATACACCGGGAATCTCGGAAGAAGGTCCAGTATGGTCGCCCGACGGCAACACGCTGGCCTACGCGGTGAAGCCCAAAAATTCGCCTTCGTATGAAATCAACCTGATTGACATCGGCAGCAGGAAAGTCACGCAGCTCACCAGCAATACGTCAAAGGAACTGGGCAACTTTGCGCCCATTTGGTCGAAGGACGGCAAACACATTGTCTTTACGCAGGCACACGCCACCGGCAAGGACGCAAATATCTTCCTTGCCCCGGTCGCAGGCGGGAAAGCTGCCAATCTGACGCCGCATGACGGCGAGCACACTTTTGCGGCCAGTGACATTTCACCCGATGGCAAAACTGTGCTCATAACCTCGAACGCCCACAACGGCTACGAAAACGTTGGACTGCTGGACATCGCCAGCAAGAAGATCACCTGGCTGACCAGCGACAAATGGGAGATCAACGCAGGAAAATTCTCTCCCGACGGCAAGCGCGTAACCTGGACCTCAAATATTGACGGCAACCAGGACATTTTTGTCTATGACCTGCTTACCCACCAGGCGCGCGCGCTGCCGGTGGCCAAAGGGATCAACGATCTGGCAGGCGCGGAAAGCCCGTTCACGCGCGACGGCTCGCGCGTGCTTTTCTATCACAACGGACCGAACGCTCCCAACGATCTATGGGTCTATGATTTCGTCACGCAAAAGCCGCGCCAGATTACGAACTCCCTGGTGGCGGGCATCCGGGGCGACGACATGGTGGAACCCGTCCTGGTCCACTATCCCAGTAAAGACGGAAAATGGGAGATATCGGCGTTCGTCTATGTTCCTTACAGCGCGGAACGCAACGGGCAAAATGCGGCCATCGTTTACATCCACGGCGGCCCTACCGCGCAGAGCCAGAATTCTTTCAGCCGCAACATCCAGTATCTGGTCAACCAGGGCTATTTTGTCATAACGCCGAACTACCGCGGCTCGACCGGCTATGGCAAGGAATTCATGGACGCCAACCGTTTCGACATGGGCGGCGGCGACCTGGAAGACGTAATTTCCGCCGCGGAGTGGATCAAGAAGACCGGCTTCGTTGATCCCAAAAAAGTCGCCGTCATGGGCGGCAGCTACGGCGGATATTTGACCATGATGGCCGTGACCAAAGCGCCGGACCTGTGGGCCGCCGGCGTGCCTATTGTTCCCTTCGTGAACTGGTTTACCGAAGTCGAAAATGAAGACCCCCTTCTACGCGAGTACGACCTGGCGACCATGGGCGACCCCAACAAAGACAAGGCCCGGTATCAGGAGCGGTCACCCATCAACTTCGTGGACCAGGTCAAGGCGCCGTTGCTGCTTCTGGCCGGTGGAAATGACCCACGCTGTCCGCATACCGAAGCCGAGCAAGTGGCCAGCGCCATCAAAAAGCGCAAAGGCATTGTGGAATTGAAGATTTATGAAAATGAAGGCCACGGCTTTGCGAAAGTGGAGAACCAGATTGACGCTTATACGCGCGTTGCCGAGTTCCTCAGGAAATATGTTCCTCCGGCGAAATGCGGGTGCAATTTGGACTGACGGAGCAGTCGGACGCTAGCTGCTTTCGGCCAACTGTTGAATGGCCTCCACCAGTCCCTGCATGGTGTACTCCTGCGCTTCGATGTCCGGCGTAAATCCAGCTTCCTTTATAGTCCCGGTGGTGACGGGTCCAATCGAAGCCAGGCGGACGGTGTCGAGCAGATTGTGCGCATCATCGCCCAGCAACGCCAGGAAGTTGCTCGCCGTCGAGGAACTGGTGAACGTGACCAGATGGGGTTTTGATCCTGGGTCGGCAAAGAGTTTTTTCAGTTTCGCGCCCGCTTCCGCGGGGACCCTGGTTTCATAGGCTTCGATCACATCCACCTGCGCGCCCATCTTTCTGAGTTCATCGGGCAGGACGTCGCGCGCTACTTTGGCCCGGACCAGCAGTACCTGGCTGCTCTTGAACATATGCCCGCGCAGCGCTTCGATCACCGATTCTGCAACGTACTTTTCCGGAACAATCGAAAC
Organism: Verrucomicrobiia bacterium; assembly: GCA_035567035.1. Classification (GTDB taxonomy): domain Bacteria; phylum Acidobacteriota; class Terriglobia; order Terriglobales; family Acidobacteriaceae; genus Angelobacter. The sequence continues at coordinate 5,677 of DATMPO010000124.1, read as the reverse complement.
CGACACACCCTCAGACTGGATCGCGGCGGCCGTCGCCGGACCAATAGCCACTACCAGCAAATGCTGCATGTCCACAACGGGTAAGCCCAGGCGGTTGTACCGTTCAAACAGGATCTCCGCGCCGTTTACGCTGGTCAGGACCAGCGTGTCGTAGCGGCCAATCCTCATCAAAGCGTAGTCCAGCGCGCCAAACCCGTTTGCGGACGAATGGATTTCGATGGTGGGAATTTCCAGAACTTCGGCGCCCAGTTCGCGCAACGGATCGGACAGTCCGCCGGCCTGTCCGCTGGCCCGGGTGACCAGGATGCGCCACCCGATCAGTGGCTTGCCTTTCACGCGAAATGGAATCGGCGCTTTATTCATGGCTGGGCCGGTGCGGCGATTTCGTGGCTGTAAACGTCCTGCAGGATCCGGTCAGCTCCGCGGGCCAGTAATTTCTGCGCCGTTTCCCGGCCAAGCTGCTGCGGATCGCCGCCCTGCGTTTGTTCCCGCAGCACTTCGCTGCCATCCGGACTTCCGACCATGGAAATCAGATGCAGTGCGCCATTCTGCCGTTGCGCGTAGGCGCCGATCGGAACCTGACATCCGCCTCCCAGGGCGGCTAACAGCGCGCGTTCGCACTCAATTGCGTTGCGAGTATCAACATCGTCCATGAAGGCCAGCAGATCTCTCGTCTGTGTATCGGTTCGGCGGGTTTCAATGGCCAGCGCTCCCTGTCCTGCCGCCGGACACATCGTCTCCGGGGAAATGATCTGCCGGACATGCTGGTCCAGTCCCAAACGGCCGACTCCGGCAGCGGCGAGAATGATGGCGGCATATTCTCCGGCTTCAAGTTTCTTGATACGCGTGTCCACATTGCCGCGCAAGGAGAGAATCTCCAGGCCGGGGCGCAACGCCTTGAGCTGGCATTGGCGGCGCAGGCTGCTGGTCCCCACGCGGGCATTGCGCGGAAGGTCTTCCAGGCTGGAGTATTCGGGCGAAACAAACGCGTCACGCGGGTCTTCGCGCTTCATGATCACCGCCAGTTCGAACTCCGGCTGCAACTCCGTGGGCACGTCTTTGAGACTATGTACCGCCAGATCAACGCGCTTCTCGGCCAGCGCTTCTTCAATCTCCTTCGTGAACATGCCCTTGGTCCCGACTTTGGCCAGAGCCACGTCCGTAATCTTGTCGCCCGTGGTCTTGATGATCTCGATTTCCACGGTGTGTCCTTGCGCGCGGAGCAAGCCGGCCACATGATTGGCCTGCCAAAGCGCCAGCCTGGAACCACGGGAGCCGATGCGCAAACGTGCCATTAGTCTTCCGTTTCCTTTTTGGCCGGGGATTCTTTGCGCAGGTCTTCACCCTTGCGGTCCCGATTCAGATTGAATATCCGGCGAATGACGTCGTGTACCTCAGCGGCCTCCGGTCCAGCGGCGGTGGATTTCAACGTGGTAATCGGCATATGCAACAACTTGTTGATGATGCCGCGTGTCATGGCTTCGATGGCCGCTTCCTGCTCGGGAGTAATCGATCCCAGGCGTCCGCGAATGCGATCTATCTCCGCCTGGCGGATGGTCTCGCAGTATTCCTGCAACGACAGGATGGTGGGAACAACGTGCAGCGACTTCATGCGCACGGCGAAGCGGTCGACTTCCAACTCCACAATCTGCTCCGCTCTCTGCGCCTCGCGTTTGCGCTCCGCTGTGTTATTGCTGGCGGCGGATTGCAGATCATCCACGTCATACACAAACATGCCGTCCAGCCGGCCGAGATCCGGATGAACGTTGCGCGGTACGGCAATGTCGATGAAGAACATCGGACGGTTCTTGCGCCGGCTGAGCAGCGCCTCGCCATGTTCGCGGAGAAACAACGGCTCGGCGGCGCCGGTTGAAGTCAATACAATGTCCGCGCGCTCTGCCGCTTCATGGAGCCGTTCGTAGGGCACGGCCTCTCCGCCAAACGCTTCCGCCAGTTGCAGTGCGCGCTCGTGCGTGCGATTGCACACCAGAATGTTCTCCGCGCCATGGCTGACCAGGTGGCGGGCCGCCAATTCCGCCATTTTCCCCGCGCCGACCAGATAGACCGTCCGGCCCTTGAGCGAACCGAAAATTCTCTCAGCCAACTGGACGGCCACCGCCGAAATGGAAACGCTGGAACTGCCAATGGCCGTCTCTGAGCGCACGCGCTTGGCTACGGCAAAGGCCCGCGAGAGCAGCGCGTCAAGCGCGGAATGGACAGCGCCCAGCCCGCGGGCGACGGCATAGGCCTCTTTTACCTGTCCCAGAATCTGCGGCTCGCCGACCACCATGGAGTCCAGGCTTGAAGCCACGCGAAAGACGTGCCGCACCGCTTCGCGCTGCTCGAACTCGTAGATGTGGGAATTCAGCGCGTCCGGACTCAGACCAAAATAGCGGGGAAAGAAGCCCCGCAGGTCGGTCCCCTGTCTGGTACTGGTGAGCACCTCAACGCGGTTGCAAGTAGAAAGCACCATGCCTTCGTCCACGCCGGGCTGTTCCACCAGCATGCGGATGGCGTCCGGCAGTCTCTCTTCCGAGACAGCCAGCCGCTCCCGCACCTCCAGGGGCGCGGTGTTGTGGTTTACGCCAATGAGCTTGAAGTTCATGGAGCGATGAATCTATGCACCGAACTCAGACTGTTTGCCGCCAGGGCCACGATCGCCGTCCCAAACGCGAAGGCCGCCATATAAGCCGCGCGCCGTCCCCGCCATCCCGCGCTCCATCGCGCATACAGCAGGACCGTGTAGAGCACCCACATCACAATGGAAAAGAGGATCTTGGGATCGCTGAAATATCGCGCGCCATAGCGTGCCTCCGCCACCACCGACCCGGCAATCAGGCCGAAAGTCATAAAAGGAAAACCAACCAGCAGGCAGCGATAGCCTATCTCATCAATGGTCGCCAGCGCCGGAAGCCGCGACCAGAAGCCGCCAACTCCTTTGGCCTTCAGGTTGCGTTCCTGAATTAGATACAAAATGCTGGCAAAGAAGCTCACAAACAACGCGGAGTACCCCAGCAGGATCAGTCCGACATGCATGTAGGTCCAACTCACGCTGACTTGCGGGGCAACCGAATCGGTGGCCAGGATTGACGACTGCGCGGACAGGGTGAGCAGGAACGCCAGCGGGAATACGGCAATTCCGGGGGACGCGGTTTTGTATCGCGCATAAATCACAAAGAAGAATGTCATCAGCAGGAATGCCAGCAACGACTCGATCTGATGCAAAGAGGAAAGCGGCGCAATGTCGCTCATGGCCGTTTCGGTCAGGGAAACGAAATGGAAGACAATGCCGGCCCCGGCGGCGGGCAGCATTACGCCCATCAAGCGGCGACGGCTGTCCCACAGCGTCACCACCGCGCACAGGAGACCTACTCCATACAATGTCAGAGCAACGCGTAACCAGAACAGCGGCATAGAGTAAGGAGATTATAAGCCGGAGGCCGAATACATTGGCCAATAATCCCCTTTTGGGGTCCAGGTGGAAAAACGCCGTCAGTCCCCGGCTTCAGTTGGGCTTTCCGCCAGTGGGCACACTGTAGTCCGGCTGGGGCAGCAGACGGTCGCGATCGTAAGGCGGGTCTTCGTGCATCGGAATGGGATCACTGGGGAAATCCTTCTGCCAATGCCGGCGCCAGGTGTCATCCGCGTAGTACTTGAGATAGAGCAGGTTATCTTCGTCGCTGCCGCTGCTGAGCAACTGGATGTGGTACGCAGAATTCGCAGCCAGCGGCAATGCCTTGGTTTCTTCCCGCAGGGAATCGGTCCAGAGATGGGTATAGAGCTCACGGTCGCTGAGATGGTTTGTCTGTTCTATAAACACATGAAGCAGGGCGAGCTTTTGGATTACTTCCCAGAGTTTTGCCGTCAGTTCCTCATCCTTGAGCGAATCCGGCGGCGGGAGTGACACGCTCGCGTTCTCAAGTTGCTGGAAGTTGGTTGTCCACGGAGCTTCCTCGTAGTCCACCACGTGGTCCCAGAATTCCTCTTCCGTCTCAGCTGAGCAGTCGTCCAGGCTGGCAACCTCCATCTGGCCGCCACAAAGCTCTTCTGCGTGGCGTTTCAAATCTTCAATTCTCTTCTCCCGGTCATCCTCAGCTTTAGGCTTTGCCACGATTTCCTCCCGGCGCGGCCGACGGCACACTAATCCGCGCCTGCCAACGATAAACGATACGCGCCAATCCTACACGAGGCTGGAGCCGCATTCTACCCCGGCACATTGAACGGAAAACCGGGGACAGGAAGCTGTGGAACTGGTTTTATCGATCTCATCCTGCGCTTGCAGCGCAACAGAAAGCAAGGGCCGGCCGCGGCATTTTGTGGTAGCTTTCAAAGGCATCCATTGGGGACCGCCATTTTTCTTCGCCGCTATGCTGCCGCCATTGCCAAATGTGGGGAGTAATCCTTGAGCGCTTCCGCAAAGCCTCTGTTGAGCCTGATCATTCCGTGTTTGAACGAAGAAGCCGTCCTGCCGCTTCTGCACCGGCGATTGCAGGACGTACTGGCTTCCCTGAGCATGGACTGGGAATTGATCTTTGTTGACGACGGATCACGCGACCGCACTCTGACGCTCCTTTCGGACTTTCATGCCGCTGATCCCCGGGTGAAAGTCGTGGGTCTGTCCCGGAATTTCGGCCACCAGGCGGCGCTTGCCGCCGGTCTGCGTTACGCCGCCGGCGACGCAGTTGCCATCCTGGATGCCGATCTCCAGGACCCGCCGGAGCTTCTGCCCGCCTGCCTGGACCAGTGGCGCGCAGGGTATGAAGTGGTGTTTGCCGTCCGGCAAAAACGCAAAGATGGTCTGTTCAAGCGCGCTACCGCCAGCCTTTTCTACCGCATATTGCGGAAGCTCGCGGAGGTTGACATTCCGCTCGACTCGGGAGATTTTTGTGTGCTCGACCGGCGCGTGGTCGAGGTGCTTCGGGCCATGCCGGAGCGTAACTTGTTTGTGCGCGGCATGCGCGCATGGGCCGGCTTCCGCCAGACCGCCATCACCTACGAACGGGACGCCCGCGCGGCCGGAAACACGAAGTATCCGTTCAAGAAAATGTTCCGCTTTGCGCTGGACGGCATTTTTGCGTTCTCCACCGTGCCTCTTCGCCTGGCCACCTGGTTTGGACTGTCCATTGTCGTCTTGTCGGCCGCCGTCGTGGTCTTTGTCGTGATTTGGCGCGTTGGCGGCTTTCATTTCATGGGACACACCGGACACGACGTCCCGGGCTGGGCGGCAACCATGGTCTCGCTCTTCTTCCTGGGTGGAGTGCAATTGCTGATACTGGGAATCATCGGAGAGTACCTGGCGCGGATCTACAACGAAGTGAAACAGCGTCCCCGATGGGTCGTCAGCCAGGCGCTCGGTTTTGAGCAACAGCGCCCGACGGGACAAGTGGAATGATCACCATCTGGTCGAGCGGCGATCCCGCGCAGACAATGTCGGAAGATATCCTCACCGACCTGGCTCCCCTGGTTGCCGCTCACCCGTGGTCTCAGGCCCGGGCAAAGATGGCCGTGGCCGTGCTGAAACGCATGGGCGTACACTCGCCCGCTCGAGTGCTCGATGCCGGCTGCGGCTGGGGAATCACGCTGGCGGCTTTGGAGAAGGCAGGCTATCAGGCAACGGGCCTCGATGTTTCCCGGCGATCCCTGGAACTGCTGGACGCGCCCGGCCGCACTCTGGTGG
>DATMPO010000123.1:0-5057 GCA_035567035.1 Verrucomicrobiia bacterium | reverse complement strand
TGGCTTTGTCCGATCAAACGTGGCAGGCGCACCGTACCCAGGTCAATGAGGGGAACGCCGAACCGCCGATTGAATACGCCAAACACCGCATCGCGTGCGGCTACGCGAAGGTCACACCACAACGCGAGTTCCAGGCCGCCGGCAACAGCATGGCCTTCGACGGCCGCGATCACCGGTTTGCTGAGCAGCATCCAGGTCGGGCCCATGGGCCCCTCGTCGTGCTGGCCAACCGGTCCGCGCGTGCCTTCAGCGATCTCACGAAGGTCGGCGCCGGCGCAAAATGTCCCGGTCGATCCTGTAAGAATGGCCACGTTGAGCGCTGGGTCGTGCTCGAACCCGGTGAAGACTTCAGCCAGCGCGCGTGCTGTGGCGGCATTGACCGCGTTCCTGACCTCGGGTCGGTCAATGGTGACGACCAGAACGCTGCCATCGTGCTTGACCTGGACTGTCTTCGTTTCTCCAGTCATGGTGTATCCTTCGCAAAACCTGAAAAATGGACTAACGTCCTTCACCAGTGCGCCTGCGCGCCGTTCTGCCTCCTGCGAACAGCGGGGCGCTCTCGGGCCGGAACCTCATTCGTCTGCTACTTTGAGGAGCAGCTTGCCGAAGTTCTCTCCCCGAAACAGCTTCAACAACGTTTCGGGAAAAGTTTCCAGTCCAGCGACAATGTCTTCCCGCGATTTGAGTTTTCCGGCGGCCATCCATCCCGCCATTTCACGGGCGGCCTGCCCGTAGCGGGCGGCAAAGTCAAAGACGATCATGCCTTTCATGCTGGCGCGATTCACGAGCAGTGAAAGATAATTCGACGGTCCCTTGACCGGCGTGGTGTTGTTGTATTGCGAAATCGCGCCGCAAATCACGATGCGCGCGCCAAGCTTGATCTGCGTGAGCACGGCGTCCAGAATGTCCCCGCCAACGTTGTCGAAGTAGACATCAATGCCTTTAGGGCAGTGCGTTTGCAAAGCTTTGCGGACGTCTTCGGACTTGTAATCGATAGCCGAATCGAACCCCAGTTCCTGGACCAGGTAACGGCATTTCTCTGCGCCGCCGGCGATGCCCACTACGGGACAGCCTTTGATCTTGGCGATCTGCCCTACCACCGCGCCTACCGCGCCAGCCGCTCCGGAAACCACCACGGTCTCACCCGGCTTGAGCTCTCCGGTTTCGAGCAAGCCAAAATACGCCGTCATTCCCGGTGCGCCCAGCGTGCTCAGATAAACCGGCAGCGCCGCAGACTTGGTTGCAATCTTATTGATGTTCTTGCCGTCGGAGATGGCATATTCCTGCAGGCCGAACATGCCGGTCACATGGTCGCCCACGGCGAAAGCGGGATTTTTTGACTCGATCACTCTTCCCGCGGCGCCCGCGCGCATGATTTCCCCGATTCCCACCGGCGGGACGTACGAACGACCTTCGTTCATCCAGCCGCGCATCGCCGGGTCCAGCGAGATATAGAGGACCTTGATCAGCACCTCGCCGTCGCGAAGCTCTCGGACCGGCTCATTGGTGTAATTCCAGTCGCTTCTTTTGGGCATTCCCACAGGCCGCGCGGCCAGCCGGAACTGATGGTTGATTCTGCTCATGTGGTTTCTCCGTGGCAATTGTAACGGACGCAATCCGTTAACAGTAATTTAGCGATTGGACCTCGATCCGGGGGGACCAACACTCTTCGGTGTGCATTAGCGGGGAGATGTTGCCGGATCAACCGTGATGTCCGTTGGTGCCCTGGATGAGTTTCGAATAAATTTCCGCGCTCGGGCGCAGACGGCGGGCCTGCGTTTCCGGGTCCAATTCAATCAGCCCGAAGCGCAAGTGCCAGCCTTCGTTCCACTCGAAGTTGTCAGTCAGGGTCCAATGGAAGTAGCCGCGGAGGTCCGTGCCTTCGGCCAGCAGAGTGTTCAATTGCTGAAACGTGGACTCGAGCACCCACGGACGAATCCGGTCCGCGCGGTCCGGCACGCCATTCTCGAGAATGTAGAGCGGCTTGTTGAAGGGAAGAAAACGCTGCACCGCATGGCGCAGGCCCTCGGGATACGCTTCGCCATACGGGACTTCAATCCCGGAGTCCCCTTGCGGTTTGTGCGGCGGGACGGTCAGAAGGAAGAACATTGTCCTGGGGCTGCGCGGCTCAAAGCCGATCCGCAGCCGGCTGTAGTAATTGATGCCGACGTAGTCGCAGGTGCCTTTGACCTCGGGCAAACTGTCGCCGAAAAGGTCCAGGGGAAACGGCGCGCGGCCGTCGAGGATGCTATCGGCAAAATTGTTGTTGAAGCGCCGGTCAATGAAGCGGGCAATCCAGCGGTCAATCGCCGATTCCGGTTTGCGCGCCTTGAAAACCACGTAATGCTGCGCCCATCCGACCTGGGCTTGCGGCTGGATTTCGTGGATCGCGCGATAAGCGGCCGCGTGCGCCAGACACAAGTTTCTGGTAACGCGGGCGGCCTGTATGAACCGGCCTTTCTTGCCGGGAGGGAATTCGCCCAGGAAATATCCGAGAGCGGCATACACGTTGGGCTCGTTGAACGTGGACCAGTCGCGGCAAAGATCACCGAGCGACTCGACAACGCGTCGCGCGAAACGTTCGAACAGCCGCACAGATTCAGGGGCAGCGAACGCTCCTTTGTCTTCAAACCACAGCGGATTTGTAAAGTGATGGATGGTGACGAACGGGCGCATGCCGCGGTCGCGCAGAGCCTGCAACATGGCGCGGTAGCGCGAAAGAGCGTCCTGGTCCCATGTGCCTTCCCTGGGCTCGATGCGGCTCCACTCCAGCGACAGACGCAGAGCATTGACGCCGAGCGTCCTGGCCAGGTCAAAGTCCTGCTCGGCGTTGCGCCACCAGTCGCAGGCCAGTCCGACATGATCGCGAGACTTGATGCGGCCCGCCTTTTCCCACGCGGACCATTGATTGTTGAAATTGTTTCCTTCCACCTGATGGGCGGAAGTGGAGACGCCCCAGGCGAAATCGGCGGGAAACTTAACCTTGTGATTTGCGCCGGCCCCGTTGTCCATCCCTTGTATTGTACAAGCGCGCGTCTAGACCTTCTGATGCCAATAGCCCTGGTCATGCAGGAAGTAATCTTCGTTAAAGGTATTCAGCATGGTCTTAAAGAACAGGTAGATCACGCGGAGGCGTCCCGTGTTGCGGAAACGGCGGTTGGTGGTGGTGATGCCCCCGGAAACCACGCCGAATTTCCAGTTCGCGACTTTCTTGCTGAGGAGGTAGTCTTCCGCATAGAGCGCGCCTTCGTTGAAGCCCCCTAGTTGTTCAAACTTTGATTTCGCAAACAGCATGAACATCCCGGTACTGAAAGGCCGGCACAATAGTGAGCCATATTGAGCCAGGTTATTCAGGAGATACAGCATGTTATCGCCCAGGTGGCCGCGTCCGCACCAGATGTTGGTGGTGACACAGTGCATCTTGCGCCGCCCAGCAAGCTCCATGGCGCGGCGAATGAGCGTTGAGTCCTTCAATTCCATATCAGCGTCAATGAAGAGCACGTAGGGCGTTGTGGCCCGCCTCGCGCCGGCATTGCGCCCCACGGAAGGCAGTCCGCCTGGTATTACTTCCACGTCCAGCCGTCCGGAGAAGCCCATGGCCAGCTCCGGCGTGCCGTCCGTAGAGCCGGCGTCAGCAACGAATACTCTGGTATGCCGCATCTGCGGGTAGTCCTGGTTGCAGAGCGACTCCAGCAGGTTCGGCAACAACTTCGATTCGTTCTTGGCCGGAATCACGATGGTCAGCAGACTCGGGGACGTATTCATGGATGCCCACTCCTTCTTCATTGATGGCGATATAAGTGCAGTGCGAATCGATCCAGGCGCCGGAGTTGTAATATTCAACTCCGTCGCGCCGGCGGGTCAGCGGGACATGCGTGTGCCCGCAGAAAATGCGCTCAGCTTTGCCTTGTTTTGCGTAACTGAGCGCGCCGTCTGCTACCTTGGCGGACAGCCGAAGCCATCTGGTATTGAGACGGTCCAGGTAGCGGGCGAAGCGTTTTTTCCGCAAATCAAACTTTTGCAGATAGAGATAGAAGAGCTGGCCGATCTGGCTCAGCAGAAAATTGTTGATCACGAAACGGTCAAACTGGTGGCCATGGATCGCCAGATGGCGCTTGCCGGCGTATTCCCAGACATATTGCTGATACACCGGCACACCCACCAGGTGCGACATAACCTCGGCGAGTCCGTGATCGTGATTGCCTTCCACCCAGACAACTTCAATTCCGTGCCGCGGATTCGACAGCTTGCGAATGTAGCTCAGGAATTTCCAGTGCTCTTTCGTCAGGCGGCGGAAGTTGAGGTCGTTGAAAATGTCACCCAGCAGGATCAGACGTTTTGCCTGGATGGATTGCAGGAAATGCAATGCATCATGGGCCCGGCTGATATCGGACCCGAGGTGCAGATCAGAAATAATCACGGTATCAAGGCAGTCTGCCTGCATGTACTAACTTTCTAACAGCAGACTGTTAAAGGATGAATAAAGCCAGGTGAAAGTTAGGCAAAATTGGGGCCTTCGGCTGTGAGTTTCCTGAGAAAAACGTAAGATTTAACCGGATATTAACAATTGGGTAATTTCAGTTTGCGCTTTGCCGTGATTCGGAATTAACCCGGCAATGGAGACTTCAATCAAACCGCATCAGGTCCCGCAAGCCGACTCCCGTTTCTGATCCCCAACTTCCGCGAAGCCCGTTTCTGGCCAACCTCCGGTTTGCCGACAATCCACGAACTACTTGTTTTGCGGAGATAGCGAGAGTTGCTCGGTACTGATTCGGCTCCGAATGTGTCGGAGCTTAATCAGTGTGGCTGAAAGGCGGGAATCACTCTGTCAAGGATGCCTTTAGCAAAGACTTTATCAAGCGGAGCGTGTCCCTGCAGCCATCGGAAGAACAGGGGTCCATTAAGCACGTCGATCAGCAGCTCTGGATCCGTCGTCGACTTCAGTTCGCAGGACGCAATAGCGTCTTCGATGATTCTGCGTTGGATCTGACGTCTTGGCTTGACATATCTCTCCAAGAACACCTGCCGGAGTCGCTTATCCTCGTGGATACCAGTAA
>DATMPO010000122.1:0-36865 GCA_035567035.1 Verrucomicrobiia bacterium | reverse complement strand
CGTTGCATGCCTGGTAGAGCGCGAAGAAGCCGGCGGCCGCGCGGCCGTGGAGAAAGCCGCTGCGCCGGCGGAATTCTTTTCGGTTTTCAAATCGAGCGAAGTCCGAACCGCTCACGTGAAACTGAAGGAAGCCGGCCCGGTTTTTGCCTACTCCGGCGTTTGCGAAGTCTGCGGCCGTCCAGCAGCCAGCAACTCCCCGAGGCTGCGCTGTGCTGTACACCGGGCGTGAGAAAAGCAGTCAGCACTCAGCATTCAGCCCGCGTGACATTGTGGGCTGAAGGAAGAGATTCATGTGGTCATGGCTAGCAGAGCGCATCACGAGTGCACAAATGGTCAGGCGCTGAGTGCTGACTGCTGAGTGCTTAGTTCTCTTCTTCAATGTAAAATCGATCTCAATGATCAAAACGCTTGAATGGACCAACTCCGGTGTGCGCTTTATTGACCAGACAAAGCTGCCCACGGAGGAAGTCTACGTCACCTGTGGCACGTATCAGGAGGTGGCCACTGCCATCCGCGACATGGTTGTGCGCGGAGCGCCGGCCATTGGCGTAGCTGCGGCCATGGGAATTGCTCTGGGCGTCCAGCAATCGACCGCCAAAGATGCAGCCAGCCTGCGCCCTGAACTGGACCAGATCACAAAAACCATGGGCGCGACACGCCCCACAGCGGTCAACCTGTTTTGGGCGATTCGCCGCATGACGGAGAAATTTGAATCGGTCGCGCAGCGGAGCATGGCTGAGATCAAATCGGCACTCGTCCGCGAAGCCCAGCAGATGTACGTGGAAGACATTGCCGCCAATGAAGCCATGGGCCGCCACGGGGCCGCGCTCATGCCCGCCGCTGGCGGCGTACTCACCCATTGCAACGCGGGCGGCCTGGCGACCTGTGGATATGGAACGGCGCTTGGCGTGATCCGCGCCGCGGTTGCCGCCGGGAAAAAGATCCACGTTTATGCCGATGAGACACGGCCTTTTCTTCAAGGCGCGCGGCTTACCGCCTGGGAATTGATGAAAGACGGTATTCCCACAACGGTGATTGCAGACAACATGGCCGGAGCCATGATGAGCCAGGGCAAAGTCAAAGCCGTAGTGGTGGGAGCGGACCGCGTTGCCGCCAATGGCGACGTCGCTAACAAGATTGGGACGTATACCGTAGCGGTCCTGGCCAAAGAACATGGGATTCCGTTCTATGTTGCCGCGCCGTGGTCCACCGTGGACATGAATACGCCCAGCGGCGACCAGATCCCCATCGAGCAACGCTCGCCTCGAGAGGTCACGCACCACGCGGGAAAGCAAATGACGCCGGACGGTGTGCTGGTGGAGAATCCCGCCTTTGACGTGACGCCTGCGAAGCACGTTACCGCCATCATTACGGAGCGGGGCATCGCCCGGGCACCGTACTCTGAGTCTTTGCACGAACTGGCATCGTCTCTTGAAATTTCCGCTTGAACGCCAAATCGTCATGAAGAGAATCGACGACACATGGAAAATGAATTGAGCTTTGCGCGAAATGTCTCCATGAAGGCAGGAGTGCCAGGGCGCCGACTTCAGTCGCGCCGTTTAGTGCGGCATGCTTAGGCTTCATCCGCCGCGAAACCCTTGCAGAAAAAACTAGCGCTTGATCTCCACCGGGGCCGCTGCCGCTTCGTATCCTTCGTCGCTGAGTGTTTGCTGGGCGGCGGTACGCAGCGCCTGGTCGTCTGCATCCTTCGCCAGTTTGTAACGGCGGCGAATGACTTCCTCGCCGCTTTGAATTCGGACCAGCCAGGCCGACTTGCCGGGGTCCCAGGAAACTTCAACGCTGTCTGCTCGCATGGCTTCCTCCCGCTTGCGTTCTGGAATATTGTAGTGCAAGTTCGGCGGCCGGCGACGTTCCAGGAATGCGGGAATATGCGGCTGCGGGTAGCCATTTTGCGGGACATCTCTTACAATCCCAATACCTACGGAGAACAGATGAAAGCAATCATAGTGGCCGCCGGGTTATTCCTGGTCGCCTGTGTGGCGGGTTGTGGGGGTAAGAGTAGCAACACAACAGGGACCCTTTCCAGCGAGGTCGTGTATGTGGCTGGCCCAACGTCAACCAATGTCTTTGGCTTCAAACAGAATCCCGCGGGCTCGCTGAGCCCGCTTTCCACGGCCATGTTCGCCGCGGGATCAAGTCCATCGGCGGTAGCGTTAACGACCGTTACGTCTTCAACAACCAGCACCAAAGTGGCCTATGTTGCCGACGCCGTGGACAACAACATCAGGATGTACACCGTAGACGCCAACGGCCTGTTTACGGCTACAGGCACTCCGGTCAGTGTTGGCACGACACCAGTCGCGATGATCCTTACCGGAAGCGTACTCCTGGTGCTTAACCAGGGGTCGGCTTCGATATCGTCTTTCACCATCGACCCGACTGTCGGCACCCTGACCGCGGTCGCGGGAACTCCGGTCGCCACGCCCGCTAATCCGGCGTCCATGGTGCTGGCCAGGAACCAGGGTTTTCTGTATGTGATCACTCCCGGCGTAAGCAACGCCAGTATTACCGGCTACACCGTGTCGGTCGCCGGGGTTGTGAGCCTGATATCGAATCCGGCATTCCCGGCGACCGCAGGCAAATCGGCGGCGGGAATGGCGGTTGATCCCACAGGGCGGTTCCTGTATGCGGCCGATACGGCCAACAACGGCATGGTGGGATTTGCCATCCAGTCGGCCACCGGCATCCTGGGGCCGGGACAACTTCCGGGTTCGCCGTTTGCTGCCGGGACGGCCCCGGTGGCGCTGGCCATTGATTCCAACGGCGCGGCGTTGTTCGTCGCGAACCAGGGCTCCAACAATATTACCGCTTATACGATTGGTTCCAGTTCAGGGACCTTGAATGCGGTCGTCGGCTCTCCCTTTGCCGGGGGCACTGGGCCGGCCTTCGTCACCGTGGATGTGAGCAACAAGTTTTTGTATGTTGGGAACCAGGGTTCCAAAAACATTTCGGCTTTTTCGTTCACCAGCAGCGGTACCCTGAGTGCGGTCTCAGGATCGCCGTTTTCGGTCGGTACAACGCCAGCGTGGATTACTACGATCCACTAGGACCGCGTACGCAAGAAAAACAGAAGAAAAGATTCAGGAGTGCTCACAATGCGCAAAGCAAGTACGGTATTGGGTCTGGTCATTTGCATCTGCATTGGCGCCGCGGCCCAGAAAAACCAACTGTCCGGCGACGTAGGAGTCAAGTTTGCCCCCAGCGTCGGCACCGCCAGCGGTCCCAATGGCGTGACCAAGGCCTCCAGCTCCCTGGCGTTTGAGGTGAACTATGCGCGCACCATCCACAGGATTCCTGAGGTTGTTGCCGTGCAGGTTGAGGTCCCCTTCGTCTTTGTAACGCAAGCCGATATCAAAAACATCAATCTCAATACTGCCTCCGGATACAAAGCCATGTTCCTTACACCGTCTTTAAAGTTCCAAGTGTTGCCTGATGCGCGGCTGAGTCCATGGGTCTCCTTCGGCGCCGGTTTCGCGCGCCTGACGGCCAGCAAGACCACGCTGGCGGGAACGCCCAGCCCGGGGATTATCACCGAAAAGCCAGCGTATCAGGGCGGGGCCGGACTGGATTTCAAAGTGCACAAGATCACTTTCCGCATGGAAGGGCGCGAGCTTTATACCGGTACTCCGAACCTGAACGTTTCCAGCATCAAGCTGCACCACAACATAATGATTGCCGGCGGAGTGGTGCTTAATTTTTAGATTGTCGCGCGGCAACCGGTCCGCTGCGGATGGTTTCGCCCGCAGCCTTACCGTTGAATAGCCTGGAGTCTTATGTTCTTAGCAAGCACGTGTTCTAACAATCGCTTCTCGCCGGTTTCGCGAGCGGGCATCCTGGCCGCCGTCCTGGCGCTGGTTATGCTGGCCGCGAGTTGTGGCAGTTCAACCAGCGGCGGCGTTGGCGCCAGCAGCACCTCGGTCTATACGCTGGGACCGGGAACGAACTCCGTGCTCATCTTCGGAGAAAACTCGGCCGGAGCACTGGTTCCCCTCGCGAGCGGGCCCACGGCCGCTACGGGCTCGATTCCTGTTTCCATGGCCATCCATTCTTCCGGGAAGCTCGCTTTCATCGCGAACAATGGTGACGCCGTAGTCACTATCCTGGCCCGCAATACCGGTACCGGAGCGCTCAGCATACCGCCGCTGCCTCCGGGAGTTTTGAATCCTCCCCCGCCGATCTTCGCTGGACCGAACCCGGTAGCCATGAGCATCACAGGTAGTGGAGGTTTCCTGTACGTAGTCGGCCAGGGGGCAGGCAGCGCGCATGCCACCATTACTCCCTTTTCAACGGACCTCACCAACAACACCATCGTCCAGTTAAAGGACGGCACTACCGCACATAACCCGATAACCTACGACCTTACGGCGATGATAGCCGGTTTCGTTCCTCAGTTCATGGCCATGTCGCCCGACTCCAAGTTCCTGTATGTTTCAAGCCCGACCACAGGCATGATTGCGGCTTTTGGGATTGCTGCAGACGGCACTCTCTCAGCAGCCATAGTTTCGAACGTTGGATCTGGCCCCTCCTTTATGGTGGTGGACCCGCAACTCCGGTTCCTGTGTGTCACCGATCCGCCTACGAATTCGGTCCGCATCTTCTCTCTGAGCAACGGCGCGATCGGTACCCAGGTCGCTGGATCGCCTTTCGCCATGGGTAACAATCCCAGTTCCATCGCGATCAATAACAGCGCTAACTTCCTGCTGGTAACAAACCAGGGTTCGAACACTGTCTCCGGCTTCACCATTTCCAGCGCCGGCGCGCTGACCCAGGTGCCCGGATCGCCGTTTAGCAGCGGTGTCAACCCTTCTTTTGTTGTCTTTGATAAGACAAATACCTTTGTCTATGTTGCAGACAAAGGCTCAAATGACATCTTTGCGTACGCACTGAATGGAACGACATTGCACAGCCTGGTGGGCGCTCCGTTCGGCATCGGTACTTCGCCTACCTGGATTTCGACTGTACCGTAGGGCGCTCGAACGAGCCCCTTTCCCATCGGCGTCGCACCCCCTGTGCCGTTTGACCCTTGCCGGAACGTCTCTTACACTTAAAGATTGGGGAGACGTTACACTGCCTGCATGTCGCCTCGCTGCAACCACCAGAAGGAAATCACGAGTGAACGCTGCCAACACTGAGAAAGACTCCACCGAAACCGCTGAAAATCCCGTTACTGCTCCCGTGGAAAAGGCCCCAGAGCCCGAAGCCGGACATGTCCCGCACCACGGAGAGATGAATGAAGCCTGCCGGCGGGAAGTGGCCGTGGAAATTCCGGCTGAAGTCGCCGCCAAATCCTGGGACAACCTGGTCCGTCGTTATTCGCAGGTCGCTCGCGTGCCGGGGTTCCGCAAAGGCAAGGTGCCGGCCACGGTGGTCCGCAAGCGCTTTGGCGAGGAGATCAAGAGCGACATCATCGAGTCGCTGGTACCGAAATATTTTCGCGCGGCCGTGGACAAGCAGGGCTTCCTGCCGGTGTCGCAGCCGATTGTGCGTGAACTGGAAATGGAAGAAGGCCAGCCCATCCGCTTCAAAGCGACTTTTGAAGTCCTGCCGCAGATCGAGCTTGGCGAATACCAGGACATCAGAGTCGAACCGGCCGCCGTCGAAGTCAAAGACGAAGAGGTGGAAGGCGAACTGAAGCAACTGCAGGAACGGCAGGGTAGTTACGATCCCGTGGACGAGGACCGGGTAATCCGGGACGGCGACTTTGCCCAGGTGTCGTTTCAGGCCATACCCCAGCAGGCCGTACCCGAAGATGCCGCCTCCCAGGAAACGCAGCAGGAAGCCAAGCCGCCGCAACCTGTACAGATGGATGAAGTGCTGGTGGAAATCGGCGGGGCCAACACGGTGAACGAATTCTCGGAGAACCTGCGCGGCGCAAAACCGGGTGAAGAGCGCGCGTTTGATGTCGTGTATCCGGCTGACTTTTACGATACTCGCCTGGCCGGAAAAACCCTGCACTACACGGTAAAGATCAACGCCATCAAGAAGAAGAACGTTCCTGAACTCAATGACGAATTTGCCCGCGAGCTGAGCAAAGACTTCCAGACGCTGGACGACGTAAGAAAACGCATCCGAGAAAGCCTGGAAGGCGAACGCAAACACAAAGCCGAGCATGAGGCCAAGGAGAAGCTGGTGGACCAACTCGTGGGCAAGCACGATTTCCCCGTGCCCAACGCGCTGGTCGAGCGGCAGGTTGATCTCCGGCTGGAGCGCGGCCTGCGCGCACTGGCGGCGCAAGGCATGAGCACGGAAGATATGCGGCGGATGGACTTCCAGCGTCTGCGGGCGGCGCAACGCGAGGCCGCCGAAAAAGAAGTGAAGTCCAACCTGCTGCTCTCCCGGATTGCCGACGCAGAAAACATCCAGGTGAGCGACGACGAACTGGAGCAGGAAGTACAGGTCCTGGCGCGGCAGATGAACCAGACTCCGGAAGCGGTGCGGGCCAAGCTGGTGGAAGACGGCGCCATGGACCGGATACGCAATCGCATGCGCAGCGATAAAGCGTTAGACTTTCTCTATAACAAGTCAGCGTGATCCGGGGCGCAGCCCGGGACCCACTCCGGTGGACGAAAGGAATTTGCGAAATGGCACTGGTACCGATGGTCGTAGAACAAACCAGCCGCGGAGAGCGCGCGTATGACATCTTCTCCCGGCTGTTGCGGGACAACATTATCTTCATTGGTACGCCGATTGACGATTCCATTGCCAACCTGGTGATCGCCCAGCTACTCTTCCTGGAAGCGGAAGATCCGGAGAAGGACATCCAGCTATATATCAACTCGCCGGGAGGCGTGATCACCGCGGGAATGGCCATCTATGACACCATGCAGTTCGTGCGACCGGACGTGATGACCATCTGCTGCGGCCAGGCGGCCAGCATGGGAGCGCTGCTGTTGTGCGCCGGCGCGCCGGGCAAGCGGTTTGCCCTGCCTACTTCACGCATCCTGATTCACCAGCCGCACATCATGGGCGGGGGCATCAGCGGCCAGGCGACGGACATTGACATTCAGGCGCGCGAGATCCTGAGAACGCGCGAAATCCTGAACGAGATCATGGCCAAGCACACCGGCCAGAAACTGGAAAAAGTGGAAAAAGACGTGGAACGAGACTTTATAATGAGTGCCCAACAGGCTAAGGAATATGGGATTATTGACGATATTATCTATAAGCATAAGTAGTGTGCCATTCGTCATAGCCGGGCCGGCAGAATCAGGGTATGCTGGGCGGCAGGTGTAAGTGAAGGAGTTGATGTGAAACCAAGGTCGCCGGAAGAAACTCTTCGTTGTTCGTTCTGCCAGAAATCGCAGGACGCCGTGGCCAAACTGATCTCCTCCCCCAGTGATTATCCCCGGGCCTACATTTGCGATGAATGCATCGCGGTCTGCAACTCCATTCTGGAAGACGACCGCACGGAATCCCGCGCCGCCGCCGCACCCAATCATCTGCCCAAGCCGCAAGAAGTGAAGGCGTTTCTCGACGAATACGTGATCGGGCAGGAACAGACCAAGAAGAAACTTTCGGTCGCGGTATACAACCACTACAAGCGGATTCACATGAACCGCACCAAGAGCGGTGAAGTGGAGCTGACCAAGTCCAACATCTTGCTGATCGGCCCCACCGGGACCGGCAAGACTTTGCTCGCGCAAACGCTCGCGCGCATGCTCGATGTCCCGTTTGCCATTGTGGACGCCACGACGCTCACCGAAGCCGGCTATGTGGGCGAGGACGTTGAGAACATCGTCCTGAAACTTCTGCAGGCCGCCGATGGCGACGTGGGCCGCGCCCAGACCGGCATCATCTATATTGACGAAATTGACAAGATCGGACGCAAGGACGAAAACCCTTCCATCACCCGCGATGTCAGCGGTGAAGGCGTGCAGCAGGCGCTGCTGAAAATTCTGGAAGGCACCATCGCCAACGTGCCTCCGCAAGGCGGACGCAAGCATCCTCACCAGGAATTTACTCCGGTAGACACCACCAACATCCTTTTCATTTGCGGCGGCGCCTTTGTCGGGCTGGAGAAGATCGTGGCCCGGCGGATCGGCAAGAAATCCATGGGCTTCCGCACCAGCGAAGAGAAAGAGAAAGAATTTACGGAAGCCAGCAAGCGCGATACGGAATTGCTGCAAAAGGCGGAGCCGCAGGACCTGGTCCGGTTCGGACTGATCCCGGAATTTGTGGGACGGCTGCCGGTGGTGGGCATCTTGAACGATCTGGACGAGTCCGCTCTCATCGAAATCCTGACCAAGCCGCGCAACGCCATCATCAAGCAATACCAGCGCATGTTTGAGTTTGAGACGGTGAAGCTGCGCTTCACGGACGGCGCCATGCAAGCCATCGCGCGTGAAGCCATGCAGCGCAAAGTTGGCGCGCGCGGACTGCGCATGATCCTGGAAGAACTGATGCTCGACCTTATGTACCATCTGCCGAGCCAAAAGCGGGTGAAAGATTTTGAAGTCACCAAAGACATGGTGGAGCGCAGAGACATTTCCCTGCCCATGGAAAAGGCCGGCTGACGGCGCTGCCCCGATCTTGTTCCGCAGAGTTATTTCGCGGACGAACGAGGGGGTCCTTCCTGAAATGGTCTGTCCTCATGGAACGGTCAGGTTACGAAGGTGACTCTATCCGGTAATTAGAGCGCCTATACCGTTGATTTTGCCGGTGAAGATAGGATATACACAGATATATACATAAGTACCCTCCCCAAAACGCTGATCGTGAGCGATATTGGGTAGGCATTAAGAAACTGCAAGGTAATTCAATTTCACAGTGCAGAAAGCCGGATCCGTGACCCAAAGCAAAGAGAAATTTGAGACTCGCAAGCTTCCGATGATGCCCATACGCGATGTGGTCATCTTCCCTTACATGATGACCCCGTTCATCGTTGGCCGCGAATCGAGCGTGCGCGCCCTCGAAGAGGCCTTGGCCTCGGACCGCAAGATTTTTCTGGCAACGCAGCATGACGCCAGCGTGGATGAGCCCAAATCGCACGAAATCTACCAGGTCGGCACCATCGCCAACATCGTCCAGAACCTCAAACTGCCGGACGGCAACATCAAGGTGCTGGTAGAGGGTGTGGAACGCGGCAAGGTCCTGCAACTGGTCAACACCGAAGGCTATTTTGAAGCCACGGTCCGCACGGTCAAATACACCACGGAGACCACGCCCGTTGTTGAGAGCGCCATGCAGCGCGTGCAAGGCCTGTTTGACCAGTACGTGAAACTCTGCCAGTCACTCAATCTGGAACCCATCGTCATTACCGGCCTGAGCGATCCGGCCAAGCTGAGTGACACCATCGCGCAAAACCTGCAGCTCTCGATTGAAGAAAAACAGGAATTGCTCGAACTTTTTGATCCGGTAGACCGCCTCACCCGGATTGCCGACGTTCTCGACATCGAAATTGAGAAGCTGAACATGGACCGCACCATCCAGACGCGCGTGAAGCGCCAGATGGAGCGCGCCCAGAAAGAGTATTACCTCAACGAGAAGATCAAGGCCATCCAGAAGGAACTGGGCCGCGGCGAGAAGAGCGAATTCGACGAGCTGAAAAAGAAAATTGACACCGCGGGCATGCCCAAAGACGTGCATGAGAAAGCCATCCAGGAGTTGAAGAAACTGGAAGCCATGCCGCCCATGTCGGCGGAGTCCACCGTGTCCCGCAACTATCTTGACTGGCTGTTGGCCGTGCCGTGGAAGAAGAAATCGAAAGAGATCCGCAACATCGACCATGCGGAAAAGATTCTGAACCAGGACCACTACGGCCTGGAGAAAATCAAAGAGCGCATCCTGGAATTCCTGGCGGTCCGCCAGCTGGTGAAGAACCCCAAGGGGTCCATTCTGTGCTTTGTCGGACCTCCGGGCGTGGGCAAGACCTCGCTGGGAATGTCCATCGCCAGGGCCACGGGCCGGAAGTTTGTCCGCCTGTCGCTGGGCGGCGTGCGTGACGAAGCGGAAATCCGCGGGCATCGCCGCACCTACATCGGCGCGCTGCCCGGCCAGATCATCCAGATGATGAAGAAGGCCGGCACCAAGAACCCCGTCTTCATGCTGGACGAAATCGACAAGATGGCGTCTGACTTCCGCGGCGACCCTTCGGCTGCCCTGCTGGAAGTCCTGGATCCGGAACAGAACTGGATGTTCCAGGACCATTATCTCGACGTGGAATACGATCTCTCGCAAGTCTTCTTTGTGGCCACCTCCAACGTGCTGCACAGCATTCCGCCGGCCTTGCAGGATCGCATGGAAGTGCTGCGGCTGCATGGCTACACGGAACTCGAAAAAATGGAGATCGCCAAGCAGTTCCTGGTGCGCAAGCAACGCGAAGCCACCGGACTCACGGAAAAGCAGATCGAGTTTGCCGACAGCGCCATTGCGGAAATCATTCGCTCTTACACGCGGGAAGCCGGCGTGCGCAACCTGGAGCGCGAAATCGGTAATCTTTGCCGCAAGGTCGCCCGCAAAGTGATCAAGGAAGGGCCGGCCTTCAGCGTGACCCTGACCGGGGAGAATATTGGCGAATACCTGGGCGTAATCAAGTTCCGCGACAGCCTGGCCCACGAAAAGAGCGAAGTCGGACTGGTCACCGGACTGGCCTGGACCGAAGTCGGTGGATCCATCCTGAGCACGGAAGTAGCCATCGTGGACGGAAAAGGTAAGCTCACGCTCACCGGCAAACTTGGCGACGTGATGCAGGAGTCGGCGCAAGCGGCCATGTCCTACGTTCGCTCGCGCGCCGCCCGGCTGGGAATTCCGCGCGACTTCTACCGCAATGTTGATATTCACATCCACGTACCGGAAGGCGCCATTCCCAAAGACGGACCGTCCGCCGGCATCACCATGGCCACCGCCATTTCCAGCGCTCTGAGCAAAATTCCCGTGCGCCGGGACATCGCCATGACCGGCGAAATCACCCTGCGCGGCAAAGTGCTGCCCATCGGCGGCCTGAAAGAAAAACTGCTGGCCGCCCTGCGCGCCGGGATCACCGAAGCCATCATTCCCAAGGAGAACGAAAAAGACCTGCCGGAAGTCCCGGAGAACATTCGCGGACAAATGAAGATCCATCTGGTGGAAAACATGGACCAGGTCCTGAAAATCGCCCTGGAGAACCCGTTACCCGAGGTCGCGGAAGAAGCTGTCCAGCCGATTCCAGCTGTGCCGGAAGGTATTCCGCGGGAAAGATATTTGTAAACCCAAATCGTTTCTCAGAAAGCCCGCCAGCCTGGCGGGCTTTCTGCTTTTTGGTCTTTGGGTAACGACGGCAGTGTTCGCTTCTGAACGCGCTGATCCCAAAAACGAGCATTGACCGGCAGGTTTGCTCGCACGCCGTGGAACATATCCGTCTATCTTTCAGCTATTTGGCTTGTCACGGGATTTGGCAGGCAGTTTGCTGGCACACCGTGCGGAGGTGGGTCATGGCCCGTGTTGAGCGTATGCGCGAGTTGCTGTCAGGTACTCTGGATATGGAGCACGTGAAAGAGAAAACCGCGGCGGGATGGCGCCTGGTGGCCCTGGAATGGCGGCGGCAAATCAGCGGCGAAGGACCCGACCCGGAAACCGGCGAGGACGTCCCGTATGGTCTTCGCGTATCAGCCGACTGTCTGGGCCTTGAGGAAGATCCCATGGAGAAACAAGCGCTCATGTTGATGATGGAGTTTCTCGTCCAGGACAGGCCGTTCTCCAGTGTCGCCTATGAATTGAACCAGAGAGATTTTCGGACCCGCCAGGGGAAGCTTTGGACCCCGGTTTCTGTGTTCAACATGCTGCCGCGCTTGATCGAAGTGGGACCACAAATGTTCTCCAGCGCCGAATGGGAGACCCGTAGACAGAATTTTCCCAAGCCGGTTTAGGATGCCGCTTGCGCTGGTCTTGAAGGAACGCCAGAGACCTTTTCCCGGGACTTCATCTGGTTGCCCAGGAACGCCAGATAGGCCTCCGCGCATTGTCGTCCATGGTCCACCAGCGGCATGTGGCCGGTATCCGGCAGAATCAACACCTGGGCGCGGTTGATCCCGGTCTTGAATATCTCCACTGCTGACACGTCAATGAGTTCGTCCTTTTCACCCCAAAGGACCAGCGTTGCGGCCTTGATTTTCGGCAACAGCGCCGCCAGCGGCGGATCGTTGAGCTGCAAGCTGTCAAAAATTCTGCGGTTCTGTTCACACTTGCTGATGGCCTGCCGCTCCAGATATTTCACGACCACGCGCGGCGCATACGGACGCTCCACAAATAAATGGTCCATCAGGCGCTGGAAGTCCTGCGGAGAGGACACCAGCAGCCAGTTCTCGCCGCGAGCCACGGCACGGCGCAATCCACTTTCCTGTGGCTCCATGATCCCGTGCGCGGCTACCAGCGCCAGCGTAATCACGTCCTCTGGATATTTGGCTGCATAGCGCGCGGCGATGCCGCCTCCCATCGAATGTCCCACGAGATGAAAATGCTCCAGCTTCATTTCCTGGACAAACCGATGGACCCGCTCCACCTGGACCGGATAGGCATACGAAGCGCTCGTCAGGCGGGTGCTCGATCCCCAGCCGGGCAGGTCAGGAGCAATCACGTGGTAACGCCTGGTGAGGAACTTGGCCATCCGGTTCCAACTGCTGCCTTCGGCGCCGAAGCCATGCAACAGCAGAATAGTTTCACCGCGTCCACCCTCGGCATACAGAACCCGATGGTCGTCTACCTGAACAGCGCGTTGCCGCAAGCCGGCGGCGGAACGGTCCAGCGCTAATAACAGTTTTGCAATAGCGGACATTTTTTTCTCCGGTGTGAGATCTTAGCGGGGTAATGATAGTGGAACCCGGGGCGTGCGACCAGCCTGTTATCTCGCGTCTATAATCAATGGAATGTTAGTTGAGACAAAAGCCGCCACTGAAACCGGAAAGCCCCAGTCATCAGCCGGTGAGCCGCGGCCGAGCCGCAGGCGGTTGCCACCCGGCCCCAGGGGACTTCCCTACTTTGGCGTGGGATTTCAGTTTGCGTACGATCCGCTGGGTTTGCTGGAACGCGTGGCTCGAGCGTATGGCGACATCACGGAGATTCGCGCCGGTTTCATGCGCCGCGTCCTGATCAACCACCCTGACCTGATCACCCAGGTCCTGATCATCCAGCAAAACAAGTTTCAAAAGAGCGAAATCACCCGGCAGTTGCTGGGCGAACTGCTGGGCCAGGGCCTGCTGACCAGCGAAGGCGATTTCTGGCGACGCCAGCGCCGCCTGGCGCAGCCCGCATTCCGGCGCTCGCGCATCAACGAGTATGCGCCCACCATGGTCCAGGTCGCCGAGGAGACCATGCACGGGTGGCGCAACGGCCAGGTCACCGACATCGTCGAACAGATGATGGCACTCACGCTGGAAGTCGCGGTGCGCGCGCTCTTCGGCACCACGCTTCCCAGTGAAGCTGCGGCCGTAGGCCGGGCCACAACTTTTCTGATGCGGTACCAGCTTGGTCGCATGCGTTCGCCTTTGCGTCTCCCGAAGAATTGGCCCACAGCCGCAAACCGGCGCGCCGAACGCGAACGGCAGGTGCTGGACAAACTGGTGTACCGCGTGATCGAACAGAAGCAGGCTTCAGTCAAGCAACCTTCGGCCGATTCCTGCCCTCATCACGCTTCTGGGAGCAATGGAAATCGGCATGACGATGACGTCCTCTCGCTGCTCATGGCGGCGATGGACGAAGATGGCTCACAGATGACGCCGCAGCAGCTGCGCGACGAAACCATGACTCTCTTCCTCGCCGGCCATGAAACGACGGCCCTATCGCTCGCCTGGACGTGGTACCTGCTCGGAGAAAATCCGAAGGCAGAAGCGCGCTTGCAGGAAGAATTGCATGGCGTCCTCGGCGGACGCATGCCGGAGGCCGCGGACCTGGAGCGGTTGCCCTATCTTCGCGCCGTCGTGGACGAATCGTTGCGGCTTTATTCGCCGGCGTCGCTCATGTCGCGGATGTCCATCGCACCGTTCAGTCTAGGCGGCTACGATTTTCCCACGGGGACGACCGTCTTGATGTCCCAGTGGATCATGCATCGCGACCCGCGCTTCTATGATGACCCCAATTCCTTCCGGCCTGAGCGCTGGCTGGCTGGCCTCGAAGACCGTCTTCCGAAGGGAGCATACTTCCCTTTTGGAGATGGTCCGCGCCGCTGCATCGGCCAGGACTTTGCGATACTGGATACAATGCTGGTATTGGCGGCGATCGCGCAGAAATTCAGTTTCCGTCTGGTTCCCGGACATCCCATTGTGCCGGAGCAGTTGGTCACTCTGCGGCCGCGGCATGGGATCAAGATGACCATCCAGGAACGAAAGTAAAGTCAGGCGAGGATTCCTGTATCAATGCTGAAGCGTCCTATTTGAAGAACTCATCCGAATCCTGCAAAATAGTCGCCAATAAAAATTAACTTTGTAAGGGACCAACTTGGAACCCATCTCACATTTCTTTTATTCCGACCGGCTGAAACTCCAGTTCTGGGACTACGGCACGGACGATAAGCCCGCATTGGTGCTGGTGCATGGCGGACTGGATCACGCGCGCAACTGGGACTGGGTGGCGCGGTCCCTACGGGAGCATTACCACGTCTACGCGCTCGACCTGCGCGGACACGGCAACAGCGCCTGGGCGCCCGGCGCCATGTACAGCATTGCGGAACATGTGCTTGATCTCTCCGCGCTGCTGGACATCATCAACGACTTCCCCATCCGGCTTGTCGGTCATTCTCTGGGTGGAATGATCGTGCTGCATTATGCTGGGGTGTATCCCGATCGCGTCCGCAAAGCGGTCTCGGTTGAAGGAGTTGGCTTTCCGGCGAAACATAAGGTGCACGGCCCGGTGTCGCAACGTCTGCGCTTCTGGATTGAGGCCGTGCGCGGCCTGGAAAAGCGCGAGCCGAAGAATTACTCAAGCCTGGAAGAAGCCATGGCGCGGATGAAGGAAAAGAACCCGCATCTCTCCGACGAAGTAGCGCGGCACCTCACACGCCACGGCACCAACTATGACGCGGACGGGTCTCTCGTCTGGAAATTCGACAACTACGTGCGCGGTCTGACACCCTACGGACACAACGTAGCAGAAACGGCCGAGTTGTTCGGCCAGATTACGTCGCCAACTTTGCTGTTCTGGGGCCAGGAGAGCTTCGCGCCGGCGCCTTCCGCCGACGCGCGCGTGCTGGCCATCCGCAATTGCAGGTTGATAACCGTCCCCGGCGCAGGTCACTGGGTGCACCACGACCAGTTGGATTTCTTTCTGAAAGCAACCACGGCCTTCCTGGCAGAATAGTCTTGGGATTGAGGCACCGGCCAGGTCGGTGCCACACGGGCGTGAGTGATATTACAAATTCAATTTGCGACGAGACACTTCTGCTGGCATCATAAGGCGTCATGAAAGCCATTCAAATTTCCAAAACCGGGGGACCCGAAGCCCTTACTCTGGTCGACATTCCCGTCCCTAAACCCAAACCGAACGAAGCTCTGGTGAAGATTTCCGCGAGCGGCGTCAATTTTATTGACGTCTATTTTCGCGAAGGCCGCTATCCTTCGCCGTTGCCTTTTGTGGGTGGCCAGGAAGCCGCCGGCGTGGTCAGCGAGATCGGCAGTGATGTAAAGTCGTTGAAAGTTGGCGATCGCGTGGCTTATACCGGCACGCTGGGCAGCTACGCTGAATATGCCGCGGTGCCGGCGGACCGCCTGGTAAAGATTCCGCAAGGCGTGGACGACCGCCAGGCCGCGGCCGCCATGCTTCAGGGCATGACCGCGCACTACCTGCTCTACGGCAGCTATCCGCTCAAAAAGGGCGAGACCGCGCTGATCCACGCCGCGGCAGGCGGCATGGGACTTCTTCTGGTGCAGATGGCCAAGAACATCGGCGCACACGTCATTGGTACCGCGGGCTCGGAGGAAAAGGCCAAACTGGCGCGCGAAGCCGGCGCCGACGAGGTGATTCTTTACAACGATCAGGATTTTGCAACTGAGACCAAACGCCTCACGGACGGAAAAGGCGTGCACGTGGTCTATGACGGCGTAGGCAAAACCACGTTCGAGAAAGACTTCGACGTCCTACGGCCTCGCGGATATCTGGTTCTCTTCGGCGGGGCCAGCGGCCCGGTTGCTCCCTTTGATCCCATGAAACTTACGCAAAAGGGATCGTTGTTTCTTACGCGTCCGTCGCTGGGACACTACATCGCCACACGGGAAGAACTGGAACAGCGAGCGGGTGACGTTCTGGGCTGGATCGCCGGCGGCAAGCTCAAGCTGCGGATTCACCACGCGTACAAGCTGGCAGAAGCGCAGCAGGCACATCGCGACCTGGAAGCGCGCAAGACCACGGGCAAGCTGCTGCTGATTCCATGACTTGATCAGCTTGGATTCTCTTCAGCGCCTTGCAGTAAGGGCGCGCAGCAATTCCAGGTCCGGGGTGTCGTGGCTCAATTCCCAGAACATTGCCCCGCCTAGATGCTGGGCGCGCACATATTGCGCTTTGGCGCGGATCGCTTCGGGACAATCGTAGCTCCAAAAGGTCTCGTCATTCCATACGGTACAGCTAACGGCCGTCGAATTGTACTGGCGATCGGCGGTCGCAGGCAGGCCTTGGAGCTCGCTATAGCCTCCGCCGCTCTTGGCCGGTCCAGTTGCCGGCTGGTAAAGACCATGTTCAACGCCCTTTACGCCGGTCCATCCCTTGCCATAAAACGGAACGCCAAAAACAATCTTCTTGCGCGGTACACCAGCATGCACGAACCCCTGGACCGCGAAATCTCCATAGCGAGTGTCTGCCGGGGCCGTGGACGGATCGTCTGGATCGCGGAAGAGAGCGCTATGGAAGTACGTCCGCGGCTCAGTATTCCAATGCAGGTCATAGGCCATGATTGAAAGAAAATCCATGGACTGGCTGATTGCCTTCAACTCAAAGTTGGCATAAAGCTCAGCCTCGGCCGGCAGGGCGGCGGTCAGCAGCAGGCCCGGACGCACCGCGGCCAACTGACGGCGGAACTCGGCGGCCATGGCAGTGAAGTTCTGAATGTCCTCCGGACGTCCTTTGCTGGTGCCGCCATCCACCGGATACTCCCAATCAATGTCAATCCCGTCAAAAACCCCAGGCACATGAACACCGGGAGCGAAATACCCCTCAATAAAAATATGCACGCAGGAACGCACAAAGTCGCGCAGGTGTTCCGGCTGGACGGCGCTGGAAAAACCGTCAGACTGGCCCCATCCTCCGAAAGAAATGACAATCTTCAAGTGCGGATAGAGACGCTTGAGTTCCTGGAGTTGATGGAACGTTCCACGGAGTTGGTGGGGACCGTCTGAATCGGCGCCGCCGTCGACACTCTCAGCAGCGGCGTAGGGATGACTCAGCGCGAGTTCTTCGTCGGCGATTTCGCAGCGATCGTTTGCTACCTTGCCAAACGCGTAATTCAGTTCGGTAAGAAACGCCGCCGCGCCGCTGGTGGCGACATTCTTTAATGTGTACCGGCCAGACTTCACTCCGTGTTCAGCGAAGTATCCAATCACTCGCCCTGGTGGGTCCGTGGAGCGGGACGCCCGCGCTTTTTGTCCACTAACAGTGCAAACTGGGAGCATACATACGATCGCCAGAGCCAGGTTCTGGCAGCAAGTTGTCACGCCGATCCTCCTCAAGCTGCTTTGCCGCCGCCTAAAGCGACGGTGCGCCGCACCAGAAGAACTGTTTGATCGTCGATCTGTTTACCGTGTTGGGACGCCCGGGCCCGCAGCGCGTTCACTAGTTCAGGCAAAGGCGCATGCGCATGTTCAAGCAGCGCGGCTTTAAGGTTTTCCATCCCCAGCTCGCGTCCTTCTTTGTCCGCAACCTCTGTGAGACCGTCGGTTAGAACGGCCAGCACGTCGCCTTCCGCGCAGGCAATGGCCGCAGTCTCAAACCGGGCGTCCGGAGAAATAGCCAGGGGTAAGTTGGAAACGGTGTGCTCCTGGACAGTTCCCGACTGCTTGCGGTAATGAAGAATGGGAAGATGTCCGGCGAGCGAAAACTGCACGTCAGGACCGGAACCGCCTGAAATGTACGCGAACGTCACGAACATATTGGGCGCCGAGACCGATGCCAGCACGCGGTTAAGGTTCGGCAGGAACTCCGTGGTAGTCGTTGCATCCGACGCTCCCATGCGGGTCGCACTCTTCACCATGGCCATGACCATGCCTGCGGGTACGCCGTGGCCGCAAACATCGGCCACGTAAGCCAGCCAACCGGCCTTGTCGTCCACGACGTCCACCAGATCGCCGCCCATTTGCCCATTGGGAACTGACAATCCGTAGATTTCGAATCCGTTCTCGCGCCGCGAAATCACCGGCACCAGCGCCTTGTGTACCTCGGTGGCCAGCCGTACCTCGGCCATCTGTCCGAAAAAGCGCGCTCCTTCCTTGCGAATAAAGACCACGACCAGAACATACGCGGCCACGATCAGCGGAATATTCAGAAATCCCTCGATAATGAGACGCCGCTGCAATTCCTGGTGGTCCGTCATCGAAGCCGACAGGGAATGAGCATGCTGGCTCATAAGGCTGGAAAACAGTGACATACCGACAAACTGCAAAGGCGCCAGCAACAGCAGCCACTTCCATAGGCCGCGAAACCCAAGATAGGCGTAGCCCACGGCACCGATACCCGACAGCGCAACGAAACCAAGGGCCCACGGGACCGGTGTCTGCGGGGCGGACATCATGCCAAAGGCCAGGCCCATGGAACCAAACAAGCAAAAGATTCCGGTGAGGAGGACTACATTCGTGCCGGTTGGGACGGTATGCCAATACCTGGCTGATCGTTGCCATCTCTCGAAGGCCATGTTCCCTGCTTTCTCCCAGAAGCCTGACAATGAACGCGCTTCGACCGCGCAGAATTCACTTCGGCAGACTAGTTCACGGGATATCCGGCACTCGCCTTGATCTCGCGAATCTGCGCAGCGTGGCGCAGTGGATGGACGACTATGAATGCCAGGAGCTCCGAGCAGCGCATGGGTCCCCGCAAGGGATGGACCGTGGAGCGCATGCGCAGATCGTCGTCGCAGCCGGCGACGAACGCGATGGTGCGTTCCCGGACCGCCGTAAACTGGCGCAGGGCCTCGGCGAGGCTGCCAAAACGTCCCGTCGGCTGCACCTTTTCCGGGGCTTTGAATTTTTCCTGACGATTGCCGCCACCGCTGTTGAGGATTGCCGTCTCTCTTTCACGGCTGACGGGCGAATCGGCGGCCGTGGAGTTCTCGCAAATCTGGCGGAGCAGTCCGGGTTCCGCCAGGGCAAGGTGTTCCACGCAGTCCTGGATGGACCACCCCTCCGGCCCAGCTTTGAAACGGCCCTGCTCTTCGGAGACGCCTTGCACGCTCGCCACAAATGCGTCCCGGGTTTCACGCAAACGTTCGGTGAAGGAGTTGCGGTCAGTGGAGTCCATGGGGGCCATTGTAATCAACCGGCAGGAGCGAGGCCATAACCGAGCCCATAACGAAGAACCGCCGAGAAGATCGTGCGGCTATGCGAAATGATACCGCAAGAATGGTGCAGAACTCCGGCCTGACGTCTGGCCGCGCCCAAGCCGCGCTCTCATCCCATAAATCCCTTTGATAGCGGCTATTAACTTGTTTGATGGGTCTAGCCGAAGAGTTCCGCCATGGTTTAAAGTAGCCGGCAGTGGTGCGGCTTCCAGTTTGCTGTAACAAAATTCATTTCACCTTTAAGGAGATCCATGTCGAGCGAACTGCGTAATTTTTTGGCGCTGTCGTACGAAGAGTTGGAAGAACTGAATCTGCGGGCGAAAGAGCAGCGCAAGAATCGCGTTGCGGCACACAAGGTCCAGGAAGAGCGTATCCGTTATCTGTCCGACGAGTCCCGCATCAAGGCGGTGACCGTGCTTTTCAGCGATCTGGAAGGCCGCCTGCACATGCTCGACTACGACAAAAAGTTTCTGATCAAAAGCTGGGACAATCTCACGTTTGACGGGTCTTCCATCCGCGGCTTCACTGCCCAGCGCGAAAGCGACCTGCGGCTCGGTCTGGATTGGAGTGCTTTCTACTGGGGTCCTTCCGACGTGTTCGGCTCGGGTAAAGTGCTGGTGTTTGGCGAAGTCATTGACAAGGGCGGCAAGCCCTACAGCGCCGATATCCGGGGAATCCTGAAGACCTTTGCCGACGGGTTATACAAAGACGAAGGATATACGCTGAACGCGGCCAATGAGATTGAAGGCTTCGTCTTCAAAGGCGCCGATGCCGAGCGCGCGTACCATGAGACCGGAAAATTTGAATATGTCAACACCGGCGGTTACTACCACTCGTTGCCCGGCGACCCGCTGCGCACCTTCATTGATACCGTTGCTGAAGTCCAGCGCGCCATGGGTTTCCAGAACGAGAAGGACCACCCGGAAGTTGCGCCGTCTCAATTCGAAATCAATTACGGTTATGGCGAAGTGGTGGCTGCAGCCGACCAGATACAACTCTACAAGCTGATCTGCCGCCAGGTGGCCACGAAGATGGGCCTGACGGCATGCTTCCTGCCCAAGCCAGTAGTGGGCGTCAACGGCAACGGCATGCACACCAATGTGTCCATCAACAAGGGTGGCAAGAACCTGTTCTGGGACGCGAAAGGCCAGGAGAAACTCAGCAAATTAGGATGGCAGTTCATTGATCGCATCCTGACGCACGGCAATGACCTGTGTCTGTTGCTGAACGCTAGCGTGAACGCGTATCGCCGCCTTGATCCGCACTTTGAAGCGCCAAACCAGATCAAGGCCTCGCCCACGGACCGCGGCTCCATGGTGCGCATCCCCATCGGCAACGAAAAGAGCATGCGCGTGGAAGTGCGATCGGTCGCGCCGGACGCGAACCCCTACATGGTCCTGTACTCGATCTTCAAGACCGGACTGCACGGCGAGACCGCGCAGATCAAGAACCTGCGCCAGGCGGAACGCTACCTGCCGGACAACATCTACACCGCGCTCGAACACTTTCGTAAAGCCAAATGGACAACCACTCTTCTGGGTAACGATGTGAAGGGCCGCTATGCCGACCTGAAACAGGCGTCGGCCGACCGTTGCGCGCGCCTGCTGGGAACGTTCGTGAAGGCGCCGGAAGTCCAGTACCATCACGAAGTCTATAACCAGTTTTTGTGGAATGTGTTTTAGACGGCTCTCTAAACTCCCGAGCGGAGCGAGGGATCTCTATAGCTACGACGATTATCGGGTTCATACGCGCCACTTCCATTCATGCACGTTGACCCAAGAATCCTCGTGTTCATAGAGATCCCTCGCTACGCTCGGGATTTTAGAAAGATCGCCTACACACGGACCGTTTGGTAATCCTCGTACGCGCCTTTGAAATCCTCAATGACCTGGCCGTCAAAATGCCAGATTCGTGTGGCGACTTCGTCAATCAAATCATGGTCGTGGGTGACCAGCAACACCGTTCCCTGATAACGCTGCAGAGCGATGTTCAATGCGTTGATGGTTTCCAGGTCCAGGTGGTTGGTAGGCTCGTCCAGGACCAGAACGTTCGGTTTCTGCAGCATCAGTTTGCAGAAGAGAATGCGGGCGGCCTCGCCGCCGGAGAGTACGTCGGTCTTCTTGCTGGCTTCGTCGCGCGCGAACAGCATTTGTCCCAGCAGTCCGCGGATTTCTTCATTCGAGACCGAAGGGTCCCATTGGAAGAGCCAATCGAAGACCGTCATGCCTTTTTCAATCAGGCTGCGATGGTCCTGGGGGAAATATCCGACCGCGGCCTCATGTCCCCAGGTCACCTTTCCTGAACTCATAAAAGGACCGGCATAGCCGCTGGTCTTGCGCAGTTCCGTTTCCGGAGTGGTCGGAGAATTCGCGAGAAGCGCGTTCAGCAGCGTGGTCTTGCCGGCGCCGTTGCGTCCCATGAGCGCGATCTTTTCGCCGCGGGTCACGCTGGCGGTGAAATTCCCCACGACTGCGTGGTCACCGTAGGATTTCGTGACGCCTTCCAATTCCAGAATATGTTTCCCCGAGGGCCGCTTCATTTCAAATTTGATAAAAGGACGCTGAATGTTCGACCGGGCCAGTTCCGTGACTTGCAGGCGCTCCACTTCCTTGCGGCGCGACTGCACCTGGCTCGACCGCGTGCCGGCGGAAAAACGCGCGATGAATTCCTTGAGCTGGTCAATTTTCTTTTCCCGCTGCGCGTTTTGCGACTCGATCTGCGAACGTATCTGGGTCTTGGCCATCACCATGTCGTCATAGCCGCCGGTGTAGGTGATGATGGTTTCGTAATCAATGTCCGCGATATGCGTGCAGATACTGTTCAGAAAATGGCGGTCGTGGGAAATCGTGATGAGCACGCCATCATAGCGGTTTAGAAAATCCTGCAGCCAGTGGATGGAATCGAGATCCAGGTGGTTGGTAGGCTCGTCCAGCAGCAGGGCCTGCGGATGGCCAAACAGCGCCTGCGCCAGCAGCACGCGGACCTTCTGTCCGCCTTGCATCTCGCCCATTTTGCGCTGATGCAATTCGTCTGGAATGTCCAGACCCTGCAGCAGGACCGCGGCGTCGCTTTCGGCGGAGTAACCGTCTTCTTCACCAACGATGCCTTCGAGCTCGCCCAGGCGCATGCCGTCGTCATTGGACATCTCCGGCTTGGCGTAAATCCGGTCACGTTCTTCCATAGCCGCCCATAGCCGCTTGTTGCCCATGATCACAGTGTCCACTACGCGGTAAGGATCGAAGGCAAACTGGTCCTGGCTCAGCACGCTGAGTTTCCTGGGACGGACTACCGTGCCTTTCTGCGGCTCCAACTGGCCGGACAGCAGATTCATGAAGGTGGTCTTGCCCGCGCCGTTGGGACCGGTGAGGCCGTAGCGCTTGCCCGGGGTGAACGCCGTGGCCACCTCTTCAAACAGTACTTTGGCGCCGTAGCGCATGGAGACATTGCTGACAGAAATCATTTTTATATTAAGGAACTGCGGGAAAACTCCGACTGGGCGGGATCGCAGCTAACATGATTAGGATATCATGGCTGGTAGATGCTGGAGTCCGGCCATCCGCAGTTTCACGGTACGCTTCGCGATAGCAACTCTGTGACACGAAATTGAGTCCAATAAAACCAGTGGCGTGAGAAGAGAGTGGTGGGCCCAGGTCCGCATTAACTACGCGGCGTCACTTGTGGAAACGGGAGACAAGCGTTATGAGAAAAGCTCTAGCGATAGTACTCGTTCTTGGCATTTCAACTTTTTTCTCCGACCTTCGGGCAAGTACACGGAACTTGCCACACGCACCTGCAGCCATCGGGATGCAGGACGAGCAGCAGGGGGTGTGGTTCTCTGCGGAGCAGCTGGACAACCTGCTTGCTCCCATTGCTCTATATCCCGACCCATTGCTGGCGCAGGTCCTGGTGGCGGCGACCTTCCCCGACCAGATTGATGAAGCGGACCGCGAGACGCGGGCCTACAACGATCACTATGACGTTGACTCGGGACCCTGGGACGTGAGCGTCAAATCCGTTGCGCATTACCCGACAGTGCTCCACATGATGGCGGACAAGATTGACTGGACTACGTCGCTGGGGCAGGCTTACGTCAATCAGTCCACCGACGTCATGGACGCGGTCCAGCGCTTGCGCGCCGAGGCGCGCAATGCCGGCAATCTGGCAACCACGCAGCAACAGGAGGTCGTGGAGACAGACGGCTATATCGATATTTATCCGGCGCAACCGCAGTACATCTACGTGCCGGTATACGACCCGGCCATCATCTACTTCCCTCGCCGTGGCTTCTATGGGCCCGTCATCTCGTTTGGAGCGGGATTCAGCATCGGAGTGTGGCTGAATGATGACCTTGACTGGCGGCAGCACCGCGTTTTTTATCACGGATGGGAGCGGGGTGAACATGATCCGGACTGGATGGAGCGGTCCCGCCGTTACGTTCATGTCAACAACACCTACGTGAACGAACGGTACCGTGATGTGCGAGTCAACCGGGCGGTGGTGGACCAGCACCCGAACTACGATGCGCTTAAGCGTTACCAGGGTGTACACGCCAATGTCGACTACAGCAACGTGCGCCGCGACCAGCGCGGCAACGGCAGACCCGGCGGACAACCTGGTCCCGGCGTGCCACCTCGCGATAATCCACCTCGCGATAATCAAACGATCCGGCGCAACCTCAATCCGAACGATCCACGGATTGACGCCAATCGCGGACGTGGAAACCCTCCGGGAACGCAACAGCCGCCAGGAAGGCCGCCGGCGTACGTGGGTCCTCCTGAGCCGCAACACCCGCAGACAACGCCGCCGCGGTATCAGGGTCCTCCTGAACCACAAACCCCGCAAGCAACGCCGCGGTACCAGGGGCCTCCCGAGCCACAACACCCGCAAGCAACCCCGCCGCGATACCAGGGGCCTCCTGAACCTGGTCCGCAAAGACAGCCAGGCCGCGACCAGCCCCCGATGGCGAGGCCTCCGGTGGTCCAGGGACCCCCGCAGCAGCCACGGCCGCAACAGGATTACAATCAGCGGCCGCCAAACTCTGTCTTCCACGGTGGCGGTGCACCCCAGTTTGATACTCATGCCTCCAGCCAGCGTGGATATGACAGTCGTCAGCAACAGAACCGGCCGACCCCGGCACCGACAGTCAGACCCTCGCCGCCACCACGACCATCAGGCCCGCCAAGTCAGCCGAGAGGCGGAGCTGGGAGGCGGCCATGAAGCAGAGACTAGCCAGCAAGTTTGTCTACGAAGGGGATGAATGTATGGACTCGAGAATGGCGGTTCACTCGCGCGTCATGTTTCTTTGCATGTCATCTGTTGTGTTGCTCTTGCTTCTGCTCTGCAGCGAAACAGTACGTGCTCAAGCTGCCGGGGGCGATGCAAATCAAACACTATTTGCGTCCGCTGACGACGCCATGACAGCCCTGGTAAACGCCGCTAAAGCAAAAGACCACGCAGCCATGGCCGGCATTTTCGGGGCCGACTATAACCAACTGCTCTCCGGCGATCCGATTCAAGACAACAATGAAGTGGAATCGTTCGCCGCTGCGGCTGAGCATTCGGCAAAGCTCGAGAAGGCAGGTGACGCCAGGGTCACGTTAACGGTCGGTGAAAACAACTGGGCCTTCCCGATTCCGATTGTCCGGCAAGGTGAGAAGTGGCGCTTTGATACCGCGGCCGGCATGGAAGAAATCCTGAACCGCCGGATTGGCGAAAACGAACTCTCCGCCATCGCCACCTGCCGCGCCTATGTGCTGGCGCAGTGGGAGTACTTCAGCGAAGGCGATCTGGACAACGACGGCGTCGCCGAGTACGCGCAACGATTCATCAGCACGCCCGGACAAAAAGACGGGTTGTACTGGGAGTCGGCTCCAGATGGCAAGCAGAGCCCGCTCGGCGCTCTGGTGGCCGCAGCCCGTACTGAAGGTTATTCCGCCGGCCGGGGAGCAGGTACAGCGGCGAACAAAGATGCGGCGGCGACCACGCATCCGCGGTCTCCCTATCACGGCTATTACTTCAAGATCCTGAAGGCCCAGGGACCGCATGCGCCGGGAGGAAAATACAATTACGTCATCAATGGCAACATGATTGCCGGTTACGCACTGATCGCCTATCCGGACAAATGGGGAAGCTCCGGCGTGATGAGCTTCATCGTCAATCAACAAGGCCGCGTCTATGAAAAGAACCTTGGCCCGAAAACGGCCAAGTTCGGGGCCGCTATCACCACGTTCGATCCTGATCCGACGTGGAAGCTGGTAAAGGAATAACGGCAACGCGCCTCAGCCCAGCACCCCTTCGCCCAGGGCCAGGATACCGAGCACGCAGCAAGACCCTGACGCAACTGTGCGAAGCGTCCATTGCGGCAAGCGACTGCGCAGTTGCATTCCAAGCGTCATGGCCACGCCGCCCTTGAACAGGATGGCGAGCGTTCCGCCCATCCAGGTGGCCAGCGCCATGTGTGAGTTCACTACCAGCGCAGCGGCGGAAATCTGGCCAGGATCGGCCCATTCGGTCAAGAAGAACGACGTGAAGCAGATGAGCGCTCCCTGCGCCCACGGCTTCCCCGCCTGGCTGGATGCGG
The DNA here is from genome assembly GCA_035567035.1 of Verrucomicrobiia bacterium. Taxonomy (GTDB): domain Bacteria; phylum Acidobacteriota; class Terriglobia; order Terriglobales; family Acidobacteriaceae; genus Angelobacter. Next base: position 10,823 of record DATMPO010000122.1, on the reverse strand, counting down.
CTTCCGGCGGCTCTTCCCACCAGATCAGGACGGCGGAAATAAAGAAGGCCACACCGCTGATGACATAGGTCCAATGCGAGTGAAACTGCATGACCACGCGTCCCAGCAGTACGGCCGCCAGCATCTTCAATCCGCTGGCCACCGTGAACGCCGCGAACACGAGCACCGGGCGAAAACGGAGGGAGAGCGACGTCAGCGTGTAGATGGACTTATCGCCCACCAGCTCCGCAATCAGCACCGCCCAAAACGCCAGCACCACCACCGATCCAAATGAGGTTGCGGCATGCACAGGCAATCTCCCTGTTTGGTTAGAGCCACTCGATTTTCAACACGGGATGAAGCTCAATCCCGTTGGATTGCGAAACACCCATCTGGCCGTGCACCTTGTCAAAGAACCCGACTCCGGTGATTCTGGCCGGTGTTGGCGACACCTGAGTTTTGAACGCCGCCATTTGACCTTCCTGTCCTTCCGGAGCCGTCGTGAACGATTCCCGCGGCTGGAAGTTCGCCATGACCGGCGGCGGTGACGAGAGGGCTGACCGCGGTATCAGCATCTTTCCGTTGGGCGCGAGCGCGAAGTCTTTTGGTGAAAGACCTGACACCAGCTTGTCATCCACCGCTTTCCGCGCGTCCGTGATGTTTTGCAGCCACGGGCTGTCACCCACGAACGTTGTATTCGGCGTCGGCACCTCGCCGATCATGGTCTCACCGCTGGTCCCTTGCAGGACCAGGTGGTAGTCGCCATCCGCCTCAAGTTTGAGGGCAGTGATAGTGACATCGAGCTGCCAGATCACAATTTCCAAGGGCTGCGCCCGTTTGCTCTGGTAGAGCGGGAAATTCCCGGTGGGACTTGCCATGTCCGCCGGTCGGGGAATGGTGATCATCTCTTCCACGGTGGCGTCAACAATGCCCATTCCCAGGTCCTTGCCGGCGATCACGTTCTTGCCTACCAGGTTTCTGTCCGGGTCCGTTCCGGTTTTCACCGGCCAGCGCTCGACGCCGGGAGCGGTGACCAACTGCGGCAGCATGGCATCCATTTCGGGCATGAAGGCCCGGGCCGGGGTATTGACGCCGCACGCGGCTTTGATCTCCGCCGCAACCGCCTGGCTTACCACAGACAGCTTGTTGACATCTGTAATCGGCCCGCCCGCGACTACCGGGCCGCCCACGACTTTGCCGCCCCCTCCTTTGCCGGCAGCAGGTTTTCGACCGCCGGGCTTCTTCTTCTTCGCGGCCTGCGCAGCCAGGACCGCGGGGGCGTCAGCGCGTCCGAAAATCACAAAATCCGGAGTAGCGTCGAGATTGTCTCCGTCCTTCGTGCCTTGAAACGTATAGCCAGTAGCCGCAAAGAGCTTGCGGTCAGGAAACACCGGACGGACGGTAAGAAAGTCTCCCCAGTCCCCCGAACCAGTGTTGGGATCGGGCAGAGGGCCGCGATCTCCTTTTGCCACCATGAGGCTCTGCTGCTGGTCGCCCAGAATTCCCACCACGTGAGAAGGCGGCTCCGCTCCGCCGATCATGTAAGAAACGCCAACTTCGTTGGCCGCGTTCGATGAAAGTCCGGCATAACAAATGGCGGAGTTGGAGTCGAACAAATTGACGTTGTCAATCAACGTCATGTTCTGTGAGTTGATTCTGGCAATCTGGACAAACGGATTGGGGCGATGGTTGGAGCCGCTGTCCACCGACCACGCAAACCACAGCTCGGAGCCGGCAAGTGTGGCGCCGGTGATGCGCGGGTCGGCGCGGTCGAGCCAGCGCCGCCCGTCCGGCAGGCGGGAAAAATAACCATTGCCACCGATCCACCGCGCGACCGGGACCTCTTGCGAAACGGGCGCGGCCTGACCCTCCGGCCAGGAAAAAACTTCCAGCGTACTCGTGTCCTTGTGCGCGGCGAAGAACGCTGTTGGGCCGCAGTTCTGCGCCACGCGGAAACTCTGCAGCCCCTGATTTACCGATACAAACTTCTCCGCCGTGGGCTGGCCGCTGTCAATCGAACTCAACGGAATCCTGACGACCGCGGACCCGGCGGTGTTATCGCTCATGAAAATGTTGGTGGTCATGTAAAGGAAATTGGCGCCCACAGCCAGGTCCGGGAAATCCAGGAACGCGCCCGGAACTTCCAGCGCCGCGGGGGTGATATCAAACGTGCGCCATTTGCCCGCCACCACGTCCGCACTCTTGGCAAAGGCCAGCCGCTGGAGGTTGTCTCCGCTGGAAGGCCCGTATTGCAGCAGCCAGACGAAAGTGTCAATCGAACTGAGATAGTTGACCACCTGGTCGCAGCAGAACTTGATCGCGGCCGGATCGGAAGCCTGCGCCATGGTATTGGGATCAATGAACTTGAACGTGTTTCCGCCATCGGGGGACATGGCGGCGTACCAGTTGCCGGTAAAGAAAACAACATCACCGTTGATGGCCGCGCTCGGCTCGTTCACGTTGCCGGAAGTCCGGTTCTGCGCCGCCTGAGTCAGCGCCGTGTTGAGGACCGTCTGCAGCGGCTGCCCGGGGGCATCGAGACTATGGATCATTGCACGGGTGGTCGCGCTGTGAAACGGGCGCTCGGCCCCTTCCTTTACCAGTGGCAGCAGGTGGCGCGCATGGATCCTCTTGGGCTGCGCTTTCGCCTTGGCCCTGGGAACGCTCGGCGGGGCACTCAGATGCCGCACCTTGATCGTCCTGGCCCCTGACCTCTTCAAGGCCATCCTGGTGGCTTTGGGATGGGTTTTAATGGCTGGTTTTTTGTCGCGAATGTCTTTCATGGCACGACTCCTGCGAAAAAGGATTTTACTATTGGCCCGGTCCGGATCGGTGAGGTAAGTAAGCTAGGCTCCTTGGTGCGAGTAGAATGAGCATAAGGATCAAAGCAGCGGAAGGAGACGGAAATGTCGAACCGGAAAAAAGCAGCCGATGAAAACGAGAAAGAGCCAAAGCCCGCCACCGGTTCCGTCGTCTTCCCCCTAAAGTATTCCGGCGAAACAGTTGTTAAGCATGAAGATATGCCGCCACCCGCGGGTAAGACGCGCATCCAACCGCGGCGTCCTCTGCCGCCGGTGCCCACGCGCGAAGAACGGACCGCGCAGGAATCCGAGGACACTGATACCGGCAAACCACGGTCGCGCTGATGTCCGCTGCTCACTTGCAAGCCCTTCCTCATCAAACGCACTGCTGTCTCGTAAGGTAGTGGCAGACAAGGGAAATTCGTTACACCTGTTGTAAGTTTTTTATTGGCCCGGATTCCCGCGCGGCCATATCAAACCGACGTTTGATCTCCAACGGAAACTCGACAGGCGTTAGCGCGGCGGTGCGTAGAAGTAGTAGTCCGCCGAGTACGGGACCTTGCTTTCGCCGCCGCTATGGGCCTTGTCGCAACCGGTCTTGGGCGGCTGGCCGCCCTGAGTGTGTATTCGCTGGATCGTCGTCACCCGGCTGAGGATTCCGGTCCCGGAATGTTCGGTGGCCGTCAGTAGAAGCCAGGGGATGGAATCCGGCTCCGGAGCGTCAATCCGGGCGACCAGTTTGCCTTTTACTTCACTTCCGTCCTGGTGCTTCCACGTGGGACCGGCGTAGTGCGTGCCAACCACGGTGTCCTTCGCGTCCGAGAGCTGCGCTTCCGGCGCCTTCAGGACCCATGAAAGTTTTTGGTCGGCTCCCGCCTGGCAAACATAGATTTGCGAACCGGTCGCCTGAACTTGCAGGACCAGTTCCTCGCCGGCAGGGGCTTTGATGCTGTCAGGAATTTCAGGAGATGAAGTCTTCTGCCCGTTGGCCAAAGTCAGAATGCCTCCCAGGATCGCGATTTGAAGAATGCCAATCATAGTGCCATAAATTCTATATTGCGGGCGACAGGGGAAACCAGCGCGGACCGGCAAGAGCGCAGCGGACTGGCGGACTGCCGATTAGCCGCGAATGGACGCGAATCAGCGCGAAAACTCTGTTTGCTGTTCTTTCCTGCTTCGTGTTTATTCGCGTCTTTATCTTCGCGACTGTCAGGGAAGGAGCTTAACGACGATCTTCCCTCGGACGTGCCCGGTTTCACTCAGACGGTGGGCCTCTGCGATCTGCTCGAACGGAAAAACATGCTCGATGACCGTGCGGATCTTCCCTGCCTCAATCAAGCTGCTGATCTGTTCCAGTTCGCCGCCTGCGGGCTTGGCTCGCGCCATCATTATTCGTTTGCCCGCGATTGCCGCGCGCAGAGTCCACGCAACGATATGGCTTGCGGCCCGGCCCAGGAAGCGCAGTTTGCCGGCTCCGTCGCGCGGAATAGGCGCCAGCAACGTTACCAGCTTGCCCCCCGGCCGGAGAACGGCAAGAGAGCTGCCCCAAACGCTTTCACCCACTCCGTCCAGGACAAGGTCATAACCGGAGATTTTGTCCTGAAGCCGGTCTTTCTGGTAGTCAATCGCCACGTCGGCGCCCAGTTCTTTCAAGAAGTCCTGGTTGCGCGTGCTTGCGGTGGCAGCTACATGCGCGCCCCGGGCCTTGGCGATCTGAATGGCAAAAATCCCCACGCCCCCGGCGCCCGCCTGGACCAGTACGCGGTCCCCGGACTTCATCTTTCCCCGGTCCATCAACACCTGCCATGCCGACAGTGCGGCCAACGGGACAGATGCTGCTTCTTCATGCGAGAGACCAGCCGGCTTCCTGGCCAGCGCATGTTCCGGCAGGACCGCATACTGAGCGTAAGTCCCGCGGTAAGTTTTGGCGACGCGACCGTCTTTAAACCCGAACACTTCGTCTCCCGGACGGAACAACGTCACCGCGCCGCCAACTTCCTCGACCACGCCGGAGCAATCCGCTCCCCAGATTACGGGGAAGACGACCGGCAGGACCGCCCGGAACATCCCCTGGCGCAGTCTCCAGTCAATGGGATTCACGCTGGTGGCGTGGACACGCACCAGCACGCCATGGGGACCGACCTGGGGTATGGCCACGTCTTCAAACTGCAGGACTTCCGGGCCGCCGTATTGTTCGCAGATGATGGCTTTCATGGAACAAGCAATTAGCAAATGCCAATTGCTGAAACTCCTGTGCTAGTTGCATCTTTCCCGCTCGAACATGCTACAACCAAATACAATAGACACCACTCCCATGGATTTCGATCAACTGGAAGCTTTTCTTGAAGTCGCCCGGCACTGCAGTTTTTCCCGGGCGGCGGAGAAACGTTTTCGCACGCAGCCTGCGATCTCGTCGCAGATTCGCGCGCTGGAAGAGGAAGTGGGCGCCCGGCTCTTTGACCGCAGCGGCGGCAAGGTCGCGGTAACGGCGCCCGGCAAGGCCTTCCAGAAGTACGCCGAAGACGCGGTCGAGGCGCGCAAGCAGATTGTCCGCGCGCTCGCGGACATGGAGCGCGTGCCCCACGGAGAAATCGTGGTCGGCGCCAATGAAGCCACCTGTCTGCACATCCTGCCGGAGGTGTTTGCCAAGTTCAAGAAGCTTTATCCCGACGTGAGTGTTCAGATCAGCCGTCTGGAGCGGGCCAAGATCCTTGAATCCATTATGGACAACGCCGTTGACTTCGGCGTGGTCTCGATTCCGGTGGAAGACAAGCGGCTTTCCGTGGTCAACATTCATCGCGATGAACTGGTCGTGATCGTGCCTCCGGGCCACGCCCTGAGCCACAGGAACGGCGCGGCGGTGCGTGACGTGGTACGTTTTCCCCTGCTGCTACCCAAGGTCGGGCGCACTCGCGACGCGATTGACAGCCTGTTTCACGAGCGCCAGCTTACGCCCAATATCTCCATGGAACTGGACTCCAGCGAGTTGCTGAAGCGCTTTGTAGCCGCGAAAGTCGGCGTGGGCTTCATTGCCCGGTCTAACGTCTTAGAGGACGTAAAAGCCGGTGTCCTGGCCGCGATTCTGCTGTCCGATGCCTGTATCCGGCGCGATCTGGCGCTGGTCTATCGCAAAGACAAGGCCTTGAGCCGGGCCGCCCACGCTTTTATCGAAATTGCAGTCAAATTGAAGGGTGCTGGACTGGGAGGCGTCGCCGCAACCCGCTAGCAGTGTCCAAAACGTCTTTTTCTGTTATAAGTTTTGTTAAATGCCGCGAAATTTTCCACAGCATCCCGCCCGCGTGTGTTATTTTCTGACATTCGGTCTAAACAATTTTCCGGAGGACACTTAAATTGGGAATAAGCATGGTGCCAAAGCGCATCTTTCTGACCAAGGGCGTAGGTAAACACCGGGAACGTCTCACTTCATTTGAGCTGGCGTTGCGGGACGCGGGAATCGCCGCCCAGAATCTGGTCAGGGTTTCATCCATTTTTCCTCCACAATGCAAATTGATTTCCCGCAAAGAAGGCGTGAAGTACCTTTACCCCGGAGAAGTTACCTTTGCCGTAGTCGCTGAGAACTCCACGCGCGAACCCCACCGCCTGGTGGCTTCCAGCATTGGCCTGGCTCTCCCCGCGGACCGCAACACGTATGGCTATTTGAGCGAGCACCACTCTTTCGGCGAGCCGGACAACATTGCCGGTGAATACGCCGAAGAGCTGGCCGCTGAAATGCTGGCCACCACGCTGAACGTGGAATTCGACCCCGACAAGTCCTGGGACGAGAAAAAAGAGATTTACCGGATTTCCAACAAGATCGTCCGGACAACCAACATCACGCAGACCGCCGTGGGCGACAAGCGCGGTTTGTGGACCACGGTGATTGCGTCGGCGATATTGATCTTCGAGTAGGCCCCGATTATCCCGGATCTTCCCAGCGGCGGGGTCTCCCCTGCTAACAGGGAAAAATACAGGGGAGATTCCGCACTTTCGGTCTCCTTAAGCAGCAAAACCTCGATTCCATGGGCCTTTCGCGACTTCCCCGCTGATTCGGAACAGGGAAGGAACAGGGAAGGAACAGGCAGGTAACAGGGAAAGAACAGGGGACCAACGACAATTTGGAAACCGGGGAGTATCGCCGGAAAGACCCATAGCCGAGGGCGGCTTGTGGTTTAGCTGAGTGCTGAGCGCTGAGTGCTTCCTCGCGTATGTTGTCAAATATCTTCACGGCAATCCGCCTGGGCGGGGCCGGTTTTTCCTGAGCTAACTGCTCTCAGTCTGGGCTTACTTTACGCCAATCATGGGAGCTTGAACAGGCAACAAAACCGGTTTTTTAGCGCTGTTTTGTTTCCGGGGACACTCTGCCCTTCCGATGACGGCGACCTGACGTACTGGCGGTCGATCGGTTTGCGGCGTTCGGTGAGATAACTTTCCAACTCCCACAGGCCGTTCCTTTGCCATCCATGGCCGCTCTTTCACCATTTAGAACCACAAGACTTACGCCTTCTTATATTTCTTCCCCAGCCGCTCGAACAATGCAGCGCACATAATCGGCAGGCCGACCGTCGCGTCCACGAAGACTTCGCCGAAGCGTCCGCCTTCCGCCGGCGGGACAAACTTGCCCCAGGAAATGGCCTCAGAGTAAGGCGAGCCTGAAAGTCCTCCCCAGTACACCGGCTCCGGACATACGCGCACGCCGTAGTGATAGCGCTTCAATTCCACGTCTTCTCCGGCGCGCCGGACGCGCAGTTCGCAGTACGGGCCGAATTGCTGCGCCCAGTTGCGCGGCACGCCGCCGCCGATGGTAAAGATTCCCAGGCGCTTCTGCCGCAAAAGCGTTTCGGCAAAATGGTCAAGGTCGAGGAACGGATTAAAGTTGACTTGCGGCTGGCCTTCACGGGCGCGCATGCGATTGTTCAATGCCACGTCCAGCCCCATTTCCGAATCAGTGAAAGCGGGCACAAACACCGGAACTTTTTTTTCAAACGCCGATTTCAAAATCCCCCGCCCTTTGGCGTGCTTCTTTAGATGCCTTCCAATTTCCTGATTCAGACGCCAGGAGCACATGGTCTCATCGGTGTCCCAATTGCCCAGGACCTCTTCCATCACCAATTCAACGTGGTCGAGATTCTGCTCCGGCTCCAGCGTGTCATAGACGCGGTTATAGCCGGCTTCGTACAGTTCCACATCGTTCATGCGCGGGTCGTAGCGATAATGTTTGCAGCCGGTGGCTTCCACCAGCCCGTGCGCCATGAGCGCGCCGGTAGAGACGACGGCGTTGACCAAGCCGCGATCAATCAGGTCGCAGACGATCAGCCCTTGCTTGGCCACGGTCATGGCCCCGGCCAGGGTCATGACGACGAAGCAGTCTTTGTCGCGGGCCATGGCTTCCAGCACGTCCACGGCTTCGCCGAGCTGGCGTCCGGTGAAGGCCGTATCGGCCATTCCGCGAACCAGACCGCTGATGCCCCTGGTTTTGGAAAGGTCCAAAGGGAAAACCGGAGAAAGCTTGTCCTTTACCGGATCGTGGAGCTTGCGATCAATACCTGCGCCTTCGTGCTTCTTGGCCAAACATCACCTCAGGGTCTCGTCTGAAAATAGTGGAAGGAGAAAAGTAACGGGTCGCACTGCTTGGAGTCAATCTCCCGTGTTTGGGAGGACACTGCAGGAACCTGCCGCGGAGGGTCGGTGTCTTATGTAGTATGAAGCTGCTGAAGACGCTTCATTTCGTTGTCCGGATGGTCCTGGTGATGGCTTGTGCCTTTTGGGCCGTCACACTGTGCGCGGTCTTGCCGTCGCTTATCTCCGAAGGCCTGGACGGGCTCCACGGAAAATTGAGCCACCTTTGGATGATGGGACGTTTCACATTGCCCTGGACCTGCACGGATTCCCTGCAAATCATTCATGAGGGATATACAGACCTGCTCCTCATGCTGCTGGCCACCTGGGGCGCTTTGGAACTGAAGCGTTTCTTGCGGCGAAGGATGATGGCCCTGGCAGCGAACGCCGCATCTGCCGCAGTGTCTTAAAGACATCGCCTGTGGTGGTATTCTTCTCGCATGCCTGGGTCAATTCCCGGCCCGCTGGGCGCTGCTGCTTTTGCGGGCGTCAAATTCTGCGGCTATACAGTTGCCGGAGCGGCTCTGCGACGCATCTACCCGGCCACTAGGTCCTGGGCGATTACGATCGGAACCACGCGCCTGTTGCTGGGGCTGGTCATTGGCATTGCTCATCTTGCCCTGTGGGGAACAATTCTCACCACGTTGCACAAGCCCGATGGCTTTGCCGTGCCGTGGTTTTTCTCCGGTCTTCTTGTCCTGCGTTTCGTCATCTGGATGGCCACTATCTGGTTCTTCTGCGACCGGAGGTGGGAACGCCCAAAACAGACCCTGGCGTGGGCAGCGGCTGGAACAGGATTGTCTTTCCTCTTGGATGTGATCGGCATTGCTCTGGCGTTTGTGGCGCCGGGAAAGATCCCGTTCTGTTGAGACGTGCCAACGCCAGCCGCCACGTTTGCTATTCTTATAGTTCCTGGTATCAATTAGGAACAACAGTTGAGTTCTGACACATTCACAGTCGGCCTGATTCAAATGTCCTGCTCGCCCGATCCGGACGACAATCTCCGGCGCGCGATCGAGAAAGTTCGTGCCGCCGCGAAGCAGGGCGCACAGATCGTCTGTCTGCCGGAGCTTTTTCGCGCACAGTATTTCTGCCAGCGCGAAGACACCACGTTGTTCGATCTGGCCGAATCGATTCCGGGACCAACCACCGAGGCCCTGGCTGCCGTCGCGAAGGAAAACAAGATCGTAATTGTCGCGTCGGTCTTCGAGCGCCGTGCGCGCGGGCTGTACCACAACACCGCCGCCATTCTCGATGCGGACGGAAGTCTCCAGGGCATCTACCGCAAGATGCACATTCCCGATGATCCGCTCTACTACGAAAAGTACTATTTCACTCCGGGCGACCTCGGATTCAAGGCCTTTGACACCCCGCACGGACGCATCGGCACGCTCGTTTGCTGGGACCAGTGGTATCCGGAAGGCGCGCGGTTGACCGCGCTGCAAGGCGCGAATATTCTCTTTTATCCCACCGCGATTGGCTGGCATCCGGACGAAAAAGCCGAATTCGGCATGGCCCAGCACGACGCCTGGCGCACCATCCAGCGCGCGCACGCCATCGCCAACGGCGTGTTCGTGGCGGTGGTGAACCGCGTGGGCCATGAGTTCGGCGACGTCCGCGGTAATCGCGCCCAGGGTAAAGGCCTGGAATTCTGGGGCGGATCGTTTTTGTGCGACCCGTTCGGCCGCGTGATTGCCGAAGCGTCCCACGACAAAGAGGAAATCCTGATCGGCCAGTGCGACCTGCGCCAGCTCGAAGACATCCGCCGCAACTGGCCGTTCTTGCGCGACCGCCGGATCGACAGCTACGGCGGCATCACGCGAAGGTTTCTGGATTGAAGGTCTCTGCATTCAACGAACCGGCCACTCCCCGCGCGCTCGGCTACCGCATGCCCGCCGAATGGGAGCGCCACCAGGCCACTTGGCTTGCCTGGCCGCACAATCGCACCGATTGGCCGGGAAAATTTAATGCCATACTCTGGGTCTTTGCCGACATTGTCCGCTACCTGGGCCGGGTAGAAGACGTAAACATTGTGGTGCGCGACGCGAAGGAACGCAGCCAGGCCCGTGGCATCCTGACGCGCTGCAACGTCGGCTTAACGCGCGTCATGTTTCACGTCTGGCCGACCAACCGCATCTGGACGCGCGACTCGGGGCCGATCTTCATACGTCGTGGTTCCGGCGCGGACCGCGTTGCCATCACCAACTGGCGCTTCAATGCATGGGCCAAATATCCCGACTGGAAACTCGACAACCAATTGCCGGAACGGATCGCTAAGAAGCTCAACCTCAAGCAATTCCAGCCCCTGGTCCAGGTCAAAGCCAAGCCTCATCACGTGGTGCTGGAAGGCGGCAGCATTGACGTCAACGGAGCCGGCCTGATGCTCACCACGGAAGAATGCCTTCTGAGTAAAGTCCAGCAACGCAA
>DATMPO010000121.1:0-8592 GCA_035567035.1 Verrucomicrobiia bacterium | reverse complement strand
CATTGAGCACGGCCGACGTGGCGAAGCGGTTCTTGCCTCCGTGCTTGACGCTGTACATGAGCTGGTCGGCGGCGTGAATCATTTCCTCCACGGTCTCCGGCGGGATATTGTAAGTGATCATGCCGACGCTGAAACCGATGTTCCAGGCATTCTTCTTTGCCGTCGCGTTCAGTACGCCATGGATTTTAGCGATGGCCTTGACCGCGTTGTCGTAGTTGTTTTCCGGAAGCAGGACGGCGAACTCGTCTCCGCCGAGTCTGCCGACGATGTCTTCGGCGCGCACATTCTCGCGCAGAAGTTTCCCCACGGAGGCCAGCAGCTGGTCGCCGGCCTCGTGGCCCTGCTCGTCATTCACTGCCTTGAAATTATCGAGATCGATGTACGCGATGCTCAGGGGGCGCGAATAGCGAAGCGAACGTTTTCTTTCCAGCTCCGCGCCTTCATAGAACGCGCGGCGGTTGGCCAGGCCGGTAAGCCCGTCCACGCGGGCCAGCCGCTTCTCCACGGCCAGGGCCGCTTCCTGGCTCGCGCGCAATTCCTTCTGCATGATGATTTGTTCCGTGATGTCCTGGGCGTGTCCCAGCACGTAGGGTGCGCTGCCTTCGTCGTGGATCAACCGGTTGGTGTACGACCAGACCAGCCGCTTTCCCCGGCGGTCCATCAGGGGCAGGTGGCCGCTGGCGGCGCCGTGCTTCTGAATCTGCTCCAGGTAGGCATTGAAGTTGGGCCGGGCTTCCGGGACCAACTGGCTCTTTATGTTCTTCCCGATGCACCCTTTCACGGTAAGGCCCAGGCTCCGCGCAGCCGCGGGATTGATGGACAGGATCTTGCCTTCCAGGTCGTGGGTACAGATCAGGGCCGTGCTGTTCTCCACCAGATTGCGATAGCGTTGTTCGCTGTTTGCGAGCGCCGCTTCGGCCCGTTTCTGGTTGGTGATGTCCAGGTTAATGCCGATCATGCGTACCGGCTTGCCGGCCGGGCTGAAAAAAACTTTGGCGCGCGCGCCTATCCAGCGGACTTCATGATTGTCGCTGCGGCGGATGCGGAACTCGCCGACCAGTTCTCCGGTCCGTAAGGACTCTTCGACCGCGGCCGTAGCCTTGGCCAGGTCTTCAGGAAGGACCAGAGCCGCCCAGGCCTCATAGGTGCCATCGAATTTACCGGCGGCGATTCCGTATACCTTCTCGGTCTCCGGGGGCCAACGATTGATGTTGGCGGCAATGTCCCAGTCGAACGCGCCGGAGTTCGCCGCCTGGTTAGCGAGCGCGCGCATCTCCTGCGCGTCACTCAGTTCCTTCTGTACTCCGATGATTCGCGTAGCCACCACCAGCCTGGCTTGCAACTCACCGGCATCATAGGGCTTGCGAATATAGTCATCCGCGCCGGAGATCAGGCCTTCTTTAAGGTTCCGGGCATCGGTCTTGGCCGTGAGCAGCAGAATGTACGTGTAATGTTTCCGGGGAAGAGCGCGCACCCGGCGGCAGACTTCAACGCCTTCCAGACCGGGCATCATCCAGTCCAGCAGGGCGATCGTGGGCACGTCCTCAGCCTGCAGGATTTCCCAGGCCGCGAGCCCGTCGGACGCCACGCAGACGTTGAATCCCCACTTCTCCAGCAAGTGGTGCAGCAACTCCCGGGACGCGGTGTCGTCTTCCGCGATCACCACCCGCGTGGGTCTCTGTGAGTATCCTGTTGGTATCGTTGACGGCATTGCCGCAAGCTCCGGCTGTGAGACTTTCATGGCTTACCTCTCGCGCTCTTACTGCTGTGAACAATCGGCAGAACCGGGCGTTTCTTAACCTTCAATAATGAGGGTCCGAAGCCATGTGACAAATTATGTCCTTGACATTCGCCTTTGTTTCGTGGTACCAAGCGCATGCAGAAAGGCAAATTAGCAGATAGCAATTGGCAAATGGCCAGCCCGAGCCGCCCAGGCGGACCCCGGAAGATATTTGAAAACTAGAGTTAAACCATTTGGTATCAACAACATCCATCGTAGGAGTCGGGTGATCTGGTGATCGCCGTGATCTGGTGATCGGAAAGCCAAGGGCCAAAAAGCCAGGAGCCCGCCGGCCCTCTCTCTGTGTTCTCCGTGTCCTCGGTGGTTTTGGTTTTCCGATCACGGCGATCACGCGCGATCACGGCGATGCCCCCTGTTCCTCCCCTGTTACTCCCCTGTTCGTCCCCTGTTCCAAAGTGACTCCGTCCGGGAAAAAAGTTCACGAAAGGCCCGTGGAATCGAGGTTTTGCATGTCTGGAGTATCCAAGCGCTCGCGTTCTCCCCTGTTTTTTTCCCTGTTAGCAGGGAAGCGGCAGGAAGATCGCCGTGATCGGTTCATCGCCGTCATCCCACCCCAACACGCGAAAACCGCGCGTGTCGGGGACCCCGGTCATCGCCGTCATCGGAGAGGCAGAATCCGCTAAGCTCTGTAGGTATTGGGAGCTGGGAGGAAAAGCAGCTTGGTCTCCGATGACGGCGATCACGCGCGATGACGGCGATCACGGCGATCTCCCTGGGTTTGACCTGTTGCGGTTTGCTCCCGTAGTCTTAGAAGTTTGCTTATGAATCACTCACGCGTGGCGGAAAACATCACCGAACTTGTCGGAGAAACGCCGATGCTCCGGCTGCGCCGCATGGTTCCCGAGGGCGCAGCCGAAATCTTCGCCAAACTGGAATATATGAACCCGGGTGGGAGCGTAAAAGACCGGGCGGCAATCGGGATGATCCAGCGGGCGGAGAGGGAAGGCCGGCTCCGGCCTGGTTCTACTGTGATCGAAGCAACAGCCGGTAATACGGGAGTCGGATTGGCGCTGATCGGCGTGAATAAGGGCTATCGCGTCATTCTCGTGGTGCCGGAAGGTTTTGCCGAAGAAAAGGTCAAGGTCATGCGGGCCCTGGGAGCAGAGGTGGTCCGCACACCGGATGCGGCCGGCATTCAGGGGGCCATCGCGAAAGCCAAAGAGATCTCCGCCGGCATTCCCGGTTCCTTCATCGCACTGCAATTTGAGAATCCCGCCAATCCGGACTTTCATCATGACACCACGGCCGTGGAAATTTTCGATCAGATGCAAGGCAAGCTGGATGCCGTGGTCATCGGAGTGGGCACCGGCGGAACGTTTACCGGGATTGCGCGCCTCATGAAAGAGCGCCTGCCGCATGTTTATTGCGTTGCCGTGGAGACGCAAGGATCGGTGCTGGGCGGGGGGCCTCCGGGAGAACACAAGGTTGAGGGAATCGGCGCCAGCTTCATTCCTAAAACGTTTGATCCCAAAGTGACGGACCAGATCATCATGGTCACGGACAAGGACGCCTTTGCAACCGTGGCGAGGCTGGCGCGGGAAGAAGGCGTGCTGGGCGGATCGAGCGCGGGCGCCAACGTTTTCGCCGCGATCCAGGTTGCGAAGAAATTGGGAAAGGGAAAACGCGTGGTCACGCTTATCCCCGACCTGGCGGAGCGCTATATGTCCAAAAATATTTTTGAAGGCGGGCCCAGGGAATGAAGAAGAAGAAATCGTCGCCAGATCGCGCGAAACCAGTTCCTGCGGCAAAACAGGGTTTTGCGACAAAAGCCATCCACGTTGGCCAGGAGCCGGACCCGTCCACCGGCGCCGTGGTCGCGCCTATTTATGCGACGACCACCTACGTGCAGGAAGCCATCGGCAAAAACAAGGGTTACGACTATTCGCGGGCCGGCAATCCTACGCGCACGCGCATAGAACAGAATCTGGCCGCGCTGGAAGGCGGAACGTCAGCGCATGTCTTTGCCAGCGGCATGGCGTCGATTGTCGCGGTGACCCAGTGTTTCCTGAAGCAAGGCGACCACCTGGTCTGCGGACACAATGTTTATGGCGGCGTGCCGCGGCTTTTCAACCAGGTGCTGGCAAACTACGGTATCGAGTTCAGCTACGTGGACACCTCCGATCTGGACGCGGTCAGGAAAGCCATGCGGCATAACACCAGGATCGTCTGGATTGAGACGCCGACCAATCCGCTGATGGTGCTTACGGACATTAAAGCCGTCGCGAAGATCGCGCATGACGGGGCGGCGGAGTTGGTCGTGGACAACACCTTCATGTCGCCGTATTTTCAGCACCCGATCGAGCTGGGCGCGGACATGGTGATGCACGCCACCACCAAATTCCTGAACGGGCACAGCGATGGACTCGGCGGCGTGATTGTCGGCACAAAACCGCACCACGCCGAGAAGCTGGCGTTCATGCAAAAGGCCGCCGGGGCGATTCTTTCTCCTTTTGAGTGCTGGCTGGTCCTGCGCGGAGTGAAGACGCTGGCCGTCCGCATGGAGCAGCATGACCGCAATGGCCGGGAGGTCGCGGCGTTCCTGCGCTCGCACAAGAAAGTAAAGAAAGTGCTGTATCCCGGCTTCCCGGATAATCCGCAGTACGAACTCGCGAAACGCCAGATGAAGGGCTTCGGTTCCATGATCACTATGGAAACCGGCTCGCTCAACAACGCCGACAAAATGCTGCGCAAAGTGCGTGTCTGTTCGCTCGGAGAATCCCTGGGCGGAGTGGAGACGCTGATCTCCCATCCGGCCACCATGACCCACGCCGCGCTGGGCGAGGCGGGAAGAAAAAAAATCGGCCTCACCGACGGCATGGTGCGCCTCTCAGTGGGGATCGAAGACGCGGAGGACATCATTGCCGACCTGGACAACGCTTTGGCGGCCATATGACCATCACCAGGGAATGGGATTCTGCCGCGTATCACAAGCTGTCTGATCCGCAGTACGGCTGGGGCGTGAAAGTGCTGCGCAAGCTCCAGGCCCTGCCGCTGCGCGGTGATGAACATATTCTTGACGCGGGCTGCGGTACCGGACGCGTCACCGCCGATCTGCTGCAGGCATTTCCCAAATGCCGGGTCACGGCGATGGATGCTTCAGCCAACATGGTGGAGGAAGCCGGCAAGCGGCTGTCACCACTCGGCCCGCGCGTGCAGGTGGCGCAACTGGACCTGCTGGATTTGTCGGATGCAAACACCTTCGATGTGGTCTTCAGCACGGCGGTATTTCACTGGATCAAAGACCACGACAAGCTGTTTCAGAATCTCTTTCGCGCGCTGCGCCCGGGAGGGATTCTGCTGGCGCAGTGCGGCGGAGGCCGGAACGTGGAGCGTCTTCGCGAACGCACAAAACGAGTCATGGCGATGCCGCAATATGCGCGCTATTTCGAAAACTGGGAACGGTTGTGGGAGTATCCTGACGCGGAATTGACGACGAAGCGCCTGCAAAGCGCCGGCTTCGCGAACGTCTCAGCTGGACTGGAAGAGGCGCCGACGCAGTTGCCGGATGAAGCCACGTTCCGCAGCTTTGTGGCTACTGTCATTTTGCATCCACACCTGAAGCGTCTGCCGCCGGAGTTGCATGACGACTTTCTAGGCGAATTGGCCCGTCAGGCGGCGCAGGATACCCCGCCTTTCCTGCTGGATTACTGGCGATTGAATATGTACGGCCGCAAACCGTGACCGCGGGCTTCCGCAAATCATTTGCGGAAGCGGCCAACCAGCAACTGATGCAGGCTTATGCGCTGAGCGAGAAGGATTCCGGCCGCGATTTGGAAACCTCGGTCAGAGTCTCGATCGTCCTCTCGGATTGGTGGCGCAGGGCCAGGTCGGCTTGCGAGACGATGCCAATGCATCTTCCTTCGTCGTCCACGACGGGAACGCGCCGCACTTGATACGTCTGCATGGCGACGATGCAGGTTTCCAGATCGTCGTCCGCCCGGCAAGTAACGGGATTGGCGGTAACAAACCGCTTGATCGGAGTAGCTTTGGGTTCCAGACCGGAGGCAACAACAGTGCAGCAGAGGTCGCGGTCGGTGATGATGCCGATCAGCTGGCGGGTTTTGTGGTCCAGCACTACCGGCGTCGAGCCGATATTGTGGTCGCGCAGCATCTTGGCAACTTTTTCCGCGGTGTCTTTAGGCAGGGAGCACACCGGGTCGGGGGTCATTACATCACTTACCTTCATACACTTTTCCTCGTTGCGAAAACTGGCAATGGATAGCAGGAACAAGGGCGCTTGCTCTACCTGGGATTCGTGCGGATTATAGCCATGACATGAGGGGTTTGAGAAGACCAGAAGGATACACAATTGTGGATTTCTTGGATTTACGCTTTAGATTCAATAGTTTGGGAGAGAAAAATTGTCAGATAACGTTCTCCGCGATCCAATCCAGATAGGCGGAACTGCCGCTGGATACCTCGAGCAGTACACACTCCGGCATTTCGTAGGAATGCAATTCCTGGATGGTTTCACGGACCCGGTCAAAGGCCGAAACCTGCGTCTTGATGAGCAGCAGCCATTCCGCCGCGCTTTCAATCTTGCCCTGCCAGCGGTACACAGATTCGATCTGGGGCACGATGTTCACGCAAGCCGCCAGCCGGCGTTCGACCAGGGCATGCGCGAGTTTTCTGGCCTCTTTCTGCGATCCGGCGGTGGTGAGTACGATGCGCGCTTGTGTCATTTGCAAATTCCTTTCGCGGTTGAGCTCTTTCTGAAATCCCGAGCGGAGCGAGGGATCGCTATGAGCTTAAACCCTCATGGCTTATAGGGATCCCTCACCCGCAAAAAACACGGGATTCGGGATTTCAGAAAAAGCCCCGCATTATATGAAATGATGAATCAAGGACGTTGGTAAATTCATGGCAGCGCAAATTAAATTCGGGACTTCAGGTTGGCGCGCCATCATCGCCGGCGATTTTACCTTCGCCAACGTTCGTCGCGCCGTGGCCGGCATTGCCCGCTATCTTGTCTCGACTAAGCCCTCGGGAGCAAACGTTGTTGTCGGCCGCGATCCGCGATATATGGGCGAACAGTTTGTTGCCTCGACCGCCGAAATTCTAGGCTCTTTCGGTATTGAGCCGCTGGTGATTGCGGAACCTGCGCCCACACCGGCCATTTCGTACGAGGTCCTGCGCCTGAAAGCGGATGGCGCTATTAACTTTACCGCATCGCACAATCCGCCGGAGTACAACGGCATCAAGTTCTCCACCGCGGACGGGGCGCCGGCGTTGCCGGAAGTCACCCAGGGAATTGAAGCGTTAATTCCCGGCGACGATGGTCCTGCGCCCGGTGCTGCCGCGCAGAAAACTGCTTCGCGACCGATTGATCCCAAAGCGCCGTACCTGGCGCGATTAAAAGAGATCATTGATCTTCCGCTCATCCGAAAGTCGGGATTGAAAATTGTCTATGATCCGTTGTGGGGCGCGGGCCGCGGCTATCCGGATGATATGCTGCGCGATGCCGGAATTGAGGTCATAACAGTCCACAACACGCGCGACGTGCTCTTTGGCGGACACGCTCCGGAGCCGGAAGGCGACGTGCTCGACGATCTTCGCCGGCAGATGAAAGCGTCGGGAGCGCGCATCGGTATTGCTACCGATGGCGATGCCGACCGCTTCGGCATCGTAGACGCAGACGGAACTTTCATTTCCCCTAACTACGTAATTGCCTTGCTGTTTGATTATCTGGTCGAGACGCGGGGATGGAAGAACGGCGTCGGAAAGTCGGTCACTACCACCAATCTGATCAGCGCTCTCGCGGAGCGCCATGGCGTGGAGTTGCACGAGACGCCGGTTGGCTTCAAGTATCTGGGTGAGTTGATCAAACAGGACAAGATTGTCATCGGCGGGGAAGAGAGCGCCGGCTTGACCATTCGCTATCACGTTCCGGAAAAGGACGGAATTCTCGCCTGCCTGCTCTGCTGCGAGGCGGTTGCTCGCCGGAACCGGCCGCTCATGGCACAAATCCACGATTTATTTGGCAAAGTTGGTTCCTTTTACCCCCAAAGATACAACTTCCGCTTGACGCCGGAACTCAAACAGCAGTTCACTAGAAAGTTGCAGTCCGCGCCCGCTGAGATTTACGGGCGCAAAGTAAAACAGGTAGTGCGCGTTGACGGACTGAAACTGGTCTTCGCGGACGGGGCCTGGGTATGTTACCGCCTGTCCGGGACCGAACCTGTAGTCAGGATTTATGTGGAAGGCAAGTCAGAGCAGGATTTGAACAAACTGGCTGAAGCCGCCAAGGATTGGGTGTTTAAAAGCCTTTGAAACGCAGAGGAATGGAGGACACAGAGGGATCGGGTGAGCGCCGTGATCGGTTGATCTGGTGATCGGAAAATTTAGAGCTAATCGCGAACTAGCCGTGTAATCGGATCGCCAGATCAACCCGTCAAAAACCCTCTATGTTTCAAGGGTTTGCAGGTAAAGGAACGAGTGACGTCACATATCCAAAAACCATTCCAGAACGCGGCCACCTGGCTCTACCAGTCACGGCGCCGGCTGGCCATCGGCGGTGTTGGCCTGCTCGCCTGCTTTATTGGATATCATGCGGTCTTCGGCGCCAACGGTTTTCTGGTCTATGAGCAGAAGAGGACGGAGTCCCGCAAGTTGCGCCAGGACATCATCGTGCTGCAACAGGAAAACTCGCAGCGCCAGGACCATATCAAGGCGTTGACATCGGATCCCCAGGCAATTGAAAGAGAAGCGCGGGAACGGCTGCGCTACGCGCGCAAAGGAGAAGTTGTTTACACGCTTCCGCCAGCCAGGCAGACGCCGGCGGACAAGAAGTA
>DATMPO010000120.1:0-2706 GCA_035567035.1 Verrucomicrobiia bacterium | reverse complement strand
TATGGTTCTGGGAATAGTACGTGAGATTGTAGTAGGTGGCGCCATCGTCAATACTGGTGCGCACGCCCATGTCAATGTCGTTCCGGTTATAGAAGGTCTTGCCGCCGGTGCGCTGCGCCATGCTGACCATGGCGGTACGGGAGGAAAAGCGGTCATTGATGGAAACTCCCGCAGCGTCAATGGGGTAGAGGGCCACTTGAGCATTCATCAAGTCGTCCGCGATCTTTTCCACGAGGGGCGAGTAGTCCTCGATCATCGCAGTTCCGCCGTCCATGTTTACTTCGGGAAAGAGGCTGATGGGAAAACCTTCGGAAAGCCAGATCAGGTTCTTCCGTCCCGGATATCCGGCCAGAGCTTTGGCGAGAAAAGTCATCGCGTTGAAAGTGACGGTGCGGCCAAGGGGGCTGGTTTGAAACGATCCTCTGCGGCTGAAGGGAGAAGCCGCAGCCTCTACGGTGGCGATGTGAGTGGGTCCTTGCGGCTTGAAATTGGCCACCGCATCGCGCAAGGCTCTGGTGTCCGTGGTGAAATCATGCAACATCGTCAGCTTGCCTTCCAGCGCAAACACCGCGGTAGGTTGGACCGCGGGACCTGTCTCCAGATACTTAATCAGCATGTCCTGCGCGTAAGCATGGTTGGAAAAATCCGTGTTAATGGCGTCCAGCAAAATGATGTTGAGAGAACTGCTGCCGTACTGAGGAGCGTTGGTCACCACGCCCGGCGCCAGACTGCGGGCTGGCGGCGCGGCAGTTGTGGGCCGCTGGAAGCTGAAACTGCTGATCTTTTGCGGTTTGCCGTCTTCCAGGACCGTGAAGTCTTCCTGTTTGAGGTCGGTAACCGGGTTCCCGCGCTCATCAACGGCGATAGCGTCCAAAACCACCAGGCGCGTGTTCGCCCGCAGGACGGTGGACAACTTCTCCGGCTGTTGCGAATCCTGTGGCGAAGGAGAACCTTGTGCCGTTTGCGTATGCGATACGGGCGGCAGCAACAAGGCAAAGGCAGTGATGAAGGCGATGGCCGAGCCGATCTTGGATGGCTTCATATAACAGTGCAAAATCATAACAGGGTCGCGCGTTCCCCGGGGTTTGATCTACCGTGCCTTTGCATCTTACGCGGCAATTGAGTATGGTTATGTGGCTTTGCACCTGGCCATTGAAAATCACCGTGAGCGCAAGGAGACCGTGCTCCCGCCTGCAACGTCACGCAGGCAAGAGACCCTCTTGTTTGCCAAAAACTTCCTGCAGCATCCCAAGATGCTGGGTTCGCTGATTCCAAGTTCCCGGTTCCTGGTGGACCGCCTTATGGGAAGGGTTGACTGGGCGCGCGCGCGGACGATTGTGGAGTATGGTCCCGGCGTGGGCACGATCACCTCGCACATCCTGAAACGCATGTCGCCGGACGCCCGGCTGGTGGTCTTTGAAATGAACAAGGACTTTGTCCGCTATCTGCGGCGAACGTTTCCTGATCCACGGCTGCACGTGGTGCACGGGTCGGCGGAGAGTGTCCAGGCGAACCTGGCCAGTCTGGGCCTCGCCGGCACGGACTACATTCTCTCCGGTATTCCTTTCACGAACATGCCGCACGCGGTCCGGGAAGTCATTGTGCGGGAATCACGGGCGGCATTGCGTCCCGACGGGGCCGTCCTGGTATATCAATTCACCCGTACAGCGCTGCCTTACCTGCGCGCTGCGTTTGGCCAGGTTTGCCGGGAATTCGAAGTGCGCAACATCCTTCCGGCGTATTTGTTCTACTGCACACACGAAACTCGCTGACCCGTCTCACTCCATTACTACCACCACCTTGCCGAACGTCTGGTTGGACTCCAGCCGCTCGTGCGCCCTGGCAATGTCCGCCATCTTGAAAGTGCTGTCTATCGTGGGACGAAGCACGCCTGCCGCGAACAGCGGCGCGACTTCCGCGGCAAAGGCCTGGGTGGCCTGGATCTTTTCTTCCAGACTGCGGGCGCGCAGGACCGTACCCCGGACTTGAAGGCGTTTGCCCATCACGTACCGCGAGTCGAGTTCATAACTTCCGCCGGCCACACTTCCCACCAGGAGCATCCGGCCTTTCAGGGCCATTAATTTCTGGCTGGCTTTCACATAGGGTCCGCCGGCAAGATCAAGCACCACGTTGATGCCCTTTCCGCCAGTCCATTTTCCGGCTGCGACGACCAGGTCGTCGAAATTCTCGCGGACCACCAGTCCCTCTTGCAGCCCGTATTGCTTCGCCTGGGCAATCTTGTCGGCAGTGCGCGAGGTGCCATACGGGACAGCCTGCATGGCGCGGACCAGTTGCGTCGCCGCTAGGCCAACTCCGCTGCCTACGGAATGGACCAGCACGGTTTCCGCGGGGCGCAACGCCGCCTGGATCCAGAGGGCATCATGCGCAGTAATAAACGCTTCCGGCACCGCCGCGGCTCCTGCCCAGTCCAGGTTCGCCGGAATCTCCGCGAGCAAGCGCTCATGAGTCACAACATATTCAGCCTGTGCGCCGCCGCCCAGCAGACCGAAAACGCGCTGTCCCGGCTTCCAAGTGCGAACTTCAGGTCCGGTTTCTGCAACTTCTCCGGCAAACTCCATCCCCGGAATTTCCTGCGGCGATCCGGCCGGCGCCGGATATTTTCCCTGGCGTTGCAACAAGTCAGCACGATTGAGCGCGGAGGCCCGCACCCGGACCAGCACCTGGTCAGAGGTGAATGTTGGTTTA
>DATMPO010000119.1:0-32438 GCA_035567035.1 Verrucomicrobiia bacterium | reverse complement strand
GCAGCCGGTTGGCAACGGTCTCCGATTTGGCTTTGCGCAGGGTCTCTGCCTGCGCCTTGCCCCGGCCTTCGGCCATGGCCTCGGCAAAGTTGGCGAACAGGACGGTGAACCACAACCACAACGTGATCTGGAGATTGAACCAGAAGTACTTGCCGTGCAAGTCCTTGAACAGAAGCGCGGCAGTGATAACGCTGCCGACTTCCACCACGAACATGACCGGGTTCTTCATCATGGTGCGCGGGTCCAGCTTGCGCACACAATCCAGCAGCGCATGGCGGACGATTCTCGCGTCCCACAACGATCTTCGGCTTTGTTTCGACGACGCCATCATGTCTCCCTAAAAAGTCTTACCCGCATTCATCAGCAAATGCTCCAGAATGGGACCCAGGCTGAGTGCCGGGAAGAAAGTTAAAGCGCCCACAATCAGAATCACGCTCACCAGCAGAATCGTGAATAAGGGCGTGGTTACCGGAAACGTTCCGGGCGACGGCGGTATGGCCTTTTTGCGCACCAGGTTGCCGGCTACGGCGAGCATGGGCACGATCATCAGGAAGCGTCCAATGAGCGTGGCAAAGCCGACGGTCAGGTTGTAATACTGGCTTGGGCCAAGACCGCCAAAGGCCGACCCGTTATTTCCCGTCGCGGAAGTGAAGGCGTACAGCATCTCCGACAGTCCGTGCGGTCCGGTGTTGGTTAGCGTAGCCAGCCCGTGCGTCGGCGACAACACGGATACGGCGCTGAAAACCAGAATCGAGAGGGGAAAGACCAAGACGTACAGCATGGCCATCTTCACGTCATAGGCCTCAATCTTCTTGCCCATATATTCCGGCGTGCGTCCGACCATCAATCCGGCGATGAACACGGACAGCACCACGAAGATCAATATTCCGTACATGCCCGCACCCACGCCGCCAAAGACGATCTCGCCGAGCATGATGTTGATCAGAGGCACCATTCCCCCGAGCGGCGTGAACGAATCGTGCTGGCTGTTGACGGCGCCACAACTCGCGTCGGTGGTCACGGTAGCGAAGAGCGCAGAGTTGGCTATACCAAATCGCACGTCCTTGCCTTCCATGTTGCCCCCGCTCTGCGTCGCGGAGACCTGCTGGTCCACGCCTTGCAGCAAAGGATTACCCTTGGCTTCGGCCCAATATGCAGTCAGGACACCGGCAAAAAACAATACTCCCATGGCGGCAAGAACGGCCCACCCGTGACGCTGTGAGCCGGTCATTCGACCCAGCGTGTAGGTAAGACCC
Source organism: Verrucomicrobiia bacterium (assembly GCA_035567035.1). Taxonomy (GTDB): domain Bacteria; phylum Acidobacteriota; class Terriglobia; order Terriglobales; family Acidobacteriaceae; genus Angelobacter. Next base: position 31,182 of record DATMPO010000119.1, on the reverse strand, counting down.
GCTGGAATCAGAAATATGGACACTAGTTGGAGAAAATTGCTGAACGGAGTCGGATTCTCGAACGGGTGGGCGCTGTTAGCGCCGAAGAAGCCACCGCCATTCGTGCCCAGCATCTTGATGGCTTCCTGGGAAGCGACCGGGCCTTGCGCAATGGTCTGGTCGGTCACCGTGTCTGTTGCTGCTTTGCCATCCGGGCCGATGACCGGGTTGCCGTCTTGTCCGACTTTGGGAACTTGTTGCGGCTCAACAATCTTCGCCACGGTGTAAGGCTTGAAATTCTGGATCACGCCCTGCTGGACCAGGAAGAGCGCATACAGAGTACAAATAGGAAGCAGCACCCAAAGGGTGGCGCGCGTCATGTCCACCCAGAAGTTGCCGAGAGTATCTTTTTCGCGGTGCGCAATACCGCGGATGAAAGCCACGGCCAGGGCCATGCCCACGGCGGCAGAAGCAAAGTTGTGGTACGCCAGACCTGCCATCTGTGTGAGATGACTCATGGCCGCTTCGCCGGAATAGAACTGCCAGTTCGTATTCGTGGTGAAAGAAGCCGCGGTGTTGAAGGCCAGATCAGGAGCGATGTTGGCAAACGCCTGCGGGTTCACGACTGCCGGAAACGAATGCTGCACGCGCTGCAGAAGATACAGCACCAGCATGGACACCGCGCTGAAGAGCAGCATGGCGATGGAATATTCCGTCCAGCGCATCTCGTGGTTCTCGTCAACTCCGGTGAGTTTGTAGAGCAGCTTTTCCACCGGACGCAGCACCGGGTCGAGCCAGGTGCGCTCCCGCGAGAAGACCCTGGCCAGGAAGATCCCCACCGGCTTGGTCAGCGCGAGAACAACCAGGAAAAAGAACAGGATTTGAAACCAGCCGTTGGCGGTCATCAGAATTTCTCCGGCCGCAGCAAAGCGTAAATCAGATAGACCATCAGCAAGACGCTGATCGTCAGCATCACTATGTTTTCAAGGGTCATACGGGCCTCTATTTGAGCTTGTCGCATCCGACCGTGTACAGGATTGCGACCGCAAAGAAAACGATTGTCCCAAGGACCATCAACAGATCCATGACCAGCACCTCAACAGGTTTACGATTGTCACATAATCTCTCAGGCCGGGCTGGCCGCTCCTGACTCGAAGCGGCCAGCGCGCCGGTGGTACAGACAAATCAGAATTTGACCAGGAGGGCCAGGTTCAACCGGTTCTCGCGCTTCCGGAGGTCCGGCTGGAATCCCGGCACGAACGAACCCGGCGCCCCGGTGTTTCCTCCCAGGGGCGTAACGCCACCCGACCCTGAGAAATACGGCACGTTGGCCGCCCGATAGTTGTATTCCCATCGGAAGGTAATGTACTGGCTGGGCATGTAATCCACGGTAGCGGATGCGTCCAGCGCCTTGTACTTATCTCCCGGGTTTTCGGTGAAGTATGGCGTCCCCGATGAGGCTGTAGCTCCGTTGATCGGCGGCAACAAGACCAGATAGCGTCCGGGATTGTTGATTGCTCCGCCGCCCAGCGTCAAGGCGTATAAATCTTTGTGGAACCAGAGCCGGTTGTAGATCATGAAGCCGAGAAAGCTCTGCTTCGGGCCGCCCTTCCCGTTGCCGAAACAACTCACGCCACCACCGCTTTCACATCCAGCGTCTCCGGTCAGGGAGAATGCGGCCTTACTGATAAAGGTGCCCGGATTGTCGTAATATTTGTACTGAATGCTGTCGTCGGTATGGAAGCGCGTGCGTCCGGTCACGCCGATGGTGTCTCTGCCGATCGCGTACTGGTTACCGAGGACGGACCATTTACCGTTCGGGCGCCACAAGATTTGTCCGCCGACCCCGGGTCGCTTATTGAACCTGCCGTACGATTGCCAGCCATTGATGAGCCACGGTTCGATCTTGAGTTTGTCTGTCGCAAAAACCTGCACGCGCATGCCGTTGAAGAACCACGGCGTGTTCGAAGAAACATAGGACGGCTGGTAGGCCCAGTTATCAAAGTTGTAGTAGCTGAACAAGCCCACATACGACATGAAAATGCCGGCTTGTACGTTGATACCGTGCAGCTTATTGATGTGGTACCCGCCGTAGGCTTCTGAAATGTAACGATACGCGTCAGCCAGGTTCCACTGGCCGCGCGATGGGCTGGCATCATTGCGCGGTGTGGTCTGCGAGTACATGCCAAATTGGGTCATCAGACGCGCCTGGACGTTGTCAAAATGAAAGTCACCGCCAACGCCCAACTGCGTGACCTGGAATTCGTTCGCCCGGAAAACTTCACTGGAGCCGCCGATGGTGTTGTCCGAGGGATGATTGAAGTCGTAAATGTAGTCAACATCGGCGCGAATTTCCGGCGTGAAGAACGGCGTATCCAAGGCCGGAGTCTTGGTGCGCGCGTTGCCGTTCAGCCAGGTGAAGTCGGCGAAGGCAAACGGATCGGACGGCTTGTTCGCGGCTGGCGCCTTCTCGTCTTGTACAACGCTGGCGCGCGATGTCGAAGGCACGGTGAGCGACACATTCTGCAGAACGGCCGGCTGCTGCGTTGCTGCCGACTTAGCATCCGACTGTTCTTTCAGTTGCGCTTCCAGTTGCTGAATGCGCGCCCGCATTTCCTGGAGTTCCTTGAGAGTCTCCGCGTTCTGGTTGATCGGTGTTTCCACCCTGGCGTCAGGGCCAGAGCCTGGGACGGCGGTTGTGTCGGCGGCTGAAGCCTGCAAAGTCTGGGCAATGGTCGAGGTCTGAGCGGAGCCGAGACACAGGGCCGCTGTCACAGCGAGGATGCTACAGGGAATCTTCATTGTGAACGTCCTTTTCTTATCGTCATTTCAAAAATCCAACCCTTTCCATATTGTCTTCAAGATGTCTTTGCTTTAACAGTACGAGGGGTAGTCGTGCGGAGCCTGGGTGAAAGCCGCCGCGGAAACTCTATGGGCCTGCGCGGATTCTCAAAAGTCGTTTCTTCCCTCATTTTTATGAGCAAGGCCTTAAGAGTCTGTTCTTGCCGCAATGCTCTTTGAAAGGCATGGAGACACACCAGAAGAAAGATGATGGCCATACTGGCGATCAATCCGGGAACAATGTATGACGTCATGGTCACCGCGCTACGGCCCGATGCAAGGCCCGCTCTTGCCAGGCCAGAATTGATTTCACACGTCGCCGCATAAAGATGGACTAAGGAATTTGTTAAATATTCATAAAGACGAAGGCTCCGGATGCCGCAGCAGCGTTTATAAATATTTGACGATCTGTTTATTCAATCCTTACGGACCTTCTTATCTAATACTCAAAGGGAGACAGCTCCCCGGGAGGCGTGGACGAATATGCTCTACCGAACGATTAAGCCATTACTAGTGGACGCAATCCAGGTAAAAGAAGCTGTTGATATTCCTACGGATGGAGGAGTCCTGCACGCGAAACCAGGAGATTGGCTGGTGCGGGACGCTCATGGCAATCTCAGCCGTTGCGACGACCTTAACTTCAAGTGTACTTTTGAATCGCTCGGCACCGGGCGCCCATTGGAAGAGATCATTGAATCGAAGCCCTGCGGCTGCTAAATGAAATCTAAAACGGGTTGAATTCTTTGCGCGCAAAATGAGAGCGCTGCAAGTTACCAGGTCTCGCCCATATGGTTTCCCCACCACCACACCAGTCCGATCGTGGCGGTGTTTTGGTGATTGCTGAGGGTGCCTAGACTGTCGGTGAGAAAGAATGGCCGGTTGGAGAAGTCGCGGCGCCACTCCGTCCGCACCAGAAAGCCCTCTGTCAGCTTGTGGTCGTAGGTCAGGGTGGCCTCCTTCAGCGCCTGGGTTGTGCCGCTGAAGATCCCGCCCCGGTCCGAGAGGTATTCGGCGCGTGCGGCAAACGCTACCTTGGGAGCCGCTTGATACCGTGCGTAGAGCGCCCCACCGGTTGCATGCGACGGAGCCGACTCCTTCAAGATGCGCTGAATGACATAATCGCCTTCAAGGGCGAGCGTGAGCTTGGGTGTGGATTGCCACGTCACATAGCTGTCCAGGATATGCAGTCGCCCGTTGGCCGGATTTGGGACCGGCTGAAAGGGCAGCCCCTGCTCCGTCGGAGAGCCCGCGGGCGCACCGCCATTCGGAAAAAATACAACGTCCGGATGCTCCTGCCCCAGGTAATAATTCGCAATCCAGTTCACTGTCTTATGAGGCTGCAGGTTAAAGCCGAACATCTGGTCCTTGAACCCGTTAAAGGCCTCGGTCCACTGCGTCCCGTTGATGACCCAGTAATTCACCGCGACCCTATCATTCAACTTGTAACTGGCCCGCGCACCCATGTGGTAAAAGGGGAGGAAAGAGAACCAGTAGGAGCGCGAATAGTTCATCTGGTCCTTGGTGTAGTTGCCCTCTATGCCCAGGGAACTTGCCCACTTGCCGAAATCCACCGTCAAACCGTTTCCTACAGGAACAACGTAAGTGCCATAGACCTGATAGATCGGGCGGTAGACGTCAGGCCGCGGCTCGTTGGCGGGATTACCCTGGAGCGTTTCGGTGGCCTGGCCAAACTGGAGGTCCAGACGGACGCCGAACCGCCGTCCCGCGGCGACATCGGGATCGCGTTTGATGATCAAGTTGGCCTGGTTCAGGCTGAAAGCATTGCTGCTGACGTCATAGGCACGCAGCAGATTCACCCGCCCAATAGGATCGTTGAAGTTGTATTGGTAGTACCCATCCACGGCGATGGCCATCGTAGTCGTTTTAAAGAAGTCCAGCACTCCGCGATCGTCCGCGGTTGCGGCGAAAGCAGATTGAACCGGAGCAACAGCGGCGCTTGCATCGGGTACCCCCGCCGGCGGCCTGCTTGTGTCACTAGTGCTCTGTTGCCCTTCGAGTCTCTCAACTCTTGCCTGGAGTTTGAGCACCAGTTCGCGCAGTTGCTGAATTTCCGCGTCCCTGTCTGCGGAAGACGAAAGCACGGTTTGCGCCGGCACCTGGAACGTAAGTGTTCCGGAGCATGTGGCGGCGAGTGCGACAGCGATTCTGATGGCGGGAACAAGCCTAAAGTAGTTCATGTGGTTCTCCATTTTCAGCATGATCAAAAGCACGACGTTCGAGTTTTGCCGACAATCCTGCCGTTCCCTGTCGGCGCAGCGTGCCCTGCTCTGAATCTCTGACAGCTTGCCAGTCTGGCTCTGGTGGACAGAGGGGCGGTAAACAGTTGTTAGGCCTTCTCCGGTTCGAAGCGGTATCCCACCCACGGTTCCGTCAGGATGTAACGCGGAGTGTCGCCTGGTTCAATCTTCTTCCGCAGTTGGTTGATAAACACCCGGAGATATTCCGGCTGCTCCACGCTCTGTCCGCCCCACACTGCGTTCAGCAACGTGCGGTGTCTGAGCACCTGTCCCGGGTTGCTCGCCATATAGGCGAGAAGATCAAATTCTTTCGGCGTGAGGTGGATTTCTTTCCCGCGTACGGTCACGATTCTCTTCTGGCGGTCAATGTAAAAAACTCCTACTTCAATGATGTCCCGCAATTCCAGCTCTGACGGTTGTGTGGCGCGCCGCAGCCCGGCACGAATGCGGGCCAGCAGCTCATTGATGCTGAAGGGCTTGGTCACGTAGTCGTCCGCGCCGGAGTCCAGCGCTTCGATCTTGGCGCGCTCTTCTCCTTTCACCGACAGGACAATGATCGGCACTTGCGATTTAGCGCGGAGCAGGCGGCAGAGTTCGATGCCTGTCATGTTGGGCATGGAGAGATCGGTGATGACCAGGTCGGGCGACCACGCAGCGAAAAGGTCAAGCCCGGATTCACCATCATTCGCCGTGCGAACTTCGTAGCCGCGGCTGGACAAGCTCGTTCGAAGCACCCGGGTAATCTGCGGCTCGTCGTCCACTATCAGGATTTTGCGTTGGGCGGTCACCGGCTCAGTCCGGGACCTGGGTCACGATATGAACATCCACCGGAGGAGCATTGCGCATGAAGCTTTGGATTTTTCCCAGATAGAGATACTGCTTCCAGCCTTTGAGCGAGGACCGGCCAAAGACAATCTGCGTGATGCGGTTCTCGCGGACAAACGCCGCCACGGTCTTTGCCACGTCCTTGCCCTTGACGCGCACAACTTTGGCGGAGAGATTTTCAGCAAAGCGGATATTGGCGGTCAGGTTGCGTTGTTCTTCAGGTGACTGATCACCGTCCAGGTCCACGTGGACAACAAAAAATTCGGCATCAATCGCGTGCGAAAGCCGGGCGCCTCGGGCAATGAGTTGCTGGGACGCCGGATGGGAGCTGATACAGACGGCGATGCGTTCACACACGCCCCAATTCTGATCAATATTCTTGTTTTTGAGATAAGCATCCAGGCCGCGGTCGACTACCTGGGTCACCTGCCGCAAGGCCAGCTCGCGCAGCGCCAGGAGATTTCCCCGGCGAAAGAAATTTCCCAGCGCCTTTTCCACCCGCTCCTGCGGATAGATATCGCCGCGGCGCATTCTGGTCTGGAGCGCTTCCGGTGTCAGGTCCGCCATCACGACTTCATCGGCGCGCTGCAGCACCCAGTCGGGGACCGTCTCCCGCACCTGTACTCCGGTCACACTCTGCACGATCGGGGTCACGCTCTCCAGATGCTGCACATTCATGGTGGAAAGCACGTCAATGTTGGCCTGCAGAAGTTCGATGACGTCTTCATACCTCTTCTTGTGCTTGCTGCCCTCGACGTTGGTATGCGCGAGTTCATCCACCAGGACCACCTGGGGCCGGCGCGTAAGAATCGCGTCCACGTCCATTTCTTCAAAAATGGTGCCTTTGTATTCGAGCTTGCGGCGCGGTACGACCTCAAGCTGCGTTGCGAGCTCGGCAATGCCTTTGCGGCCGTGGGTCTCGATCACGCCGATGACCGCGTCTTCGCCGCGGCGGTGGCGGCGAACGGCTTCGCTCAGCATGTTGTAGGTCTTGCCCACGCCCGGCGCGTAGCCCAGGAACAACTTGAACACGCCGGCTTTCTTTTCCGGGGCCGCGTGTTCCAGCCATTGCTCGGGGCTCTTGGGCATGATGGGGATATTGTCCATGACGGCGGCGCAAATGTCATCTGGCGTTACAATTCTCCCGTGAAGAAGAACGCTGCCTTTGTTGTCGCTTTCAAGATACTTGCCATGGTAGCTGCGGTGCTGCTGATCTCGGGTTTCTACCGCAGAGCGATGCACGCGAACCCCACAACGGTCGCCCTGACGTTGCTGCTGGCGGTGCTTGGTGTGTCCGCGCTTTGGGGTTTGCGCCTGGCGGTATTCATGTCCGTGCTGGCGGCCATGGCGTTTAATTTTTTCTTCCTGCCGCCTATCGGCACGTTTGCAGTTGCCGACCCGCAAAACTGGGTTGCCTTGTTCGCCTTCCTGGCCACCGCGGTAGTGGCCAGCCATCTCTCCGAACGGGCTCGCGAAGAAGCCCGGGAGTCTAACGCGCGCCGCCAGGAAATGGAGAGGCTTTACGGATTCAGCCAGCAGCTGCTGGTCACCGACAACGTTGTTGAGCTGCTGAATGCCATTCCCCGTTTCGTGGTGGAAAGTTTCGGTGTGACGTCGGCGGCCATCTATCTGAACGGCCGCGACCAGGTGTACCGTTCCGCTCCGGGTCCCGAATTTCCTACTGAAGAACTCAAAGTCGCCGCTGCGCGGGCGGAGCTGATCATTGATGCGGACCGCAATGTCAGCTTTGCCCCTATTCTCATGGGAGTCCGTCCGATCGGCGTGCTGGCGATTTCCGGAAACATGCGCTCGGGCAAGACCCTGGAGGCGCTGGGCGGCCTGATCGCCATTGCCACGGAGCGGGCCGGCGCGGTGGAGAAGCTGACCCGCACCGAAGCCGGGCATGAAAGCGAACGGCTCCGCTCCGCGTTGCTCGACTCGGTGACGCACGAGTTTCGAACTCCGTTGACGTCGATCAAGGCTTCTGTCTCAAGTTTGTTGAGTGACCCGAAGCTGGATGATGGCCAGCGCCATGAACTGCTGACCGTTATTGATGAAGAAAGCGACCGCCTGAACCGCCTGGTGGGTGAAGCCGTGGAGATGGCGCAACTCGACGCGCATGAAATGAAGCCGGAAATTGGTCCGCACCAGCTTCGCGAAGCGATCGACGCGGCGATCGAAGAATCAAGACAAGTGGTCCACGAGAATCCCGTGGAAGTACGCGTTCCCGAGCATCTGCCAAAAGTGCTGATGGATTTGACCATGATCAAGAAAGTCATTGGCCATCTTCTGGAGAATGCGGCCAAATATTCCGAGCCGGGATCGCCGATTTTTGTCAGTGCGGAAGCCGGCAACAACCGAGTGATGGTCAGTGTGGCAGACCGCGGGGCGGGCATTGACGATCTGGAACGCTCCATGATCTTCGACAAGTTCTACCGCGGCCAGAGCCAGCGGTATCGCGTACAGGGGACCGGAATGGGTCTGGCGATTGTGAAAGCGATTGTCGAAGCCCACGGCGGAAGAATCAGCGTGACCAGCCAGCTCGGCAGCGGCTCGGTCTTTTCCTTCGGGCTGCCGGTGGCGACGTAGGCAATTTTCCTTTTGTGCGACAACTCGCTTGGATGTTCCTGCTCTCAACATTGCGAAGGGAGAGCGGTTTCTCGCAGACACGCTTGATCTGACGCACGACTCAAGTGAAAAAATGCGGTGCGACTTGCATCGCACCGCATTAACCACAAACTGCTGTTATGCCTTTCCCTTTTGCGCGCCAATGCTCATTCCGTAGAACGAACGCCACACGAAGAAGGCCGAAATCAGGAAGAACAGTATGGCGAGACCCTTTGTTACCGACGGGCCTTGCTCCTTCGTCAACTGCACGGCCAGTTCCACAGCCAGCAAGCCGAACAACGTCGTGAACTTGATGATTGGGTTCAAGGCCACGGAAGAAGTGTCTTTGAACGGATCGCCAACCGTGTCGCCAACAATTGTGGCGTCGTGTAGCGGGGTGCCTTTCATTTTTAACTCTACTTCCACGACTTTCTTGGCGTTGTCCCAGGCGCCGCCGGCGTTGGCCATAAAGATGGCCTGATAGAGACCGAAGATGGCAATCGAGATCAGGTAGCCGATAAAGAAGTACGGCTCCACAAACGCGAACGCCAGGGTGGCAAAAAAGACGGTCAGGAAGATGTTGAACATTCCTCTTTGGGCGTACTTGGTGCAAATCTCAACCACTTTTTTACTGTCGGCGACCGAGGCCTTCGCCGCGCCGTCCAGCTTGATGTTTTTCTTGATGAACTCAACCGCACGGTAAGCGCCCGTGGTCACCGCCTGGATGGAAGCACCGGTGAACCAATAGATGATCGCGCCGCCGGTAATCAAGCCCAGAAAGAATGGAGCATGGAGCAGGGAAAGATTCTCGGTGAATTCCGGCTTGAGGCCCTGCGTAAGCGCCATGATGATGGAGAAGATCATGGTGGTAGCGCCGACCACTGCGGTGCCGATCAGCACTGGCTTGGCGGTCGCCTTGAACGTATTGCCGGCGCCGTCGTTTTCTTCCAGCAAGTGCTTGGCCTGCTCAAAGTTCACGTCGAAGCCGTAATCCCTCTTGATTTCGGCGACGGGTACCTGCTCAATGAGAGAAAGCTCGTAGACGGACTGAGCATTGTCGGTGACCGGGCCGTAGGAATCCACGGCGATGGTGACCGGGCCCATTCCCAGGAAGCCAAACGCCACCAGGCCAAAGGCAAAGACAGCCGGTGCCAGCATGATGGGCACAGAAACCGTGCCACCCAAGCCGAGGGTGCTCACATAGTAGGCAATCGACATCAGCGCAACGATGCTGATTCCGAGCCAGTACGCGGAGAAATTTCCCGCCACCAGCCCGGAAAGAATGTTGAGGGAAGCCCCACCTTCTTCTGAAGACGTTACCACTTCTTTCACATGTCGCGACTCAACGGAAGTAAAGATCTTGACCAACTCAGGAATGATCGCTCCCGCCAAAGTGCCGCAGGAAATGATCATTGAGAGTTTCCACCATAACGTGCCGTCGCCCAGCGTTGGAATGATCAGTTTGGACACCAGGAAGGTCAGCCCAACCGACACGATCGAAGTGATCCACACCAGCGAGGTGAGCGGCGTCTCAAAGTTCATTTTGTCGGAATCGCTATATCTGGCCTTGGCAATGGCTTCGTTGATGAAATACGATCCGGCGCTCGAGACCAGCATCATGATGCGCATGACGAAGATCCAGACCAGCAGTTGAATCTTGACGGCCGGATCATGCACGCCCAGCAGGATGAACGTGATCAGAGCAACTCCGGTCACACCGTAGGTTTCAAAACCGTCCGCGCTGGGGCCGACCGAGTCTCCGGCGTTGTCTCCGGTGCAATCGGCGATCACGCCGGGGTTACGCGCGTCGTCTTCCTTAATCTTGAAGACGATCTTCATCAGGTCCGACCCGATATCGGCAATCTTGGTGAAGATTCCACCTGCAATACGCAGTGCTGCCGCGCCCAGTGATTCGCCGATGGCGAATCCAATGAAGCATTGTCCCGCGTAGTCGCCGGGGATGAAGAGCAGGATGCAGAGCATGATCAGCAGTTCCACGCTGATCAGCAACATCCCGATACTCATGCCTGCTTTCAGAGGAATCGCGTAAATGGGATATGGCTTGCCCCGCAATCCGGCAAACGCCGTCCGCGAGTTGGCGAAAGTGTTAACGCGGATTCCAAACCACGCCACGCCGTAGCTGCCGGCGATTCCCACCAGGCTAAACAAAAGAATGACGATGACTCTGAATGGCCCCAGCGGCTTCAGCACGCCGAAGTAGAGAACAATCACAACGGCAATGAACGCTTCGAGAATCAGGATGAACTTGCCCTGGGTGATCAGATACGTCTTGCAGGTTTCGTAGATCAGTTCCGAGATCTCCAGCATGGCCTTGTGGACTGGCAGGTTCTTCAACTGCATATAAATCCCGAGGCCAAACAAGAGCCCCAATGCGCAGAAGATCAGGCCGAAAAGGAGCAGGCGGTGGCCGTCAATGCTGTCGCCAAAGAAACTGACTCTTGCTAGGTCGGGCAGCTTCAGGCTGGCCTCGCCTCCGGCTTCCTCAGTCGAAGAAGTCGCGGTTTGCGGTGCGGCTGGCGTGGCAGATGCGGTTTGCGGATTGCTGGGTTGGGTTGTCGGTTGCTGGGCGAACGCGTGTGGCAGGACAAGGGCCATCATCACGAACACGGCCGCGAACGCCAGAATCCGGCGTGCGGAAGCTGCATGACGCATCACGCCCTGAGTGGACCGGGTGTGCATACGGGATTCCTCCGAGAAGCTTAAGAATTTGGATTTTGAATTTAACTACGCCTCAAATTCCAGAAACGCGCTTCCACATCAAGAACGATGGTTGAGGTTTGGCCGCGCCGGAACACCTGGCCAGACCGCAGCTGACTCCTGCCAATCCGGCCAGTGAAACCTGCTTTTATAACAGTTTTTGAGAAGGAAGGTCAATGCATGAAGCTGGCGGGTACTGAGTGGAAACCGAAATTAGATCAGTACCAGCTGGCCGGTAGTGGATCACTTTAGCTTTCCACAGGACGCCTATCCGTCCCTGAGAAGCGCCTTCAAGACCATTGCTTTCTCTGTAGCCCTCGCGCTGGAAACCGCAAATCCAAAAAGGCCCATTACCGCCATTTCATTCGATGATCAATCCTGCTCAGACTTCAGCAAGTTAAGAGATTATAAGCAAGATAGACGCCGGACTTGGGCGTCCGCGCTCAGTTCGACGTTTGTCAATGGAGCTTGGAGCCAACAGAATGGCAACGACAAAGATTAATCCGGTACCCATACTCGTGCCACCTGTGAGCGATGCAAAGCCTGCCCCTCAAAAAGTTCCTCATGCCGCATCCTTCTGGGTGAGACGCCGCTTTTGGCTGATCGGAACCCTGCTGGTCGTCGTCGCAGCCGCATTCGGCTATCGCTGGGTCTTTGCGACACCCAAGGTTGTCTACACGACGGCGACCGTCCAACGTGGCGATATCGAGAGCACGGTCGTGGCCGCCGGTATCGTTCAGCCGGTCAAGTATGTCGATGTTGGGGCCCAGACTTCCGGCATGCTCAAATCATTGAAGGTCCAGCGCGGCGATCACGTGGTAAAGGGCCAGTTGCTCGCGGAAATTGACCCGGCTCTGGCGGACACCGCGCTCACATCGTCCAACGCGGCGCTCTCCAGCATGACCTCGCAGCGCGCTGTCAAGCAGGCGGCACTGGTGCTGGCCAAGGCGCAAATGGTCCGAAGCGATCAACTCTTTGCCGCAGGAGTAATCGCCGCCAGCGAACGTGACGTAGCCCGGGCAGCCAATGACTCCGCTCTCGCCGACGTCGCCTCGCTCTCGGCGCAGATGAGGCAAGCCCACGCAGCCGTGGACACCGGCAAAACCAATTTGGGCTATACCAAAATCACGGCGCCCATGGCCGGTGAAGTCGTTTCCATCACTCTGCTGGAAGGCCAAACACTCAACGCCAATCAGTCGGCGCCGAATCTCCTGCGCATTGCCGACATCAGCACCGTGACCGTCTGGTCGCAGGTTTCGGAAGCCGACATTGTCGACGTCAAGCCCGGCCAGGCTGCCTATTTCACCGTGCTGGGCTCGACCCGGCGCTGGTTCGGGAAGGTCCGGCAGGTTCTTCCAACTCCAGAACTCATTAACAACGTAGTCTTCTATGACGTTCTCTTCGATATCCCGAATCCCGGGGGTGAACTGAAAATTCAGATGACGGCGCAGGTGTTCATCGTGTTGGCGCAAGCCAAGGGCGTTTTGTTTGTACCGGCAGCCGCGATCGGCAATGCCAGCGAAGGCTCGGCAATCAAGGTGCAAGTGCTCAAACCCGATGGCACGCTCGAGACTCGCACGATCAAGATCGGCATTAAAAGTGAGCTTTCAGCCGAGGTGACAGCCGGCCTGAACGAGAATGAGAAGGTCATCATCGGCGGAAAGACGGGAACGACAACGACGGCCAAGAAGACCAGCGCGCTGAGCTCTCAGAAGGGCCGCTAATGCCCGCAACGCTGCTCGAACTGCGTTCGGTCAGCCGCACCTACACAACCGGGGGCGAGCCGCTGACCGTGCTTCGGGAAGTAAGCCTGGAGATACACAGCGGGGAATTCGTCGCCATCATGGGCGCATCCGGCTCCGGCAAGTCCACGCTGATGAATATCATCGGCTGCCTGGACAGACCGTCGAGCGGCATCTATTCCATCCGTGGCATCGACGTATCCACTCTCGACGGTGATCAATTGGCGGCCTTGCGGCGCGATACCTTCGGCTTTATTTTCCAGCGCTACAACCTGATGTCCGATCTCAATGCCGTAGAAAACGCGGAGGTCCCGGCCGTGTACCGCGGCATGGCCAAGGCGAAGCGGGCCGAGCACGCCAGCAGCTTGCTGCAGGAACTCGGACTGGGCGACCGCCTGGAACACTTTCCCGGCCAGCTCTCGGGCGGCCAGCAACAGCGCGTCAGTATCGCCCGAGCGCTGATGAATGGCGGGCCGGTGATCTTGGCCGACGAACCGACCGGAGCGCTGGACAGCCAGGGCGGCAAGGAAGTCATGGCCATTCTCGTGAAACTGCACGGAGAAGGCCACACCATCATTCTGGTGACCCACGACAGCGAGATCGCCGCGTATGCGCACCGCATCATTCGCATTGCGGATGGCCGAATCACCTCTGACGAGCAGCAGCAACACGGCGAGACGGATATTCAGGCGCAGGCCGGCAATCCGGAAATGGATGTCAAAGCAGGTTCAGCTGTGATCGGCGAGTCTCTGAAAATGGCTTTTCGTTCGCTGGTGCACAATCGCCTGCGGACTTTGTTGACCATGCTGGGAATCATCATCGGCGTCGCCTCTGTAGTTGCCTTGATGGCGATCGGAAACGGAGCCAAACAGGACGTCCTTGATCGCATCCAGGCTATGGGTACCGACCTGTTGACTGTCAGGCGCGGAGCGCCGGGCGTTCGAGCCTCATCCAACATGGTGACGAGTTTTCTGCCGGAAGATCTGCCGTCGATGGGCGCCTTGCCAGGTGTCGCCGAGGCGAATCCGGAAACAGACATATCTGCGTTGCTGCGCTTTGGCGACCAGGATTTGACGGTCACCGCTTTCGGAACCGGCGAAACCTTTCCCGCCGTGCACGACTGGCCCCTGCAATCCGGCGTGTTCTTCTCGGCCGAACACGTCATGCGCTATTCCCAGGTCGTGGTTCTCGGCCAGACTGTCGTGAAGAACCTTTTTCCCAAGGGCACGGAGCCGCTTGGCCAGTACGTCCTCGTTGGCAGCTCGCCTTTCCTGGTCATTGGAGTCTTGAGCAGCAAAGGCCTGAGTGCCCGGGGCGACGATATGGATAATGCCGTCTGGCTTCCTTACACCACAGCCGGAGCGCGCGTCTTTGGCCAACGCTTTTTCAGCGATTACGTCATAAGAGTAGCGCCGGGCGCAGACATGGCCGTCGTGCAGGCTGAGCTCAGCACGTTGCTGGTGAAGCGCCACGGCAAGATAGACTTCGACATCCGGAACATGGCCGACACCATTGCCACGGCCAATGCAACCCAGAACACGCTCACCTCTCTTCTGGTGGCGATTGCCGTGATCTCGCTTGTCGTAGGTGGCATCGGCGTAATGAACATCATGCTGGTCTCGGTCACCGAGCGCACCCGCGAAATCGGCATCCGCATGGCGATTGGCGCGCGCGGTTTCGATGTATTGTTCCAGTTCCTCACCGAGGCCGTGATGGTCTGTTTTATCGGCGGACTGATCGGTGTATTTGTCGGCATTGGCGGTGGCTTGGCCACCTCCGCGACCGCAGGTTGGCGCGTCATCTTTACGGTTATACCGATCGTCATCGCCTTCGCCTGCGCTTTTCTGACAGGGATCGTGTTTGGCTATCTCCCGGCGAGAAAAGCCGCGCAACTCGACCCCATAGAGGCTCTGGCCCGAGACTAGAAGTAAATCGCAGTTGCGGAATCACGGCCGGACCCTTTCTTCCTTTAGCGCTTGTTCTCCGCCAAGACGACGAGTGCGGCCAGGGCGGCGCTCTTCTGGTCCTGTGTCCATGGAGGACCCAAGGCCCGTCCCAATTGCACGATTCTTCGGTGCACACCGGCCGAGCGCTTGCCGAAAGCGGTGGAGACCCGCTCCTCGAGCTGTCGCTCGGGAATTCCCGCGACGGGAATCTTGAGTTCCTCGAAGGCCTCGCGGAATGCCTGGCGGAAGAACACGCCTTCCGCGGTGTGAAGCATCGGGTGGGATGCAAGAATCTTGCTGAAGGGCGGCAACGGGCGGCCCGAACCAAACAGGATGGCCGCGCCTGCGATGCGATAGCCGTTGTCTCGCAATCGTTCGACGACCTCGCGGATGGCCGCCAGCGCCATCTGCGACGATGCCGCCGCGCACTTGGCAACGTGTTGCTCGGCTGCCTTCTCGCCTTCGCGAACGTTCAGCCTCTGCGCAAAGTGATACGGCTGGCTCACGCCCTCGATTTCAGTATTGACGATGGCGATCCGCGCGCGCTCAATGACTTCTTCGGTGCCGATGTCTCCGGAGACGGCTACCAGAGCTCCCCAGCCTGAGTGGACGCGAATGCCAATCGCCGCCTTCTTCATCTCGTGCCCTTCTTGATGCGCGCAGTGTAACACCGCGGGAGGGCCCTGGGCGCAGGGTCTATTCTGATACACATGTCTGCCGTGTGGGACACAGTCTTGATTCACCGTCATCCTGAAAGTCCCACGGCCCCAATAGGATACAAAATGGCATCTAACTTGCTGTATTAGATATTCTTGATCGTCAGTACAGGCAAAGCACAAGTGAATATACGAATCAGAATTCCGGAGTCGGTAAAAAACTCTTTAGTGGCCAGGATGGCAAGCCGCCTTGCCCGCCGCTGGGTTCTCAGCCTGATTGCGGGCTGCGTCCTCTTTGGGTTGTTGGGGTTCTCGGTTTTTGCCTACGACTACATCAAGTACCAGCCCATAGTGGACATGCGCATGAGCGGGCCTATCTTTGCCAATACAGCGAGGATTTACGCTGCTCCGCGCGTGATCCGTGTGGGCGACACGATTCGTCCGTCGGAGATCGCCGCCGAACTTCACCATGCTGGATATGACGATGCGGGAGCAGCAGCTAAGTCCGAGGCTCTTAAATCAAAGGCGGGAACGTACCGGCTGCACGCGAACGCCATCGAGATCATGCCTGGCCCCGAGTCGTTCTACAGTCCGGACGTGGCACGGATCTCTTTTGCCGGCGGCAAGATCGAGAAAATCAGCCTCGCCAGCGGAAGCGCGGAAGACAACCAGGACGGCTATGAACTGGAGCCGCAGTTGGTGACCGGGCTCTACGAGCAGTCGCAGCGGTCCAAGCGCCGTCTGGTCACCTACGACGAAATCCCCAGGACGCTTCGCGACGCAATTATTTCCATCGAAGACCGGCGCTTCCTCGAACACAAGGGCGTGAATTATCTCCGTCTGGCAAAAGCCGCCGCCATAGATATCTTTCACGGAGGCTTGAATCAGGGTGGGTCCACATTGACCATGCAATTCGCCAAAGGATATTTCCTGACGAATGAGAAGAGCTTCTCACGCAAAATGGCCCAGATCGTGATTGCGTTGCAGCTGGAGCGGCGCTTTTCCAAGCAGCAGATTTTTGAAACCTACGTGAACTGGGTGCCCATGGGCCAGCGCGGGTCGTTTTCTATTGACGGAATGGGAGAAGCCTCACAGGCCTATTTCGGCAAGGACATCAAGAACCTGAACCTGCAGGAGTGCGCGCTGCTGGCCGCCATCATTCAGGCGCCCAGCAGGCTGACCCCGTTCCGGCATCCCGATCAGGCGCTGGAGCGCCGCAACCTGGTGCTGGAGACCATGGTGGAGACTGGCGCCATCACGCGCGAACAGGCCGACCAAGCGAAAGCCACTCCGTTGAAGCTCGCTCCACTCAACATTGAGGCCAGTGACGCTCCCTATTTCGTTGACATGGTGCGCGAATCGTTGCTGGCGCAGCACAGCGACGAGGAGTTGAATAGCAACGGCCTGCGCGTCTATACGACCCTTGATCCCGATCTGCAAAAAGCGGCGGCCGAAGCGGTCACTGCGGGCGCGACCCAGATAGACGACCGCCTCGCCAGGCTGCAAGCCGGCAAACGGCGCAGGAAAAAGACCAGACCGGGAAAAGACACGCCAGCCCAAGTTCCGGCCGCACCTGTTCACCGCGCCGAAATCGCGTTGGTGGCGATTGATCCGCATACGGGCGAGATCGTGGCCCTGGTCGGTGGAAGAAACTACGGCGCCAGCCAGTTGAACCACGCGCTGGCGAGCCGGCCCACGGGCTCGATCTTCAAGCCGTTTGTGTACGCCGCGGCTCTGAATTCTGCCGTCACCGGCAGGCAGCCGGTTTTCACGGAAATCACCGTGCTCGATGACACGCAGTCAGCGTTCGAGTACGGAAACCGGGTCTATGCTCCGAAAAATTTCCAGAACGAATATCGCGGGCAAGTGATCGCCCGCGAAGCCCTGGCCCACTCGCTTAACAATGCCACCGTCGCTTTGGCCCAGATGGTTGGCTACGATCAAGTTGTTGATCTGGCCAGGAGCGCGGGAATCGCTTCCGTAAAACCTACGCCGTCGATCGCGCTGGGCGCGTATGACGCCACGCCTCTGGAGATGGCCGGCGCCTATACCGTCTTCGCCAACGCCGGCACGCGAGTCAATCCCATCATGGTCAATTCGGTGCGCGACGCGCAGGGCAACGTACTGGAGGATTCCGCGCCGCAGAAAGACCAGGTGCTGGATCCGCGCGTGGCGTACCTCACCACCAACATGATGGAAGAAGTGCTGCGTAGCGGCTCGGCCGCAGGCGTACGCGGCATGGGCTTCACCAGTCCGGCAGCAGGAAAAACCGGAACAGACCACGATGGCTGGTTTGCCGGTTATACCGATCATCTGTTGTGCATCGTATGGGTCGGCTTTGACGACTACACCGACCTCAACCTGCAAGGCGCGCATTCTGCCGCGCCCATCTGGGCCATATTCATGAAAAAAGCGGCAACGCTGTCCCGCTACAAAGACGTAAAACCTTTTGCGCCTCCAGCGGGTGTTGTGACCGTGAGTCTGGACAAGAGGACCAATCTCATCTCCACTCCCGCCTGCCCGGATTCCTACGAGGCTGCCTTCGTCGAAGGCACCGAACCGAAGGAAACCTGTGAACATACCCCAGTCGGGCAGCCGAACGTCCCCCAGGCGCTGGTCGGTGCCGACAACAAAACGGGCAGGGACGCGACGTTGTCGCCGCCGGGCGTGTCCCGAACGCAGTTTTAGCGAGTGAGACTGAGCGTACTCGAAGTCCAATCGGAAATCCGGGTTAGAATCGCAGCAACCAACTCTTGGCCAGGAGAGCACGCTTGCATACAGCTGCGTCTGCTGCAGACAATTCTTACAACCGCTTCACTTCCGGCTCCGCGATTGTTCTCTATCTTGCAGCGGCCAAGTTGCTGTTGCATCTGCTGACCGCCGCGCGTTACGGCATCTTTCGCGACGAGATGTACTATCTCGCCTGCTCCCAGCATCTGGCCTGGGGATACGTGGACCATCCGCCTCTGACGGTTTTCATCGCCTGGTTTGCCCGGCACGTCTTTGGTGAATCGGCGCTGGGCTTGCGCCTTCTTCCCGCCATCGCCGGCGCCGCTTTGGTGTGGATTACAGGCAAACTGGCACGCGACATGGGTGGAGGACGATTTGCCCAGGTTCTCGCTGCGCTGGCCATCCTAGTGGTCCCCGTGTATCTGGTCGGGCATCACTTGCTCACGGACAACGCAGTTGAGCCACTTACCTGGATGGCCTGCGTGTGGCTCGTGGTCAGTGCCATCAACACGGGGCAGCCGCGTTACTGGCTTTGGTTCGGTGTGCTGGCCGGTCTGGGGTTTGAAAACAAATACTCAATTGCCTTTTTGCTTGCCGGGCTGCTTGCGGGCGTGCTGCTCACACCGGAGCGCAGGTTCTTGAAGAGCCCGTACCTCTGGCTCGGCGTGCTGGCCTGCGCCGCGCTCGCTCTTCCAAACTTCCTGTGGGAGGTGCGCAACCATTTTCCCTTCCTGGAACTGATACACAACATCCGCATGGGCAACCGTGATGTTGTGCGCGGCCCGCTGGACTTTATTGCCAATCAGGCCTTGGTAATGCATCCGACTTTGTTTCCACTCTGGGCCGGCGGACTGGGCTGGCTGTTCTTTGCCAGGGAAGGACGGCGGTATCGCGTGCTGGCTTGGACGTTCGTGGTGACGTTGGCCCTGTTCATTGTGCTTAAGGCCAAGTACTACTACGTTGTCCCGATCTACCCCATATTGTTTGCTGCGGGAGCAATCGGCTTCGAGCGGGTGACAAGTTTCCGGCTGCATTGGTCGAGAGCGGTCTACGCCGGACTGGTAGTACTGACTGGGGCGATTCTCGCCCCGCTGGCGTTGCCGATTCTTCCGGTGGAAACTTTCCTGGCCTACCAGAAGGCGATAGGCCTGCAGCCGCCCGCGTTCGAACACCAGCAAAACGGCCCGCTGCCGCAGTGGTTTGCCGACGAGTTTGGGTGGCCGGAGATGGTCGAGCAAGTGGCGCGGGTGTATAACAGCCTTCCGCCCGAGGAGCGCGCCCGCACCGCGATCTTCTCGAACGGCTGGGGCGAAGCGGCTGCAGTCGATTTCTACGGCCCTAAGTACGGTCTGCCGCGGGCCATCAGCCGGAATAACAACTACTGGATATGGGGTCCGCGCGGCTACGACGGCAGCACGGTGATTGTCTTGCGCAGTGACGGCCGGGGTGATCGCGAGTTCTTTCAGACGGTCGAAGCCGTGGCGCACGTGGAACATCCCTACGCCCGCCGCGACGAATATTTCGACATCTATCTGTGCCGTGGCCCTAAGTTCAACTTACAAGAGGCATGGCCGAAGCTGAAGCGGTACGAATGAGCCATGACAGCGATCTTAGTCTACGGGGCCTCTTGCTCGCGAAATCCTGTTAGCCAAATTGTGCCGCGTGTTTTAGAATCAGGCGCTCTTTAAATAGTTTGCCGACAACCGGCATTCCTGCTGGAGATGATTCAGATGATGCAGCGCCTGTTCGCAGTTTTTCTCTTCTTCCTTATTACGGTTTTCTCTGTCGCGTCCCCGCAAAAGCCCGCGGCTGCGCGTGGAGATGCCAAACCATCCGCTGCCAAAACAGACTCCGACGCCAAAGATAAAGATAAAGACAAGGCCAGAGACAAAGACAAAGAAAAAGACAGCAAGGAAGCTGAGTCGTCCGATCCCATGTCCAGCGGCACTTTCAGCGGGCTGAAGTTCCGCGCCGTGGGGCCGGCCTTGATCTCCGGTCGCGTGGTCTCAGTCGCGGTGAATCCGCAGAACAAGAGCCAGTACTATGCCGGCGTGGCGTCGGGCGGAGTGTGGCGAACGGACAACGACGGCACCACCTGGACTCCGGTCTTCGATCATGAAGCGTCGTACTCCATCGGGACTGTAGTCATTGATCCCAAGCACCCGAACATCGTCTGGGTAGGGACGGGAGAAAACAACAGCCAGCGCAGCGTCAGTTATGGCGACGGCGTCTATCGTTCCGAAGACAGCGGCAAGACGTGGAAGAACATGGGACTGAAGAAGTCCGAGCACATTGCGCGGATCCTGATTGACCCGCGCGACAGCAGCGTCATTTATGTGGCTTCACAAGGGCCGCTCTGGGGACCCGGCGGAGACCGCGGACTGTTCAAATCCACGGATGGCGGCAAGACGTGGAATGCGGTCCTGACCATAAGCGAAAATACCGGCGTCACGGACGTGGTGATGGACCCGTCCAATCCGGACGTGCTCTTTGCCGCGACGTATCAACGTCGCCGCCATTTCTTTACTCTGATCAACGGCGGCCCGGAAGCCGCAATCCACAAAAGCATTGACGCCGGCAAAACCTGGACCAAACTCAGCGGCGGACTGCCCAACAATCTTGAGATGGGACGCATCGGGCTCGCCATCTCTCCAGTGAATCCCAGCATTGTGTACGCGATCATCGAGGCGGGAGAGAAAAAAGGCGGCGTCTACCGCTCTGCCGATTCCGGTGTGAACTGGGAAAAACGCAACGACTACAACTTCGGCCCCATGTACTACGGTACGTTGTTTGCCGATCCTAAACGTGAAGACCGCCTGTACGCGACCGGATTCCTCATGCAGGTTTCCGATGACGGGGGCAAGACCGTGCGCCCTCTTGCCGCGGCCCACGTCCACGTCGACAATCACGTACTGTGGGTGGACCCCGATGACGGCAATCACATGCTCCTGGGCAACGATGGAGGCCTTTACACCACGCGCGATGGCGGCGCTAACTGGCGATGGATGTCCAACCTTCCGACCGGCCAGTTCTACGACGTGGCGGTGGATAACTCCAAACCGTTTTACTACATCTACGGCGGCACGCAGGACAACTACTCGCTAGGCGGCCCGTCGCAGACCCGGGACATTTCCGGCATTGCGAACCAGGACTGGTTCGTTACGCAGGGCGGAGACGGGTTCCGTTCCCTGGTTGATCCTGAAGATCCCAACACGGTGTATGCCGAAGCCCAGCACGGGAACCTGATTCGCTTTGACCGCGCCAGCGGCGAACGCCTTGGCATACAACCGCAGGAGGGCAAAGCCGAACTGCCCGAGCGCTGGAACTGGGATTCGCCGTTCATCATCAGCCCACATTCGCATACCCGGCTCTATTTCGCCGGCAACCGCGTGTTCCGTTCCGACGACCGCGGAAACTCATGGAAGGCCGTCAGCGGCGACCTCACCCGTCATCTCAACCGGGATGAAATTCCCGTGATGGGAAAAATCTGGGGGCCAGACTCCGTCAACAAGCATGTCTCGACGGCATTCTACGGCAACATCTCCGTGCTGGCGGAGTCTCCGCTCAAGGAAGGCCTGCTCTTTGCCGGTACCGACGACGGTCTGGTCCAGGTGACCGAGGACGGAGGCGGGCATTGGCAGAAAATTGAAAATCTTCCCGGAGTTCCCGCCAACGCTTACGTCAGCCGCATTGTCGCTTCGCGGTTCGACGATAAGCTGGTTTATGTAACTTTTGAAAATCATCAGAACGCGGACTACAAGCCTTATGTGCTGCGCTCCGCCGATCGGGGCAAGACCTGGACGAGCATCGCCGCCAACCTGCCGGACAATGGTCCGGTGTGGGCTTTCGTCGAGGATTCCGTAAATCGCGACCTGCTGTTTGCCGGCAACGAATACGGCATCTGGTTTACCACGGATGGCGGAAAGAAATGGATACAGCTCAAAGGCGGCATGCCGGTCATCGCGGTGCGCGACGCGGTGGAACAAACGCGCGAGTCAGACCTGGTGATCGCGACCTTCGGCAGATCGTTCTACGTGCTTGACGACATTTCCGCGCTGCGAGCAATCAACCGCCAGAGTCTGCAGCAGGAAGCTACCTTGTTTCCTGTGAAAGACACCTTGCTGTATCTTCAGACCGCGCGCATCGGCGGACGCAATCAGGGCTTCCTTGGTGACACGTTCTATGTGGCGCAGAATCCCGCATTCGGCGCCACGTTCACCTATTACTTGAAGGACAAATACAAGAGCCTGAAAGAGACGCGCCAGGAGGCCGAGAAAAAAGCGGCCAAGGAACATAGCAACGCTTATCCCGCGCTGCCATATCCAACAAAAGACCAGCTCCATGCGGAAGCGGAAGAACAAGCCCCGTCCCTGTGGCTCACGGTCCGGGACGAGAGTGGAAACGTCGTGCGGCAGATCAGCGCAGGCAACGAGAAGGGAATCAACCGCGCTTCCTGGGACTTACGTTATCCGGCGCCCAGCTTGCCTTCCGCCGAACGCGAACCCGGAGAAGACGGCCCGCCGCCAGGGGGCCCGCTGGTAATGCCGGGAACGTACACCGTCCAGCTCTCGCGGAAAGTCCGCGATCAATGGACCGACCTTTCCCAGCCGCAGAAATTCCGCGTCTATACGGAAGCGGAAACCGGCATGAAGCCGGAGAATCTGGCCGAACTGCACAAATTCCAGCAAAACCTGGCGCGCCTGGAGCGCGCCGCGGCCGCAGCGATCGGATACGGCACAGAAATGAACACGCACTTGGCGGCAATCAACCGCGCGCTGGCCCAGACCGCGGCGGACACCAGGCGCCTGCGGCAGGAATCGGACGCTCTGGTCCGCGAGCTCGACCAACTGATGAGTGCGCTCCGCGGAGATCAAGTGCTCAGCGCGCTCAACGAGCAGGCCCCGACGTCCATCATCGGACGCATTCGGGAAACTGCGTCTGCCCAGCGTCTTTCCAGTTCCGCGCCCAGCGCCACCAGCCGCGCGCAATATGCCATTGCCGCGGCGGAGTTTGCCGACACCCTCAAACAATTAAAGGCGCTCTCCGCGCGATTCGACGCCTTGCAGCAGCAGGTGGAACACGCCGGAGCGCCGTGGACGCCGGGCCGTCTACCGGAATGGGAGCCGGAAAAATAAGCTGGCAATGCTAAAAGGAGGAGAACCCATATGTCAGGTCCGTCATTTGTTCCGCCGCCACCGGGCCCGCCGGTTTTGCAGCCGCCCTCGTTTGCCGGATACGCAGGAACACCCGGCCAACTCGAGGGTGTGGGATTCTGGCCGCGTGCTGGCGCCCGCCTGATTGATCTGGTCTTTCACTTCTTCGTAAGCATCGCCGCCGGATTGGTCATGGGCATTGGGTTGGCCATCTACGCAAGTGTGAGCGGTCAGTCTATTCAACCGTGGCTTGTCAAGATCGGCCACAACGGATGGCTGGCTTACGTATTTGCAGCGCTTGGCTCAGTTGCGTCGAATACGATTTGCGAGAGTCTGCATGGGAGTACCTTGGGCAAACTATTGTTGTCGATGGTCGTGGTCAAGGAAGATGGTTCTCCCTGCACTCTGGACTCGGCCGTGATTCGGAATCTCGCTTACTTCCTCGACGCGTTCTTCTTTGGGATGGTCGGATACATGGCCATGCAGAAGAGTCCGCAACAACAACGTTACGGGGACCAGTGGGCGCATACCATAGTCTGCAAACGCGCTCTGGTCTCTCCGCAGAACCTCAGAAGCGGCGGCAGGTTTGCTGTCGCGCTGCTGTTTGGCGCTTTTATGGACGCAGTCTTTCTTGGAATCGGGTGGCTCACAAATCTCGCCTAGGGTTGCTGGTTATTCATTTATTCACTCTTTGGTTCTGCAAATGTGCCAGACCGTTTCTTAGAGGGGTACTGAATTCACCGCGTCGGGCGGGCGCTCGCCGTTGAGCGCATGAATAATGTTGCGCGCGGCGGCCAGTTCGATTTCCAGACGCACCTGTTCTACCGCGGAGCCCAGATGCGGCGTAAACAGAGTACGATCGGCGTGGCGCAGGAGGCGAGGATCGACCGTACGCGGACGGTCCGGCCGCGCCCAGTCTTCCATCTCGAAGACATCAGCGGCATAGCCGGCTAGATGGCCGCGGTCCAGCGCGTCGGCGACTGCATTTTCATCTACGACGGAGCCGCGTCCAACATTGACCACGTAGCTGCCGGGTTTCACGCGCGCGATTGCGGCCGCCGTCGATCAAATGAAATGTTGATTCCGTCAGAGGCAGCAGGGTAACCACGATATCGCTCTGCGCGAGCAGCGCGTTCATCTCGACGCGGCGAACACGCAATTGGCTTTCTTCCTCTGACGTGAGGGGAGCAGGATCGGAATAAAGGACCTCAGTATCGAAGCCGGCTAGCACGCTTGCCAGCGCGCGGCCAAGCTTTCCCATTCCAACAATACCTATCATCCGGACGTGAAGGCCGCTGCCGTAGAGCACCGGCCGCCAGCCTTGAAAACTTCCGCTTCGCACCAGACGGTCGCCGGCAGCAATGTTGCGCGTGATTCCCAGCATCAACCCCAGTGCAAGTTCAGCGGTAGGCAGGGAAAGAAGATCAGGCACGACGGTGAACCAAACTCCGCGGCGGGTGCAGGCGGCAACGTCAAAGTTGTCATGGCCTTTAAGGGCTGCGGCGATGATCTTGAGCCGCGGACATCGCTCCAGAAAACCATCGTCCACGCTGTCCGACATGAAGACCATGAGCGCATCGGCCTGCGCCGCAAGCGTATTCAGTTTTTCTCTTGGCCAGCTATGCAGCGAATCATTGGCAATCACCGCGCACTTTGTTCCAAGAAGCTCCATCGCCTCCGGGTGGACACGGTGGGTAATTACGACTACCGGCTGTGCGCTCACAGCACCATCTCCTGGGAAACTTTCCAGAATTTCCGTACGCGAACATTGGCCAGGTCCGTCAGCATAACCACGGCCCAGGTCACGACGAGGTACCACATCATCTGCGGGTAGTGAAACAACTGCTGCTGGTCGTAGAGCGCCTGGCCGACTCCTCCGGCGCTGATCATTCCCATGACGGTCGCAGCGCGAACGTTCCATTCCAGCCGAAACAGGCTGTGCACGACCATGGGAGCAAACGCCAGCGGCAGGTGCGCGAAACTGGTGACCGCAATTCTCGGACCGCCGGTTGACGTCACCGCCATCACCGGCTCCGGGGGAACGTTTTCCAGCGATTCCGCGAAAAGCTTGCCGAGGCTGCCGGCGCTATGCAGGCCCAGCGCCATGATTCCGATGCGCGGCCCCAGTCCCGCCATGCCCATCAGGATAAGCCCCCAGACAACTTCAGGAATCGCGCGGAGAAATTCCAGAAAGCGGCGCGCCGGAAAATAAATAAAGGCCGGAGTAAGGTTTCTGGCGGCCGCGACTCCGAACGGCAACGCAATGAGCATGGCCAGCAGGGTCCCGCAAAAGGCCATCAGCAACGTTTCGCCTACCATGCCCGGCACCGCAGCAAGACTTTCCGGTGCCTTCGGCGGCAACATTGTCCGGAAGCGTTCTATGGCATGGCTGAAGGCCAGCATGTCCGGACGATTCATCCACACGGACACGGCGCCCGCCGCAGAGAATGCCAGCAACAGTCGGGGATATTTCCGGACCAGCCACGCCAATCTGTCCACCAAAGCTACGACGACTACCAGCATGATTACGAGTGTAGTGACGCGACGATAATCGGCCAGTGCGACCGAACCGATCAACTCCGTGCCCAGCCCGCCCGCGCCCACCGCGCCCACGATGGTGGCTGCGCGGATCACGCTCTCAAATTCGTAGGCGCCGTAGGTCAACAGGTCTTTCTGCCGTAGCGGCAACAAACCAAAAAATGCGACTATCACCCCTCTTGCGCCGGTCGAGTGCAACGCTTCCACGGGTCCGGCGTCGGCGGAAGCGAACAGGTCGGCAAAAATCTTTCCCGCGGCTGCCGTGTAGAAAATGGTCAGGGCCACGACTCCGGCGGCCGGTCCCAGACCCAGAAGAATCACGCAGAAGATGGCCAGCGTGAGATCGGGGAAGGCGCGAACTGAAGTCAGGAACGCGTACACCAGTTGCGCGCCGGGCAACCGCGCTCCTACGTAAAGCCCGGAGAGCCATCCGAGGATGATTGCCAGAAACGTGGCCGCAGCGGCAATCTCCAGTGTTTCCAGCAGCGGAGGAAGCGCCGCTTTGATGTACGCCGACGAAAGGTCGGGCGGAAAGAACAAACGCAGTTGCGAGAGCGCGCTGTCCAGGCCGGACGTCACGCGATCACTTCCTTTCGCGGGCTGCGAAAGCGCTGCCGTTCGTCGGCTACGATCTTTCCGTGCTCGATCTTGATGATGCGGTCAAAGTAGTCGTAGGCCAGCTGCGGCTGGTGGAGTGAGCAGATCAGGGCAAACCCGTTTTCCCTGGCCAGGCGGGTGAGCAGCGCAAGTATCTGTTCACTCAAATCCGGGTCGAGAGATGCCACCGGCTCGTCCGCCAGCAGCACCAGGGGCTGCTGCACCAGCGCGCGCGCAATGGCCACGCGTTGGTGTTCACCGCCGGAGAGGTCGGAGGTATGCGCCTTGAGTTTTTGCGGGATGCCGACGCGGTCCAGGGCGCTGGTGGCTTCGTCAATTTCTTTGGCGAGAGGGAACAGAAGAAAACGCAGAGCGTGCAGTGTTGACCAGCGGCCAAGGGCCCCGGCCATCACATTCTGATAAACCGTGAGCTGGTCCACCAGGTCGTGGCGCTGCGAGATCATAGCGATGCGCCGCCTCCATTCCCGCAGCCGTTTGCCGCGCAGTCCTTTCGCTAAAACTTCGTCCACGGTAATCGAGCCGGAAAGCACCGGAACAAAACCGGTGATGGTGCGAAACAGCGTCGTCTTTCCGGCGCCGCTGGGCCCGAGGATGGCGACTTTTTCTCCGCGGCCCACTTCCAGCGACACGCCGTTCAATACCGGCGCAGTCTTGCGCGAAGGAGCGGCAACCAGGTCCCGTATCTGCAGCATCGTTATAGTTCCATTCCAATAAGGGGGCGCGCGGCCACGCGCGCGAAGAGGGCATTCATGTTGGCCATCCAGACGGCATCGGTTTTCCCATCAGAAGATCTCGTCTCAGAACATTTTCAGTTGCTGGGCCACAAGACGGATGATTGTGTATTCCGCATTGTCGGCGCGGACAAAGGCCTTGCCCCGAAGGATTTTCAGGATCTCATCATCCTGGCCTTCTTTCAGCCGGAGAAAGGCTTGAGTAAATTTTTCCTGCGTGGCCTTGTCAATCTCCTTGCGCCCCGCCCAGACGTAATCTACAAACGGTTTGGAAGTGTAAAACACGCGGACTTTGGTCTTGTCCAGCTTGCCGTCCGCGATCATAGAGTTGAAAACGCTTTCGTCGAGCGCTCCAGCGTCCACCGCGCCGGACTCAACCGCTTTGGCCGTTGCGGGATGGCTTCCGGTGTAGCGGGAGTTCAGGTCAGCCTCCACGTCGAGGCCGGCTTCCTGCAGTTCCAGATACGGCATCAGATGGCCGCTGGTGGAGTTGATGTCGCCGAAAGCAAAGCTCTTGCCCTTCACGTCCTTCAGGGAATGGATGGATGAACCGGCGCCGGTGATGAACAACGAGTGAAACTCGCGGTCGCTGGTGCGTTGCACCAGCGGTTCCACGCCAAACTGTGCATGGGCTTTGACATAGGTCAGCCCGCCAAAATAGGCAAAGTCGAGCGAGCCGTTGCCCATGGCCTCGACCGTGGCGTTGTAGTTGGTCGGGATAACAAGTTCCACCTCGCGGCCCAATTGTCCGGTCAAATACGCTTTCAGCGGAGCTTTTTCCACCACCGACGCGGCGGTGGCGCCGGCGTCTGGAATCATGCCCACGCGCAGCGGCCTGTTTTGTGCGCGCAGCCCAAGGGTCAGAGAAAATAGAAAAATAAAAGCGGAGATTCGGCGATTCACGATCAAATAGCGTCTCCTTATTAAGTTAGAGCATTAGAGCGCTGAGCATATAACAGGATGCAGAAAATCAGAAGTCTTGCGGCCCACCGGTCCTCTATCTCCTGTACAGAAAGATCTTGTATTCAACGTTGCCTTCCGACGTAACGTCGGCAGTCTTCTCCTGACGCCAGCCCGGCACCTGGTAATCCAGCGCGACCACGCGCGCTCCCTTGGCCAGCTGGCTGGCCATGCGCGGGCCGAGATGTCCGTTCACCTGGGTGAGAAGGTAGAGCGTGACCACCGTGGCGTCATGCAGATCGGCCTTGAAGAAATCCTCCGACCGGAAAGAGACGCGTTCGCTGAGTCCATACTCACGGACTTTTTCTTCCGCGTGGCGGCGCAGTTTTTCGTCCAGTTCAATTCCCACGGCGCGGGCGCCGAACTCCTGCGCCGCCATGATGGGAATACGGCCGTCGCCCGACCCCAGGTCGTACACCAGATCGCCGGGGCCGACGCTGGCCGTTTCCAGCATCTGGCGGCAGACGGCCCAAGGCGTCGGCGCGAAGAAGGCCGCGGTCCGCATCTCCTCGAGAGCGTCTTCCAGAGCGCTGGCTGGGCCGCGCTTCTTGCGGAATAGGAAAAAGGACATAAGGTAAGACTTGAGTAATTGAGTGACTTGGAAATTGGGTAATTGAGAGGCGCCTGGGCAACGAAAATTATCCAATTACCAAACCACCCAAATTACCCAATTCAAAACTTCACCGCGGCTTTCTTGGCCTTTTCGCCAGCCGCAGCCTTGTTCGCCTTGAGCTGCTTGTCGTATTTCTGCCGGTTATCCAGCTGGATCTGTTTGCGGCTCTTGAGATCGCCGATTGGCTTTTCGTTACTCGCCGCCTTCTGGTTCTTGCGTTCAAGCTCTGCATTTGTCGACTTTTTCAGTTTATCCTCAAAAGTAAGCTTACTGTAGGCAGCGCTCTTGTTGGCCTTGTTTTCCTGCTGGGCTTTGTTCTCTTTGTATTGCTTATTCAGTTTTACGGAAGTGTCTGTATTTGCCGACTTTTGCAGTTTCTCGTTACTCCCAATCTTCTCGTAGAGCGAGTTCTTGTTGGCCTTGTCTTCCCGTTGGTTTTTGTTCATCTTCAACTGGCTCTCGGTCTTCTTGTTGGGCTCGGTCGAGCCCTTCAGCACCTGGGCTGAAGCGGGCGCGCCCGATCCAGCGAGGCCAATCATTGAGAGCAGTGCCAGTAGTTGTTTGCGCATGAGTATCTCCTTTGGGAGTTCCCGTTTTGCCGGCAATCAGAAACATCGGCGGAATCAGGACGCGGGCGATTATAGCAATTTCCTGCAGGGACGATAGCAAAAAGACGGCGCAAATAAGACACCAAATAACCGGTCCGAGATGCTTGTTCTGAAGCCGATGGAGCGGACGGTGCCGCGGCAGTCAATGGTCTGGCGGTTGCAAGTGTTCCGGCCTGTGTGTTACACAGGAGAGTTATGCGGAATTGGGTGCGTGAGCGCATGAGGCGCCGTAAAAAGAAGACTGACGTAAATGAGTCTGAAGCTACCGGTAAAGTCGGTCAGCAGAAGCCTCCCGTGGACGAACTCCATCCTCAACCTATTGTCCCGTCCTATGGCGGGGAAACTGTCGCCGGAACAGGCACTGTGTCGGCGCCGCCAGCGCGGGAAAAAGAGAAGCGGATCGAGACTGAAGTCCAGCCGGAATCGCCTTTCACCCCTCCGCCCGGAGTTCCCGAACATAAGCCGGTGCCGGGAGAAAAATCGGCGCGGCCTTCGAAGGGCGTTGTCGTCCTGGCCATCGGACTTCCGGGATCGGGCAAAACAACCTGGTTCAAGCGCCGCGGCGTTACTCCGCTTTCCAGCGACATGCTGCGCTCGATCCTGTTCGACGACATCACCGAGCAGCGCTACCAGGGCCTGGTCTTTTCCACGTTGCGCTCCCTGTTGCGCGCCCGCCTGATCGCCCGCATGCCCTGGAATTATGTGGACGCAACCAACCTCGCCCCGAACGAACGCCGTCAGTGGATCAAGATGGCTAAGAGCTTTGGATACGACGTTCACGCGGTATTCTTTGATGTACCGCTGGAAGTGTGCCTGGACCGCAACCGCAAACGCGAGCGCTCGGTAAAAGAAGAACTGGTCCAGCGTATGGCCGCAAAACTCAAAGCTCCGTCATTTGACGAGGGATTCAGCAAAGTGACAGTGGTGCGGGTGAAGGCGGCAAGCTAGATAGAATTCCGTAATTGGGTAATTGGTAAATCGGCTAATTGAAAAGCAGCAGCGCAAATGGCTTTGTCTGGCTAATTGCCAATTGCTTTTTGCTGATTGCTTATTTCAGATACTGCAGCATTTCCTTGAATGCCGGCGTCCCGGACTGTCCCAGTAATTCATAGATCATCATTTCCGTGGAAGAGATCACCACGCCGGTGGTCCGCATACGTTCCAGTCCCAGTTTCCAGTTCAGTTCCGTGCGGGAGCCTACGGCGTCCGCGGCCACATGTACGGTGTGTCCGGCGTTCAGCGCGCCGAGTGCCGTCTGCAAAACGCAGATATGTGTTTCCATGCCGCACAACAGCAAAGTGTTGCGTCCGGCAAGCCGCGCGATAGCAGAGCAGTAGTCACCATTGCCAAAGCAGCCAAACTCCAGCTTGTCCACCGGAGTAACTCCGGGCAGCAGCGACATGATCTCCGCCGACGTCGGTCCCAGGCCCTTCGCGTACTGCGTGCTCACAATCACCGGCAGCGAAAGAATCCTGGCCAGCCGGACCAGCAGCTTCGCATTGCGCAGCAAACGCTCTTTTTCATGGATGGCAACCCAGAGTTTTTCCTGGATATCAATCACCGCCAGCACGCATTCGTCCGCCCGGAGGGGACGGCGGGCAGCTTCAGTGGCGCTGACGTTTTCAGCCTGAGTGACGCTCATGCGGTTTAGTGTATCAA
>DATMPO010000118.1:0-2443 GCA_035567035.1 Verrucomicrobiia bacterium | reverse complement strand
C
Source organism: Verrucomicrobiia bacterium (assembly GCA_035567035.1). Lineage (GTDB taxonomy): Bacteria > Acidobacteriota > Terriglobia > Terriglobales > Acidobacteriaceae > Angelobacter. Next base: position 2,442 of record DATMPO010000118.1, on the reverse strand, counting down.
ATGAACCGGAATTATGAGGAGGAGCTCGATATCCCAACCGGGCCGGACAATAAGGTCGAATTTTCCGGTGAGGGAAACAGCAATAAGAGCGGTGACCAGAACCAGCCGACTCACTTTTATCCGCGCCGCCAGCGCATGGTGTTCTCCGTAGTGGTTCCTAAGGATTGGGGCTTGACCCAAAACGTTATTTGGACGCTGACGACCCGCGACAAAACGAATGTGGCAAAGGGATGGCTTCAGCCCGAATGGGAAATCAACAAGGAAGTGATCATGCAGGAGGCCGGGGCCGGGTCGGATCTTGAGAATCAGCCACCAGTCTTCGTCAGTGGATCGAGTCCGCAGACGGTCATGCTTCCCAACACCGTCAAGTTGACCGCCACGGCGCAAGACGACGGGCGTCCCAAACCTCGAACCGTGCGCGACATCGAAGATGTGGGCACGCCGGCTCCCTCAGGTTTATCTGTCCGTTGGATTCACTACCGAGGTCCGGCAGGAGTGCGCTTCGATCCGGGGACAACCGTCAGCGGTTACGAAAAACCCGTCACATGCGCCACAACCGCGAGCTTCAAGGTGCCTGGTGTTTACGTGCTGCGCGCAATTGCCAGCGATGGCGCGCTGACCACGTTTCACGATGTCACGATTACGGTGAATTAGAGGACGCTTGATGGCACGAGCCGGAAGAAGATCACGAAAAAAGTCAGCGGCTGCGCGCGCAGCTTTAAAGCTGCTCAGGCAACTTCGGGCCCAAGCTGGCATGCGCCGGCTTCGAGGCAAGGTCAGATGGGAAGGAGACCTGAGCAAGTCCCGTCTGGGACGAACGTATGAACCTTAGTGCGCGTTCGCGGCGGAGGCGCTTGGATTCACGGTCACGTCGTTGTCATAGATCGAGAAGAGGGCCCCGTCGGTCGCAATGGCGCGGATGCGGTAGTTACCGGGGACGCTGAAGCTCACCCTCGTCTCTGAAGTTAGCGGCTTGCCGTAAACAGCCGGGCTCAAATCGGGATCGAATTGAACTTTGCCGGGACCCCGGTAAAGGATCCATCGAATCTGGACGCCTTGCACTTTTCCGCCGCGATCTCCGGGGCCAGGCTTGGGAAGCCCATCGTCGGTGGCCGTCACTTTTAGCACGGCTGATGCGGGCAGAGTGACCGTCTGGGCGGGTCCGCCAGTGATGACAGGAGCCTTATTGTCGGGATTGGGGTTCGTGTTGGCAGCCTGCAGAAAGGAATCAGAGATAGCGTTCTTGGAGATCAGCAGCTGGTCTATTTCCCATTCGGGTTGCAGCCAACCCTTGGCGAGATTCGTTCGGCCCCGATTGGAAAGTGTCCAGACCAGCCGCTTATCCTTGGGCCAGTCCTTGGGCACAGTCACCTTGAACACAAACCATCTTCGGCTCGGGTAGAAATGCGTTGGCTGGCCTTGATCGCCGTTGCCGAGATCAAAGTTGTTCTCGGGGCCGAGCGGGATATCGATTTCCTCGTCGGAATTCCTGTTCAAGTAGCCGAAGTAAAACGAGAACGTCCCGTCGGCATTGCCTTCCCAGCCATCAAACGTGGGACTTACATCCTGGCCTCTATGGTATTGGGTGCCAAGCGGATACTGGATTTGAGCATGCAAGCGGGCGCCGCCCGCGGCAAACAGGAGAAAGGCCGCGCAAACGCCCGCTCTGCACAGATGCTGACGCAAACTTCTTTTCATCGTTAGCGTGAACTTGTAAGTCTTGGGTGCGCTGCCTTTCGCGCCTCGGTTTCCTTCTTGAAGTCTTCTTCAGACATGTAGTAGTAGCTGAGCCAAGCCGAAGCCATCTCGTCTACCGTTCGTTCTCCCCAGGTGACCTGCGAATCCGGGTCGGGATTGAACCGGCTCTTGTCGCTATTGTCATGCCACATAATGGAATGCAGGATCGTCCCTGCCGGCAGCAGCGGCGCCGCATCGTCTGCGTAAACATAGTTGCGCATCCAGTTGAACTCAAACCTGGCGCAACTCAGCATCTCCGTTTTTCCATTCGGATAAATTGCTTCCAGGCATTCGGCCTTGCCGCGGTTGTGCAGGTGGGGCTGGAATGACAGCAGCCGCGCCGGCTTGATCAGCGGCATGTAAGCATCGGACCGCACGTCTGCTTCATGGGGCCGAATGTCGATTTCGTTCACGCCCACGGTGAGCGAAGTGATCACATGGTTGGGCGTGTAGCCCTTGGGATACAACTTCAAGCCCAAAGCCACATTGGCGGGAGTCTCCGTGCCATTCGCATGCAGGTGGAACTGGAAGTTGATTTTGGTTCCCGCCTTGATTAACCGGCCCGAACCGTCCGCGAATACGTCCGCACCTTTTCCAATCGCGTACTCGTTCAGGAAAACGCCTTGCTCTCCTACTTCGAGCGCAACGTTGCCATCCAGCTGGCCGCTATGGCGTGTGCCCGCCTCGCCCTCCACCAGCGAAGTT
>DATMPO010000117.1:0-2043 GCA_035567035.1 Verrucomicrobiia bacterium | reverse complement strand
CTTTCGCGGCATTCATCTGCTGGAAGCTATCCAGGAATACCAGAAGCGCGAACGCCGCTACGGCGGTCTGGTCGAGCCCCACGGAGCGGCCGCTCAATAAATGAAACGCGTCCTTACCGCAGTGGTGCTGATTCCGCTGGTGCTGGTGGCCGTGTTCAAAGCGCCATTGTGGCTGTTTGCGACGATTGTCGCCGCAATTGCGCTGTTTACGCTTCACGAATACCTCAACATCGTCGAAACCGCCGGGATAAAACCATTTCGATGGCTGACCTATGCGGTCGGCATCGCACCGTTTGCCCTGTTTGGGTATTCGTTGTGGGCGGCGGCGCCTGCCTTGCGCCAATATCACGCCTATCCCATTAATTTGGCTTTGTTGCGCTATTGGATTCCTGTTTTCTTGCTGGCCGCATTGATCTTTGGCATACCGCTAGTGTTCAGAAAAGATCTAAAAGGTGGTCTTTCCTCAGTTGCGGCGTCCATATTCGGAACGATGTACATCCCTTTGTCGCTTTCATGCCTTGTGTCTTTGCGATCCAGCCCTGGCCAACAAACGTTGATTCTCTTCGTCCTGCTTTCCGTTTGGTCTGGGGATATCGCTGCCTACTACGTTGGCCGCGCGTTCGGACGGCACAAGCTTGCCCCGATTGTAAGTCCGAACAAAAGCTGGGAAGGGGCGGTGGCTTCCGTCATGGCGAGTGTTGCGGTCGCAATCTCCGTTGTCCACTGGAATGAAGAACTTGCAAAGCATTTTACCGACAGTTCATCGTTTGGACATGACATCTCTTTGTGGAGCTTTAGTTCGCACGGGCGCGTCTGGTTAAGCTTTTCGTCGACCACGCTTCACGCGATACTCTTAGGTGTGCTCGCCAACGTGGCAGCGCAGTTCGGCGACCTTTTTGAATCAGCACTCAAACGCGGAGCCGGTGTGAAAGATTCGGGGTCAATTCTTCCCGGCCATGGTGGCTTCTTGGACCGCATTGATGCGCTGCTCTTTGCCATTCCTGTCGTGTGGTACTATGCGACCCTCACGAACTTTTTGGGGTCCTATTAGCTGTAATGAAGCGTATCGCCATCCTCGGTTCCACCGGCTCCATTGGCCGCAGTACGCTCAACGTGATTGAGAATAATCCTGAGCGTTTTCAATTGCTCACTATGGCGGCCGGCGCTAACACGGAAGCTGCCGTGAACGACGCGCGCCGCTGGAAGCCGAGGGTCCTTTCCCTGGCTTCCGAGCAGGACGCGGACAAAGTTCGCAAGCAACTCAAGACAGAAGGACCGGGAGCAATTGAAATCGTCTCCGGGCAAGCCGGGACGGTCCGCGTGGCCACGCACCCGGAAGTTGATTTTGTGGTCAGCGCGATCGTCGGTGTTGCCGGGCTGAAGGCCACGTATGAAGCCGTTCGCGCGGGCAAGGAAGTCGGGCTGGCGAATAAGGAATGCCTGGTCGCCGCCGGCGAGTTGATCACACGTGAAGCGCGCAAGCAGGGCAAACCACTGCTTCCGATTGATAGCGAACACAATGCCATCCATCAATGCATGAGAGGCGGAAGGCTCCAGGAAGTCGAGCGCGTCTGGCTGACGGCCAGCGGCGGACCGTTTCTGAATACGCCCAAAGTCGAATTTGAAAAGATCACCGTGGAGCAGGCTCTGAATCATCCCACATGGAAAATGGGCCGCCGCATCACCATTGATTCAGCAACGCTGATGAACAAAGGCTTCGAAGTGATTGAGGCCTGCCGTCTCTTCGATCTTCCGCCCTCGCAGGTCAGCGTGATCGTGCACCCGCAGTCCACGATCCACTCCTTGGTCGAGTTCAACGACGGCAGCATTCTGGCGCAGCTCTCCGTTACGGACATGCGTTTGCCTATTCTCTACGCGCTGACTTATCCGGAGCGGATTCCCTCGGACCTGCGCTTCCGGGTGCTCGACCTCAAGCGGCTGGATTTCTCGCCGCCTGATCTGGACAAATTCCCCTGTCTCCGACTGGCCTACGAAGCGGCTGAAGCCGGCGGAGTCAAGACGGTGGCGCTGAACGCCGCCGAT
>DATMPO010000116.1:0-8952 GCA_035567035.1 Verrucomicrobiia bacterium | reverse complement strand
CGGGAAAACAAGATCATGGTGAATTTCTTCATTCGGCGGCCGGTCTTTGCGACGGTCTGTTCTCTTCTGATTATTCTGGGTGGAGCGGTTTCCATTCCCACGCTGCCGATCGCGCAGTTCCCCACGCTGGCGCCGCCGGTGGTCACGGTCACGGCGTTTTATAACGGCGCAAATTCCCAGGCGGTGGAGAGCAGCGTGACCTCGCTGCTGGAGCAGGTGGTGAACGGCGCGGAAGGCATGCGCTACATGAGCTCGACCAGCGGCAATGACGGCGCCAGTTCCGTCACGGCCACGTTTGAGCTGGACCGCAGCCTGGACATCGCGGCGGTCGACGTACAGAACCGCGCGGCCACGGCCCTGGGCCGATTGCCGGCCGAAGTGCAGACTACGGGCATCGGGATCAACAAGAATTCCGGATCGTTTGTGCTGGCCGCCGGTTTTTACGCGGAAAACGGACAGTATGACGAACTGTTCATCAGCAACTATCTTGATGTCTATGTGCGCGATGCCCTGAAGCGGATCCCGGGCGTTGGCGACGTCATCATCTTCGGCGAGCGCAAATACTCCATGCGCTTGTGGCTGGACCCGGTGCGGCTGGCGGCGCGCGGGCTGGTGGCGTCCGACGTGGTCAACGCGCTGCGCGAACAGAACGTGCAGGTGGCCGCCGGCCAGCTGGGACAGATGCCCGCGCTGCCGGGACAGGACTATCAGATCAGCGTACGCGCCGTGGGCCGCATGAGCGACCCGAAAGAATTCGACCGGATTGTACTCAAACGCTCCGCGAACGGTTCGCTGGTCCAGCTGCGCGACGTGGGCCGCGCCGAAATGGGCGCGGAATCCTATGGCGGCAAGATCCGCTACAACAGCATTGACGTTGTCGGCGTGGGCGTGCTGCAGCTTTCGAACGCCAACGCGCTGGACGTGGACCGCGACGTTCGCGCGGAACTGGTGCGTCTGTCGCAGCGCTTTCCGCCGGGACTGAAATACCAGATCGCGTTTGACACCACCACCGCCGTCGCCGATTCCATCCGCGAAGTGCTTATCACGCTGCTGGAAGCGATCGGGATCGTCATTCTGGTGATCTTCCTGTTTCTCCAGGGATGGCGCAGCACGGTGATTCCCGCGATCACCATTCCCGTCTCTCTGGTCGGGACGTTCATTTTTGCCAAGCTGTTCGGCTTCTCCATCAACACGCTGACTCTCTTCGGCATAACCCTGGCCACCGGGCTGGTGGTGGATGACGCCATCGTGGTGATAGAGAACGTGGAACGCCATCTGGAAGAAGGGGTCACGGACCCGGCGCGCGCCACTCGCATCGGCATGCAGGAAGTCACGGGCGCGGTGATCGCCACTTCTCTGGTGCTGATTGCGGTGTTTGTGCCGGTATCGTTTTTTCCCGGCACCACGGGGCGGCTCTACCAGCAATTCGCGCTGACTATTGCTTTTTCCATCGCGCTCTCCGCGTTTAACGCGCTGACGCTTTCTCCCGCGCTGGCCGCGCTGCTGCTGCGTCCGCGCACCGGCCATGAAAACCTGGTCTTCGCCGGCATCAACAAATTGATTCAGAAAACCACTTCGGGCTACGTCGCGCTGCTGCATCATTTGACGAATTGGCGTCTGGCGGTGATTGTGGTCTTCCTGGCGGGCCTGAGCGCAACCTATTGGGTCTACCGCAGCGTGCCTTCCAGCTTTCTTCCCCAGGAAGACCAGGGATATTTCATCGTGATTGTGCAGGCGCCGCCCGGGGCTTCTCTCGAATACACCACGCGGGTGCTCGACAAAGCCAGCCTGATCGTGCAGCACCATCCCGATGTGGAAGGCGTGTTCTCCGTGCCCGGCTTCACCGGCGGAAGCTCCTCCGCGTCCAACCAGGGGCTGATGTTTGCCAAGTTCAAGGACATCAAGCTGCGCAAAGGCGAGCAACACAGCGCCGAGGGGGTGTTGGCATCTCTGAGCGGCCAGCTCATGGCGAATTCCGACGCGTTCATCTTTCCCGTGCTTCCACCCGCCATTCAGGGACTGGGAAGCTACGGCGGCTTCCAGTTTGAATTGCAACAGACGGGCAGCGGCAGCCTGGAAGACCTGGAACGCGTGCTCCGCGAATTCGAGCAGAAAGCCGCGACGCGTCCGGAGCTGGGCGCGCTGTTCAGCACCTTTACGGCGCGCGATCCGCAGTACGTGGTCTCGATTGACCGCGATAAAGCCAAAAGCCTGGGCGTGCAGTTTACCCAGATCACGTCCGCGCTGCAGATCTACATGGGGTCGCAGTACGTGAATGACTTCGACTTCAACAACCGCTCGTACCGCGTCTACGTCCAGGCGGACAAGACGTTCCGCTCGCAGCCCCGCGACCTGAAGCAATACTACGTGCGCTCCGACGACGGGCGCATGGTCTCGCTGGACAACATGGTCAGCGTACAGGAGTCCACCAACGCCAGCATCATCACCCACTACAACATGTTCCGGAATGTCGATATCACCGGCAGTCCCAAAGCGGGCTTCAGTTCCGGACAGGCCATCGCGGCAATGGAGAGCGTGGCCAAAGAAGTCCTGCCGCTGGGCTATTCGTATTCCTGGACGGGACTCTCGCGGGAAGAAATTCAGTCCGGGGGAAAGTCTTTTTTGCTCTTCGGGCTGGGGCTGCTGGTGGTGTACCTGACGCTCTCGGCGCAGTATGAGAGCTTTGTGCTGCCCTTCATCATTCTGCTGGCGGTGCCGATGGCCGTGCTGGGCGCGCTGGCCGCGCAGTCCCTGCGAGGGCTGCAAAATGACGTCTATTGCCAGATCGGACTGGTGATGCTGATCGGTCTGGCCAGCAAGAACGCCATCCTGATCGTGGAGTTCGCGGAACAACTGCAACACAAAGGCGTGGGGCTGGTGGAATCCGCGGTCCAGGGAGCGAGACTGCGGTTGCGTCCCATCCTGATGACTTCGATCGCGTTCATTCTTGGCGTCCTGCCGCTGGTGTTTGCCACCGGCTCGGGTTCAGCGGGAAGACACTCCGTGGGCACCACGGTGTTCGGCGGGATGATCATCTCGACCTTCCTCAACCTTTTTATTATTCCGGTGCTGTACATCGTGGTGCGCGGCTGGCTGCCCATGACGGTCAGAAAGACGGAACCCGCTGAGGAAATCGGACCTGTTCGGTGACGATGAACAGATTTGTAACTTAGCGAAGCAATGGTTCGGCTTCAGTGCCGCAGCAGGGGTTGATGAACACGCTCTAGCGGTCGCGAAATCCGCCGCCACCACGGCCACCTTGCCGGTTGCCGCCTCCGCCGCCACCACCGCCGGGTTTGGCGGTTTTGGGACGGGCTTCATTGACGTTCAGCGTGCGCGAACCAAGCTGCATGCCGTTGACGCCGCTGATGGCTTTGTCGGCTTCCGCGTCATTGGCCATTTCCACAAAGCCAAAACCGCGTGGCTGGCCGGTGTCACGGTCCTTGAGGATGGTAACGTTATCAACCTGGCCATAAGCCGCAAAGGCCTTTCGCAACTCGTCTTCCGTGACGTTGAAATCCAGGTTCCCTACATAAATGTTCTTCATAGTTCCTTCTCTTGGCGAATTGCAGAATTTCGGGTCGTTGGTGTGGCAAAAACCGGGCACTTTGCGGCAGGAACCCCTATCGGCCGCCGCGAGCAGCACTAAGACTACGCCCGTGTTCAGCAAGATGCAAACGGTTTTATCACCGCAGTAGTCTCAGAAACGTCTCGGCCTCGCGCGGTCTTTGCCGCAAAAGTCAACGGGCGGCCTGGGCCGCCCGTTCTTTTCAGTCACCTGTTCTGACCTTCAATTGCGCGCCGGGAAAACTCCCTGCAGCGCGAGGATGAACGTCAGGCCAAGAAACGGCGCCAGGTTGTTGTGGGGCTGGCTGCCGCCGGCAATCGACGTGGCAAACGCGTTCATCGATACGTTGGACGCGGGAACAGAGGGTGTGTACATCGGCGGTGCGCCTCTGCCTCCTCCGGCCCAAATGGCATTTTGCGGGCTGTTATCGCCCTCTCCGGCTGAAAGGCACTGTACGCCGTGGGAGTGCACCGGCATTTCCGTTTGAAGGAGGGTAACGGTTTGCTCGCCGCCCGTTTCACCGAGATCGCGCAAGCTCAGTCCGGGGCCTTGCCCGAAGTTCATAGGCACGCAGCCCTGAAGATTGGGAATGGCGAAGTTGCTCTTGCCGTCCCCGCCATAGGTCGTGCCCAACAGGGAGAACAAAGCCGTGTTCTGGCTGATCGACATGACCTGGCCGTCGCAAAGGGCCCATCCCTTGGGGGCAAAGTTGCCGGTAAAGATCCTGATTTCCGCCAAAAATGGATTCGACATTAGCTCTTCTCCCTTAGTTCTGCGAGGGGAAAATCCCCTGCAGCGCGATAATGAAATTCAATACCAGGTATGGAGACATGTTCTCGTGCGGCTGGCTGCCTCCCGTCGGCAGTATGCAGGCTGCGCTCATGGCAACATTGGACGTTGGATTATAGGGCTGGTTCAAATCGGTGTCCCAGAGATTTGCCGCGGGAGAAGGATCGGTCGCTGTGCCGCTGTTGGCCCTTGGAATATGGTTATGCGCGGGAATCTCGGAAATATTGAGCGTGTGGCTGATTTCACCGCCAAGCTCGCCCAAGGCGATCCCGTTGCCCACATGGACGGGACTGCGACCCTGCAGGTTAGGCAGGCCGAAGTTGACTCTTCCGTCTCCGCCGTAGGTGGTGCCCAGAATCGAAAATAATGCCTGGTTCTGGTTGATGGGCAATAATTGTCCGTTGCAAAAAGTCCAGCCCTTGGGAGGGAAATTCCAGCTGATGATTTTGATCTCGCCCAGAAATGGCTCTGACATGTTTTATCTCCTTAGTCCCTGGCAATTGGCAGTTAGCCAATGGCCTATCACAATCAAATTACCAATCGAAAAATCGGAGCGCGCCACGATTTCTCTTAATTCTGCGACGGAAAAATTCCAAACAGCGAAATAATGAAGTTGACCACCAGAAACGGGACCATGTTGTCGTGCGGCTGTGATCCACCCGTTGATCCCATCGCAGCCGGATCCATAGTGGAATCGGGCGGATTTGTGTTGTCAAACTGGCCGAGAGACGAATTTGCCCAAACGTTGTTGGCAGGGGAAGTTTGAGTACCTGCGTTGGAAAACGCCTGTGGGAGATGGCTGTGCGACGGAATCTGGCTGGTAGTTAAAGTCACCGTCTCCACTCCGCCAGTCTGGCCCAAGGCGAATCCCGGCCCTACATGAACAGGAACCCTGCTCTGGAGGTTAGGCAGCGCGAAGGTGGTCTGCCCATCGCCGCCGTAGGTTGTACCGATCAGGTTGAATAGGGCGTCGTTCTGGCTTATGGGAGTGAGTGCTCCATCGCAGAACGCCCACCCGTTAATAGCAAAGTTGCCGGCAAACATCCGAATCTCGCCTATAAACGGGCTTGACATCTTCTCTTCTCCTTGTGCTGCTCTAAAGTCTTGCTGCTTCCGCAGAGCCTGACAATCTCTACTTGCCGCGATCTAGTGGCCCTGGGGCCCGGGGCTCAGCACCGTCAACGTCAACTGCGTGCTGCCGGTGTCACCCGTTGCGCTGGTTGCATTCATGGTGAAGGTATAGACGCCGGGCGGAGTACCGCCTTTCCCCACGCTGCCGCCGCCGCATCCCGAAAGCGCCAGCAGGACCAGCATGGCCGCGAAGAGCAGCGCCATGCGCAAGCGGATCTTCCTGGCCTTCCTGCCGCCGAGACACACGCCCACCAGGCCGAGCACCGGGAAGCTGAACGCGTAGAGCGGGATCGGCGAGTTCCTGTCCTGCGGGATGGAGGCGTTACCCAGATTACTGGTAATAATCATCGTAACGGTCGCCGAGATCTGATTTTCCGACGGCGGATTGAAACTGCAGGTTACGCCCGCCGGCAACCCGGAGCAGGCGAAGGTAATGGCGCCATCGCCGGGAGATGCGTCCACCGTGAAGTCCGCGGACGTCTGACCGCCTCTGATCACCGTCAGATTGCCTCCGTGGCTGGAGATTTGTATCGGCGCTCCGATATGCGTGGGATCATTGGCCGTATGGCTGTTGGGATCTCCGCCGCCGGAAACCGCGACCGAGTTGATAACGTTCGCCGTTATGTTCTGGGGCACGTTCACGGTCAAGGTAATGGCCGGGTAACTGGCGCCCGGAGCGAGCACGTCGCTACGGGTGCAGGTAGGCGTGGCAGGGACGGCCAGAGAGCAAGTCCACCCCGTGCCGCTCATGCTGATTGGCGTCAGCGGGTTGGTCACCACGGGCAGGGTATCAATCACCGTTACTGTACCCACGGTTGGCCCGGCTGTCGCGTTGTTGCTCACCGTGATCGTGTAGCTGCCGGTCCCGCCACGGGTGAAATTGCCAACGTGCGTTTTGGTGATGCTGAGGTTGGGTGTACTCACCGTCAGGGTGGCCGTTGCCGTGTTGCCGGTCCCGCCATTCGTGGACGTTACCGTGCTGGTCGTGTTGGTGTACGTGCCGGGGGTCGCGCTGGTCACGTTCACGGCAAAAGTACAGGAACCAGTGAAGCTCGCTCCGGTTAGGCTGACACTGCCTGTTCCTGCCGTTGCGGTAATGGTCCCGCCACCGCATGAGCCGGTCTGCCCATTTGGCGTGGCCACCAGCACATTGGCCGGAAGCGTATCAGTAAATGCAACTCCCGCGAGCGCCACGGTGTTGCCCGCCGGACTGGTAATGGTGAAGCTCAGGACGGAAGTTGCCCCCGGAGTAATAAGCGCCGGAGTGAACGACTTGGCGATGGCCGGCGGGGCAACCACTGCGAGGGACGCCGATGCTGTCCCGCCGGTGATGGGAACGAAGGTCCCCACGCCATCGTCGAACGTGGCCGCTATGGCGCTGGTGACGTTGTTCTTGGTTCCCGCTGTTGTTCCGGTCACGTTCAGCGTTATCGTGCAGGAACTCGAAACCGGTAGGCTCAGCGCCGCTACCGTAATGCTCCCGCTGCCCGGGTTCGCCGTGACATCCGCGCCGTTACCCGGATTAGTGATGCAGGTGCCGCCCAGGTTGCTGGGATTGGCCACCACCAGCCCGGCCGGAAGCGCGTCGCTAAACGAAGCATTCACAAACTGCGGGCTGCCGCTGTTCGGATTGCTCACCGTGAAGGTAAGCGAGGTCGTCCCATTCAACGGAACCGAGGTTGCGCCGAAGACCTTGGTCAACACCGGCGCTAACGGCGCCGAGTTCACCGTCAGCGTAGCGGTATTGCTGGCGGCCCCAGGCCCGCTCTCATTCGCCGAGATCGGCCCAGTGGTGTTGTTGAAGGTCCCGGTACTCGCTGGCGTCACGCTGACCGAGATAAAGCACGACCCGTTGGCTGTGGGCTGGGCCAGGAGCCGGGATGCTCTATTGCGCCGGGCAACAGGAGACAACCCTCCGGCTGGACCCAGGTCCCCTCCGGACAGGGTAATAGAGTTTGAACCAGCGACGGCCGTGACCACGCCGTCACAATTGTTGCTTACGTTGGGCGTCGCCGCGACCGTCAGGCCCGCAGGCAACGCGTCGGTGAATGCAATCCCCGTCAGCGTCACGTCGTTGGGCGGCGGAGTGCCAAGGCTGCTATTTGGATTAGTGATGGTGAAGCTCACCACCGTCTTCGCCCCGAGGAAAATGGTGTCGGGTACGAACACTTTGCTGATGGTCGGCGGGAAAGCCACGGTCAATGTTGCCGATGCCGAGCCGCCGGTGCCGCCGTTGGTGGAGCTGACCGGACCTGTGCTGTTCAGATAAGAACCGGTGACTGAGCTGGTCACGTTCACGGTCACTGAGCAGGAGCTGTTGGCCGCGACCGTCCCGCCGCTGAGCGAAACAGTGCCCGAACCCGCCGTTGCTGTCGGCGTGCCGCCGCAGGTGGTGGTCACCCCGCTAGGAGTTGCCACTACCAGGTTGGCCGGGAAGTTGTCAGTAAATGCAACCCCGTTCTCCGGCACTCCGTTGGCCGCGGGATTGGTAATGGTGATCGTCAGGGTGCTGACGCCATTCAGCTGGATGCCGTTCGGATTGAATGCCTTGGCAATCGACGGCGGCGCTACCACTGCGATGCTGGCTGATGCCGCTGCACCGGTTCCGCCTTCCACCGAAGTAATGGCTCCGGTGGTGTTGTTCTGCGTCCCGGCAGTTGTTCCCGTTACGTTCACGCTGAATGTGCACGAGCCACTCGCTGCCAAGGTGGCGCCGGACAAGCTGATCAGGCTGGTTGCCTGAGCAGCTGTCATTGTGCCGTTGCAGGTCGTGGTTAGGCCATTCGGCGTGGAGATGACCAGGCCCGCGGGCAGGGTATCACTAAAGCCAATCCCAGACAGTCCAACCGTGCTGTTGGGGTCACTCACGTTGAAGGTCAAGCTGGTCGAACCGCCAAGCGGGACGCTGAGCGCGCCAAAGCCCTTGGTTAGAACGGGCGGTGCTACGACAGTAATACTGTCGCTCGACGGCGTCCCTGAGCCGCCTTCGGTTGAAGTCACCGTTACCGAGTTATTCTTCACTCCTCCCGTCGTCCCTTGAACGTCTACTCTGACCGTGCAAGACGCGCTGACTGCCAAAGTGCCGCCAGACAGCGTGATCGAGCCCGCGCCTGCCGCCGGATTGAAGGCGCCGCCGCAGGTGTTACTCCCGTTGGGCGTAGGCGCAACCTGGAGACCTGACGGCAGACTATCTGTAAATGCTATGCCCGTCAGCGTCACATTTGTATTTGGATTGGTGATGTTGATCGTAAGTGTAGTGGTCCCGTTCAGCGGAATCTGGTGCAACGTGAACTGCTTCGTGCTCGTTGGCGGCAGGGCCACAGTCAGCGTAGCCGTGTTGCTGGTCGCACCCGTCCCACCGTTGGTCGAACTCACCGCGCCCGTCGTATTGGTCACCGTTCCCGACTGCGTCCCTGTCACATTCACCACGACCGTACACGTCGCGCCCGGCGTGGCAATGCTTC
>DATMPO010000115.1:0-2212 GCA_035567035.1 Verrucomicrobiia bacterium | reverse complement strand
TGCTCCAGTTCCATCGGCTTGTCCGCGATGAAGTGTTTCAGCGTATGGCCTTCCAACAGCTCCATCACGATGAATGGCTGGCCGCCGGCTTCATCGATGTCGTAGATGGTGCAGATATTGGGGTGGTTCAACGCCGAGGCCGTGCGGGCCTCACGCTGGAAACGCTCCAGGGCCGGACGGTCGGTGAGACAATCCTCCGGCACAAACTTGAGTGCCACACTGCGACCCAGGCGAGTATCTTCGGCTTTGTAGACCACGCCCATGCCGCCGCCGCCGAGCTTTTCCAATATGCGGTAATGAGAAACCGTTTTTCCGGTCATGCAGATTCACAGGCGCTTACGAAAACGATGGGCGCACAGCGGTACGCAGCCCTGGTTTTTCTCGTCCTCTGATTTTACCTGCACTCGAACCCTAAAGAGGGCTCCATCCCAAAATTGCGGTTTGAATCACATTGCATTCAAGACTCATCAGGTGTATGCTCCGTTCAGCAAATTAGTCGGCAATCCCGGGCAAAATACTTCCAATTAGGAGACCGAATGATCAGGAATCTGAGACCATTTCTGTTGGTAGCGTGTCTGTCAATAGTCGGTGTAATAGGATTGGCGCCAAGAGGCAGGGCGGCCCTTGTAACAAGCATCGACATTCCAATTAGTGGCAGCGTATTTAACCCGTGCAACGGGGAAAATGTCGCCTTCACTGGGGTTGATCACTTCACCGCGCACATAACACTGAGCAACAATGGTCGATTCCATATTGATACTCATGACAACATTCACGTAACTGCAACAGGCGATCAGGGCAATACCTACGTGGGAAACCAGGAAGACCATTCCGGTCTGAATGGTCTCGTAGGGGTTGAGCAGACCGCGCCGCTCACTTTCAGCGAAATTACAAAAGGGTCGGCGGCGAACTTCGAAGTTCACGCCGTCTTCCACATTACGGTCAAACCCAACGGCACGATAACTTCCTTCGTTAACAGCTTCACATCGTCATGTCGGGGCTGACGTCTCACATCCGGTTCTTCCCCCGCATCGCCCGATGAATCCTCTTAATTTTCCGCTTCTCCTCCAGTGCGGCCCGCTGGTTCTGCTGCCTTTCCAGGTGCGCCGCTTCACGTTGCAACTTGTTGTAACTCGCCAGGCGTTCTTCATCGATGCCTCCCGATGACACTGCGCATCCCGGCTCGCCCTGATGCCGGCAGTCGCGAAAACGGCATTGTTGCGCCAGATCCGCTATGTCCGCAAACGCTAGGTCGACGCTTTCTGCGCCGGCCCATAATTGCAATTCACGCAGCCCGGGTGTATCCACGATGAGCCAGCCGTTGGGAGCGAGAAACAATTCGCGCCGCACCGTTGTGTGCCGGCCCCGGCTGTCGCTCTCGCGCACTTCCTGCACGCGCTGGCGTTCGGACCCTAACAAGCGATTCAGCAGCGTGGATTTTCCAACACCCGACGAGCCCGTGAGCCCGGCCGTTTGACAAGGCGTCATGTGCGCTTCGAGCGCAGTCAGGCCGCGCCCGTCGAGCGCGCTCGTGGTCACCACCGGCGCGCCCAGCGCCGCCGTAAGTATCGCGACCTCTTCTGCGTCCGCGCGCAGATCCGATTTGTTCAGCACGACCACGGGCCGCGCGCCGCTTTCCCGCGCCAGCAGCAGATAACGTTCCAGCCGCCGCAAGTTGAAATCGCCATCCAAGCCCGCCACCACGAACAGCACGTCGATGTTCGCCGCGATCACCTGCGCCCGCGTCACCGCCCCCGGCTCCTTCCGCGAGAAAGCCGTCAGCCGGGGCAGCACTCGAGCGATCCTTGCGCCGCCTTCGAGCACCACCCAATCGCCCACCGTGGGCCAATCGCCGCCACTGTGCCGCAACCTCCCGCTGACAGTCGCCTCCCGCTCGCCGGATGCGGTCCATACCGCAAACAATTCGCGGTCCGCCAGCGCCACCCGCCCAGGCTCCGCGCCCTGTTCGGCCACACGCAAGAATTCATTTTCGAAATACGAATTCCACCCAAATTTTTCGAGGGACATTCCCTAATCCTTTTTTAGACACAACCTCAACGCATCGGCCGCAGGGTGCGGCCGGACCCGTCAACAAGGATTAGGCAAGGACGTTCAGCGGCAACTCTCAAAGCTAGCTTATCGGATCGCGGTGCAACCGCGCAATCGTTGCCTGGTCTCCATAATATCCGGCCGGTTTTGACGAGCCGTGACC
>DATMPO010000114.1:0-4196 GCA_035567035.1 Verrucomicrobiia bacterium | reverse complement strand
ACGGAAATACACAATCCCCTCACTGACAGTCCCATGCGATTGTGCAATTTGCGAAGCTTCCTTCTCATATTGCTGTTGAATCTCTGCGCGGCGTCCTGCATTGCGGCGCAGGGAGGGCTGGATGCCGGCTACCAGGCCAAGCGGCAAAAGGCCGCTGACCTCTTTAGTCAGGGCAAGCGCCTGGAAGCTCTCCCGCTTTTGGAAGAGCTGGTGCAAACTAACCCGAAAGACGACGCAATGCTGGTTGCGCTGGCTGCGTCACTGGTGGACCATGCCGCCACGTTGACAGGTGAGGAGGCGGCCGGCAAAGAACGCCTTCGTGCCCGCGATCTTCTGGACAAAGCTTGGGACCTGGGCAACACCAGCCCCCTGGCGATGAACCTTTCGCAGCTCTTGCGGCAGCTCCCGGCAAGTGGGGCAATCAAGTTCTCGGACAACCCTCAAGTGGAGCAAGTGATGCGCGCCGGAGAAGCCGCTTTCTCCCGGCGCGATTTTGCAGAAGCTCTCAAGGACTATGCGAAAGCGCTGGAACTGGAGCCCAGGAACTATACCGCCACTCTTTTTATCGGCAATACCTATGACAAGCAGAATCAATTCGCCAATGGGGCAGAATGGTATGAACACGCCATCCAGATTGACCCTAACGTGGAGACCGCCTATCGCTACTACGCAGACATGCTGGCCAAAGAGGGCGACATGGGCAAAGCCCGTGCCATGCTGATCCGTGCGGCGGTGGCCGAGCCTTATAACCGCACCGTATGGCGCGAATTGCATGCCTGGGCGACCCTCAATAAGACTCCAATCAACGAAGTCTACATCGGCGTTCCTGCGCCGCCTAAAGACGGACAAACGTCGGACGCCAAGCCCGGGCCCCGGCAGCGCCCGGATGTTTCTACCGCTTGGCAGGCTTATCACTCGGTCAGGAACAATTGGCAACAGGGCGGCGAATTCAAGAAGCGCTTTCCTGGAGAGAAAGAATACAGACACTCGCTCGCGGAAGAATCCGAAGCTCTGATTGCCGCCGCCAAAGTTTTGCGCAACCTCCAGGAAGATAAGAAGACTGCGGAGCTAGTAACGAACGACGCGGCCCCGTCCCTGTTGCTGAAGTTGCACCACGCCGGACTGATTGAACCCTACGTGCTCTTCAGTCTCGGCGATGCCGGCATTGCCCGCGACTACGTTGCTTACCGAGCGAAAAATCGCAACAAGTTAGAGGAGTACATGGACAAGTTTGTGGTACCGGCTTTGAGGTAGCACTTAGCATTCTGCCGAACAAAAAGGTTCGACCAGATTGCCATGATCCATGTCGCGCCTTGCGCAGGTCAGCATTCAGAGGGAATATCCTCGATGCCGTCGTGCCCGCGTCCGTTCAGTCCAAAATGTCCCCGGGCTGAATGCTACCCAATAAAAAAGCGGCTTCAGAGGTCTTCCTCTGAAGCCGCGATTCCGGATGCATCCCTCTGAAACCAGCCGCATCCGTATAAGCGCCCCGCTCTATGGCTTTGGGTTCACATGGATAATCGCCATCATGCCCAGGTCCTCATGAGAGAGGATGTGGCAGTGATAGACGAAGTCTCCAATGTCCATCCCGCGGAAGTCCATGAGCAACTGCACCTGCGGGGCCGAGCTCTGATTCGGATTCTTCACGTTGTCCCAGAACGGAGTCTCGATCATGTCGAGAAACTGGCCGTTGATGGCCGGCGCCTGCGGACTGCCATTGATCTCGAAGTTGTCCTGGGAGAGAACCTTGAAGTGGATCTGGTGCATGTGGAATTCATGGTTCTCCTGGGCTATGTTTGCAACAATCCATTTCTCCACCGACCCTTGCGTAGTAATGACCGCTGGAGGATTGTTGTTGTCGAATACCAATCGCGGCTGGCCGACGACGGTAATGAAGAATTGGCTCGGCTGAATCTCACTGAACTGGAAATTGCGCGTGGTCGATACGGACAGGCTGCTAAGTCCGCCGAACCGTCGCTGGCTGGTGGTTAAGGCAGTGAAGCTGCCGACGTTGTCATCCTGTGCCGGTTCGTCGTTATCACCGGCAATCAATTGAATGTTAAATATAGCCCGGGTCGGGTCGCAATCACCCTGGGGGCCGGTGTTGATGTTAGTGGTCATCAACTGCGCCACCTGCACGGTCGCAGCAGGCGCCTTGACTAGGAATTCGACGCGTGAAGCGACCGGCAGCCGGAAGTGGGTTACCGGGATAAGGTGCCCAGGCTGGGTGCCGTCCTGAGAGTTCACCGGCACTGCGTCAATTCCAACAATCTGGAGCGTCTGCGGAACCCCATCATAATCTACTTGCAGGTCGAGGATGGTATCCGCTGTATTGTTGGTAACGCGCCAGAACTGCGTTTCCTCGCTCTCCATATGGAGAACCGCGGGGATAAAGGTAACGGCTTTGGTGATGGGATCCTGATGGGAATCAATAGGAACGTAGTTGACGCTGATGTCCTGGAATGGAACGTCAACGCCGCAGTTACCCGGGCCTTCCGTTAAACTATTTAACTGCGGCTGGTCGCGAATGACCAGGACGCGATGCCGCAGTCCCTGGACCGCAGGCTGCACGTTCTGGATTCCGTCCACGACGAGGGCTCCCGTTGCGCCGCCCAGAAGGTCACGTTCGGCCAGTCCATGAACGTGCGGGTGATACCAGTAGAGTCCCGGAGGCTCGTCGGTGGGGAACGTGAAGCTGTACCGGAAGGTGCTGCCGGAATTAATTAGCGTTCTGGTTACATTGTCCCCGCCGCATTGCGGAGTGACGTTGGTGCCGTGGTAGTGGATATTCACCGAAGAACCGACTGAAGGTGTGCCAACGGGCTGGGGCGTGAACTCGACCCTGCTGTCTCCGCAATTCGGAGGATTGTAAGGTTCTCCGAACGGTTGCATCGGGGTGTTGTTGGTGACGGTGATATTGATGGTATCTCCCGGCTTCACATGCAGGGTGGGTTCCTGGACGCCATTCGGCGTCATAAAGCAATGCAGCAATCTGCCAACCGAATCTGTCGTCTGCTGGTAAGAAAACCTAACGTTCAGCACGCCGTTCTGGCTGAATAGCGCGGGCGGCTGGTGGACAACACTGCCGGCGGTGAAACGCGGCATGCACGGGTTGGGAACGGGTGGGACGGGCGTTGGCGAACTGCCGGCCGTTGTAGTTGTTTGTGCGAAGGCGCTCGCCTGCGACAATGTGAGCACAACTAGGCAAGACAAAACGCACAGTTTCACATTTCCTATCTTCCTTCTGTTCACGGGATTCTCCTCCAGGGCGGGGCGTGCCTGGGGCATGCACCAGGTAAGGATGGCGCATGGTAATGACATAGTTGGTTGCTGTCAAATGATAAATATGTGAATTCTTGATGGCCGCGGTTGAGCTCTTGTCCGGCTATTGTTCGCGCTGCTGTTGCTCATTCCGCCGTTTCCGATTATCGTTTTTCCTTGACCAACATCAACCGCAAAAAACTCCGCGCCCTCTACGAACGCGAAGCCGCGCGCTTCGTCGCCGACCATTCCCGCTCCGCCGCTCTCTACCAGCGCGCCCAATCCTCCCTCCTCGGCGGCGTTCCCATGAACTGGATGAAAAAATGGGCCGGCGCATTCCCCATCTTCGTCAAATCCGCCAAGGGCGCGCACTTCACCGACGTCGACAATCGGGATTACGTCGACCTCTGCCTCGGTGACACCGGCGCCATGACCGGCCACTCCCCCGATGTCGTCGCTGAAGCCGTATCCCGCCGCGTCCGCGAAGGCATCACCCTCATGCTCCCCACCGAAGATTCCCTCTGGGTCGGCGAAGACCTAAAGCGCCGCTTCGGCCTGCCCTACTGGCAATTCACGCTCACCGCCACCGACGCCAACCGCTTCGCCATCCGTATCGCTCGCGAAATCACGCAACGCACAAAAATCCTCGTCTTCCACTATTGCTACCATGGCACGGTCGACGAATCCTTCGCCGCGCTGCTCGACAAAACCGGCGCAGTCGGCCCGCGCCGCGGCAACATCGGCCCGCCCGTAAATCCCGCCGAAACCACGCGCGTCGTAGAATTCAACGACCTTAACGCCCTCGAAGCCGCGCTAAAACATCGCGACGTCGCCTGCATCCTCGCCGAGCCCGCCATGACCAACGTCGGCATCATCCTCCCCGACGATGACTACTGGCGCGCCGCGCGCGAGCTTGCCCGCCGCTACGGCACGCT
>DATMPO010000113.1:0-4647 GCA_035567035.1 Verrucomicrobiia bacterium | reverse complement strand
GGCCCGCCGAAGATCTTCTGCAGGATCCCGCCCGAGGGCGCTGGCGACCATGCAAGTCCCAACCGCGGAGCGAAGTTGTCATACTTGGTTGGCGCCAGCGTCTTGGGAATTCCTTTGTCGCCGGGGAAAAGCCAGCCGGTGGGCGCATCCGGGAAAATGGTGGATTGCTGGCCCGCATTGAATGCCTGAATCTTGTTCTGGGTGTCGTACCAGGGCGAGTCAAACTCCCAGCGCAGCCCGAAGTTGACTGTAAAGTTAGGGCGCGCGCGCCAATTGTCCTGGACATACGCGGCTCCGGCCTTTGAGCGGGCGTCCAGAAACTGGCGGCTGCTCTGAATGAATTGATCCGGCGTACCCAACAAGAAATCGGCAAAGGAGTTTCCGGTCTCAGAGCCGGCGAAGCCATACTGCCCGTTCACGGCTGGACCGCCTCGCCGGTTCCACTGGTGGTAACGAGCCGTGCCTCCGAATTTTAGGGTGTGGCTTCCGAGAATCTTGGAAAAGCTGTCCGAAAGCTGATAGTTGTTCTGGTAGTTGCCGTCGGTGATTTGCGCGCCGAAGCTTATGCCCAGCTGACTCAGGCTGATGCTGGGCACCCCCTCGTTGACCGGATTGGCGGGCAGCAAACCCAGTCCGCCTTCCTGGAAGCCGAAACTGCTGACCTTCCCCAGGCCGCCGATCGGGTGGCCTCCAGGATAGGCCACTCGCGTGTAATTGAGACGGAACTCGTTCACCGCGGTCGGACCAAAGACGTGGGTATTGCTCGCATTGAAGTTCTGGGCGCGTGACGGGATTCTGCTGGCGAACCCCGGGATGTTGCTGGCCCCGAACGGATTCACCACAGTTGCGTCGTCATAGTGATAATAGAAGGCCCAGTCGCCGGTATTCTTCGTCAGCAGATCGATGCGCTGCGCAAACTTTTCGTCATCCAGCGTCTTCTTCAGAGCGCTGGTAGTAAAAAACGGCTGGCCTCCGTTTGAGCCGACCGGCAGCGGAATGTACTGGAGTAGGCCCTTGGCGGCCGGGGACCAGGCAGCCTGCGGAATTACCTGATTTGGAAAAACGCAAATACCGTTCAGGGCAGCTTGCATGGTGGTGCAGCCGGGGGTCCAGTAAGGCTCGCCGGAGTTGACGGTGTAGCCCAGGCGCTTGCTTAGCACGGAAGGCATGGCCCCTTCCGCCGGATTATTATCGCCGCGCACCGTACCCGTCAGCGGGTTATAACCGGTTGTTGCCACGTCTGAAAAATCTCCGCCGCGCTCCTGAAGAGATGGCACCAGCGTGTTTCCAGTGGAGTTGCCTCGCGCCTCGCGTGTTCCCTGATAGTCACTATAGAAGAACAGGCGATTTTTCATGATCGGACCGCCGAATGCCAGCCCATATTGGTTGCGCTGGAAGACGCCGCGCGCCGAATTGGGAATCTCCGCGCCGGTCGCGGGATTCGTGAGATTGCGGTCGAAGAAGTTCCGCGCATCCAGCTTGTCATTGCGCAGGAACTCGAAAAGCGTTCCATGAAGGGAATTCGTACCCGACTTTGTGATCACGTTGACCACCGCGCCCGAGAAGTGGCCGAATTCGGCATCGAAGCTATTAGTAAGAAGCCGGAATTCCTGGATCGAGTCTAGTGTCGGCACGATGGAGGCGCCGTTGTAGCCAACCTCCTCCACATCGCCGCCATTCACCATAAACGCGTTGGCGTTTTCTCGCTGGCCGTTCACCGAAACCTGGCCCCCGGCGAGGTTACCCGAAACGGGAATCACCGGCTGGTTACCCAGCGTATTGCTGATAGGCACAACTCCCGCCTGCAGACCCAGCAGATCCAGATAGCTGCGGCCGTTCAGCGGCAGTGCGGTCATCTTGCGATCCTCAATCACGTCACCCAACTGGGTGTTGTTCGTTTCCACCTGTACCGGCTCAGCTTGGACGGTCACGGTTTCCTTCATCTCGCCTACTTGCAGTTGAAAGTCCGTGCGAAGCTGCTGGTTGACCAGAAGCTTGATGCCGGTTTGAGAAGCCCGCCGGAAACCCCTTCCTTCCACGTCGATCGCGTAGTCTTCGGCCGCTGGAACCGCCAGCAGTTCGTAGTTCCCGCTGCCGTCTGTTACCGTTTTCCGTGTGAAACCGGTGTTGGCGTTGTGCAGTAATATCGTGGCGCCTGGGACCGCAGCGCCGGTCGAATCCGTAACCGTTCCTAAGATGCTGCCCGTCACATCCGCACGCAGTGAAGACGCCAGCAGTGCGACGACTGCCAGAACGATGAATCCGCCCATGCGAGCGCGAGCGCTGCCCGATGATTTACCCGGAAACTGCCCAGTCATAGTGATCTCCTCTGGATTTAGGGACCGACAGGGGTCCGTCTGGTCGGCTCTTGCGCGATTTCTGTACTGGTGCCCTGGATCGGGCTAGTATACACTGAAGCGCGATGGTTACAGCCACATTATTTTGCTATTTTGCTAACGGCAGAGGGACTGCGCGAGTCATTTAGCCTCGGAAGTACAGATAGCCTCCAAGGATGCAAATCAGGACCACTCCTGAGCCAGCCACCTCTTTCCAACTCCAGCTCGCACGCGTACGGCGCAGATCTTCTGCTGTATTGGTCTCGAAGGTGAGGCTCTGGATCGTGCGGTAGTCCTGCGGAGCGGTCATGTGGCTTACCGCCACCATGACGATCGCCGACACAATTGTGATCAATACACTGAAGTACTGGAAATAGATGTTGTTGACGATCCAGAGAAACGATCCTGACGGATACCCGTTCTGAAATGGCCCCACGCCGAGCGTTACCGGCGTGTCTACCAAAAGCCTGAACAACCCCAACGCAAAACCCACGATCATGGCCCAAAGGGCCCCCTGGGCGTTGAGGCGCTTGAAAAAGACGCCAAAGAAGAACACAACAAAGATCGGCGGCGCCAGATACCCTTGGACGGACTGCAGGTAGGTGTAGAGTCCGCGTGCATTCTTGATCACCGGTATCCACGCCAGGGCAATGACGACCATGATGGCCGTCGCCATCCGTCCGGTGCGCACCAACTGATGTTGGGAAGCGCCTTTGTTCCACTTTTCATAGAGATCTACCGTGAAAAGCGTGGAACAGGCGTTGAACACGCCAGCCAGCGAACCCATCAACGCGGAAAGCAACCCGGCCACGACGATGCCGCGAATCCCCGGCGGCAACAGGTATTGCACCATCATCGGAAACGCGCCGTTCGACGCCGCTGGAATCGCCTGGCCGTCCGGTCCGATCATCTGCGCCAGTTCAGGAACTTTGCCGCTCCTGGCCAGCGCAAAACAAATCAGGCCTGGGATAAGAAACAGATATACGGGGAATAATTTGAGAAACGCAGCGAAAATGCTGCCGCGGCGCGCCACGGTTTCATTCGGCGCGCCCAATGCCCGTTGCACGATGTACTGGTCCGTGCACCAGTACCAGAGCCCGATGATCGGCGCACAGAAGAGCATGCCGAGCCAGGGAAAGTTCCCGTTGAAGTACCAGGCTTCTTTGATGACCGCTCCCGCCGCGTTCGTCTGGATCACCGGCGCCCATGTGCCCTCGACTCCTGCAGGAATGAGCGGCTTCCACAGATTGAACATGTCGGAGCCGCACCAGTGCCGCAACTCGCTCCACCCTCCCAGCCGGACCAGCCCATAACCCGTCAACAAGGTTGAGCCAAGAATGAGGACCGTCACTTGCACCGCATCGTTATATGCCACGGCGCGCATGCCGCCCAGCGTCGTGTACAGTCCGGTCAAGACGATCACCAGCACCGAGCCAATCCAGAAACTGTCGATCACAGTCCCTCCGACGTTCAACCGCATTTCCGGGAAAAGAGTGCCAAAGACTACGCCGCCGGCAAAAATCCCCACAGCAATCTTCGAGATGACAAACGTGATCAAGGAAACGATCGAGAGAATGTACCGGGATTTTTCGTTGAAGCGCCGTTCCAGGAACTCAGGCATCGTGAAAACCATGGAACGCATGTAGAACGGAACGAACACCCACGCCAGCACTAGCAGGCACCAGGCGTGCAATTCGTAGTGTGCCATCGCCACGCCGCTGGTTGCGCCGGAGCCCGCCAGACCTACAATATGTTCCGACCCGATATTGGAAGCAAAAATCGAAGCGCCGATGATCCACCAGCCAAGGTTGCGGCCGGCCAGGAAGTAATCCGCTGCGGAATCCTTTCCCTTGCGGACCACCCACCAGGCCACGCCCAGCAAGATGCCAAAGTAAAGGGCAATCGCGAGCCAGTCGATTCCAGTGATATGCGATTGGCCAAATGTCGAGAACAGCAACAGGGCGGGAACATTCATGGACGCTCCGTTCGATGCAACATGTCATCCTACAGGAGCCCGCTCTTCTCAATCAACGCCGGGGTAATCGAGGGCCCGCATCTGCGGTTCTCAATGAACGCTGTTGACAGGCGGTTTTATCAACGTCCGCTCCGAAAGTCGCGTGCAGAATCCGCCGCAACGAGTGCAGTCTTTGCTAAACCGGCGCCGTCGTCATAGCGGCATGGCAAGACAACCCGCCTGCATCGTCACTTTTCACCTGAACGGCATAGTTCGTGCTCTGGAAGGAAATCATGAGGATCTACTCAACTACTGCAATTAGCGGAGCCGTCTTAACGACCCTCCTGTTCGCGTTCT
>DATMPO010000112.1:0-4597 GCA_035567035.1 Verrucomicrobiia bacterium | reverse complement strand
GAAGGTGTAATCCAGAGTATTGCTCTCAGGATGATAAAGACGCTGGGCCAGCGTCACCTGGGCTTCCAGCCGGTCCTGCTTCTGATACCTGGACCGCAGACGGCGCAGAGCGCGCGTCACTTCGCTTGCGCTCACGTGGTCCCCGGCATCCAGTTTGGCGGTTTCCATGATCTCCGCGGTGTTTTCCCCGGGTGAACCGGTGATGTTGATCTTCCCTACCCGGGCCCGCGTGCCACGAACGATGGTGAACACCACTTTGACCTGCTGATTGGGCGCGTCCCAGTCATAGGTTGGCACGATGGCCGCCTGGTAGTAGCCGTTGTCCTGGAGCACGCGCTCCATGCCGCCGACCGCGGTCTTGATGGTGTCTTCAGAAAACTGTGCTCCCAGGACCAGCTTGCTGGCATTCGCCAGCTGGTTGGCGCTCGGCGGGTCGGGCGCTCCCTGGATGGTGACCGAGCCAAAAAAATAATTCCCCAGAGCGTCGAAGACCAGGATGACGTCCCCGCCGGCGTTACGTTCGGCCTCCACCTGGATCTGGGAAAACAGCCCGGTATCGTACAAGGCTTGTACGGACCGCCGGACCTGGTACTTGTCCAGCGGCTCACCCACCTTCTGCAGCACCAGGGACCGCAGCCACTCCGGATGTTCAATGCGGGTGTTGACCCGTATCTCTGCAACCCTGGTCCCCTGCAAACTGTTCAGACCGGATGCAGCGCCCAGGGTCTGGACCGCCGTCGCCGGCATTGCCGCCACGGGCGACGGCTGCTGCGCGAACAGCAGATTACACAGCAACCCCCACGCCAGAAATCCTGGTCGGAAACGCGGCAATATCATCCCCTTTGGAAAATCAGATCTTCTGCTCAATGCGATGGGAGCCCCTGGGATTTGCGTTGTACGCGCCGCTGCCCCGGCCGGCGTGCCAGCCTGCCTGCTCCCGGCAGAGCGCCCAGGCCCACCACACGCCAACACCTATAATAAATACTTCAAATGAGATTCGATGACCGTTATTCGCGGCAGGTACTGTTTTCCGGCATTGGCGCGGAAGGTCAGCAGAAGCTCGCGGCGGCCAGCGTGGCGATTGTGGGCTGCGGAGCAACGGGGGCCTGTGTTTCCAGTCTTCTGGCGCGCGCGGGCGTGGGCCATCTGCTCATTATTGACCGCGACTACGTGGAGGCCAGCAATCTCCAGCGCCAGGTGCTCTTCGATGAATCGGACGCCGTTGAATCGCTGCCCAAAGCCGTTGCCGCGGCGCGAAAAATCTCCGCGTTCAATTCTGAAATCCAGGTCGAGGCCCAGGTCGCCGATCTTACTCCCGAAAACATTCAGTCTCTGCTCGGCGAGGCGGACTTGATTCTCGACGCAACCGACAACTTTGAGACCCGCTACCTGATCAACGACTTTGCGGTGAAACAGCAGAAGCCCTGGATCTACGCCGCCGCCGTCGCCTCCTATGTGGTGACCATGAATGTCATCCCGGGCGAGACCGCGTGTCTCACCTGTATGTTTCCATCGCCGCCGCAAGGCGCGCTCGAGACGTGCGACACCGCCGGCATCTTAAACTCAGCGGTCAATCTGGTCGGCTCCATACAGGCGACGGAGGCCATCAAATTTCTGGTGGGAGCACGCGACCAGCTGCGCCGGACCTTGTTCTCCTTCGATGTCTGGAGCAACAAGTCCACCGAGATAGCGGCCGGCCGTCCCCGCGCCGGCTGCCAGACGTGCGGCAAGCTTGAGTTCCCGCACCTGGCCGGCGAACAGCGCCCGCAGATCACGCTGTGCGGCAGAAATTCCGTGCAGATCCACGAGCGCAATCGCCCTGTGGACTTTAACGAGATAGCGCTGCGCCTGGTCCCGCACGGTCCGGTCAAGCACAACGATTTTGTCCTGAAGTTCTGGCGCGATCCCTACGAGATCACGCTCTTCCCCGACGGCCGCGCCATCATCAAAGGCACCACCGACGCCGCCGTGGCCCGCAGCCTCTACGCGCGCTACGTGGGAAACTGAAGACGCAAAACCGTACCGCTGATTTCGCGGATAACGCTGATCAGGACGAGGACCTATACGTAGAGACGTGGCACTGCCACGTCTCACTCTTAAGCCCTGAAAGCTCTCCATGCCAATTCAGGCTTTGCTCTGGATTTGCGTCAAGAAACCACCAACGCGCCGTATAAAATAGTCGCGACATTCGCCCCTATCTCGTCTCTTAACGAAAGGCAGACGGATTGGCTACACAACCGGTTACTCCCAAATCCCAACTGCGCCGCACCATGGGCTTCTGGGACGTATTGCTGTTCAACATCGCCGCCGTCCTGGGACCACGCTGGATTGCCGCCGCCGCGCACAACGGTACTTCGTCCATCAGCCTGTGGATTTTCGCCGCGCTGCTGTTCTTTCTGCCCACCGCGCTGATCATCGTGGAGCTTTCCACGCGCTTCCCCGCTGAGGGCGGGCTCTATGTCTGGAGCAAAGAGGCGTTCGGAGACTTCCACGGATTTGTGGCCGGATGGGCCTACTGGGTATACACCTTTTTCTATTTCCCTGGATTACTGACAGCAAGCGTCGCGATGTCTGTCTATATTGGCGGACAGAAATTCGCCTGGCTGGCGGGCAACCGGCAATACCTGTTCTGGGCTTCGCTGGGACTGCTGGCGGTTGCGGTGATTTTGAACCTTGTTGGATTGAACATTGGCAAATGGCTGCAAAACGCCGGAGGAGTATCGACCTACGTGCCTTTGCTGATGCTGCTGGGAATCGCGACGTATCTTTGGGTGCACCGGGGCAGCGCCACCCAGTTTTCCTTCAAATCGTCCCTGCCAGTGTGGAACTGGGACACCGTAAATTTCTGGCCAACGATTGCTTTCGCATTTAGTGGCATGGAACTGGTGTGCGCCATGAGCGAGGAGGTTCGTGAGCCGCGGAAGACTTTTCCGAGAGCGATCTATGCTTCCGCCGGGCTAATTGCGGTGATCTACATTATTGCGACTGTCGGATTACTCGGGTTGCTGCCCGCCGGGATGATTGACGAACGCAACGGTGTTTTCCAGGGGATCAGCAACGGATCGGCCATTCTGGGCATTGTATGGTTTGGTGTTGTCGCGGCGCTGCTGGTCACCGTGGGGAACGCGGGAGGCGTTGGCGCTACTGTCGCGGGCGTGGCGCGAATTCCCTTTGTCGCAGGCATTGATCACTACTTGCCTTCGTTCTTCGGCAAAATTCATCCGCGGTGGAAAACGCCGCATATTTCGATACTGATCCAGGCTGGAATGTCAGCATTGTTCCTGGCCCTGGCCCAAATCAAGGCAAAGCCCGAGGAAGCTTACCGCACATTGGTTGACATCACCACGATCCTGTATTTCGTACCCTTCCTCTATATGTATGGTGCGGTCATCCGATTGGCCTATCGGGCGGACCGCAAGACCAGCGGACAGGCCGTTCTCATTCCCGGAGGCAAGGCAGGAGTATGGATAGCAGGTCTGCTGGCATTCTTCATTACGCTGGGGTCAATCGTGCTGTCGGTGATTCCTCCAGGCGAGGTAGAAAACAAGACTGTTTTTGAATTGAAAATCATTGCAGGAACCGTTATTCCCATTGCGGCCGGGCTGCTGCTTTATTGGCGAGGAGCGAGAAGAAAGAAGATGGAAGCGCAGAATGCATGACCCTCCGAGCTGATTGCCAGGTAGTGCTGACTTCGCAGATGCCGCTGGTCAAAGAAAAACCTATACGTAATTTTGATTCTCGTAATTCGCGGCTGGTGAAGAATCCTCGGCGTATGAGGATTACCCTCGCGGTAGCGTGCGCTTCACTCCCGGACTTGTGTGACGTGCGAGCGGGTCCTGCCTGGCCCACGCGCAGCGGCAGCGGAGCAGGTCCCTCCGCCGCCAACCCCGCGGCGTTCGGGATGGTGTCTCGTGGGGGTGGAGGTAATCGCGGTATGGAGATTGCAGTGAGACAAACTGTATCCACTGCCGCAAAATCAGGCAGCTTGAGCAGCCTCTTGATGTACGGCTCCAACTCTCGTTTCACAACCCGAGTTCAAACTCGTGATAGGTCAAAACCCCACATGACCCCATCCCGAATCCCTGCGGAGCGGAGGCGAGCAGGGTGAGGGACCTGCCCCGCTGCGGCCTCGCGTGCGCCAGCGTCTCACTGTTTGCGCCAGCGATACTCTCGGCCCCCGCGACTATGCTGGGCTATTTGTGGGTGCGGCGATTCTGGTTGACCTGGAGAGTGAGACGTGGCTGTGCCACGTCTCTACGTCTGGGTCCTCTTCCTGATTTCACAATATGAAACGGGACACTTCCCGCGAACCTGTGCACGCCCTTTCCTGGATTTGCATTTATTTGTAAATCTTCTTTGATTTCTTCCTTGTTTTCTGATCTAATGCCGCGCATTAAATAAATACCGTCTGGTTGGGCAGGCGGTAAGCGCTCTCGGTACGTCTGGAGCCACTCCTTTTTTCGCTCTCATTTGCTGATCAAATCCGATACGGACCAGCAACCTCAGTTCTTGGAGAGAAGGAGCTTCTATGACGCTACTGACAGGATCGTGCGGTTCTCCCCGTTATCTCACTAACCCCAAGCCTGTTCGCCAACCG
>DATMPO010000111.1:0-9048 GCA_035567035.1 Verrucomicrobiia bacterium | reverse complement strand
AATTCCCGGCGACTCCCAGAAGCTGCTGGTTTCGTCAGGATAGATTTCGCCCACCACCAGCCAGTCCGCTTTCTTCAGGGCGTTAATGTTCTTCTGCGAGTTGGGGCCAATGGCCACACCGTTCATGCCAAAACTGAGCAGACCTTTGACCTTGCCCCGGTACATGTTGTCCCACTGCTCGACCCAGGAGTACTTGCGGTCAATCTTGGGAAGATAATTGAAGGCCCAGTCGTTTTCCCTGGTGGCTTTGTCTCCGTACATGGCCTTCAGGAGCGAGACCGCAAACTTGGAAGTGTTGGACCAGTAGTTGAACGAGTCCCACTCTTTAGGTTTGGACGAAGTCGGCGTGATCCGCTTGATATAAGCGGCGAAATCGGTGTCCGCGGGGATGGGGACCTTCAGATAGCCGGGCAGATTATCAAAAATGCCCGCCATATCGGTTGCGCCCTGGATGTTGGAATGTCCGCGCAGAGCGTTGACGCCGCCGCCGGCGCGTCCGACATTCCCCAGAAGCAGTTGGATCATGGCCGCGGTGCGGATGATCTGCGTGCCAAAGCTATGCTGCGTCCAACCCACTGCGTAGATGATGGTGGCGACTTTCTTCGTGTCTCCATTCGTGCGAATAGAGGTGAACATGTCCCAGGCCTTGGTGCATTGCTCCGCAGGGATACCGGTAATGCTCGACACCATTTCCGGCGTGTAACGGGAGTAGTGTTTTTTCATCAACTGGAAAATGCAACGAGGATGTTCCAGAGACAGGTCGTACGCCGTGTTCGGCGGGAGCGATGGCGCTGGCGGCGCTGCAGCCGGCTTGCCATTCTTCGCGGCAACCGGAACCACCTTCGCCGGCGACGCAGGGGCAGCGACCTTGGCGTCGGCAGTCGCTGGGCCGTCACCGGCGGCGATGGCTGCTGCCGCGGTGCCGGTAACGTTTCCGCCTTCTTCATAATTCCAGGAGGCGACGTTGTACTTGAAGTTCGCGGCATCGAAACCGGAAAACACTCCGTCCTCTGCCAGCTTAAAGCTCTTGTTCACGATCAAGGCCGCGTTGGTGTAGTTGGCTGCATATTCCTTGGCATAGCGGTTGTTCTGGATGGCGTAATTGATCAGACCGCCCAGGAAAGCGATGTCTGTACCCGCGCGAATCTGGCAGAACATGTCGGCCACCGAGGCCGTGCGCTGAAAACGTGGGTCGACCACGATCAGCTTGGCGTTGCGGACTTTCTTCGCTTCCACGACCCATTTAAAGCCGCAGGGATGGGCTTCCGCCGGGTTGCCGCCCATGATCAACATCATGTCGGTGTTCTTGATGTCCACCCAGCCATTGGTCATTGCGCCGCGCCCGAAAGTTGGTCCCAAAC
The DNA here is from genome assembly GCA_035567035.1 of Verrucomicrobiia bacterium. Lineage (GTDB taxonomy): Bacteria > Acidobacteriota > Terriglobia > Terriglobales > Acidobacteriaceae > Angelobacter. The sequence continues at coordinate 7,687 of DATMPO010000111.1, read as the reverse complement.
TTGAGACCGTGGGGCCGTGTCAAACACGGGCCTGGTTTTCCAGGTAGCAGACCCCCAGGCTGCGCATGGTCTTGACGACCAGATAGTTGAACTCGTTGGTGTCGGTACAGCCGCCGTTGAAGCCAATGCCCTCGCAGCGGTTCACGGTTTTGCCGTTGGCGTCGGTTTCGACGAAGGTTTCGTCGCGCGTCTTCTTGATGTGGCGCGCAATCTCCGCGTATGCCTGGTCCCAGGAAATGTCTTCCCACTGGGTGCCGCCGGGACGGCGTACCTGGGGCTTCAGCAATCGCCGGTCATTCAGGATGTCCTGGTACAGAGAAGCGCCCTTCGGACACAGCGTGCCCCGGTTGATCGGATGGTCAGGGTCGCCTTCCACGTGCACCACCTGGGCGGTCACGTTCTTGGCTTTGTCGCCCAATGTGTGGATGATGACTCCGCAGCTCACCGAACAATAAGGACAGGTGGAGCGCGTTTCCGTGGTGCGGGCGATTTTCAGTTCCTTGGCCTGCGCCAGGACCGGCGCCGCGTCGAAACCCAGCAGAAGAGCGGCTGTGCCTCCTGGCACAACTTTAAAGAAGTCTCGTCTTGATAAGCCCATTGCGAAAGCCTCCTATTAAGGCGGTTAGGGCTGAAACTGTTGGACCACTTCCGGCCCCTCGAGGGGGCCAAGATGAATACGGCCAAATGGTAGGCCGCAAAACAAAAAAAGTCTAATAATTTCTTGGAAAACTTTTGCGTGACCCTGATTGGCGGCTTCAGGTCCTTACGCCGACAGAAGCGGCTTTGTCAATGACATATAGTTAGTATGCGGTCTTGCGAGACGGTAATTTTTGGGATCTTCGGCGGACTAACCCGCCAGCCGGAAGGAGACAGAGACTGATTAGAGACCGGCTTACGCGGGAGCAGACTCCCCGGAGTAAAGAGCCGGCGGCAGAATTACTTCGGAGTCGCGATACCAGTCAACCACGCCGCAACCCGCATACTGGCACCGCAAGTACAGAAGTGCGCCATGGCTCCGCACAAAGGCGAGAGGATTGCCGAGATAAATGGGATTGGCGCAGCGTGTGCATGGCACGTACTTGTCAGACAAGGAAACGGAGCTGTCGCTCTGAATTTCGCTCCCGGCGCCAGCAGTTGTACCAGGGTGTGCCATATCCATGTTAATCGGCCATGAGCAAGGAATACTTAGCGTGCAGCAGGCAAACATGGCGCTCTCAGAGTTTGCGCCCCACAACGGTGAGTGTTTTCTGATGAAAGTACATGCAGCCGTCAACGCGAAACGGGCAAATACCGCTGAGATCGCGTTTTTCGTCCCTGGCGAGCATCGCTCGCACCTTGCGCGCAACTTTTTCCGGGGTCCCGGAAGTAGTCAACCACTGCTCGACCTCCGGCGTGAGTTCGCCGAAACCGAGAGATTGGATTTCCAGTCCCGCTGCGGCCAGCACCTTTATTAAGCCCGTGGCCGAGAGCGCTTTCGTGTGCGAGGGATCACGCAACTTCTCCAGCCGGTTCTGGTACGCGGCGCGCTCAGGATGCTCGCTGGTGACCAGGTCTTCCACCGCGACTAAACCTCCAGCGCGGCAAACCCGCGCCATCTCACCCACAACTTTGCGCGGAACCGGGAAATGATGAACTGCCAGCCGGCTCACCACTACGTCGAAGCTCTTTGCCGGAAATGGCAGCTTTTCCGCCGGGGCGAGTTGAAAGCTTACGTTCGACAGTTGCCGGTGGCGGCGGTTGCTATCGGCCACGACCAGCATCTCCGGAGTGAGGTCAACGCCGACGACCTCCGCACATGTCTCGCCGAATGCCAGCGCAACATATCCAGGACCTGTGGCGACATCGAGCACGCTGTCATTTTTTGCCGGAGAGACCGCTTGCACCAGCCGCTGCAAACGGGCGGCGTCGGTGATGGACGCCAGTTTCGAATACGGAACTGCCTGCCTGGAAAACTGCAGCCGGATTCGGTCCTTGTGTCGCATCAAAGAGTCGCATCAAAGTGGCGCATCAAACCACTGCGTTCGCGGCCGCGGGAACCGCAGAAACTTTTCCCGCGTTCTTGAACACGCCTCGCCGCAAGGCTTTCTGGAACAGGCTGTAATCCTTCTCTACCTGGTCGGCATAAGCCATGGTGTATCGTACGAGCGCCCGCTGCGCTTTGTCCGAGTCACCCAGATAAGACGCAATTGCGACCGGATGTCCGGAGCGCGCGTGTCCCTTCGCCAGCAGCTCCGCACAGACGCTCGAATATTCCGCCAGGCGCGGGCCTTGCAGTTCTTCCGGTTCCACGGAACTCTTGTGATCATTCAGTTGGCGCACCAGATAGTCACGGCCGTCCACGGAACACCACCCGAGCAGTAAATCCGACGTCACTTGCAGCGCCCATTGTCCCCACACAACGCGCTGCCCCTGGTTCTGCGGAAGCGATACATCTTGAAGATAGGGCGCATAGGCCGATGGCGGCTCTTCCTTTATTTGCAAAAACAGTGGGTCCTTCTCGTCCCGGCCAAAGAAAAGGACGACGTAGTCCCGCGTGCCTACACTGCCGGTTCCCACGACTTTGAAGCCGACGTCAACGGCGTGATATCGGTCAAACAGCGTCTGATGGCAGGAAGAGAGCGTAGTGCGATACTCAGGCAGGGCGCGCAGCACGGCCTTCCGGGTTTTGCCTTCCACTTCCCATATCACGTTCGACTTATAAGTAAAGGTATAGCCGTCACGTTTTTTGCGGGTTAACTTCTGCAAATTTGAAAGCGGGGTGGAGCGCTCCGCTTTCTTCAGCGCGGAGCGAATGAACGGATTGCGAAGGTCCCGCACCGTGTGGTAGCGCGCGACTTCCAGAGTGGGCATCTCGGCAAACCTGCGGACCCACTCGCAGTAGTGGTCCACAAACACCTCAACCGCCTCTTTGCAACGTCCTTCTTTATCGCCGGCCATTCTCCCGGCAAGGACAATGCTGGTGGCCATGCGCTTTATGTCCCATTCCCATGGGCCATGGATGGTCTCGTCGAAATCGTTGATGTCCAGCACGATCTCGGAAGCTGGCGTAGCGTAGAAACCGAAATTCTTGAGATGGGCGTCGCCGCAAAGCTGGACTCCAATCCGCGTGTTCCTGGCGCCGCCCAGGTCCGCCGCCATGATCTCCACCGACCCGCGAAAGAACGCGAACGGCGAGGAACTCATGAGCCTGAACTTGACCGGCAGCAGCTCGGGAATTCGTCCGGCACAGGATTGGCGGAATTCCTCCATCGGATCAAACTTACGCGGCTTCAATTCCGCCAATGCGGCGCGGCCCAGGTGCGAGCGCTGGGCCAGACCGTATTTTTCTGAGTCTGCGCGGGAAAGCATCTCGAACTCCTTGAGGCGCAAGGGTAAAGAACATCGAAGCTGGGCGTCAAGTAAAGGTGCTTATTGTAAGAGTGCTTATTGATGAGTGGGTCGGTTTTGACGCCGGTGACTTTACGGTCAAGGCGATTGATTCCGTGTTGCCGACAACTTAGACGTAAAGTCACGAGAAGGGCGTTTATCGTTACTAATCTGGTGAAACTTCCCGCAACCGGACTTCTGAGGCCCCGTCGCCCGCAGGCCTCTTTGTGCGGCAGGCTCCGCAGTCACTACTCGTACCTGAGGGCGACCATCGGATCGATCTCTGCGGCGCGCCGCGCCGGCAGATAGCTCGCGACCACGGAAGCAGCCAGCAGGAGTAAGGCTGCCGCGGCTAATGTGAGCGGATCGCGGGGCGAAAGGCCGAAAAGTTGGCTCGAAATAAAGTGTCCCACGCTCAGGGCCACGGGAATTCCCAGAATGACCCCGATCATTGCCACCAGCAATGACTCGCGCATCACCATCCGCAGGACGGTCTGGCGTTGGGCGCCGATGGCCATGCGGATGCCGATCTCGCGCGTGCGGCGGGACACGTTGTACGCCATCACCCCGTAAAGCCCGATGGCGCTCAGCAACAAGGCGAACACGGCGAAAAACCCAGACAGCTGCGCAATCGCCCTCGCTTCCTGAGAGGAATCGCTGATACGTTCCTCGAGCGTCTGGATGTTCGACACGGGAATATTACTATCAACGTCGGCGATCGCCCGGCGCAGCGCCTGGGACAGCGCGCCCGGGTCGCCGGCCACGCGCAAGTTCAGCTCGTTCCCGTATTTGTAGGGATGGTCTTTCTTCTCCTCCGGATTCACGTCGAAGGGCTCTTGGAGCAGAGGTATGAATGCCAGGGAAAGAGTCTTTTCGTCGAGCGAGTTGTATTTTGAATTCTTGACCACACCCACGATCTTCATCCCTGGCGGATGAAACGGCTCGCCCAACCTAAAGCTATGACCGATGGGGTTCTGTCCCGGGAAGAACCGCTGGGCGAAAGCCTGGTTGATGACGGCGACGTGGGGAGTCTCCTGGCGATCATCCGCGCTTATGTCGCGACCGGCGAGGAGACTCATGCCATTCGTCGCCACATAGTTCCCGGTGACATGCCGGTGTTGAACGTCCATGTTCTCATGCGGCTTAGGAGTGTAGCCTTCAATGGAAATGTTGGAAGTAGAGTTGCTGCCGCCAAGCATGCCGGCATCCGCAAGCGCTGCCGAGCGGACTCCGGGAAGCGCAAGCACGCGCCCGATCAATCGCAAATACAAGTCCGGGAGCTGCGTCGTCTCATAACCCGCGGCGACCAGGTCCAGGCGGCAGGTAAGCACCCGCTCGGGGACAAAACCCAGGTCCTGCTGCTCCAGTTTGCGCAAGCCGCCCACGAAGAGCCCGGCCACCATCAGCAGCGTCAAGGAAACCACCACTTGCGTGCTCACCAACAGCTTGGCGGGCGTAAGGCGTGACATTCTGAAGCTACTGCCGCCGCTGCGGAGCTCGTCTTTCAGGATCCGATTCAGGTCAACTCTTGTGGCCCGAAACGCTGGAGCCAACCCAAACAGGATTCCGGTGACCAGGGCCACGCTGAAGGTGAAAGCGAGCACGCGAAGGTCCGGCTTGAAGCTAAGAAAAGGAAGTGTGGCTCTGGTCCCGAGCACCAAGGTGGCGAGCAGCTTCGTGGCCCACACCGCAAGAGCAAAACCGGCTAGCCCGCCCATGCCCGCCAGCAGCACACTCTCCGTCAGTAGTTGACGCACCATGCGGCGACGTCCGGCCCCCATGGTCAGCCGGACTGCGATCTCATGCTCTCTTGCGGTGGCTCGCGCTAGGAGCAAATTAGCAGTGTTCAAGCAGGCGATCATCAGCACCAGGACCACCAGCACGGCAAGGATTTGCAGCCGCGGGGAAAAGCGTGCTCGCAAGTAAGAAAGACCTCGCGCGCCAGGGACAAGCTCTACACGGGACTCGCGAATCTGTTGCGTTCTCTCCGGCGAGAGCTGGCTTCCCTCAAGGCCGGAGATCATCCGCTGCAGTTGCTCGCTCAGGCCGGCCGCAGTAGCGCGAGGATCCGCTCCCGGCTTCAGCCTGCCGAGCACATTCAGCCAGTATTCGTTCTCAGTTTTCAGCCAGTTCGAGCGGTCCATCAGCAATGACTGCTGGTTGAGCGGAAACCAGAAGTCGTTGAGATTGTTCAGCCGTACGCCGTAAAATTCCGGCGGCGTCACGCCTACAACCGTGAACGGAGAGCCGTTAATCAAGAGTTTTTTCCCGGCGATCTGCGGATCTCTCCCGAGGCCTTGGGTCCAATAGCGATAGCTGACCACGGTCGTCGCCGGGCTGTCGGGCCGGTCGTCTTCCGCAAGCAGCATCCGTCCCACCACGGGGCTCACGCCCAGGACATGGAAAAAATCGCCATCCACCAGGTTCCCCAAAGACCGGCGCGGACGTTCGCCAGAGCCAGGGACCGATACGCGGACGTCAACTTGCGGGCTGGCCATGGCTGTCAGGCCGTCGAAGGCGGAACCGTCTCGTTCCCGGAACTGCTCGAACCAATGATAGGAATACAGGTTCACCGCGCCCGTGGGGGCGGTCCCCCCTCTGCGAGAGCCGCCTGATGTGTCGGCACCGAAGAAAAAAATCTGCTCCGGATGGCTGACCGGCAATGACCGCAGCATCAAGCCATTGATAAGAGTAAAGACCGCTGTATTAGCCCCGATGCCAAGAGCAAGAGTGATGACTAAGACTGCGGTGGTCGTGCGCGACTTCGCAAACATGCGCAGCCCGTATCCGATGTCCTGAAGCAGCGTTTCGGGAATGTTCAAGCAGCGGGCGTCGCGCCATTCTTCTTTCATCTGATCCATTCCACCAAAGGCGAAGCGTGCGTACCGCAGCGCTTCTTGATCAGGAACACCGGTTCCGGCCAAGTCTTTATAGCACAGGATTCTACGACCCCAGGGCTATTTTTCCGGCTGTGTAGTCCCCCAATTTACGGAACTATCCATAAACGGGCTTCGCGGAAGTTGGGGATCTTATTGTAAAAGTGCTTATTGATAAGTGGGTCGGTTTTGACGCCGGTGACTTTGCGGTCATGGCGATTGATTCCGTGTTGCCGACAACTTAGACGTAAAGTCACGAGAAGGGCGTTTCCGAGGACTGATCGTCTGCGCTGACTCCTGAAGGCGCTCAATGAGTGCATCAGCCTGACAACGCCAATTGAGCAAGAGATGCCTTATTGCCTCAATTTAGAACCAATACCAAGTATGCTTCCCTCTTGGGATGAACGGGGCTGTCGCATCCTTCCGTAAGCAGAGGTCGTCTTTATGAATCGGAATTTCGCCGCAATTATCCTCGGTGGTACTGGGCAAGTCGGTGGTGCAGCGGTCGCGGAGCTGCTAGCAATTCCGGAATGCCGGGAAGTGGTGATGGTCACCAGAAAGCCCATTGCGGCGCGATCGCGGGTGCGCAACGTCGTTCTTGATACCGGCTCTGCTGACTTTGCCGAGCGCACTGCCGCCCTTGCCCGCGAAGTCTTAAGCCAAGGTCCCGTCAGCGCCGTGAGCTGTGTGGGTGTCGGTTCTGGATCGATGCGCTGGAGCGAAGAAGAATTGAAACGACTTGAACTCGGCGTCGTCGGTGCGTTTGCGCGTGGCTGCCACTACGCCGGAATCGCCCAATTTTGCCTACTTTCTGCGGTAGGAAGCACATCCCGCAGCCGGTTTCGATATGTCCGCGTAATGGGCATGAAGGAAGATACCGTGCGCAACATCGGTTTTACTCGCCTCGCCATCTTTCGCCCCGGCGTCATTGTAGGCAACGCTCATACCCCTGCCTGGGTCGGTTTGTTGGGAAGCCTCGTGCCTGGGCCGTTCGGCAATATCGATCAGCGAATTCTCGGTCGCTCAATCGTCGCAGAGATAGCTTTGCACAGTCGAGAGGCCGGCGAAGCTATCCGCGAAAATGCCGCAATGAAAAAACTCGCTACACAGTTCAATAGCGTGACTTTGGCATTTTTACATGAGGTCTAGGCTAAACCTGCGGTAGTGTCCTAATTAGGACAGTACCAAACTTGCTGATCTTCCCCATCGGCGGTACTCTTGCGTAATTACGCCCCCTTCGGTATTCCGCAAGATCCGAGACGGGGATACACCAATCCGGCGTGTCGGCGCGCCGACTCGGAGCGTGCGCAGCGCAGACATTATTCGTAAAGCCAGGGCTTGTAGCAGATCTCCACATTGTAGCCGTCGGGATCGACCACATTGGCCGCGTAATAGCGGGGATCCCACTGCGGCCGCAGCCCTGGCGCGCCATTATCCTTGCCGCC
>DATMPO010000110.1:0-4678 GCA_035567035.1 Verrucomicrobiia bacterium | reverse complement strand
GATTGTCGGCCTCGTTGTCCAGAATATTCTCGCCGTATTTCCGACCACATCTCACCTTTCGCGCTGGTACTCCAACGCCGGCTTGGCTGGCATCGTGGTGATCGCCCTGGCTGCTGCCTATGGCTTCTACACTGCTCTGGCAGGTCAGCCAATATTTTCTGGCGCCGCTTTGGACAAGTGACGCAAGAGTGGTGCAGGAGCTCAAACGCCCGCGTCCCTCACCTGAGCGCCGACACCACCTGCTCCGCCAATTCCTCCAGCGAAGTTAGTGCCCGGCTCGCCGCCACCCGCGCCTTCTCCAGAAACGATGAGTCCAGCAGGAACGCGCTGCGGTCCACAAACGGATGGTTCGCCGCCTCAAACGGCTTGCGCCGCCGTCCAGACGCGCTGCGCGCGATTAGCTCTTCATAAATCTGGAAATCTTTCTGAAAATCCAGCGCTTCGCCCATCGACCATTTCTGATGTCGCGCCAGCGCTCCTAAGTACTTCCGGCGGTATGCCGTTGCGTCCTTCTTCGCCATGAGTCGTGGCTTGGATTTCGCCGTTGGTTGATACTCCCTGGTGATCATCTCGATCGCATGCACGCTTGCCGCGATCAGCGCCTCTCTTTGCAACAGTTCCAGCAAATCCCGATACAGCGCGGCGTGCACTTGCAAGCCGTGCCGTCCGTGTTCCACCACGTAGGAATCCACAAACCGCGGCACGATGCGTTCGCGTTGCAGCGCTTCCGTCAACAACGCCGCCAGTTCAGCCGTTGCATCCGTTGCTGCTTGTTTTGCCCCACTCATCAGGCCAATGGTAGCAGGGAGTGCCAAAAAAGAAGGGCCGGATTGGCGTCCGGCCCCATGCTCTGGAAAGTGAAGCTACGTGGTCAACCAAAGGCTCGTTAGTACTTGCTCCACGTGAAGGTATCTAGCGTCCAGTTGCCCACGGTCATCAGGTTGGCCTGCAACGCGCGGTCGTAATGGATAGACACGCGGGCGTTTCCGTTTGACTGTATGGTTTTGCCGATGACCGAGCCGTACCACTCCGCGTTGCCGCTGAAGGTGATCGGAGAATTGGGCGCGTAGAGTACACAGGTAGAGCTCCCGTTGCCGTGCAGGTTAATTGCGCCGGTGCCGGCATATTGAATCTGCAGGAGTGTGGAATTGAACGACGGGTTAGCGATGCCGTTTCCCCCGATGTCCAGCGGTGTAGCCTGGCCATTCCCCACAACATTTATGACGATAGGCATGTATACCGCGGGATTATTCGGGCACGGACCGATTGCCATCGATGCCTGGCCGGTCAAGCTAATGCTGTTGACGTAATAAATGCCTGGCTGGCAAACACCGGCGACTACGGCTGGCACGAAGGTCACCACCTGGCTGCTATTGCCCGAAAGACTGATGTCCCCGTAATTCCCATTGTTCGCTCCGTTGGCGGGGCAAACCCCGGTGCAAGGCGAAAGCGTGCTGGCGCTAGAAACGCCAAATGCCGGGTTCGGCACGCTGGCCGGTATTTGCGGGGTGACCATCGTGACCGTCTGCGGCAATTTCACCAGTCCTGGAGCCGGAGCACAATTCGTTGGGCTCGTCCCGCAGCCCGTCACGGCAGCCGTGTTGCCAGACAAAGCATCCACGCCTCCGCCTGCGCCGCACGCGCCGACACCCGTGTCCGGACTGGCGAACGTGCCGTTGATCACCGTACCGGCGGCGGTGTTCACGTTTCCGTTGGAGCCAAGATTGCCCATGTAAGTCTGCGTGACCGGGCTTCCGCCGGACAGTGTCATGCTGTTGGAATCGTAGCTGTTGATCGTGCCGCCCCCATTGAAGGAGATCGAGCCGCATCCAGCGCCAGTGGCGAATCCCGCGTAGTTGTAGCAGGGCGTTATGTGCGATTCCAAAAGGGCGGAGACCTCTACTTCCGCTTTACGCAGTCCATCGATGTCTCCATGCGAAGTGAGCCTCCACAGTTGCGCGGTGAGGTTCTGCAAATTTTGGCACTCACGCACCTGTCGCATGGTCAGCAGCTCCGCGGAAACCGAATATTTTACGGTGGTGGTGCCTGCCGCCAAATTACCTTGCGTGGCCCCGTTAAAGGCGATCGGCACTGTGGGAATCGGATAATTGGCGCTAATCCCGTTCATCGTCGGTCCCAATGCGATCGGGCTGCCGCCGGCTAACAAGGTGACCGGGCTGTTGTTCAGGTTATAAGCGAGAAGCGGATCGCCTACGCCGCCCGGCAGCGTGTAGTTGTTCATCAAATAGTTCGCCGCTGCATGCAGGCCCGCTTCCGCTCCATAGCGCGATTGCGTCATCAGCCGGTAATTCATGGTCGACCACGTTTCCGACTGCGACAGGAACATCAGTGCCGCCGCGGTGATGGACAGCACCAGAATGAAAATCATCGCGAAGATCAGTGCGACGCCTTTTTGGCTTGACCGTTTCATGGTGAGTTTCTCCTTGCAATCCTCTTACGGCAATAATGCGGCAACCGAGGCCGGCATGGGCTGCGAACGCAGGGGATCTACCAGGCTGGCCGTGTCGTACACCTCGACCACATTTCGCGGTGCGACGTTCAACAACGCTTTGGTCTCCGGCTGAAATTGGTTGGTCTGCTGGTCCTTATTCTGAGTTTGCACCGTCAAGGTCACCGCAACGTCCGTTACGCAGAAACTGGTCCCCAGCGGCTGAACCTGGTAAGCGAAACAAGGCACCACGTTGCCGTTTGGATCATTGGGGTTCAACAGAACATTGCTGAGTAGAACCATCGTATTGTCGTTGGCCGGTTTGGCTCCAGCGGCGATGGACATCTGGTTGCGGTACAGAGTCCCAGGGGCGGTGCTGGTCCCCGGCGCGCACGTATATTCCACGTACACCATCTTGCCGTCGCCGTTGATATCGCCGTACAACTTCAGTATTTTATCCGTCGAACCATTGGGGTAGCTTGTCGGAGCGGCCGCGGGGGGCACGACTCCAGTGCCAAATGCGCCCAATGCGCTCACTTGTGCACCCGCGGGATGATTATTCTGGAAGAACGCCGTCCCCGACGCGCCGCTTCCGGCCGTTAGTGTGACCGCTTCCTGGTTTATTCCCACATCTACCCACAAGACTTCATTGGGATAGACCATAATGCTCGACCCGTCGGAAGCGACCAGGGTGAATCCGGACGTCGTCCCCGTGCTCCCCGCGTTTATCGCTGCCTGCAGTGATATATTGGCGCCCGGACTTCCCAGCGAGACTCTTCCCGCCTGTCCAATTTCCTGCTGCAGTAATTCCGTCGCGCTGCGCACGCTGCTATGCATATCCGTGCGGTTGGCGATGCTGCCTTGCGTCTTCATCAGCTGTACCATTCCGGACATCACGATGCCGCCCACCGCGGCGAGAATCGCAAGGGACGCCAGGGTTTCTGCCATGCTAAATCCGTTCTGTTTTTTGCGCGTCATAGAATCCTCGATCAAAATGGATACGTCTTGAAAGCCACGACCGTGGCCTGCGGTAGCCGTCCGTTAACTCCAACCTCTCTGCTTGCCTGGGCCAGCACGGTAATCTGCTTCAGGTGTGTCCTGCCCGCGGGTACCGTGATTTGCCAGACGCGGACGTATTGCCAGTTCCCTGCCGATCCCACCAGGTTTCCGCTGGCATCCAGGTAGTCCACATAACCCGCCACAGGTGCCGTCGTACTCAAGTTCCCGCCACCCTGTGGAACCCCGTTGACCATGTCGCTGCAGCCAGCGAGTCCGGTGCCCGCGGGGTTAGTGACTGCGGGGAACACCGTCGTATTGGTCCCGCTCACGCCGTCAGTGCCCCCATCGCAGAATTTCAAGGCCAGAAGTTGCTCCATTTTGTCCTGCGCGTACTCGGCGGTGCGCGCCGCCAGATGGCCTTGCGTTTCCGTGGTGGAGACGGCCATTCCCGCCAGGCCCATGATCCCAGTTGTGACGATCAGCAGCATTGCGAGGGCAACCATCGTTTCAATCAACGTCAACCCTGCCTGGGATTTCCGATTTCGAGACAAAATTTTGCGCGGGATTTTCATGTGTTCGCCCTCACTGACCATACCAATTTGCAGTGCCTACTGGGCTGGTCCAGGCTTGAATCGAGCCCGTGGCCGATACCGTCACGGCATTCACAACCGTTCCGTTGGTCACATAAAACGCGCCGGTAGCTATCGGACTATTGGTGTTATCGACCGGAATGCCGCGCGAGTTGAAAACGATGCACGCGGTGCCACCCAAAGCCCCATTGCTGTTGTCGCGACAAGCGGCAGCCTGCGAGGGCGTTGCCTGGCCCGGTGTCGGACCAGTTCCGAGGGTCCCAAACCCAAAGGTGTCGCCTGTCGCGAGGGTAGTGACCGGGCCACTCGGACGGCCCGAAGAATAGGTTAGGCAGGCCCTAGTGGAATCTAAGTCAGCGAACCAGCATCCAACGCCCCCGTTTCCCGTCTTGTCCCACACTTCAAGCTGAAACGTGCCGCCGTTCAGGTCCGCAAACACGCGCGCATGCGTAAAATCAGACGCGGCGCGCATCTTCGCCACCGCCGTCAGGCCATTGATGGAGCGAAGATCGCCTGCGACGCGCAAATAAGCCGCGGTCGTCATATATCCGGGTACGGCGATCGCCGTAATGATTACGGACATCGTTATTACCACGAGCAACTCCAATGTGGAGAAGCCAGCTTGTCGTTTGTTCCTCAC
>DATMPO010000109.1:0-17159 GCA_035567035.1 Verrucomicrobiia bacterium | reverse complement strand
GTTGATTATCCCAGCGCAACTTTCGGAGTGAACATGCTGGCCCCTGGCCAAACGTGGCAGTACACCATCAAGCCAGTTGAAACCGGCCCGCTGAAAGTGCAGTACACCAACGCGCAGGGGCAGAGCCGCACATTCGTGGGTCCCACTCTATCGAAGAACAATGAAGGGGTCATTCAAGTCTCGCTCCAGCAGGACGCCGCCACGTCCCAGGTCACGATCAGATAAAGAAATCAGCGCCATAGGTAAAATTTTTCTGTCACAATGCTCGTGCTGGCGGGTAGAATTCGACGATTCAACGCTATTCAGCCGTCCTGGGGGAAAGCGAAATGTCAAAAATGGATGATCAAGATCAACCAGATCAGCAGACGCATCATCACCAATGCGGCAACCTGTTTGGCTGCGGCGATGAAATCGGCACGGGCGTGGTCCGTGAAGATATCAAAGACGCCGCTTTCACCCGGCGGGCTTCCGACCGCTTGCTGCACATGGACGAAGTGAGCCAGGAAAATCTGGACAGCTATCTCACCGTCCGCGGCCGCTCACGGCGAAAGCTATTGCGGGCCAGCAGTTTTATGGGCGTGCTGGCCACGGTGGGACCGTGGTTTGGCAAGCTGGCCTACGCGGAACACAAGGAAGCCGGCAAGAAGCTGGCCGCCCACGCCGGTAATGACGAAGGCCAGGTGCACGTAGTCGAGTCCAACAACCAGACCGTGCATCTGGGCGTTTTCGACACCAACCTGCCGCCGATCGTTACCATTGATTCCGGCGACACGGTCAGCTTTCCCAATACCTGGTCGCACTTCCTGAACCAGTTGCAGCCCGGCGTGCCGGTGGACAAGCTGGCGGAACTTAGAAAAGGAAACCCGGGCCGCGGGCCGCATTCGATCATCGGGCCGATTGCCGTGAAGGGCGCCGAACCCGGCGACGTGCTGGAGGTCCGCTATAAGCGATTCAAGCCATTTACCTGGGGCGCGGTGTTCAACAATCCAGGTTCGCTGGGCACAGGATTGCTGGCCCAGGATTATCCGCAGGGACAGATTAAATATCTGGACCTGGACCTCAAGAACATGAAAGCCGCGTTCGTCCCCGACGTTCACATTCCACTCAAACCGTTTCAGGGCACGCTGGGCGTCGCGCCGCCGGACGGTTACTATCCGCCGGTCGCTCCCGGAGTTACCAGTTCCGTTCCACCGGGGCCCCACGGCGGCAACGTGGATTTAAGCGAGATGTCGGAAGGCTCCACGATGTTCATTCCCGTGTGGAAGCCCGGCGCTCTCATCTACACCGGCGATTCGCACGCCGTACAGGGAGACGGAGAAATCAATCTGTCCGCGCTGGAGACGCGCATGCAGGAGATGCGCATCCAGGTGGTCCTGCACAAACAGAAAAACCACAGCTGGCCGATCGCGGAAACGCCCACGCACTGGATCACCCTGGGCCTGGACAAAGACCTGAACGTCGCCATGACCATGGCCGCCCGCAATGCCATCAAGTTCCTGGCCAGCCGCGCCGGCCTGACCGAACTTGACGCCTATGCTTTGTGCAGCATCGCCGTGAGCTTCCGCGTCACGCAGGTCGTGGACATCGTTCGCGGTGTGCACGCCATGATTCCGAAGAGCTTGTTTTCAGGAGAATTGCGGCAGAAGATTGCGGTGGTGTAACTGCTGCTTGGAGCTACTGCCGTTCTTCAGGCAACGCGCTGTTGATCGCGTCGCGCACGGCCTCCGTCAAGTCTTCCCGCGAAGCGAATTGTTTGGGATCAACCGGCGGATGGAACACCAGGGTGGCCGTACCGCCTCGTGCGACCATGCTTCCTTTGGGCATCAGCTCGTACGTTCCCAGGATGGTCACCGGCACAATGGGAAAGCCGGTGTCCAGGGCCAGGTGGAACGGTCCTTTTTTAAACGGAAGCAAACGGCCATCGGGTGAACGCGTGCCTTCGGGATAGACCATCATGTTGATGCCGTGACGCATGACTTCTGCGGCGCGCTGCACGCTGCGGACGGCGGCCTCGCGGTCGGTCCGCTCCACCGGCACCAATTCCGCCATGTCGAATGCCTGCGCCAGAATGGGCACGCGCCACAGTTCACTCTTTACCAGGATGGAAGTGCGTCGCGGAATCAGCGGTGCGAGTATCGGCGGATCGAGATTGGAAACGTGGTTCGACATGAAGACGTACGTCCCCGCAGGATCAATCTTGTCCATGCCTACAAGCTTGATCCGGACGCCGGCGATCCGGACGGCCAGGTGTGCCAGGCCCATGCCCACGAAATAGAGGAGCGCGATTTTACGTGTGATGAAGGTCCAGGGGAAAACGAACAGCGCCCCGATGGGGACAACCACCAGCAAGAACAACACTGCCAGCGACGTGCGGACGGCTCCCAGGATCATCGACGTGCGGCGCGCAGCTCCTCCAGCTTACGTGGGAGCTTTTCATAGATTCCGCCAAACCCGCCGTTCGAGAGAATGGCCACGACGTCACCTTCGCGCAGTTCCGGGGCAACCGCGGCAACAATGGCGTCGGCGTCCGCGAGCGTGCGCGCCTTTTTACCGCTTCTCTTCACACCAGACACTAGAGAAGATGGAGCGAGCCGTTCCTTTTCCGGAATTGCGTCCGGCTTGAAAATGCCGGCGACCACAACCTGGTCGGCAATCGCCAGGCTGGTGACCAGTTCCTTCTGGAAAACCTTGCGGCGCATGGTATTCGAGCGGGGCTCAAAAATGGCCCACAGGCGCGCAGCAGGATAGCGGGTGCGCAGCGCCTGCAACGTCGCCGCGATGGCAGTGGGGTGGTGGGCGAAGTCGTCAATGATGGTGATGCCGTCAATCTGCGCTTTGATTTCCAGGCGGCGCTTGACGCTCTTGAAGTTCTTGAGGGCCTGGCCGATGACTTCCGGCTCAATGCCGTAATGGGCGGCCATGGCGGCGGCGGCAGTGGCATTCAGCACGTTGTACTCTCCGGCAAGCGAAAACTGGAAGTCAGACCATGGTTCGCCGCCGCGCAACACCGACCATGAGGTTTCTTCCAGGCCAAACTGAACATTGGTGACTTGCCAATGGGACGTTCCCGCCAGGCCATAACGTTCCACCGGCGCAAACGCGCGGGTGAGGCATTCGTCCAGGTTTTCGTCTTTGTCGTAAGCGATGATCTTGCCCCGTCGCGGCACCAGGTTTACCAGGAGTTTGTAGGCGGTCTTGACGGCGTCAAGGTTCTTGTAAATGTCCGCGTGATCGAATTCAACCGATGTCACAATCAGCGATTGCGGAAGGTAATGGAGAAACTTCGGGCCCTTGTCATAGAAGGCCGAATCGTACTCGTCGCCTTCAATAATGAAATGCTTGCCCTGTTTCAGGGCGAAGGTGCTGCCAAAGTTCTCCGCGATGCCGCCGACCAGGAAAGAAGGATCTTTCCCCGCCGTCTGAAAGATCCAGGCCAGCATGGAAGTTGTGGTGGTCTTACCATGGGTGCCGGCCACGACAATCGGTTCGCGCGTACGCAGGAACTGGTTGTATAAAACATCGGGCAGGGAACGGAGAAGAATACGCTCGTCCAGCGCGTACTCCAGCTCGGGATTCCCGCGAGAGATGGCGTTACCCACCACGACCATGTTCGGGCGCGGCTTGAGGTTGGATTCGGAGTAGGGCTGGGCCACCGTAATGCCGAGGGAAGCCAGAAAGTCGGACATCGGCGGATACGCCGCGGCGTCCGATCCTGTTACCTTCATGCCGCGCAGCTTCAACAATCCTGCCAGCGAAGCCATGGCCGTTCCGCAAATGCCGATCAAATGTACGTGCAGCTCTTCTGTCACCGTACTCCAGAGTAACGGATGTTGGCGTAGTGAGCAATTGGCAAATAGCAATTAGCAATTAGCCAAACCTTACCGCGGATTTACGCGGATGAGCGCGGATTCGGACAAAGAAGGGTGAAGAAGGCGGAGCTTTGTGAGACGAGCGTTCTAATGCGTTACAGATTGCAGATCAGCTTTATTCGCGTAGATCCGCGGCAAGGTCTTTTTGGCCAATTGCTAATTGCCAATTGCTAACTGCTCAAATCGTTGCCGGTTCCAGAACACTGAGCTTCACACGGGACCCATCCACAACCAACTCCGCGCGCACCCCAAGCGGCAGGGTAATGTTGCCGGCCGAAACGTGCCCGGACCTGAGTCCGAAAGCTACCGGGCCTTTGAAGTCCTTAAGAACGCGCATCACCACCTGTGGCAGAGTGTAATCCTGCTTGCCCGGTTGGACGCAATCCAGCATTTGTCCAAAGACGATTCCGCGTACGCGGTCCAGTTTGCCGGCGAGCCGAAGTTGCATGAGCATGCGGTCAATGCGGTAGGGTTTTTCCGCAACATCCTCCATAAACAAGACGGTGTCGTTCGTGCGGACTTCAAATTCCGTGCCGAGGGACGCCACCAGCAGGGAAAGACATCCGCCGTACAGCCGCCCTTCCGCGCGTCCAGGCCGCAGCACGTCCACGCCGTGAGTCGGAATTTCCCAGGCGTTTGCGCCTTGCAAAGCGTGGTTCCAACTGGAAACATCAATTCCGTCTTCTGCGGCAATGTCCTTTGCCACCATGGGGCCATGAAACGTTACCAGGCCGGTCCGATCGGTGACGGCCGTGAGCAAGGAGGTGACATCGCTGCATCCGAGAAAAATCTTGGGATGCCTGGCGAAGTTGTCAAAATTGAGGCGCTCCAGCAGATAGTTGCTGCCGTAGCCGCCGCGGGCACAAATGACAGCGGCAATGTCAGTCCGCTCCAGCATCTCTTCCAAGTCGCGCACGCGACGTTCCACCGGGCCGGCGAAGTAGAGATCGCGATCGAAGATGCCGTCTGAATACACCGGCGCGTAGCCCATCCGCCGCAGACGGTCGCATCCCGCCAGGAAGCCTTCGCGATTGAAACTGCTGGCCGGGGCAATGATGCCGATCTTGTCGCCTTGCTTGAGAGCCCGCGGTTTGACGATCTTCGGTTCAGCCAAGGAATTCACCACGGCAAATCAATTGCGCCGGGCCGCGCAGAAAGACGCTGTCGCCCGCCCACCGTACCAATTGCGTGCCGCCGGGCGCGTGGACGTTTACTGGAGAATGCACACGGCCGGCGGAAATGGCGGCCACCGCGGAAGCGCACGAGCCGGTTCCGGAAGACTGGGTTTCGCCCGCGCCCCGCTCGTAAAAGCGGACTTCGATGTCGTGTTTGCCCTGGAGGCGGACAAACTCCACGTTAACTCCCAGCTTGAAATCGTGATGGCGGCCGATCTCGGCGCCCTCCGCCTGCCATGCCGGAGAAAACTCCTTAACGAAAACGACATAATGCGGATTGCCCATGGAGACCGGCGTTCCGCGAACTTCGCCGTGGGAAACCGTGACGGAGACTTCGGCGCCCACTTGCGGCTTGCCCATGTCCATTTCAAATTCAAAGCGGACGCCATCCCGCGCGACCAGTTCACACCGCCTGGTCCCCGCGCCGGTGCGGACATTGACCTTTTCCTTGCTGCCCTGGCTGACCAGGTAGGCGGCCACGCAGCGCGTTCCGTTGCCGGAGATCTCCGCTTCACTGCCGTCAGCGTTGATCAGCCGGGCGTGCACGTCGGCGTCGTCGGCGGGAAACAGCCATTCCACTCCGTCGGCGCCCACGCCATTGTGGCGATCGCAGATCCGCTTGCTGAATTGGCAGAGGTCCGCCGGAGCGTGGCTGCCGTCAATTATCAGGAAGTCATTTCCGCATCCCGACGCCTTGGTGAAAGGGACCATCGTCTTTATTCGCCGGGGTCAAGGCCGGCGACCACCTCAAAATCGTGCAGATCGGCGGACTGGCGCAAGCGGTCGGCCAGGGCCTTCTGTTCTTTGCGCGTCCCCTCCACGCTGAAAGCGATCTTCTGCTTTCCGTTGGTGACAGCCACCAGGACGTCTTGCACGCTCGTGGCGCAGTGATACAGGAACATGTTGACCTCAGCGACGACCGCGTCCGCTGGTTTCGCGGAGACAATTCTGTAGTGCATGAGCAGGGGTTTCAGACTGAATTGTTTTTCCAGCCAGCCGAGCACCAGCAGGCCGGCAAAGATCATCACAGTGGCAAAGATGGCGGGGAGATAAAGGCCGCCGCCGCAGGCCATTCCGATGGAAGCCACCACAAACAAAGTCGCTGCCGTGGTCAGACCGGAGACGCCGCTCTTGGCGTGCAGGATCGAGCCGGCGCCAATGAATCCGATGCCGGGGATGATCTGCGCGGCAATACGCGTCTGGTCGTTCAGGCCGATATATTTTGTCAGCTCGAACGACAGAATGGTATACATGGCCGCGCCAAAGCAGATGAACATGTTGGTGCGCAACCCCGCGGGCCGGCGCCTGAGTTGGCGTTCCAGGCCGATTAACCCGCCCAGAAAAGCCGCCAGCGCGAGCCGTGGCAGGGTACCGGAGAAGAGGTCCGCCATCAAACCCTGAAACGGTGTGGATGCCATTAAGTCCATGTTCATCATGTCAAAAACTGGCCGATTGGAGCACCGTAGCTAGTGCATCAGGCCCGTCGCCTCATTCTAGTGCGTGGATTGATAGAGGAACGCTTTTGCCTGGCCGGGAGTGTCAATAATGGCAACAAGGCGCAGGTGCTGAGGAAACAGCCGGACGGCCCGGGACACGTCGTCACCCTCGAAAGCGATCACGTAGTCGGCGGCCTGGGCGGGCCCGCTCAATCCGATCTGCCAGTCGGGCGGATTGCTTTCCCGCAGGAAACGGCTGAAGTGAATGCCCGCGGCCTGGGCGACGCCGGAATGCGCGCCGCAGTCCATCATGATGGTCGCACGGAGCGGAAGCTTTTGCACTGCGGCGGCGACCGCGGATTCAAAGACCATTCTGGCGCGGCCGTTGGCGACGGCTTCACGCAGGCAGACCGGCGTCTCACGCCAGGCGGAGAAATAACTCCCGCCGGCCAGGAGCACCATCGCCAGCGCGACGTAGCGGCGCGGGAAGAACCTGGCAGCGAATCCAAAAGCCACGGCAATAAACACAGCCACGGCCGGCAGCATCTGCAAGCCGTAGCGCACGTTGTAGTAACTGTGCGGCCACCAATCAGGAAGGTAGATCGGGACGCTGCCCCAGGCCACGCTGAGAATGTAGAAGGGAACAGGAATCCAGAGCAGAGACAGAGGCAGAAATCGCCGGGAAAAATAAATCACGCCGAGCAGCGACACGAAGGCCACGGAGAAAAGAAGATAATCCAGCGGGGCGGCAGCCAGCGTCAGGCGGGAAACTTTCAGGAAGTAGAGTGCCGCGGCGCGCGCGTCGTGCTCGCCCGGATATACCGGCATGGTTGGGGTGAGGGACCGCTGCAGGATCGCATGCGCCGAGTAAGGCCCGTTGGCAAACTCCAGGGCATTGCCATAGGCGGCGTGATTGTAAGCCAGCCACAGGCCCGCCGTGAGTGCGGTCAGGAGAACAAAGTTGACACAGCCTCTGCGGACCGGACCTGTCCACAAATGAAATCGCCAGACCGCAATCACGATGACCGCCGTCATCGCGGCTGCCAGAAACCATCCGTCATAACGCACCAGCATTGCCGCTGCTACGGCCAGAGCGCATCTCTCGAGCGACTTCCGCGCGGTTGCGGGATCGGCGGCGCGTTTTACAAATTCGGAGAAATGCACAACGGACCAGATAAACAACGCCAGGTACAAGGCTTCAGTCATGGCCGTAGACTGCATGTACATCAGGTTGGGATTGAGGGCATAGATCAGCGCGCCAGTCCATGCGGCGGCGCGGGAAGCCAATCCGCGCAGAAGGCGGAAAATTCCCCGCGTTCCGGCAATGTATGCCGCCACGGACGGGATGGCCGCGCCCAGACCTGTGCTCCACATCCAGTCGTCCCAGATGAAAGGAATGTCGATAATATGCGGGAGCGGCAGCCACACCGTGCCCAGTTGCAGCAGGCCGGGAGTCCGGGAATCAAAAACGCGCCGGGCAATATTGATGTGGGCCACGGCGTCGCCGTAGAGGAGAAGAGCGTGCGAACGATAATAGAAAGCCAGCGCGCCCATGGCAATGGCCATGCTCAAGACCGTCAGGAACTGGCGGTCACGGCGCTCCGGGTCGTCCTTGTGCAGCACGACAGCGGGACTCATTCGATGTGCGTGAGCTCGCGGAAGATGGCGTAACGCGCTTCAATCTCCTCACGCGTGAGCTTCTGCAACCGTTCCGTGCCAAAGGCTTCCACCGCGAAGGACCCCATCACGCCGCCATAGAACATGGCGCGTTTGAAGACTTCGCGATCCAGCGTCTCCTGGGAAGCGATGTACCCCATAAAGCCGCCGGCAAAACTGTCCCCGGCGCCGGTGGGGTCTACAACGCTTTCAATCGGCAACGTGGGCGCGCGGAACGGATGGCGGCCAATGCCGAACGCGCCTTCGCGGAAAAATACCGTGGCGCCGTACTCGCCATGTTTGATGACCAGCGCCTTGGGACCGAGCTTGAGAATCTTTTGTGCGGCCCGTGGCAGGCTGGGGTCCTTGGCGAGCATTTTGGCTTCACTATCGTTGATCAGCAGCGCATCTACGACTTTGAGCATTTCGCCCAACTGCTCGCGGGCGCCGGTGATCCAGTAATTCATGGTGTCACCGGCCACAAATTTTGCCGCGCCGATCTGCTTGCGCACATTAGTCTGAAGTACGGGATCAATGTTGGCGAGAAAAACGTACTCGGAGTCCTTATAGCTCTTCGGCACCTGCGGATCAAACGCGGCAAAGACGCCCAGCTGCGTGTCCAGCGTTTTGGCTTCGTTGAAGTTTTCGCCGTACTCGCCCGACCAGAAGAAACTCTTGCCGGCTTCATGCACAATGCCGCTGGTATCAATGCCTCGTTTCAGCAGGACTTGTTCTTCGTTAGCGGTAAAGTCTTCGCCCACCACGGCCACAATCCGGACTTTGGTGAAAAAACTGGCGGCGAGAGAGAAATACGTGGCCGCCCCGCCGAGCACGCGAGGCATTTTGCCATGGGGAGTTGCGATTGCGTCGAAAGCGACGGAGCCTACTACTAAAAGGGACACTTAGGCTTTTGCCTCCTGGGCTTTGGGAAGATATTTGTCCACCAGCAGACTGAGCTTTTGCCGCGTGGCCGCGGGAATCCTTGCCGGATCAGTCATGATGGCATGCTGCAACGCCGAACCGCATGGGCACTTGCGGTCGCGGGGCAGCAGCGCCACGGCCTTGCGGACGACACTGGCGGCGTTGCCGGCGTTCGTGGTCAACACTTTGACTACCTGCTCCACTGTGACCGCGTCATGGCCGGGATGCCAGCAGTCGTAGTCGGTCACCATGGCCATGGTGGCGTAACAAATCTCGGCTTCCCGAGCGAGCTTGGCTTCCTGCAGGTTGGTCATGCCAATCACGTCCGCGCCCCAGCTCCGGTACAGGTTGGATTCGGCCTTGGTCGAGAACTGCGGACCTTCCATGCAGACGTACGTCCCGCCGAGTTTGCCGGCCACGCCGTTTTCCTGGCACGACTTGCCGATGGCGCGCGCGACCTCGGCGCAAATGGGATCGCCAAACGCCACGTGGGCGACCAGGCCTTCCCCGAAAAAAGTGGAAATCCGCTGATAGGTGCGGTCAATGAACTGGTCGGGGATCACAAAGTCCGTGGGCTTGTGCTGTTCTTTGAGCGAGCCGACGGCGGAGATGGAAAGAATCCGCTCCACGCCCAGTTGCTTCATGCCGTGAATGTTCGCGCGAAAGTTCAGCTCGCTGGGAAGGATGCGGTGTCCGCGGCCGTGACGCGTGAGGAAGGCAACTTTGCGGCCTTCCAGCGTGCCCAGAACGAACGCATCCGAAGGGCTGCCGAACGGAGTCTGTAGATTAATTTCCTGAACGTCGGTCAGGCCGGGCATGGAATACAAACCACTGCCGCCGATGATGCCGATTTCTGCCTGCTGCAATAGGTGCTCCCGAAAGACAAGACATCAAACTGACGATTATAGCGAATGTCACTTGCCAGCTTGCGTCCCTTGTTCCTGCGCCTTCTTCAACGCCGCCTGTAGCAGCTTGTCAGCGGTGGCTTCGTCAAAACTTTCCACAATGACCACTAGGTCGCCGTGGCGCTCGATGAAGATCGGACCGTCTGATGTGTTGTATTGGTCTCTTGTGCTGTCCTTGGTCTGGGCGTGTTCTGCCTTGCCGTAACGCTGAGGCAGGGCCGAGACATAAACTTTGGCAAAGTCGCGGGCCACCGCTTCACTCGACCATTTGGACACATACAGCAACCCGATATGCGCCGTGGAATTGGCATCGCCGGGCTTGGGGCCTTTGCGGCCGGCGGCGTAGTATGCGCCGCCGCGCCAGCCGGTACTGATGCGCGCGGCGGTTTCGTCGTTCGCGTACTGTTTCAGCAGGACGCTTACGTCCAGTTCGCCCATGGCCCCGGCGTCGAACGCGTCATAGTCTTTCTTCAGGAACCCAAAATCGGGCAGGTAGAGGGGAGGAATGCGGCGTCCGGCGAGGTATTCTTCCGGCTCCAGGATTTCCCGGGTGGTCAGGGGCAGGTGCGCCAGCACCCCGGCATACGCCTGTTTCTTGCCGCCGTGAATCAGCAGTTGCTCGATGAACTTCATGCCCTGGCTGTACGGGAAAACCAGTTCTTCTCTCAGCAGGAGCGGAGCGCTGTCAAAAATCGGGCTGTCGCCGTGTTTTTCCATCTGCGCCTGCATGCGATCAACAAATTTCGGCGAATCTTCCACGGTCCGCCCGGCCGGCGTCAGCATGTAGTCCAGCAGCACGATCATGGCCTGGCCTTCCAGCACCGCCGTGCGGCAACTTGACTCCTCGTCAATCTGGATGATGGCGTTCGGGTCTTCGGGCCCGCGCTTTTCGATCTCCTCGTCTTTCTTCATCATTTTTGCCAGATCGTAGCTCTGGTCCTGGAGAGCGTGCGTAAGCTCGTGGGCCATCACCGGCCGTTGCATTTCCAGTTCGACCCAATCCAGCAGGTTGATGGTCCCCGTTTTTTCGTCGTAATACCCGGCCACTTGCTCGCCCAGAAGCTTAATGAGGAAGCTGTGCAGGTCAAACTTGCGGGGCAGCAGCCCGAATTTTTTCAGGACCAGTTCGGAACGCTCGAAGCGTATGCGGTCCACGTCATCCTGGAACTTCTCTTCAATATATTTTTCGACTTCCGCACGGCTGACCATGTTCTTCTTGACAGGAAGCTTGATCGGCAGCAGCGTGCGCTCGCTGGCGAAATGCAGAATGTCATCCACGGACTGCAGCAGCTCTTTCGTCTCCTCCGGAGTGATTTTGTGTTCTTTCCCCGGCGGGGGCTGCTTTTGGGGTTCTTGCCCGGTCTGGGCGGCGGTGATTCCGGCAAAAAAAATGGCCAAGGCCAGTGAGGTACGGAAGATTTTATTCATGCAGGACCTGTGAGGTTGCGTGTGCTCCTCTTATAACAATAAAGCATGGAATTAGTTTCTGCCGGAGAACGACAATTTCGCGGCTCAGATTGGATGCACGGGAAGACCCAAGGTGAGCATCCACGAGAGATCAGAATCCCTTTTTGATCAGCCCCACGACGGTAAGTTTGCTGGAAGTTTTTCGGCGAGCGCCCTTTCCGGCATATTTGGAGAGGACGTCGGTTTCCACGTTGACTGTGCTGCCGGCCCGCAGCCGGTGCAGGTTGGTGGCGGTATACGTATGCGGAATTATCGCGATCTCGATTACACCGGCGCGGACGCCAGCCACGGTCAGGCTGATGCCTTCAATGGTGATAGATCCTTGTGGAACAACATATTTCCGCAAGGCCGGCGGCAGAGAGATGGTCAATCGCCAATCTTCACGGTCCTTGATCTTCTCCAGGCGGAGAAGTTTGCCAACGCCATCCACATGCCCCTGGACAATGTGCCCTCCAAGCCGGTCTCCCGCTTTCGCGGGAAGCTCCATATTGACCACGGAACCTGGCTGTAAGGACCCCAACGAAGTGCGGGCGAGGGTTTCCGCGGACAGATCGGCGGAAAACTGGCCGCGGCCTGCGTCAACCGCCGTCAAGCAGACGCCGCTCACGGCCACGCTGTCACCCGTCTTGAGTTGCGACGGAATGCTTTTGGCAGCGATGGAGATGCGAGTTGCCCGCCCGTTGCCAGGGTGCACCATGGCAACGACGCGTCCCGTTTCCTGAATCAATCCGGTGAACATCAGCTTTTGCTTTCCTCATGCAGGACCGGACTCACCGGTCCGTAGGGATCACGCAGGTAACCCTCCACGGCGAAATCTTCGCCAAAGCGGTGCAGAACCACGTTGCGCACGAGCGCCGCATCATTCATCCTGCGGAAGCCGGGTCCGCGAGCAAAGGGCACCGCGCCCGCCCCAGCCAGGATCTTGGGCGCATAGTAGAGAAAGACTTTGTCCACGGTCTCCCCAGCCAGCGCGGCCCAGTTGACCAGCGCTCCGCCTTCGATCATCAGGCTGGTGATTTCCAACTGGCCCAGCCGGGCGACGATCTTCTTGAGGTCGGGGCGTCCCTCTCCCGAACCGAGCGGGACTTGTTCGACGCGAATGCCGCGCGCTTCGAGGGCCCTTTTCTTTTTCTCTTCGGCAAACGAGCAGAAGACCAGAACATCATCCCGCACGCTCTTCACCAGCCGCGACTCCAGTGGCATGCGGAGTCGCGAATCGAGCACCACGCGCATGAGGGGACGCCGGCGGGGCAGGCCGGTACGATCGGTCAACAGAGGATCATCGGCAATCACCGTACCCACGCCCACCAGAATCGAGTCGGATTCGTGTCGCAACTCCTGGACGTGTTTGCGGGCCTCAAGACTGGTGATCCAACCGCCGGTTGCCCCTCCAATGCCTAACAGCGACGGGCTGAAGGGATCTCCCGGAGGAGGTGCGATCTTGCCGTCGAGCGTCATGCCGGATTTCAGCGTTACCAGCGGCAGCTTGTTGAGGACGTACTTGGCAAAGGCTTCGTTCAAGCGGCGCGCTTCCTCACGGAACAGGCCGGTCTCCACGGCGATTCCGGCGGCTTTCAGCCTCGCCACACCACGGCCCGCAACCACAGGATTGGGGTCGGTCATGGCGGCGACCACGCGCTTGACCCCAGCTGCGATCACTACGTCCGCGCAGGGCGGCGTACGTCCCTGGTGGCTGCAAGGCTCAAGGTTCAGGTAGAGCGTGGCGCCGCGGGCCCTGGCGCCGGCCTGTTCAAGCGCCAGGACCTCAGCGTGCTTGATGCCGTCATAGATATGAAAGCCCGTGCCGGCGACTTCGCCTTGTGCGCCGACCACCACTGCGCCTACGCGCGGGTTGGGAGAAGCGAGGGCCGTTCCTTGGCGCGCTAATTTCAGCGCCTGCGCCATGAATTGTTCGTCTTGTTGGCTGAAGCTCATGAAGGGGAAAACAGAGAATCTACAAAACTCCGGGCGTCGAAGGGAAGCAGGTCTCCTGCTTTTTCTCCAACTCCCACATAACGCACCGGCAATCCGAGTTCGCGGGATATGGCCACCACCACGCCGCCTTTCGCGGTGCCGTCGAGCTTGGTCAGTACAATTCCGGTCACGCCCGCCGATTCAGTGAACAGGCGCGCCTGCTGCAGGCCGTTCTGGCCGGTCGTTGCGTCCATCACAAGCAATACTTCATGCGGAGCGCCCGGTAGAATGCGCTGCGCGGTACGCGTCATCTTCTCCAGTTCGAGCATGAGACTGGCCTTGGTATGCAGCCTTCCCGCTGTATCCACAATTACGCAGTCCGTGTGTCTGGCCTTGGCGGCGTTCAAGGCGTCGAACAACACCGCGGAGGGATCGCCCCCAGGTTTGGTTTTGATGACCTCAACTCCGGTGCGCGTTCCCCAAATCTCAAGCTGTTCGATGGCGGCGGCGCGAAACGTGTCCGCCGCGCACAGGAGAACGCTCTTGCCTTCGGCGCGCAGCGCATATGCGAGTTTTCCGATGGTTGTGGTCTTTCCCGTGCCATTCACGCCTACTACCATCACCACTTCCGGACTGTCCCCTGGGGCCTTGCCTTTGCCGGATGGGGTGGCGTTCAAGATTCCCAGGATCTGTTCCTTGATCAGGCGTTTCAGTTCGTCCACGTCTCTGATCTGCTTGCGGTCGGCGCGCTCGCGCAGATTTTCCAGGATCTGGGCCGTGGTTTTGGCGCCCAGGTCGGCGGTAATCAGGATTGCTTCCAGATCTTCAAGATCGTTGCGGTCAATCTCTTTGCCGAAGGACGCGATGTCCTCAATGCGCTCGCTCAGATTGTCGCGCGTGCGCTTGACCGCCTGCTTCATTCTCTCGAACAAGCCGGGCCGCGCAGATTCGGTTGGAGTTCCGCTCATGGGACTCTAGATTATAGCGGAGAGGAAAACGCGGGCCCTGAAAGACTCCATCGTCATTCCAGCTGTGCTCATAATCGGTTCTTACTTAAGCGAAGCTAATGAATCTGATGCCCAGGTGAATCAGATCGGTCCTTGATAGCGGCGCAGCCGGACCGCCGCGGCGAGGAACGCCGCCGCTATCACCAAGCCGATCCAGAGACCGGGACTGATCAGAAAGTGCCCCGGAGTGATATGAATCATGGGATCCGTTGGGAACATATCCCCCGGCGTGGACTCGAAAGCTGGTGCGTTTCCGATCAAACGCCCCCCCACCAGGACAGCGAAATGCCATGTATGGAAGACAATTTGCTCGACGCCGGCAATCGCGACCAGCGGTAATGCGGCCCAAAGAAACGTCGCGCGTCGCGCCCATCCGGACACCAGCAGCAGCCAGCAATAGATTGGAAAAGGCCAGAGCGCATGGGCTGTCACGAGGTGGTAGAACAGCGCCAGCGACATCCGAAAGAACGAAAAGTTCGTCCACAGCGTCGCCACACTTTGACCGCCCACCAACAGCACCGCGCTGCTCACGAGCAGCATGAGCCAGTGCATGGCGACGATGATCGCAAAGATAAGCAGCGGCAGCACCACGAGCGGAATGCTCGCCTTCGCAAGCACGGTAGTGACATCGGATACGGGCAGCGACTTCCAGAAAAGAATACTGCGGTCGCGGCGCTCGCCGGACAGCGCGTCGAGACAATAAAACACACTCACGACGATACCGGTGAGCATCAGCAGGCCCGCCGCCAGGTCGTACGGGGTCTGAGAGTGCGCCGGATTGAGCCGCAGCGGCTTTTCCCAGATACCCACAATCGAGCTGATCGAGAAGGCGAACAGAGCGACCGCAGCGACGGCCAGCGGCGCGATATAGATCGAACGGTTCTCCCACAACTCGCGCCGCACCGACCAGTACAGTGGCCGCGTCGCCGGCAGGGCCGCGGGCGCGATTCCCTGCGACTCGAAGGACTCGGGCACGGTTCTTGATTGCGTATTCATACGGCTGCTCCTTGTGTTTCTCCGGCCTGATTGCCTATCACGGCGACGAACAAGTCGGCGATGCCGGGTGTCCGCACGTCGCCAAGCGCGGCGAGCTGCTGGCGATCGACACGATCGAACAGCAGCATGCCGCGGCCGAACACCTGGCGCTCGTGAATCGGCCTGAGCGCCCGTGCTGAAGCGAGATGCTCGGGATGCACCAGCACTTCCAGATAGCGCGACTCGACTTCTTCCATGCTGCAATCGAATACGATGCGCCCGCGATTAATGAACATGAGATCGGTGAGGACATGCTCAACCTCTTCAACCTGATGCGTGGCCACGACGATGGTGCGGCTGCGATCAAAGTAGTCGTTCAGCAGTGAATCGTAGAATTGCTTGCGATACAGGATATCGAGGCCAAGCGTCGGCTCATCCAGCACCAGCAACTTCGCGTCAACGGCCATGACCAGAGCAAGATGCAATTGCGCCACCATGCCTTTCGACAATTCCTGGACTTTACTGGTACGCCGGATGGTGGTCCTGGCAAGAAAAGCTTCGGCCTTCGCGCGATTGAATTGCGGATGCACGCCGGCAACATAATCAAGCGCCTGCGAGACTCGGAGCCAGCGCGGCAGCACGGCAACATCGGCGATGAAGCAGACGTCGCGCATGAGTTGATCGCGCTCGGTCCACGGGTCGCGTCCCAGCACCCTCAGTTCGCCCTGATAGGGCGTGAGGCCGATGATTGCGTTGAGCGCGGTGGTCTTGCCTGCGCCGTTGGGACCAATGAGTCCGAGGATGCGGCCCTCTTCGACACGCAAATTGATGCCGTCCAGCGCGATCGTTGTTCCGAACGATTTACGGAGTCCGCGTGCTTCTATGCAGGCCATGGCTTCAGCGCTCCTCCTGTTTGGCTTTCGATTTCGACCGACGTGCCTTGCCAGCGTCATCATTCAGCAGCTCTTCCGCTGTCAGGCCGAGCCGCTCTATAGTTGCCTGAACCCTGGGCCATTCTTCAGCAAGAAACTTCTGGCGTTCGCCCTGCAATAGCAGGTTGCGCGCGCCCGTATTGATGAACATGCCCAGGCCGCGTCGGCTCTCCACCAGGCCATCGTCCACCAGTTGCTGATAGCCCTTGAGGACCGTGAGCGGATTGACCCGATACTCGGCCGCGACGGTGCGCACCGAGGGCAGCGGATCGCCTTCCTTGAGAACGCCGTCGAGTATCATCGCGACGACCTGGTCGCGAAGCTGGCGGTAAATCGGCTGACTGTCGTTCCACTCGTGGTCCATCAGGGTGTCCAGATAGCTTCGGACGAGAGCTTAGCTCTCGTCATTTTGCGGCAATTGTGTTGATGCGCTGCAGGTCGAAGTGCGCGTGGATCGGCTTGTCCTTCATCATGAACGTCCAATCCTCGGTGTGATGGTTGGCGTCGATGATGGTGAACACCGAATGGTGCATGTGGTACTCCGTGCTCCCACTGATGTCCTTGAGCTCGAACTCGACCGTCTTGCCATCGGGCGACATGTTGCCGGTCATGCGCGGCCGGTTCCCCGCATCGCAATAGTGAATCAGCGTGAGCTGGTCTCCGTCGACGTAAAGCATTGTGACCGGATGGTCGTACTTGGTCGCATCTAACGGCGTTCCTGCTTCCTGGATCTCGTGCACGAGGACGTGTCCCCGCGAGGTCACACGCAGCGAGGCGTGCATCGGCTTGCCGTCTGACATCTCCGGCATCTCCGGGACGGTGACGGGGCCTTCCCACTCTCCCGCCAGGCTTTTCATGGTTGTGAAGGACTTTTGCGCGTCAGACTGGGCGACGGGGGCGTC
>DATMPO010000108.1:0-43536 GCA_035567035.1 Verrucomicrobiia bacterium | reverse complement strand
GAACAAGTCAAGATCAAAATCCTGCATACCGGCGTCGGCGCCATCACGGAAAACGACGTGCTGCTGGCTTCGGCTTCCAATGCCGTGATTATCGGCTTCAGCGTCCGGCCCGAGCGCAAAGCGCAGGAGCTGGCGGAGATGGAAAAAGTTGACATTCGCCTGCACTCGATCATTTACGAACTGCAGGACGAGATCAAGAAAGCCATGACCGGCCTGCTCGAACCGATCATCAAAGAGACCTATACGGGCCGCGCCGAAGTGCGCGACACTTTCCGGGTCCCGAAAGTCGGCACCGTTGCCGGCTGCTACGTGCTCGATGGTGCGATCAAGCGTGACGCCGACGTTCGCCTGTTGCGCGACGGCGTGCAGGTGTACAAAGGCAAAATCGTGTCACTGAGGCGTTTCAAAGACGACGCCAAGGAAGTGACCAACGGCATGGAATGCGGCATCGCGATCAGCAACTTCAATGACATCAAGAAAGGTGACGTGATTGAAGCCTTCGTGACCGAGCGCATCGCAGCCGAACTGGGAGTCGCGTGAAGCGATTTAGTAATCTCGTAATCGGGTAATTTGCAAAGCGCCTGAACCCGGGGAAGGTCTTACCCGTCCGCTGCCGTGCCAATCAATGTCGTCAGCGTGAATCAGTGGTAAGGTTTGCTGGTGCCCATCGCCTACCTGACTCTCGAACTGCGTATTGAAGCAGCCCACTCGCTCAAAGACAAACGCCACGTCGTTCGCAGCGTGAAAGACCGTTTGCGAAACTCCTTCAACGTTTCCGTAGCCGAGCTGGAGGTAACGGACCTGTGGCAGCGGGCCACAATCGGTGTTGTCGCGATCTCGGATTCACGGGACTACCTGGAAGGCCTCATGCGCAACGTCGAACGCGAAGTGGTCAAGCTGGCCAATAACGGCGGAGCGGAAGTGGTGGATTCGTTCCTGGATTATCTGGAAAGTTGACCTGGCAACTCGCTGTCCTGCTCGCACTTACAATTATTTACTTAGGTTACTCTTTCTTGACGTTTGTGGCCGCAGAGTTGCCGCTACAATTCCGATGTCCCTGTGGTCCCGGGCAGGAGGCGATCATGTTCACAAAGGCTGCACGGCTTGCCCTGATTTTCGCCGTGGTTCCCGCAGCTTCTGTGTTTGCCGAGGACCTAAAAGTAAAGACGATCCACCACATGACAGTACACGGGCTCCGTCTAGGACGCGAAGTAACCGTTTATGTCCACGGCGCGGCGCAACGTGTCGAATATCTTGGTTTTGCCGCCGATTTTCCCGGCCCGCGAAAGTACCCGGTCCCGCATAGTGTCGTCATCACTCGTTGCGATATACGGATGGTTTATCTGCTTGACATCAACAGCCAGGAATACGTCGAAGCTAAACTGGACAAGTTTCCGAGCCAGGACCAGCTTGCCAAACAGGGGAATCGGGAGCGGAAAGAGGGCCAAAAATACTTCCAAAGCAATACTGTGGACACAGGCGAGACCAGGGATTTTTACGGTCACACGGCAAAGCATCTTGTGACCACAATCAAAGGGAAAGGCGGCCAGATTAGTGATTACGAGGTAGTGGATGGATGGTACCTTGACCTGGCCCAGCCCGGCTGTGCCCCGGAGTATATGAGACAGCACCAAGGACACTTGGAAATAGCCACTCAGTGGAGTGAAGGAGCACACCTTGATAATGACGCTCCAGTTACAACGGCGCTTCCGGGTATTACCGGTCTGCATGGCGTCGACCCTTACGGTTATAGCTCTTCGAACGGTTCAGGGTCTATTTTTGCCGGGATGAGACCGGGCTTTGTACCCATGATCAATTCAGGAATTCGCTCTGGTTTTGTGTATAACTGGGTCCTGCCGGGCGGTTTGGCTGTACAAGAGACGTCAACTGAGCTCGTTAGGGACATGCTCACGGAGCAAAAGGTTATTGAATTCTCCGAAGAGCCTCTCGACCCCTCGCTCTTCGAGGTGCCAGCGGCGTTCAAAAAGGTGCGCGCGCTTTACCAGCACAGCAAGTAACTGGGAGGAGGGATACCGTATGTTCGCAAAAGTCTCGATGCCGGCCCTCATTTTAGCCCTGATTCCCCCAGCTTCTTTATTGGCCGCAGACGTGAAAGTAAAAACCATCGTACATAAAACAACCAGTACGTTTGAAGAAACGGTTTATGTTCACGACAGGGTGCAACGCATCGAGTATCTGGGTTTATCCGGCTATGGAGAGGGACCGGCGCCGCACATAGCCATCGTCATCCATTGCGATACCGACGCTGTCTACGAACTTGATCTCAACAGCCGGAAATACCGCAAATACCGGCGAGACAGGTTTCCCCGTGAGGATCAAGTGGCAAGAAAAATAGCGCGGGACTGGAAAGAGTTCCAGACCTTGGAACAACCCAAGACCGTGGATACCGGCGAGACGAAGGACTTTTTCGGCCATACCGCAAAACATTTAGTG
Organism: Verrucomicrobiia bacterium; assembly: GCA_035567035.1. Taxonomy (GTDB): domain Bacteria; phylum Acidobacteriota; class Terriglobia; order Terriglobales; family Acidobacteriaceae; genus Angelobacter. The sequence continues at coordinate 41,082 of DATMPO010000108.1, read as the reverse complement.
ATCACACTCCGGGCCAGCGGCGAACAAGTCGTGGACGGATGGTACCTGGACATTCCCGAGCCCGGTTGCGCACCTGAGTATATGCGGCAGCATCACGTGCACCTCCAAACAACTGGGGTGACGGACCACGGTGGAGGGAGTTTGCCCATCATCAGTTCGGGTGATGCGGGATTACCGGCTGTGTCCTTTGACGCGGGGAATCATTTTGTCAGTTGGGGCGGTACCCCACAGGGCGTTCATATCAGGTTTTGGTACAACCTGTATCTTCCAAGCGGCTTGGCGGCACAAGCGACTTCACCCTGGTACCAACGAAAGGTCGTTGAATTCTCCGAAGATCCAATTGATCCCTCGTTGTTTGAAGTGCCGCCAGAGTTTAAGAAGGTAGGGGTACGCGAGCTTTACCATCACGGCAAGCACTGAAAGGAGGCATTCCGTATGTTTGCAAAAGCTGTGAAGCTGGCCCTCACTTTAGCTCTTATTCCCGCAGCTTTTGTGTTTGCCGCGGACACAAAAATAAAGATTCTCGAACATCCATCCGGCGCTGGCGCTGCTTCAGGAGGACCGCCACTTGAAATCACAGTATATGTTCATGGCCACGTACAACGTGTGGACTATGTTGGCTATCCTGTAAGCTTTACAGGTCCGCGAAAAGAACCAGCCCCGCACACGGCCTTCATCATCCGTTGTGATGCACATATAGCCTACGAAATTGATTTCAACCACCGGGAATACCGCAAGTACTGGCTGGACAAGTTTCCGAGTCAAGACCGACTGGAAAAAGCGATGACGCAAGACCAGAAAGACAATCGGCAATTCCGGCAAATCAACACCGTGGATACAGGTGAGACTAAGGACTTCTACGGCCATGTCGCGAAGCATGTTGTGACGATCATCAAAGGGACGGCCACGCATCCCTACGAAGAAGTGGTGGATGGATGGTATCTGGACATCCCCGATCCAGGTTGCGCACCCGAATATCTGAGAGAGCGCCACGTGCACATGGAAACAGTGGAAGCAACGAACAGTGGGGCGCCTGGTTTCATTTACTCGCACGCAGACGGGGTGCCGTCAGATATTTCGGCGGGTGCGGAAGGGTTTCCTCTGGTGGTTCTTGGTCCGATCCCACAGGGTCTTCACTTCCGGCTTTGGTACAACTGGCTCCTTCCGTCCGGTTTGCCTGTACAGGTGACGTCAACCGCCCCGGTCGGGTTGGCTACACAGATGACGTCAACCTCGGACCAGCCAGTAGAACGAATAGTCGTTGAATTCTCGGAGGCGCCGATCGATCCCTCGCTGTTTGAATTGCCGCCAGGATTCAAGAAGGTGCGCAAGTTTTGACAATCGAGCAGTGCAGGGCCCTTGGACCGAAAAGAGACTTTCACGGTCACAAAACTCTACCCAGAACTCCGCACAGACCATAGGGATTTCTCGCTTCGCTCGAAATGTAAGTGGCTTCCTTCCCGCCCACACCCTCTGGTATTCTAAGGAGTTTTATCCGGCAGCAAAAAGTATGCTTGAACAGCGAGGAAGACAATATCGCCGGCAGCGGATGAGCGAGGCCCTGAAGGAAGAAATCGGCGTCATCCTTGAAGGTGAGCTGGGCGATCCGCGCATCGCCCTTTGTAACGTTACCGAGATCCTGATGGCTCCGGATGGCAAGAGCGCGCGGGTGTTTATCCACGTGGAAGGCAATGAGCAGGAAGCCGAACAGACGCTGCGGGGCATTAACGACGCAAAAGGCTACATCCGCCACGAGCTCAAGGAAAATCTGGGTGTGTACCACGTGCCCGAGTTGATTTTTATTCTGGACCGTTCCGAAGAATACGGCTCTCGGATCGACGAACTGTTGCACCGGATCAAGAAACGCAAGAAATAAGGACCGAACGGGAACGCGAACAGGGAACGATGGACCAGCTCGAAAACGTTTTACATCACATTCAGCGGCGCAAGCAATTCCTGCTGACCTCGCACGCCCGTCCGGACGGAGACGCAGTAGGCTCCGTGCTGGCGCTCGCCGAGGTCCTGCGCGCCATGGGCAAGAGCGCGGAAGTGGTGCTGAGCGACAACGTTCCAGTCATCTACAAGCCGCTGCCTTTTGCAGAAACCATTATTCACTCCTCGCGCGTCAACGGCAAGTACGAAGCCGCCATCATCCTGGAATGCGACAGCGTACAGCGGACGCGGATCCAGGGCCTGGAACACCACTTCCTGATCAGCATTGACCACCACGCCAGCTACAAGGCCTTCGCGGACGTCAACTGGATTGACCCCAGCGCTTCGGCCACCGCGGAAATGGTGTACCGCCTGGCCACCGCTGCGGGCGTAAAGATCACGCCGGAGATGGCGACCTGTCTCTATACCGCTGTGCTCACCGATACCGGATCGTTTGCGTACGCGCCTACCAATGCCCACACTTTCGAGCTGGCGAGGCAACTGGTCGAACATGGCGCTGATCCGGCAAAAGTCGCGCAGAGCGTGTACTTCGCCAATCCGGAACCAAAGATGCACCTTCTGGGCGCCGCGCTTTCCAGCCTCCGCCGGGAAGCCTCCATGAGCTGGATGACGGTGACGCGCCAGGACATGGAACGGTGCAAAGCGCTCGAAGAGGACTGCGAAGGGCTGGTGAATTACGCTCTCAGTGTGGCGGGAGTGGAAGTCGCGGTATTCTTCCGCGAAACCTCCGATGGCCGCGTCCGCGTCAGCATGCGCAGTAAAGGCGCACTCAACGTGGCCCAGATAGCGGAACGCTTTGGCGGCGGCGGCCACGAGTGTGCCAGCGGGTTCTCCATCGACGGGCCACTTCCTGCTGCCGGAGAGAAAGTGCTGTCGCTGGTGCGCGCCCGCTTCGCCCAGTCGAGTTGAAAGACGAGTCAAACCAAATGACTATCACACCTTTGACGCAAGTTATCTCTTTTGCCGGCGCGCTCCTGGTCCTTTTAGGTTATGCCGGAGAGCAGTTTGGGTGGATGAACGCGCGGCGTCCGGTGTACAACGTGCTCAACGCGGCCGGGGCCGCGATTCTGGTCATGATCGCTCTGCGCCCATTTCAGCTTGGCTTTGTGGTCATGGAAGGCGCCTGGGTCGCGATCAGTATTTATGGTCTGGTCCGCGCTCTTCGGCCGAGACCCGGGGCATGAGTTCGGACACCAGAATCCTCCCACAGATCGCCGTTGTCGCGGCCGCATGCGCATTCCTGTTCTTCTTTGGGCTCGGCGCCTTCGGATTGGTCGGGGCCGACGAACCCCGATACGCGCAGATTGCCCGCGAAATGTTCACGCGGCATGATTGGATCGTCCCCACGCTCAACGGAACACCCTGGCTGGAAAAGCCTGCCCTTCTTTATTGGAAGGTCATGAGCAGCTACGCGATTTTTGGCGTCCATGACTGGGCCGCGCGTATTCCCGCGGCCTGCTACGCCACCGCACTGGTGTTTGCGGTCTTCTTCTTCATACGGCGCTTTCGTCCCGGCAGCGAGTTGGATGCCGCGCTGATCACCGCATCTTGCGCCGCCATCATCGGGTTCGCGCGCGGCGCTTCCACTGACATGTTGATCTCCGCCCCCTTTTGCATGGCCATGTTGTCCTGGTGGACCTGGCATGAAACCGGCAAGAAAGTGTGGCTCGCCGCGTTCTACGCTCTGCTGGCGGTTGGCGCGCTGGCCAAAGGCCCCGTAGCGCCGGCGCTTGCGCTGCTGGTTGTGTGCGCCTATGCTCTGGTCCGTCGCAACGCAAAGATCCTGCTGCGCAGCATATGGTGGGCGGGCTTTCTGCTGTTCTTTGCCATCGTCTTGCCGTGGTACATTGCCGTCCAGATCAAGGTCCCGCAGTTCCTGCATTTTTTCTTTTTTGAACAGAACCTCCAGCGTTTTGGCACCAACAGATATCAGCATTCCCAGCCTTTCTGGTACTACCTTGTAGTGTTCCTGCTGGCAACGTTGCCCTGGACCGTTTTTGTCCTCAGCGCAATCGTTGATGCCGCAAGAAGCGGCATCAAAAAAATGCGGGAGAGGGCGGATGAGCCGTCCACCAGTTGGCTGCCGCTTTTTCTCGTGGTTTGGATAGTGATTCCCATTCTCTTCTTCAGCATTTCACGGTCGAAGCTTCCGGGATATATTCTTCCGGCAATTCCCGCCGCGGCCTTGCTGGCAGCTGAATGGTTGCATCGCAGTGACAACGCGCTTTCCCGATTACGGTTGCTCCTTCATGCGGCCATCTGTGGGTTGCTGCTCGCTGGAGCACTGCTTGCGCCTACCGTGATCCAGAAGTTGCGTCCGACGGCGCTTGCCTACGGCGAAGTGCTGGCCGCCGCCGCGGTCATCGCGATAGCGGTCTTGTTGCTTGTTGGCCGCGGCGGCTTAAACGTGCTTCGCGCGGCAACCCTGCTGCCAATTGTGCTGGCCATGGGCTTCCTCCTGCGACCCGCCGCGAACGTGCTGGACCAGGTGATCTCCGCCCGCGCCGTGGATGCTCGATTGTCTGAGTTGCACGCTCCCCAGGCGCCGATAGCGGTGTATGACGTCAAACGTGACGTAGAGTTCGGCCTGAACTTCTATCGCAATGCGCCGATTGCCCGCTATGAGCATGGCGACGGCAGAGGAAACATTGAGATTGTGGTTCCTGCTGGACAGCACGTACTGATAGCCAGAGAAGGCAGCATTAACGTCATCCAGGCCGCCGTTGGCCAGCGCCAGGTCTTGAAGCTAGGCGGTTTTGCCCCACAACATCTGGAGTTCTACCTGATATCTAGCGCTAGATGAGGTAGTTACAGGTGTTGTTCCTACTGCCTTGGTTCACGGGCCTATTCAGGCTTTGCTTAATCTCAGCCCCCAAGCTAGACTTTTATTTCGTTGCCCTTGCAAAGCTTAAAAGGCAGCCCGGGACCTTACATTGGCCGTCCACACCCGCATTGAATCGTATGCCGCGCCTCAGCCTTCCGGACTGGAAATTCTGGACCTGCGGCACTTCAGTTCGCAGCATCTGCGACCGTTGCTGGACCATGAGACGACCTTGTGGGGCCGGCTGATGGCCTGGGATTACCGGCCGTCCGCGGAAATGATCCTCCGCTACGTTGACTCCAAAATTCTTCCGGGCTACGCCGCGGTGCAGCACGGCCAGGTGGGCGGCTATGCTTTCTTCGTGTATGAAGGAAGCAAAGGCGTGATCGGTGATCTGTATGCCGACAACTCCATACAGCTTGAAGGAGACACCGTGCAACGCCGTCTGGCGGTACACGTGATTGACACCCTGCAGCAGTCTCCGGGCGTTCATCGCATCGAGGCCCAGCTCCTGCCGCACGAATCCGGCACACTGAGCGGGCCGTTTCTGCAGGAAGGCTTCCGCCAGTTTCCTCGCCTGTTCATGGCGCTGCCGTTGCAGAACGGTCTGAACATCCATTCAGGCCCGTCCCCGGACATTGAGTTTCGCCGCTGGTCGGAACAGGATTTCCAGACGGCCGCAAGCGTAATCACCACGGCCTACCACGGGCACGTGGATTCTGAAATCAACGACCAGTACCGCACGTTGAACGGCTCACTGCGCTTCCTGAACAACATTGTCCGATTCCCGGGATGCGGCGTCTTTGACAGCAATGCGTCTTTCGTCGCCGTGCACCGGCTCACACGCGGAGTGGTTGGCCTCTTACTCTGCTCCCGCGTGCGCGACGACGTGGGCCACGTCACCCAGGTCTGCGTGCTGCCGGAACATCGCCGTCACGGCATTGCTCAGTTGCTTATTGGTTTGTGCACTCAGGAACTGCGCAGTCGCAACTTCTCAACTCTCAGCCTGACCGTTACCGAGGCCAACGCCAAAGCCGTTGAGCTGTATCATCGTCTCGGGTTTTCCAGCCAGCGCAGATTTGATGCGTTCGTATGGGAAGGATAGTTTTCTTCTGAAATCCCGAGCGTCAGCGAGGAATCCCTATAATTTTGAATGAACAATGAGTGGTGATTTGTTTCCCCGCGACGGCCTTCGCGTCCGTAGGGCTCCCTCGCTGCGCTCGGGATGTGGGAAAAATCACCGATGCAGCAGCCACATCACCCAGGCGGCCACAAACAATCCTCCCATGAACCAGGCAAAGCAATAGGCGCCATAGCGCACCATGGCGCGCGGTGCGCTGCGAAAGGTTATCCCGAAGACCACCGAGGCAAAGAAGGCATAGGTCAGGGCCGCGGTGAAATGGGAAACCTGAAGGTGGGAAGTTTGCATCATCATCGTGGCCAGCATCATGCTTTGCGCCCTCGTGCGATATGGTATGCGTCCACCATGGTGATAATGTTCAGCAGGCCGGCGCCGACAATATATATAGTTCCGTATCCCGAGGTGGCAGAGGTAATCGCCTGGCCTCCCCATTCCATGGCCCGCCCCAGAAAATAGAGCCCTCCGTTGCCGATGTCCCCGACAAATCCCAGGATATCCAGCAGATCGCCAGTGTTGGGAAGATAGATTTTGCCCTCCATGGCCACGCCGATTGAGAACATCGAGAGGATCGAAACCATGAGCAGCAGGCCGCGAATCCAGCGCTTCTGGACCAGGTGTCCCGCGCCGGGGACCAGCCAGCCGAGGGCCGGCGCCATGATCGCCATTGCGGACAACGGCGCGGCGGGCGCCTTGGGTTTTGCGTCATCTGTAGTGGTTGCTGTATTTGCCATTTATATAAGGACCAACTCGCGTTGAATTTTACCCGTTACTTCCGCCGCGCCCTTGCGGATAAGAACGTTGACTTCGCTGCGGACGCCAAACTCTCCCGGCAAATAGATGCCCGGCTCGATGGAAAAGCACGTATGCGGAATGATCTCGCGCTCGTCTTTGGTTTCCAGATTGTCCATGTTCGCGCCGTTGCCATGCACGCTCTCACCAATCGAGTGCCCGGTCCGGTGAATGAAGTATTCTCCAAATCCGGCGTCACTGATGTGTTCCCGCGTGGCCTGGTCGACTTCCCACCCGGCGATCCGGCGCCTGGCGGCATAAGCGTCCTGGACTTTCCTGATGCCGGCATCGCGGCCGTCGCGGACAATTTCAAATATCTTCTTCTGTTTCTCTGACGGCGTGCCGATCACGCCCGTCCAGGTAATGTCGTAATAGACGGCGTTGGGCGTGTTCTTCTTGGCCCACATGTCGAGCAGAACAAAATCGCCCGCCTTGATGCGGGCCGAGCCGACTGATTTAGGCTCGTAGTGCGGATTACCGCTGTTGGCGTTCACCCCCACAATCGGCAGATCTTCTGTAACCAGTTTCTCCCGGCGAAAGGCCTCGGCGATCCATTGCTGGATTTCGTATTCGGTCACACCGCCATTGCGCGCCCTGCGGCCGATCTCCTGGAACGTGGCGGGAACAATGGCGTCAATGGCGTCCCGCGCGGCGAAATGGCTCTGGATCTGTTCTTCCGTCCAGGCGGCTTCAAACCGCGCCACCAGATCGCCTGAGCTGACGATGTCTTTGCCAAAGCTGCGCACCAACTCCACGGTGCCCGCGTCCACCAGTCCGATGTAAGGGACCAGATTGTTCGGCGAATACTGCATGGCCACGGTTTTCACGCCGGTAAGCATGGACTGCAGGTTGTCCCACAGCTCCCGCCAGGAAGAATACGCGCGCTTGCTGCCGGGAAGCGTATCCAGATGTCCGGCTTCAATACGATGCACCAGTTTGACCGGGTCGCCATCGCGAGGAATCAGGTAAAACCAGCGTCGCGTGACGAACAGGCCTTCCGAAAGACCCAGCACCTTGTAGGCAATGGGATCGCGGTGATGATGGTCGTAAAACAGCCAGGCGTCAAAGTTGCGTTCCCGCAGGGCTGCTTGAATGGCTTTCAGATCCATGGGCAATCTTCTATTAAATCACATATCCAAAGTCTCAAGGGAAGAGAGACCCCCCTATCATCGCTGCGCGCTCCGGAGTAAAAACTCATGCGGCGATTTGCACACTCGCCACATCCGGCTCAGGAGTGGTCCTGACGGTCCGGTCGTAGATCCACAGCAACAGCGCTGTCAGCAAACCGATTCCCGTCACCACCCACCAAATGCGTGCAGGTTGGTGTTGGATTTCGCCGAAATAGTGGATCAGCCATCCGCCTAACGGACCGCCGATAAATGATCCGATCCCAATCGGCAGGAAAGCAAAGCCCATATAAGTTCCCTGCTGTCCTGGCGGCGCCAGGCGCGAAATATATTCATAATATTTAGGCGAAAGGATGATCTCGCCTATCGCAATTACGCCGAGTGTCATGTACGCCATGAGGACTGACGGATGGATGATCAGCAGCACCCAGGCCACCGCAGTGATGAGCGTGCCCAGGGTGATAACCCGGACCGGAGCTGCTTTTTGCGTCAGCAAGCTTAGCGCGACCGTCAACGCAATCACCAGCAGCGGCCCCGTGGTCAGCATCAGGGCCGTGTCAGCTTTCGCATCGATGTATTTGGAAATGTAGAGTGGCAGAATAATGAACTCCTGCCAGTAGACAATCCAGTAGCCGGAAAAAATCAGAAGAAACAGTACGAAGCGGGGATTGGAAATGACAGTCCCAAAGTTCTTGCCCGTTTCCCGCAGGCTGGCCACCTGTTCTTCACCCGAACGCCTGGGCTCCTTAAAAAAAATGAGGACAGCAAAGAACATCAAGAAAACGCTTAGGGCCGCCACACGGAAAACGCTCCCAACGCTCCCGTGCCGACTTACCCAGGAAGCCATGAACGGACCCGCCGCTCCGCCAACGTTTACCAGCGTGTAGTAGATTGAGTAACCGATGGAGCGGACGTTCTCCTTCGACGCTCGGGCCGTAGTGCCTACAACAGAAGGTTTCACCAGCGCGACACCCAGGGCAGGAAGGACCAAAATCATCGTTACCAACACGGGCAGCGGCATCGCGCCCCGGACCGGGGCGAACCAGGAAGCGCCCAGCGATCCCAGCAGGAAATACGCCGCGCTTAAGATCAGATAGGCGACGGAGAGTGCACGACGAAACCCCAGCCGGTCGGCAATTGTTCCTCCGAAAATCGCCAGAAACCATACCCATCCACCGAATTGTCCGGTGAGAGTACCTGCCTGCTGTGTGGAAAACTGCAGGTTCTCATTCAAATAGCGGGCCAGCACAGCAAACACGGCGTAGTACGACAGCCGTTCGAACAGCTCGCTGATATTGGCGACCCAGAAGGGACCGGTAAAGCCCGTTCTTATGTCTTGCAAACGTTGGGAAAACGACAATGTTCTCTCCTCTTATACCTTGGCTGTCGCAGCCAGCAGGCGTTGCGCCTGCTCGGCCGTGATTCCAGTGATTCGCACTACTTTATTCCGGCTCGTTTCACCGCTGGCAATAGTAATGGACGCCCGCGGAATTTGGAAAAAATCCGCAAAGAAATCCACGACGGCGTGATTGGCTTTGCCATCCACCGGCGGCGCTGTCAGGGCCAGCTTCAGCGCATCGCCGGTTGTTCCGGTGATGGCGTTCCTGCGGGCGCGTGGATGCACCTTTACGGCAAACTTCAGGCCCTTGGCTGATTCCTGAATGGGGATCACGGCTTGGGACGCGCTCCGAAAATGGCGCTCCCCACGCGGACACAGGTTGAGCCTTCTTCAATGGCCACCTCAAAATCATGCGACATACCCATGGAGAGCACATCCATCCGGACTGCCGGCAGCTTACGCGCGGCAATGCGGTCGCGAAGTTCTCGTAGCTTGCGAAAAAACGGGCGCGCTCCCTCAGGATCTTCCGTATAAGGCGGGACCGTCATCAGCCCGCGCACTTCAAGATGCTGCAACACCGAAGCAGCCTGCAGCAATTGCTCAAGTTCCGGAGAATCCGCTGACATCCCAGCCTTGTTTTCCTCTCCGCCGATATTGATCTCAATGAGCACCGGCAGGGTCTTTCCCATTTGCGCCGCCGCCTGGTCAAGTTTCTCGGCCAGCCGGAGAGAATCCACCGACTCCACCGCATGAAAGAGCTCGGTCGCTCTCTTCGCCTTGTTGGACTGCAAGTGTCCGATCAGGCGCCATTCGGCGTCTTTCAGTTCGGCCAGGTTGCCGGATTTTTCCGCAAATTCCTGCACTCGGTTTTCACCGAAGACGCGCTGTCCAGCCTGGTAAGCGGCGCGTATGTGCTCCGGCGCGACAGTCTTGCTCACAGCCATCAAGGTGATGGACTCGGGACGGCGCCCGGCACGGGCCGCAGAATTGGCAATCCGCTCATGGATGCGCGTCAGGTTCCGTACTATATCTTCAAGCATCGTCGTTTCCGGCACCGGATGGTCTCCGCATCTAATCTACGTGTAATCTGTCGGCCGCGCTCAAACAATCAAGGGGATTGCTTCTCGCAAACCCGACCGACAAGGGTGAAGCTGACAAATACCGGTCGCGCAGGATCGCCGCGTGATGGCCCACACGTGTCCGGCCACAACGTAACCCAGACGGCGATGGCTGCCCCCATCCCAGAATTCCTGCCCTGCCCGATCCTCCTCTGTGTTCCTCTGTGTCCTCAGTGGTAAAGGCTGTTGGCTTTCCGCCGCTCCACCGCTCGGCCGCTCCCCTGCTAACAGGGGAAAAAACAGGGGAGAACGCGAGCGCTTTGATGCTCCAGAGATGCAAAACCTCGATTCCACGGGCCTTTCGAAGACCTTTTTCCCGGACGGAGTCAATTCGTAACAGGGGAGTAACAGGGGCGTAACAGGGGAGGAACAGGGGAGGAACAGGGGGCATCGCCAGACCACGCGCAAACCCTTTACCACAGAGAAACACGGAGGTCAGAGATCCCAGAATTCCTGTCCCGCCCGATCCTCCCCCGTGTTCCTCTGTGTCCTCAGTGGTAAAGGCTGTTGGTTTTCTCCGGCTAATTGCTGATGGCCAATTGCTAATGGCTTCTTTTATTGCCATTTGCTGATTGCTTAAGTTTTCAAATATCTTTTCGGAATCCGCCTGGGCGGTCCGGCCTCTTCGGTTTTGGTTTCAACCGATTTGGCTTTTAAGTCCGCGCATGGTACCGCAGATTTGAAAAAAGTCAAGAGACATTTTTTGTCACTTTGCGTTTGGCCCAAACTGACAGCCCAGGCCGGCATTTGGCACCGGCCCCCTCGCCGGTGTGCACGGTGGGCGAAGATAAGGGCCGTCACCCGGTCCGCAACATGGCCGCAAATTGTTGAAGGCCGTTAGCATTTGTCATCTTGAGCGGAGCCGGAGCAGCGCGACGGCGCAGTCGAAAGATCCCGACAGTGGTGGCGCTACCATGCGGCGTCAGGGAGTTTCTACGACGCACTGTCCCTGAAACCGTCTCCCAGCGCGAAAAGTCATAGGACGCACAGTTTCGTAAAACACCTCGTATCGGCATGGGCAAGGACGCATCCTCGGGATCTTTCGACTACGCCGTCGCTAGCGCTCCGGCTCCGCTCAAGATGACAGGTGGTTGGTTCTTCGTGCCCCCCACGCCCGTGTGGCAAAGCCTGCCCTGAAGCAACCCTGAAGGGGCGCCCTCGCCGGTGCGCACGGAGGGCGAAGACGATAGCGACTAGCGGCATCGCGGGCGCAAACTCGCAATTTTGTCGACGGGGAATCGACAATAGCTTTGGCCAATTGCTATTTTGCTTCTACTATTTCGCTTTAAAAGCCACTGCGGTAGCCGACCATGCAGCGTCTGAGTTCGAACCCGGCAGACTCGCCGTGGGATCGAACGTCCCGGTTCCGCCGGGCAGGTTATCGACGACCAGTGAATAGAAGTTGGGATCGGTCCCGCGGCTGATCCAGCCTGAGGCTGGGGTCATCGTGCCGCTTCCCCAGGTGTCGGCGAACAAGCCGACGACTAGGTCGCGAGACCCGCTGGTGGTGAGGTTGCCGGTGTCCGCCACCTGAGTCGAGGTTGGGGCGATCCTGCCGGCAGAAGTATCAAGAACGTTGGTGGTGGCAAGGCCTGAGTACTCGATCACGTAAAACCCGGCAGTGACCGCCCATGGCTGGGTCAAAGTGACAGTATTCGCTCCGCCTTTGATGTTCTGTGCGTACCAGATCTGGACGTCGGTTGCCGCGGCGGAGTTGTCCTGGACCGGCGCGCTGTTCCAGGTGTTCCCCAACGAATCGGAGATCGTTATAGCATTAGACCCATTCCAGTAGACCGCGGCCACCAGCAGGTTACCGGCAGTCTCCGTGAGTGAAACGGACTGGCTCGCGCTTGAGTTCGTTCCCGTCGACACTACCTGCATCTCGGCGATGGAAGAAGGCGGAGGAGGCGGTGGAGGAGGGGGAGGAGTGGACGCCGTGATCTGCACGAAACTTCCCACCGATGGCACGCCCGCGGAATTCAGGATAAAGACCAAATAGTAGCCGGGCGGCGCGATGTTTCCGTTCGGCGGCGCGGTCACATTCAGCACGCCATTGCCGGCGGTGAACGACAGTTCCACCAGCCTCTGTTCCATATCAAATGAATGGGTTACCGCGCCGGCCCGCATAAGCGCGACCTTGGTGATGCTTGCGGCGTCCGGTGTCTGCACCTGGAACGCGCCGCCATAGGTAAACGCCGCTGGTGTCGCGCTGGTGATCGAGGGCCGGGTGGCGGCGCTGCCATTAGCGTTGAACAGATAGCCCGGTGAGTAGATTTCGCTGTGCTGCTCGTACGTGCCCCGGGCGGGATTGCTTCCAGTGACCAGCACGGTCGCATCCGGCAACAGCATTGCGTTGGAGTGATACAGCCGCGGGAATGCATTGGGCGCTCCGGTCGAAAACGTGTTGGAGTGCGGATCGTAGATGTCCGTGTTGAAACTGGCGGTCGATCCATCCTCATCGTTCACCGACCCGCCCAGCGCCACCACTTTACCGTTCGGCAGAATGGTGGCATTCATCTCCACCCGCGCCTGCGACATCGCGGGCCCTTTCGCCCACCGCGGAGTGGCGGCCGATAAATCAATCAGCTCCGTGGTGGCGGTCGCCGGGTTCGAGCCGCCCATGATCATCACGACCGGCTTATATCCGCTGGCCAGGGTCAGGGGCAGCAGCACCGACGATCCGTAGGTCCGCGTGTTGCCGAAATTCGTTTGCGCCACATTCAACGTCCACGTTTGCGTCGCCGGATCGAAAATGCTGGAACTGGTGGTGGAGCCCGAATAGAAGACTTTGCCGTTCGGCAGCAGGTGCAGGCGCGGATAGAGTGGCGGCGTCCAGGGCGCGGTGACGGGGGAACTCCATCCTATGGCGGCCTTGAAGATTTCGACCGTCGTGTTGGTGTTTCCATTCTCGTCGAGACCTGAAAAGGTCATCAGCGAGCCATCGCTGAGGCTGATCACCGTGGGATACCAGCGTCCATGCGCCATGCTTTGCTGGTTGGTGAAAATACCGGTCGCTGGATCGTAGGCTGAGGTGGCGAGCTGTCCAAAAAACGGGTCGTATTGCAGCGTGCCGCCCACAACCAGCGGCCGGCCATCGGGCAGGATTGCCATCCCATTGCAGAACATGTCCCAGGCCACCGGTTGCGTGGTGAGATTGCCGGTTTGCGGGTTCCACACCGCGGCCGCAAAGTTGGTGTTGGACGGAAGGTTGCCGGACCCGGACACGATCAGCACCTGACCGTTGTGCATGAGTGCCATGTGGACCGGATTGATCGGCATCAGGAACGGCAGGGTCGTCCATTGGCCCTGGGTCGCTACCTGCCCCGTGGCCGGGGCCAACAGGCCGGCTGCCATCCATAGCAAGGACGGCACTCTTCGGCCGCCCAGCAACCACTTTCTTATTATCATTCTGATGGTCTTCACAATAATGCCTTCAGAGCTTGTCTGCGTCCCGAGAGAAGCCGCGCCACAGCATGACGTTTTAGTTGTTGTGATGCGGTTTGGCAATCGGGCAGTCCATGCAAATTCCAGGCAGGCAAACAACGGAGTCTTGCGTACATCAAATGCAGGAGACTCGTTGAAAGATCGCGAGGGCGAAGACACCGGCGCGCTCGCCGGTGGGCACGGAGGGCGAAGACGCCGTTAGCATTTGTCATCTTGAGCGGAGCCGGAGCAGCGCGACGGCGCAGTCGAAAGATCCCGACGGTGGTGGCGCTACCATGCGGCGTCAGGGAGTTTCTACGATGCACTGTCCCTGAACCCGTCTCCCATCGCGAACAGTCCTAGGACGCACAGTTTCGTGAACTGTGGGTCCGTGCGATTTTCGGATGGGATGCGGTCTTAGGCGCCGTGCATCGTAGAAACTCCCTGCGTCAGCATCGCCGTGCTACCACTGTCGGGATCTTTCGACTGCGCCGTCGCTAGCGCTCCGGCTCCGCTCAAGATGACATCTGACAACGGCGTCACTCATATTGGAGACCCTGGCGGGCGAAATCATTTCCCTGGCATGTTATAACTCCTGGGCATGTTCGATCCCACTTTCGGATTGATCAATTTCATAGTCCGAACGCTGATTCGCCCGTTCACTCGAGCGGACCATGCGTTGCAGGATTGGTATCGGGCCAGAGGAACGGACTCATGGCTCACAGCGCACGGACAGATTGACTCGTGCCAAATGGCCCTGCTGGCAGGCGGCATCTACCGGGTCACAATGTTCTATACATTCATTGCTGAATCGGACTCGTGGTCAGGAGAAACCTGGCGCCAGTTTGCTGTGAAGAAGGACGCCGAACGGTACGTCGAAAGACATCCAACAGGAACCGGGATCGCGGTAAGATATCGGCCCGGCCAGCCGGACAAATCCGTAGCGCTCGCCCGCGATCAGCACTTGGCTTCTCCTGATGGGACAGTCTGATCTGTCGCAGCACGTCCATTTGCACAAAACGCAACAAAGTACAAAACCAAGGCACAGCCGAGGCGGCTGTGCCACACGATCATCGCTGTCTCAGTGATTTGTCGCGCTCCCATCCCCGTGTGGCAAAGTCTGCCCTGAAGCAACGCTGAAGGGGCAGCCCTCGCCGGTGTGCACGGAGGACGAAGACACCTGCGACTAGCGGCATCGCACCCCATCCCTCGCAAAAACCGCGAAGGGATGGGCCACCCGACGCTAACCCTTCGTTCCATCATTACCCTTCTTGCCAAGGTCATGAAAACAAGAAAGGCTCACGTACGCCAAAATGCCCCGCATCACCCGCAACGCAGCAAAGTGTTTATAGCGTTGCTTTAGAAAGAATATGCTGACGGTCACCACGGCGATGAAGAATATCAATTGCCAGCAGGAAACAGGGAATTTCTTGGTCGGCAAGAGCAACGTTGCACCCGGCACGATTGCCCGAACCACAAGTGCGAGATCGAGGAGAATGAATGACGCGAAGCTGCCACGATAAAAGCCCTCGCGATAGACAAATACATCACGATCGCCAAGCTGTCCGTACTGCAACGCCAGTTCATCGCAAAGTCTAACGGTCACGCCACTGCTAGGGGTCTCCGGTTCTGTCAGGCTCAAGTGAGTAGCGAGTTGCGCCCGGGCACGCTTAACCAAAGGAGCCATGTCGGCTTGACTTGCCAATATCGAGTCGTCAGGATTCTTGAACAAAGAGCGACTGATTGCCTGCAGAACATGCCCTGCATAGTACGCAACGACTGCAAGCCCGAAATACCAGAGCTTGCTAAGCTCGAAAACGTGAATCGGCACTGGTTCGACCGGCAGAAAGAGCGTCCAGAATAAGATGGTAATGGCAGAGACGCCAACTACCCCTGGAAGGAAGTAACCAAAAAACTCATAGAGTGTAAACGATAGTTTGTCCATAAACCGTCGTGCGGGATTGGGCTCAGCCGCTCAATGCCCAAGGCAGACCTGCCGAGCCCCTCATCGCCGTGGCTGGAATATAGTCAGATCTTGCAGGTACATCTCCCAGCCAAAACCATTTGTGGGCCGGGCTCGGGTAATGCGTACTAAACACTTTCGCGTTTACCGTTATTAGAGCAGTCTTGACTGCTGAACTGGGATGGCTCTGGTCACCGCAAGCCGAAACAAAAGCAATTTGGGGCCGGAATCGGGCGATCAGATCTTTAGAGAGGTTGCCTTCGCTCCCATGGTGTGGCACTTGTAGACAGTAAATATCTTCCCAACCGAGCGCGACTTGTCGCAGGGACTCACATCCTGCGTCTGCAGTAAATAAGAACTTCTTGCCTTTGAATTGCAGACCAATGATCACGCTCGTGTTGTTGAAAGGTTGCGTTGAAGGATTCTCCTGCACGGCGGATCTGGCTAACGGTCCGGTGATTGGAGGGGCTCCGAGCATTAGCCTAGATAGGGCACCGTACTCTGAAGAATTTGGCATATTGCTAGGGAGTCTAAATGGAATGGTGCCCGCTTGCCGATTTGAACCCGCTCCAACCAAGGCGGCCAAAAGCCCTAGTTGGCCGAATCCAGGCTGTGGCATTGCCATCGCCGCAGTACCAGCCTTTATAAACTCGGCTATGACGTTTTTGTAGTAAGCCTGGCTGGGACCGAGAATGGCAGGAGCGGAGCCGGTGAATGGTTCCGTGGGTGTTATCCCGCGAGCGGTGAAAGCCGAGAGTAGCCGGTCCGTATTCTCAACCACTTCCCGCACACCCTCTGCATCGTTTGAGCTGCCGTTGGCAGTGCGCCGAAGCTGACCTGCATCACAGTGGCTTCGGATGCTATGCATCCATCCAGATCCCACAGCGATTGAGTGATCTTTCAGCAGCTCAATTAGACCTGCGGCGTGATCATTATGGAGATGCGAGCAAAGGACATCGTCCAAGCTTGTAACGTTCCTTTGTCGCAAAAAAGCTCTTACCACGGGGAAATCTGACTTTCTGCCACCATCGATTAGCAGGCGCCTGACAGCATAACCGCGCCATTCAGAAACTAAGATGCAATCTGCATCACCCAGAGAAAGTACATCTACTTCAAAACCGTCAAACATGAGGCCCCTCAATCCTGACTTGTTGGCGGCTGAAGCTCAACTACGAGTTGGACAGGTTGAACAGTAAAGTCGTCAAACACAGTCTTTTCTTGACTGGCCCCTGTGCTGCAGACCAGCCGATTCTCTAACTGCACCCGCTCGTGCTCCCGCAACTCATGCACCTATAACACGACCCATTCCGCGTCATGATCGCGCCGCAGACGTGGCAGCTTGGGGCGTCGCCCATGTCTACCAGGTCTTTCATTGCGTCGGCGGCGTGATAGATGCCGCGGTCTACGGGCAAGTCTTTAGTACTTAGTACTTGGTAGTTAGCTTCAGAGGCCAGACCGCCTTTTGGCGGCGTGGTGTATTCCATTCTGACGGCGTTCTCGCCCGACAAGAGAGCCTGCGGCTCTTCCACAGCGGAGGGCGGCTGTGCTCCACCCAATTGCGCCGCCTGCGGCGGCGGGACGATCATGTCTTTGAACAGCGGGAACTGCTGGCCGGAGACGAAGCGGATGTCCATCCAGCGGAAGATGTAATCCATGATTGACTTGGCGATGGGGATTTCCTGGTTGCCGGTGAAGCCCGCGGGTTCGAAGCGGGTGTGCTGGAATTTTTCGCACAGCAGCTTCAGCGGAACGCCGTGTTGCAGCGCCAGCGAAACGGCCAGGGCGAACGAGTCGGTGAGCCCGGCGACCGTGGAGCCTTCCTTGGCCATGCGGATGAAGAGTTCTCCCGGCGTGCCGTCGCGATAGAGGCCCACCGTGATGTAGCCTTCGTGTCCGGCGATGGCGAATTTGTGGGTGACCGACGCGCGCTCGTTGGGCAAGCGGTGGCGCAGAGCGCGCGGCGGCGCCGACTGCTGGTCTTCCTTGGTCGGACCGATGAGCCGTTTCATGCCGTCCAGCGCCAGGCTTTGCACGTCTTTCTGCGCTGCACCGGCGATGCGTACTACCTCCAGCGCGAACTGCTGCTGTTCGGGTGTGAGTTTGGCGAACGTCAGTTCTTCCTGTGACAGCGTGACGGTGGCGGTCTTCTCGCCTTTTGTCCCTCGTCTGGCCGCTTCGTCCTTGCTGCTGGCGGCCATGAGCGGCTGGGCTTTCTTCGAGCCGTCGCGATAGATGGCGACTGCTTTCAGTCCCAGCTTCCACGACTGGATGTACGCTTCCATGATGTCTTCCACGCTCGCCGCTTCCGGCAGGTTGACCGTTTTCGAAATTGCTCCGGAGATGAACGGCTGCGCCGCAGCCATCATTTTTACGTGGCCCATGTAGTGAATGCTGCGGGTGCCTTTTTGCGGCTTGAAGCTGCAATCGAATACCGGAAGATGCTCGTCTTTGATTGCCGGCGCGCCTTCGATGGTGCCCGTGGCGTCAATGTAACTGACAATGGCGTTGACCTGGTCGTCGGTGTAGCCGAGTTTGAAGAGCGCCTGGGGCACGGTCTGGTTCACGATCTTGATCATGCCGCCGCCGACCAGTTTTTTGTACTTGACCAGGGCCAGGTCCGGCTCCACGCCGGTGGTGTCGCAATCCATCATGAAGCCGATGGTTCCCGTGGGCGCCAGCACGGTGACTTGCGCGTTGCGGTAGCCGGCTTTTTCTCCCAGGGCCAGCGCTTCGTCCCAGCACTGCTTGGAGCCTTCGATCAGGCCGGCGGGAATGATGTCCTTGTGGTTGACTTTGTTCACCGACGCGCGGTGCATGCGGATGACGTCCAGGAACGGTTCGCGGTTGATGTACCAGCCGGGGCAGGCGCCGCCGTCAATTTCCCTTTGCGAGACGCGCGAGGTTGCCGGCGCGAGCGACGGGCATTGCTCGGCGATGCGCGCCGATTGCAGGTACGCTTCACCGCACATGATGGCCGTGACGCAGGCGGCGTAGTCGCGGCCGGCGTCGGAATCGTAGGGCAGGCCGCTCGCCATGAGCAGCGCGCCCAGGTTGGCGTATCCCAGACCCAGCGGACGGTAGTCGTGCGAGTTGCGCGCGATCATTTCCGTCGGGTAACCCGAGTTGTCCACCAGGATTTCCTGCGCGGTGATCATCACGTCCACGGCATGGCGGTAGGCGGGAACGTCAAACGTGCCGTTCGGGCCCATGAACTTCATGAGGTTCAGTGACGCCAGGTTGCAGGCCGTGTCGTCCAGGAACATGTATTCCGAGCACGGGTTGCTGGCGTTGATGCGCGCCGTGTTCTTCGACGTGTGCCACTTGTTGATCACGGTGTCATACTGCATGCCGGGATCGCCGCACTGCCACGTGGCTTCGGAGATCTTGCGCAGCAGGTCGCGCGCCTTGTAGGTCTTCATCACTTTGCCGTCTTTTACGGCGCGGGTGGAAAACTCGCCGTCATTTTCCGCGGCGTTCATGAACTCGTCGGTCACGCGGACGGAGTTGTTGGCGTTCTGGAAGAAGATGGAGCTGTAGGCTTCGGAATCGGGACCGGAACCGTCATAGCCCATTTCAATCAGCGCCCAGGCCTTGGCTTCTTCTTTGGCTTTGCACTCGACAAATTCAACGATGTCCGGATGGTCCACGTTCAGGATGACCATCTTGGCGGCGCGGCGCGTTTTGCCGCCGGACTTGATGACGCCGGCAAAAGCGTCAAAGCCGCGCATGAAACTGAGCGGGCCGGAAGCCTGTCCGCCGCCGGAGAGCACTTCCATGCTGCCGCGCAGCGTGGAAAGATTCGTTCCCGTGCCGCTGCCCCACTTGAACAACATGCCTTCCGTCTTGGCCAGCGTCAGGATGGAATCGAGCGAGTCTTTGACCGAGTTGATGAAGCACGCCGAACACTGCGGATTGCGATAGCCGGTGGTCGAGAATTCGGCGTTGGCTTTCTCCGCCGTCCAGTGCCAGTTCTGCGCGTCCGATTGCGGCTCCAGACGGTCACAGCCCACGTTGAACCAGACCGGCGAATTGAACGCGGCCTTTTGCTCGAGAAGGATGTGTGCCAGTTCGTCATGGAAGGTATCGCGGTCTTCTTCGCTGGCGAAGTAGCCTTGCGCCCATCCCCAGTCGCGGATGGTCTCCGCCACGCGGGAGATCAAGGCGCGCACGCCGGTCTCGCGCTGCGGCGTGCCGATGGCCCCGTGCAGATACTTGCTGGCCACAATGTTGATGGCCGTCATGGACCAGTCCTTGGGGGACTCCACGTCCTTCTGCTCAAAGATGCTGTTGCCTTTGGCGTCGGTAATGCTGGCGGTGCGCAGTTCCCACGCCACTTCGTTATACGGCGAAGTCCCGGGGCGGGTGTTGTACCGCGAGAATTTCAGCCCGGGAGCGCTTTTTTGCTCTTGAGTGGTTGCCGTCCGGGTGGCCGGGGCGGAGGTAGCGTGCGGTGCGAGTTCGGCCATTTCCTTCTTCTCCATCTTCTCCATGGAATGCCTTCTATCTCTCCATCTCTTTAGATGATCTTTGCTTCGTGAATGCCTCTGAAACTCATTTGCCGTTCTTTCCTGCCAATTGCAAGCAGCCTCAGAAAAGGCGTTTTTTCAACAACGCTCAAAAATCTGCGGGGGAGTGCGTTGTACTGTATGCGTTGTACTGTAAAAGAGAGGCGCAGGTTTTTCGCCGCGCCGCCGATAGCCGGCAACCGCGGGTCAGCCCGCTGAGGCAGCTTTGTCCGAACCTCGTGCGCGGGTGACGTGGTCCACCGCGCGTTCGGCTACGGTCTTGTTGTCTGTTTCGTCCGCTCGTCTTCCGGGGACCGCCATTTCGAACACCTGCGCGGCGGCTTCGCGCTGGGCGTCCAGCCAGTTGCGGAGCGACATGGCGGCCGCGGTGCGCTCCTCGGGATCAGGGACCAGCGCGTACCGCATATAGCAGCGCGCGGAAGCCAGGCGATCGCGCCAGGGACTGGCCGGTGTGAACAGCCGGTTCAAGGCCCGGACCAGATCTTCCGCTTCGTCAATCTCAAATACGGCGAGCATGCGCCGGGAGAGCGGCTCTCCCGGTTCCATGATCTCTTCCGCCAAAGCAAAGATGCCGGGCTGATTCGGCACCAACAGCAATCCAAAGCTGGATTCACAACGAAACCACCGCGACCATTTCATTTCCATAAAAACCTCACTTCTCAAAGAGGGCCATTCGGCTGAACTACGCGGCCGGACTTGAATCCGGCCCGCGCGTCAACCGTTACGGGAGAAAGCTCTCATCTGTTTATTTCCCCTAAAGGGTCACCGCGATTCGCTCGCTGCGGCGTCACCTCGACGCCGTTGCCTACTTAGGTACCTGCACTCTCTCCAGCAGGCCCCGTCTTTTACAAGAACCTAGTGGTGGGAAAATACTCCCTGTATATGGGACAAGTCAAGAACAAAACACAACCTGTTGTACTATTTTAGCAAACAGAAAAAAATCACGGCTAAACCTTCTATTTGCCATGTTTTGCCCGTTTATATAGGAGTTTCCCCCCTTTATTTCAGGAGGGATTTCCACAGTTATCTCCAGAGAACAAATGCAAAGAGGGCCGTCCACGACCCTCACGGTCGAGGCTGGTCAGACAATAGATGTAGAGCGAATCTACGCTCCGGCATGGCGTGGGTCAACGCCGCAATGTGGTGCAATCCTGTGGATTTCAGCGACCTGGTGTGGAAATGCCGGGTGTTTCTCGCATTCCCCGGCGCCGCTCGGGCTGCTCAGGCCACGGCGCTCGCTTTCCGTATGTATTTTTCCTTACATGCATCACTGCACAGATGGATTGATCCCAGCTCCAGGATACGGGCGTTGTCCCAACGGGGCAGGAAACGCAAAGAACGCTGCAGGGCGTTGGCGCGTTCGATTTCAATGTCATAGCCCAGCAACCAGGGGTAGTCGCCGATGCGGGTGTCCGATGGCGGCTTTAATTTGCCGCACGAATCACAGAGAATCTTGACCATGGGAAGGGGCCTCCTGAGGCACATTTCATTTTAGAGATGCCGCAAGTCCACTAAGGGTTTTACAACGGGCGCGCAATAATTCTTTCCCACGGTTTTCCACAGAGAGGCCGGCGTTCTTAACGCTCCTTTCATATTTCAGTCTTGCGCGATGGCCCGCGACAGGCCGGCGGGGCCTTGGCCTCCGCTTTCCCGGCATTTACACTAGTCCGGACGGATTCTCCGGGCGGCATCTCCGGGCGGCATCTTCGAGCGGCAACAGGGTTGTGACTCATGCGCAAAGCTCTCTGGCTTGCAATATTTCTCGTTTCGTCATTCCTCATGTTGTCGGGGGCGGCAGGCCAGACTTGCACGACCTACGTGGTGGTGCCGGCGATCGACCATGCAACACACGATCCCATTGAAAACCTGAAGGCGGAAAACTTTGAGGCCCGCATGGGCCGGACGCCGCTGCAGGTGGTGAGCGCCACGCAGGACTTTAACAACCGTCTTCTGGTGCTGGTGGAGGTTGACCAGGCGGAACAGGACGCGCGCGTCGGCGAGGCCGTGGACATGATCACGCGCCTGGCGCGCCTGGCGCCGGAAGGAAAGCCGCTGGCTTTCGGAATCTACGCCGACAAGGCAGTCTTTTCCACCGGATTCAATACCAAGGCCAGGGACCACGTCACGGACGTCAACGACGTGATCGAGCGGACAGATTCCCTGGGCAAGCGCGTCGCCATGTTCGACGCATTGCATCAGGGACTTGCGCTGTTCGGCGCGCACCAGCCGGGAGACACGGTGCTGCTGGTCGCCGATCCCTATGACGACAAGAGCCGCTATTCCACTTCCGACCTCAAGAGGGAGTTTTTTTCGACAGGCACGCGTCTCTCCGTCATGCTGCGCCAGCCGCTGAGCGATGTTGGCCGGGACTACCTCTGGAACCCCCACTACCGGGAAAAAGACTTTTTTGAGACTCTGACCTTCACCACCGGCGGGGCCTATACGGACTTTGAACCGTATCGGTTTGAAGCGCCATGGAAAGGATACTTGTTGGGCATCGCGCTGCCCGATTCCATGCGCAAGCCGCGAGGATGGCACCTTAAACTCCGCGGGAGCGCGGTTGCACACGGCAAGCCACGGGTGTACTACCCGGCGATGCTCCTGCCCTGCGGTACGGCCACGACAGAAAAAAACCGCGCCCCCTCGGAGGCGCGGCGAAATCTTGCGGCGAAGTAAGCGTCTTACTTCTTGTCCTTGCCCTGGTCTTCCCCTTCGGCTGCTTCGCCTTTTTCCGTGGCCGCTGCGGCCTGTTCTTCTTCCATCTGCTTGCGGACTTTTTCCTGGCGCTGGGCCCGTATTTCAGCGCGCTTCGCGCGTTTGGCTTCGATCAGCTTCTCACTGCCGACCAGTTCAATGTATACGGTGTCCGCTCCATCGCCGGCACGCCAGCCTTTGTGGATGATGCGCAGATAGCCGCCGTTGCGGTCGCCAAAGCGCGGGGCCACGGTGTCAAAAAGGCGCTCCACGGATTCGCGGGTCATCAGATAGCCCAGGGCCAGGCGGCGCGCGGCCAGGTCTCCGCGTTTGCCCAGGGTAATCATCTTCTCCACGTGCGGACGCATGGCTTTGGCCTTGGCCGGCGTGGTTTCAATCCGTTCTTCCATGATGAGCGATGTCACCAGGTTGCGCAGCAGTGCGCGACGATGGCTGGTGTTGCGTCCGAGTTTCTTGGCTACTTTGCGATGGCGCATGACGTTAGTCCTTTTAGTTTCCTGATTGCCGCCGGAAGCTACGCTTCCCGACCGCTAACTACCAGCAAAGAAGCCGTTAGTAGTTAGTACTTAGTATTTAGCGAACCGTCACAAAAATCAGCGCCGGTGTCGGGAGACCGATCACCAGATCACCCGATCACCGGATCACCCGATTCCTAAAACTCCTGCTCCCCGCCTTCATCTTCGCCCGCGCCACCGGCGGTCAGGGCCGATACCTGGCTGGTTGGACCGGGAACAGCGTTGCCCTGTTCGTCAATCTTCATGCCCAGCCCGAGACCCATGGACGAAAGAATCTCCTTGATCTCATTGAGCGACTTGCGGCCGAAGTTCTTGGTCTTGAGCATTTCCGCTTCTGTCTTCTGCACCAGTTCTCCGATGGTCTGGATATTGGCGTTCTTCAGGCAGTTGTAGCTGCGCACGGAAAGTTCCAGTTCTTCCACGGAACGGTTCAGATTTTCGTTCTTGATCAGGGGCTTTTCTTCGCCGCGCGTGTCGGTTTCCAGTTCCTCTTCGAAATTGATGAAGATGGTCATGTGGTCTTTGATCAGCTTGGCGGCCAGACCCAGGGCGTCCGCGGGTGCGATGGAGCCGTTGGTCCAGATCTCGATGTCCAGCTTGTCGTAGTCGGTGATCTGGCCCAGACGGGCCGCTTCCACGGTGTAATTGCACTTGCGCACTGGCGAGTGAACGGAATCAATCGGGATGAAGCCCAGGCCCAGGTCTTCTTCAAAGTTCTTGTCGGCGGAAACGTAGCCGCGGCCGCGCTTCAGACGCATCTCCATCTCCAGCTTGCCGCCTTCGGAGACCGTGGCGATGTGGATGGTCTTGTCCAGCACTTCTACGTCGCCGTCCGCTTCGATCATGCCCGAGGTGACGATACCCGGCTGGTCGGCCTTGAGATAGATGGCCTTGGGGCCTTCACCGCTCAGCTTGAACGGGACCTGCTTCAGGTTGAGGATGATGTCGGTCGCGTCCTCGACCACTCCGGGAATGGACTGGAATTCGTGCAGGACGCCTTCAATCTTGGCGGCCGTTACCGCCGCGCCTTCAATCGAAGAAAGCAGCACGCGTCGCAGCGCGTTGCCGATGGTGGTGCCGAATCCACGCTCAAACGGCTGAGCGTAAAAGCGGCCATATTTGTCGGTTAATGTCTCGGTGTCTGTCGCGAGACGCTTGGGTTTTTGAAATCCTCTCCAAAGTGCCATTTCTGTTTTTTCCTTTCAATTCCGCTCCGTTGGGCGCGTAAGCGTTGCCGCTCACGGCTGTTCTGGTGCGGTCAATTGTTTACAGCTACTGGCTTCTAGCTACTAGCTGCCAGCCAAAAGTCAGGCGATCAACTTTTTACTCGACGCCTCAGCAATGAACCAGGGCGTTTCCCGTTGCTCGAAGCCTCCCAGTCCGGCTAGCAGCCAGAAGCTAGCGGCTCGAAGCTATGGGCTACTTGCTGTACAACTCCACGATCAACTGTTCGTTGACCGGCAAGTTGATGTCTTCGCGCTTCGGCAGGGCCAGCACGCGGCCCTTGAAATTCTCGCGGTCCACTTCCAGCCAGCCGGATACCGGCTGATGGCTGGAGAAATCGCGCGCGCCCTCGACCACGCCGAACTTCTTGGCCTTTTCGCGGACCACGATCTCGTCTCCCACGCTGACTTCAAACGATGGAATGTTCACGCGCCGGCCGTTGACGTCAATGTGGCCGTGGCGAACAAGCTGGCGCGATTGGCGACGCGAAGTGGCAAAGCCCAAACGAAGCACGACAGTGTCCAGGCGACGCTCAAGTTGCTGCAAGAGCAGCTCGCCGGTCACACCCGGCTTGCGCGCGGCCTTTTCAAAGTAGTTGCGGAATTGTTTTTCCAGCGTGAAATACATGCGCTTGGTCTTCTGCTTTTCGCGGAGCTGCAGACCATAGCCCACGATCTTGGCCTTGCGGTCTTTGCCGTGCTGGCCGGGAGCAAAATTGCGCTTTTCCACGGGGCACTTGTCGGTGAAGCACTTGGCCCCTTTCAGGAACAACTTCATGCCTTCGCGACGGCAAAGGCGGCAGACTGGACCTTTATATCTTGCCATTTCTTCTCCTATTTTCTAGTGGCGATCGGTTTACGGGGTGGCTACCCTTTCTTCCCGATCCAGTTAAAACTGCTGCTAGCTTCTAGCCGCTAGCCAAAGCTCTTACACGCGTCTCCGTTTTGGCGGCCGGCATCCGTTGTGCGGAATGGGAGTAGCGTCCCTGATGGAGCGCACTTCCAGACCGGCGGCAGCCAGAGCGCGGATGGCCGACTCACGTCCCGAGCCCGGGCCGTTTACGCGAACGTCCAGAGACCTCATGCCGTGATCACGCGCCTGATTGGCGGCGTTCATGGCCGCCTGCTGCGCGGCAAAAGGAGTCCCTTTGCGCGAGCCGCGGAAACCCAGCGAACCGGAACTCTTCCACGCTACCGTGCGTCCCTCGCCATCGGCAATAGTGATGATGGTGTTGTTGAACGAAGCCTGGATGTGCGCAATCCCATGGGGAACGTTCTTGCGCTCCTTCTTCTTGAAAACCTTTTTCTTGCCTTTGGCAGGGGCCGCTGCCGGTGCGCCGGCGGCTGCTCCTGGTGCTGGTGCTGCTTTTACTGCTTTTACTGCTTTTGCCATTATCAAATCCTCTAAACAACGAGTTCTTTGTGTCTCTCCCCTCAACGACACCGAAGTCGATAGGGATCCCTACGCTCGGGATGGAAAAACTATGTCTTGGCTGCCGTCTTCTTCTTGTTGGCGACTGTCCCTTTGCGCGGTCCTTTGCGGGTGCGCGCGTTGGTGTGCGTACGCTGTCCGCGGACCGGCAGATTGCGGCGGTGACGATAGCCCCGGTAAGAGCCGATTTCGATCAGCCGCTTGATGTTCATGGAGATGTCTTTGCGCAGATCACCTTCCACGCCGCCTTCACCCTCGATCGCCTGGCGAATGCGGTTGACCTCTTCTTCATTGAGGTCCTGGACCTTTTTCGCGGACTCAACTCGCGCGGTGGTCAGCAAGCGCCTGGCCCGCGAGTGTCCAATGCCGTAGATGTAAGTCAGCGCGATGTTCACGTGCTTGTTGCGCGGAAGATCAACGCCTGCAATACGAGCCATGTTTTCTCCTTGTTGCTCTCAGGACCGGTTTACGACCTGGCTTCGGCCTTCATCCCGATCAGGTTCAAGATTGCCAATTCTGGCAGTCTACCCTTGTCTCTGCTTGTGTTTCGAATTCTCGCAGATAACACGCACCACGCCCTTGCGGTGCACGATCTTGCACTTGTCGCAAATTTTCTTTACCGATGCTCTGACCTTCATATTTTCTTCTCGATTTCCTAAACGGGTAATCAATTACCCAATTCATTTATACCTGTACACAATCCGTCCACGCGTCAGGTCGTACGGTGAAAGCTCCACAGCGACCTTGTCACCCGGCAGGATACGAATAAAGTTCTTGCGCATTCTGCCGGAAACGTGCGCGAGCACCTGATGTTTGTTCTCCAGTTCCACCCGAAACATGGCATTGGGCAGCGGCTCAATCACCGTCGCCATGACCTCAATCGCGTCTTCTTTGCTCACCAATCTCCTGAGGGGCTGAAGCCCCAAAAATCCGGACCACCCTTGCGCGGCCCTGAAGTGCCGCTCTTCCACCTACTCGGTCAGCACAACCGGACCAGTCCGGGTGACAGCGACACAATGCTCAAAATGGGCGCTGTAGCTGCCGTCTTCGGTAACAGCGGTCCATTTATCAGACAACACCCGCGCGCCCGGCTTGCCGATGTTGACCATGGGTTCTATGGCCAGCACCATGCCTTCCCGCAGACGCGCGCCTTGTCCCCGAGTGCCGAAATTAGGCACCTGGGGGTCTTCATGAAGCTTGGTCCCGATTCCGTGGCCCACAAACTCACGCACTACGCTGAAACCGTTGGCTTCCACGTATTCCTGCACAGCGGCGCCTACGTCGCCGACCGTCTTGCCCAGCATGGCTTCGGCGATGCCTTTCTTCAGCGAAGCCTCCGTAACGTCCAGCAGCTTCTTCAACTGCGGAGCCAGAGACTGTCCCACGGGCACAGTGACGGCGGAATCACCGTAGTAGCCATCCAGCACCACTCCGCAGTCAAGGGAGACAATGTCCCCTTCCTTCAGTATCCGCTTGGCTGAAGGAATGCCGTGAATGATCTCGTTATTCACTGACGTGCAAAGCACGCAGGGATAACCGCTGTATCCTTTAAACGCCGGCTTCGCGCCGAGCTCCCGGATCTTTTCTTCCGCTGCGCGTTCCAGGTCCATGGTGGAAACGCCGGGCGCAACCATGGCTTTCACAGTGTCCAGTACCTGGCGCACGATACGGCCGCTGCGCCGCATCTTGTCCAGTTCAGCCTGTGATTTGCAGTTGATCATCTCTCACCTGCACCAGGCAAACCGTCAATGAGGGCAAACATCTTCGCCGTCACTTCATCTGCCGGAAGCTCTCCATCAATTTCCCACAACCTCCGCTGCCGGCGGTAATAGTCCGCCAGGGGCAGGGTCTGGCGCTCGTAACTGCTCAAACGCTCGGCAATGACCTCTTCCGCGTCATCTTTCCGCTGCGCCAGTTTCGTACCACAAAGATCACACACGCAGTCGTTTTTCGGCGGCTGGAGGTAGACGTTGTAAATCTTCTGATCGACGGGACAAGAGCGGCGTCCGGTAAGACGTTGCAACAATTGATTATATCCGACCTGAATATTGATCACAACCGGCGCCATCTTGTGTCCGTCAAACGTGCGTGATGCTAAAAACCCATCCAGCCACTGCGCCTGCCCCACCGTACGGGGAAAGCCGTCCAGGATAAAGCCGCGGGCGCAATCGGGCAGGGCCAGGCGTTCGGCCACCATCGGCAGCACCAGCTCATCCGAAACCAGTTCGCCGCGCTCCATCACGGCCTTGGCTTTCCGCCCCAGTTCCGTGTCCCGGGTGACATTACCGCGCAGGATGTCCCCGGTCGAAATCTGCGGAATGCTGTAGCGCTCCGCGATCCGCTTGGCCTGTGTGCCTTTGCCGGCTCCCGGCGCCCCCAGCAACACGATGGGACCGACAGCAACATCGCTCGTGGACGTGGCGTTCCTCACAGCATGCGCCTGTACAGACTTGATTACCACCTCCGGCCGCGAATCCTTCCGCTGCGCGGCGTAAAGCCCTCGTAGTGCCGCATGATGAGCTGCGATTCAATCTGGTTCACCGTGTCCATGGCCACGCCTACCACGATCAGCAAGGACGTTCCGCCAAAGTAAAAAGAGACACCGAGTCCGTGCAAGACCCAGTTGGGCAGGCCTTCAAAGATATTTCCACCCAGCCAGTGGGGCAGGTCGTTGAGCCGGAGACCGGACATCATCCACAGCGGAATCAACGAAATCAAAATCAGGTACAGCGCACCGACAAACGTTATCCGCGTGAGAACGTCATTGATGTAATCACGCGTGCGGTGCCCGGGACGGATACCGGGTATGAATCCGCCATGTTTGCGCATGTTGTCCGCGACGTCGCCAGGATTGAACACAATGGAAACGTAGAAGTAAGCAAAAAACAGGATGCCCAGGCAGTACAAGAGCGTGTACAGCGGGTAGCCGGAATTCAGCTGCTGCAATAACGGTCCGAAATACTTGGAAGTTGACGCTCTTTGCGAGAGCCCCAACACCGTGGGGATACTCAACAGCGATGACGCGAAAATGACGGGCATGACCCCGCCGGAGTTCACGCGCAACGGCAGATGTGTGGATTGACCGCCCATGATGCGGCGTCCGATCACGCGCTTGGCGTACTGCACGGGTATGCGCCTCTCCGACCGTTCCATAAACACAATGAACGCCACCACGGCGATCATGAACCCAACCAGCATCACCAGTGCCGGCACGGCAAAGCCTCCCCAGGCCGGTATCTTGTTGTAAAGCTGAGCAATGCCGCTGGGCAGTCCGACCACGATGCCGGCGAAGATCAGCAACGACATACCGTTGCCGATGCCGCGCTCGGTAATCTGCTCACCCAGCCACATAATGAATACGCTGCCGGTAGTGAGCGTGAGCATGGTGAGCAGCAGGAAACTCGTTTCGCTTTGGGTATGCGTTACCACACCCTGCCGTTGCAGGGCGTAAGCGATTCCCAAGCTCTGCAGCAGAGAAAGAATAAAGGTCAGGTAGCGGGTCCACTGGGTGATTTTCCGCCGTCCCAGTTCGCCTTCTTTTTGCAGGCGGGCCAGAGGCTCCCATACCACCGTGAGCAACTGCAGAATAATGGAGGAAGTGATATAGGGCGTAATGCCCAAAGCAAAGATCGTGAACCGGCGCAGATTACCGCCACTGAACAGATCGAAGAGCCCGAGCACTCCGCCACCCTGCCGGTTGATCATGTCTTCCCAGGCTTTGTGGTCAATCCCGGGCGTAGGAATATGCGAACCCAGACGATAGACCGCCAGCATGGCCAGCACAAACAGCACACGCTTGCGCAGGTCCGGCACGCGGAAGATGTTGGCAATTTTTTCTATCATTCCATCACTTCTTTGGTTTCTTGTTCTTATTCTTAGCGCCGGTCTCTTCCACGACGGCGCCGACAACGATCAATTCTGCTTTGCCGCCGGCCTTGACGATCTTCTCCTGCGCCGATTTGGAAAACTTGTGCGCCAGTACCGTAAGCGGCGCTTTGAGATCGCCATCACCCAGGACCTTGATCAGGTCATTCTTGCTGGCCAGGCGGTGCTTCACCAGCACTTCGGGCGTAATGTTGCTTTCGCCCAGCTCGGCCAGACGGTCCAGATTGACAACCTGGTATTCCACACGAAAGATGTTGGTGAACCCGCGCTTGGGTAGACGGCGATGCAACGGCATCTGCCCGCCTTCAAATCCCCGCATTAAACGCGAACCGGAACGCGAACCCTGGCCCTTATGGCCGCGGGTCGAGGTCTTGCCCATGCCGCTGCCCATGCCGCGGCCCACGCGCTTGCGATTGGCGGTCGCGCCCTTGGGCGGCCGTAATGTCGATAAATTCGTTGGCACCTTTTTCCTCTATGTCGCAGCCAGCTTAACCAGCGGCTACTCGGTTTCCCTGGTTCATTGGGTAATTGGGTAAGTTGGTAAGTTTATAATTGCTCCCAAACGTCTGGTTTTTCAATTACCCGATTACCAAATTACTCAATTACCCAATCTTTCTATTCCAGCACCTGCACCAAGTGTGGGACTTTCGCGATCATCCCGCGGATCGAAAGGGTGTCTTCCCGCTCCACGACCTGATTCAGGCGCGTAAAACCCAGACCCTTGATGACCAGTTTGTGTTTCACTGGGGTGCAGATTTTAGAACGTACGTACTGAATACGAATCTTCTTTTTTGCTGCCGTCATAATTACAACTCCTGCATGGTCTTGCCGCGCATGGTCGCGACTTCCTGCCGGTCGCGCAGTTTTTTCAAGGCATCAAACGTGGCCTTGATCACGTTATGCGGGTTGGCGGTGCCGATGGATTTTGTCAGCACGTTCTGCACTCCCGCCGAGGTCATGACCGCGCGTACCGCTCCGCCCGCGATCACGCCGGTGCCTTCCGGCGCCGGTTTGAGCAATACCATGCCGGAACCAAAACGTCCCAGTACGGCGTGCGGAATGGAGCTCTGCGTGAGATTGACCTTGATCAGGTTCTTCTTGGCCGATTCAATCCCCTTGCGGATGGCTTGCGGAACTTCCTTGGCTTTACCGGATCCGTAGCCGACCACGCCTGCGCCCGGATCGCCGACTACCACCAGCGCGGCAAAGGACATATTCTTGCCGCCTTTGACCACCTTGGTCACGCGGTTAATGGCAACAACCTGGTCTTTCAACTGGTAGCTGCCGGCATCGAGTTTCTTTTTTGTCGCTATAGCCATTCTTTAGAACTCCAGACCTGCTTCGCGGGCCGCGTCGGCCAGCGCTTTGATGCGTCCGTGGTAGAGATATCCGCCGCGGTCAAATACGACTTTCTTGACGCCCTTTTCCCTGGCCCGCTCCGCAATCAGCTTGCCGATTTCTTTGGCGCTGGCCAGGTTGCCGCCGGTACGTTTGCTGCCCTTCTTGCCCTGCGCCGTGCTGGCCGCCACGATGGTGGCGCCGCTCGCGTCGTCAATCACCTGCACGTAAATATGGTTCAGCGAGCGGTACACATTCAAGCGCGGACGCTCGGCCGATCCGGCAAGCCTCTGCCGCAGCCGCTGATGGATCTTTTTCCGGACCTTGTCTTTTGAATTCTCTGGAATCATGTCTTCTGCCTTTGCTTCGTAGGGCTATTGAGCTCCACGATCAAACAAAATGTGTCTTGCTTTCCGGCAATCGGGTGATCTGGTGATCGGTTCCTCGGGTGATCGGCATTTGCATTTCAGATCACCCGATCACGGCGATCTCCCGATTACCCGATCTCCTACTTGGCTCCTGTCTTGCCGACCTTCTTCTTGAGTTTCTCTCCGACGTAGCGGATGCCCTTTTGCTTGTACGGGTCCGGACGCCGCAGCAACCGCATGTCCGCCGAGACTTGGCCGACTTTCTGCCGGTCAATGCCGCTGACCGTCAGCCGCGTCTGTTTGGCGTCCACCGCAACTGAGATGCCCGAAGGCAGTGGAAACTCAATGGGGTGCGAAAAACCCAGCGTGAACACCACCGTGCCCTTGCCCTTCAGTTCTGCGCGATAGCCGATGCCCACGATTTCCAGTTCGCGCGACCACCCCTTGGTCACGCCTTCCACAGCGTTGCTGACCAGGGCGCGCACTAGTCCGTGGACCGCGGCCCGGTCATCGCTTTCCCGGGTAACCTGGATGTGGCCATCAGCCGTTTCGAGCTTTACTCCCGCCGGAAGGTGCGTCTCGACTGCGCCCTTCGGTCCCTGGACGCGAACGGTGTTGCCCTTTACTTCAAACTTCACTCCCTGCGGGAGCGGAATCGGTTTCCTGCCAATGCGCGACATGTCTTCGTCCTTCTATTTAAGCAAGTCCCTCAATTGCTTCTGCAATCGAGTTCCACGCTGATTGTTAGCTTCTAGCCGCTAGCTTCTAGCCCCTAGCTAAATCCCAAAACATGACCAAACCCATGCAGCAACACATGCTGGTTAGCAGCCAGTAGCTAGCGGCCAGCAGCTGCGCGCCAGGCGCGTTACCACACCTCGCACAACACTTCGCCGCCGACACCTTCTTTGCGCGCCTTGCGTCCCGTCATCACGCCCTTGGGCGTAGTGAGGATGTTGATGCCCAGCCCGCCGAGAACGCGAGGAATATCGTTCCTGCCGACATACACGCGGCATCCGGGCCGCGAAATGCGCTGCAGGTTGGAAATGGCGGCATTGTTGTCCGGCCCGTACTTCAGGTAGATGCGCAGGACTTTTCTGCCCTCTTCCTCAGCCGGCTTGAAATTGGCGATATAGCCTTCTTCTTTCAGAATGCGGGCGATCTCCAGCTTCAAATTGGAAGCGGGAACATCGAGCTTCTGGTGACGCGCATGGATTGCATTGCGGATGCGCGCCAGTAAATCTGCGACCGGATCGGTCAAACTCATCTTCGTTCATCTCCTCTTATCGTCACCCGTTTGTCCCGCTCTGCGGGAAACCTGCCGTGACGTTACTACCGAAGCACTCAGCATTCAGCACTCAGCATTCAGCCAATCCAACTGACGTGCCAGAACCGTGTGCTCCTTAGGGCCTAGCCCTGCATCTTCGTAAACACCCATGCAGCCCCAGGGCTGAACGCTGACTGCTGAGTGCTCTTCTACCAACTCGACTTCGCCACTCCAGGTATCTCGCCTTTCAGCGCCAGACCGCGGAAGCACAGCCGGCACAGGCCGAATTTGCGCAGGAACGCGCGCGGCCGTCCGCAGATGCTGCAGCGGTTGCGGTGCTGGGTGGAGAACTTGGGTTTCTTCGCCGTCTTGGCCCTTTTTGCTGTTGTCGCCATTTTTTAAACCGAGCAATTAGCAATCAGCAGTTAGCAATTGGCCGGAGCTGTTTTTCGGGTCCTCCGCTCCGTATTGCAAACCACCCGTTACCTTTTTGCTTTCCCTTCTGAATCTCAAATCTTCCTTGCTTAAGTGCCTAACCCCACGTTGCTGCTTTGGCTCATTGCTATTTGCTGATTGCTTCCCGGAACGGCATACCCATGTGCTTGAGCAGCGCTCGCGCCTGGTTGTCGTCCTTGGCCGTGGTCACGATGGTCACGTTCATGCCTTTGAGCTTGTCCACTTTCGAGTAATCAATTTCCGGAAAGATCAACTGGTCGCGCAGGCCGAGCGTGTAATTGCCGCGGCCGTCAAACGACTTCGTGGACACGCCGCGGAAGTCACGCACGCGCGGCAGCGCGATGTTGATCAGCCGGTCCAGAAACTCGTACATGCGGTCGCCGCGGAGCGTGACCATGGCGCCAATAGCCATGCCTTCACGCACCTTGAAAGCGGCAATGGATTTCTTGGCCCGCGTCACCACCGGCTTTTGCCCGCAGATTTCGCCGAGGTCCCGGACCAGCGGGTCCAGCATCTTGGTGTTCTGCGTGGCCTCGCCTACTCCCATGTTGACCACGACTTTGTGCAGGTGCGGCACGGCCATCGGGTTCTCCAGCCCTAGTTCTTTGGCCAGGGCGGGAGCAATTTCCTTTTGGAACTTTTCTTTCAATCGTGCTGCCATGTTTCTCTGTTCCACCTTTCTCACGGTTTCCGCAATTAACGGGTTCGTGAGGTGTTCAATTCAGCTTCTGGCTACTAGCCTCTAGCCCCTAGCCAAAATCCCGTTCGATTTCATTCCAACCGCCTACGCTACCTGGGCAATTGTCTTTCTCATCTGCTGAACGCTCTGGCTAGTAGCTAGCGGCCAGAAGCTAGCAGCTACTTGTCCAGGGGCGCGTTGCACTTGCGACAGATGCGAATGCGCTTGTCTCCCGCCTTCTCATGTCCGATACGCGAAGGCCCGCAGGTCGGGCAGACTATCATCACATTGGAGATCGAGATGGCCGATTCCTGTTCCGCGATCCCGCCTTTGATGTTGCGCTGCGGGTTGGGGCGGACGCTCTTCTTCACCATCATTACGTGCTCGACCAGGACCCGGCCCTTGGCCGGCAAAACGCGCAGCACGCGGCCCTGCTTGCCTTTGTCGCGCCCGGCGATCACTTTCACCGTGTCATTGCGCTTGATATCAACTCGTATATGCATTTCCTGACCTTCCATCATCCCCATCGTGCGGCCGCCGCTTACAGTATTTCTCTTACAGAACTTCGGGAGCGAGCGACACGATTTTCAAAAACTTTTTCTCGCGCAGTTCGCGCGCCACCGGACCGAACACGCGGGTACCCACTGGCTCTCCCGTTTCATTGATCAACACCGCGGCATTCTGATCAAAACGGATGTAGGTGCCGTCGCGCCGGCGATGCTCCTTGCGCTGACGTACGATCACGCACTTGACCACCGTGCCCTTCTTCGCCGTGCCGTCGGGCGAGGCTTCCTTCACCGAGGCGGTGACCACGTCACCCAGGCTGGCGTTGAGGCCGGTATGCCCGCCCAAAGGCAGAATCATCTGCAGGCGGCGGGCCCCGCTGTTGTCCGCCACGTCGAGAATACTTCGCATCATCACTGCCATGGTTGGTCTCCGATCCTAGCTGGCCTTGGGCTCGGCGTCTTCGCCGGCCACCAGCTTGGCCCTTTGCACAATACTCTTCAACTTCCACCGCTTCAGGCGCGACATGGGCCGGGTCTCTTCGATCTCCACGGTGTCGCCGACGTGCGCTTCGCCTTTTTCGTCATGCGCGTAAAACTTCTTGGACTTGGCCACTACACGGCGGTACAGCGGGTGCGCCTTTTTCATGATGACCTGGACAACGATGGTCTTGGCCATCTTGCTGGAAACCACCCGACCGATTTTGGTGCTGCGGCGGCTCGGCTGTTGCGGGGTTGTCGTTTCTGCCATTTACTTCTTCCTCTTTTTCGTGGCGGTCGCCCTGGCTTTGCCGTCGGCGGCGCGCTTGCTGGCCGCGGCCGGTTTGGCGGCCGCGGCTTTTTTTGGTGTAACGGCTGGCGCAACCTGCGAGGCCGATTTCTTGTGAACAATGCCCAGTTCCTGCTCGCGCAAGATCGTCTTGTAACGCGCCACGTCCCGGCGCAAGCCACGGATCTTCTTGAGACTCTCGGTCTGTCCCATCTTGAGCTGGAACTTCAGCCGAAAGAGCTGGTCATTCAGGTCCCGCTGTTGCTGCAACAGTTCGGGGCCGGTCAGATTTCTGATTTTTTCTGCGTCCATAATCTCTTTCTCGCGACACTTTAGTGTGCGTCGTGCCGGGCAACAAACTTTGTCCGGAGCGGCAGCTTGTGCGACGCCAGCCGCATGGCTTCCATGGCGTCCGTGCGGTTCACGCCTTCCATCTCAAAAAGGATCTTGCCCGGGCGCACGACAGCGACCCAGTGGTCCGGCGCGCCTTTGCCCTTGCCCATACGGGTCTCGGCCGGCTTCTTGGTCACCGGCTTGTCCGGAAACAGGCGGACCCATATCTTGCCGGCGCGTTTGATGAAGCGTGTCATGGCCACGCGACAGGCTTCAATCTGCCGGTCGGTGACCCATCCCGGCTCCAAAACCTTGAGCCCGTAATCTCCGAAAGACAGCTCACTGCCGCGCCACGCCTTGCCGCACATGCGTCCGCGTTGCTGCTTGCGGTACTTAACTTTTTTCGGCATTAACATAAGTTCAAATCCTTAACTCTGCTTGGAGCCAACCCGCCTTCGGCATTTCTTGCCCACAACAATCTCGCCCCAGCTCTTAGCTTCCAGCCCCCAGCTAGTAGCCAGTAGCTAGCGGCCAGTAGCTTCTTTAGAACGCTCCCGTACCTACTGCCTGCTCGGCCGACTTCTTTTTCGCGGGCAGGATGTCGCCACGGTAAATCCACGCCTTCACGCCGATCACGCCATAGGTAGTGCGGGCTTCCGAGAAGCCATAATCAATGTCGGCGCGCAGCGTGTGCAGCGGCAGCCGTCCCTGCAGGTACCACTCGGAGCGGGCGATTTCATTTCCGTTCAGCCTGCCGGAAACACGGACCTTGATGCCTTTGCAGCCGAAACGCAGAGCCGAATCCACGGCCTTGCGCATGGCCCGGCGGAACCCCACGCGCTTTTCCAGCTGCAGCGCGATAGACTCCGACACCAGTTGCGCGTCCAGTTCCGGCTTATGGACTTCCTGGATGTCAACAAACACATCGCGCGAAGTCCGCTTCTGCAGGTCCTGCTTGAGCTTGTCGATTTCCGCGCCTTTGCGTCCGATGATGATGCCCGGACGCGCGGTGCGAATGATGATGCGCAGCTTGTTGCCGGGACGCTCAATGTCCACCGAGCTCACGCCCGCGGACTTGAGTTTGTCCTTCAACTCTGCTTTCAGCTTCACGTCTTCCAGAAGCAGCTTGTCGTAATCGCGCTCCACGAACCAGCGTGACTTCCACGGCTTGGTGTAGCCGAGGCGAAATCCGTATGGATGGACTTTTTGTCCCATAGTTTCCTCTTAACTCTTCTTACTTCCTGGCCACGGCCTTGCGGCCAGCGGCTTTCTTCTTCGCGGTCCCAGTCTTCTTCTTGTTCTTGTTCCCGGCTGCCGGCGCGGCCGTGTCTTCTTCGCCGACCACCGTCGCCAGCGCTTCTTTGTTCTCCGCGCCTCTTTCCGCCAGCACAATCTGCATATGCGAGATGCGCCGCTGGTAGTGGTATGCGCGGCCCATAGGCGCCGGCCGGATACGCTTCATTCGCGGACCGTCATTGGCAATGGCGTGCTTCACGTACAGCTTGTCCACGTCCACGTCGAGGCCTTTCTCGTCCCGCAGATAGTTCGCGTTCTCTACCGCCGAGCGCAGCAACTGGAAAATGTCTTTCGCGATGCGCTTCTTGGTGAACTGGAGCGTAACCAGCGCATTTTCGACGCGCTTGCCTTTGATCAGGTCCAGCACCAGCCTCGCCTTCTGCGGCGAAACCCGGACGAACTGCGCCTTTGCTGTAAATTCCATAATTTCTATTCCTTATCGATCGCCCTGTTATGCCTTCGGCGGCGCCGGGGCCGCGGGAGTAATCGCTCCTGGACCGCCGGGCACGCCCGCCGGTTTAGCCACTGTTTCCGTTGCCGCCCGCACCGAGTGTCCCTTGAACTGGCGGGTAAAGGAAAACTCACCCAGCTTGTGGCCCACCATGTTCTCCGTGATGTACACGGGAATGAACTTTTTTCCGTTATGCACGGCCACCGTGTGTCCCACCATCTCCGGAGAGATCGTGGACCGGCGCGACCAGGTGCGGACCACTTTCTTTTCGTTCCGCTGGTTCAGGTCGTCGAGTTTCTTCATCAGGTGGCCGTCAATGTGCGGCCCTTTCTTGAGTGAGCGCGCCATTATTTCTGTCTCCTGCTGACAATGAACTTGTCTGTGCGCTTGTTGTTGCGCGTCTTGTAACCGCGGGTGGGCTGGCCCCAGGGCGTGACCGGATGGCGTCCGCCCGAAGTCTTGCCTTCGCCGCCGCCGTGCGGATGGTCCACCGGATTCATGGCCACGCCGCGGTTCACCGGCTTCTTGCCCAGCCAGATGTTGCGGCCCGCCTTGCCGATGGACACATTCTCATGGTCCACGTTGCCGATCTGGCCGACAGTGGCCATACAATCAATCAGTACTTTGCGCGTTTCACCCGAAGGCAGCTTCACCAGCGCGTACTCGCCTTCCTTGGCAACCAACTGCGCGGCTCCGCCGGCTGAGCGCACCATCTGCGCGCCCTTGCCCGGCTTGAGCTCTACATTGTGTACGGTCGTACCGGGAGGAATGTTTTTCAGCGGAAGCGCGTTGCCAACCAGAATGTCGGCTTCCGGGCCGCTCACGACTTTCCCGCCAACCATAAGCCCGACCGGATGGAGGATGTAGCGCTTCTCGCCGTCCGCGTAGGCAATCAAAGCAATGCGCGACGAACGGTTAGGATCGTATTCAATAGATACCACCGTACCGGGCACGCCGGTCTTGTCGCGCTTGAAATCAATCTCGCGCAGCTTGCGTTTGTGGCCGCCGCCGCGATGCCAGATGGTGATATCGCCCGAGTTGCGGCGTCCGCCGGTACGCGGTTTGATCGTAGTCAGCGGCTTGTGCGGTTTGTCCGCCGTAAGCTCGTCGTTCGTCAGCGTGGTAATAAACCGCCGTGACGGTGTAAACGGTCTGTATGTCTTGATGGGCATAAAACCAGCCTTTAGTACTTAGCTCAACTACAAATTTTGCGCATACTCCGGCATTTTTTCGCCGGACTTCAGCTTCACGTACGCCTTCTTCCAATCGGGACGATAGCCGCTGAACTTTCCCCGGCGACGCTCTTTGCCGACGAAGTTGGCGGTGCGCACTGAGTCCACTTTCACTTTAAAAATCTTCTGGACGGCTTCCTTGACCTCGGTCTTGGTGGCTTTGGCGGCGACTTCAAACACCAGCGTGCCTTCCGTCTCTTTCACGCTCAGGCCCTTTTCGGTAATCACCGGTTTGCGGATGATCTGGTACGCGGATTTCATTACGCCACCTTCGCTTTCCGCCTGGACGCGCTGGCCTTGAGCGTGTCCTGCAGTTTTTCCAGCGCCGGCTGCGAAAAGATCGCGGTCTCAAAGCGCAGCAGGTGATACGGATGCACCTGATTTCCCGCGATCAGTTCCACTCCGGCAAGATTGCGCGTGCTCAATTCCAGGTTGCGGTTTTCCCCGGCCGAATCCACCAGCAGCGCGGTCTTTTCCACGCCGAGAGAGTCCAGGTTCTTGCGGAATGCCTTGGTCTTGGCTTCCGTCAGCTGAAAACTCTTGACTACTGTCAGCTTGCCGTCAGCCAATTTGGCTGAAAGCGCCGAACGCAGAGCACCCAGCAGCTTCTTTCGCGGAAACTGGAAGTCATACGAGCGGGGTTGCGGTCCGTGGACCGTTCCGCCGTGACGCCATAGAGGCGACCGGATCGAGCCCACGCGGGCGCGGCCCGTGCCCTTTTGTTTCCACAGTTTTTTGCCTGCGCCGGAAACCAGCTTTTTGTTCTTGGTGGCATGCGTACCCGCACGATGCGCGTTGCGGTAGTGCCGCACCGCTTCCCACAGCAGGTCTTCATTCACCGCGCCAAAGACTTCGTCCGCCAGTTCCAGCGTGCCGGTCTTTTTGCCGTTGAGATCTACTACATCAATCTTTGCCATAAAGTCAGCTCTTGGCTAATGGCCGTGGCCCTTAGCCTGTTCTTGAAATTACTTCTTCTTACCGGCAGCCGCTTTCTTGGCCGCCTTCAATGGATCCAACGTGGTTGAACCGGCAAAGCCACGACGCTCGCGCGGCGGCTTCTTTGCTTTCAGGATCACCACGTAACCATTCTTGTGCCCTGGAACCGCGCCTTCGACCAGCAGCAGGTTCTCGTCCGTATCAATGCCACGGATTTTCAGATTGCGTACCGTGACCTGGTCCACGCCCATGTGTCCGGACATTCGCATGCCGGGAAACACTCGCGATGGAAACGACGACGCGCCGATCGAGCCCTGTACCTGGAACATGTGCCCGTGGGCCGCCGGACCGCCGCCGAAATGGTGGCGACGTACGACGCCGGCAAAACCGCGTCCTTTACTTACACCGACTACATCCACGTATTTCTCGGCATTGAAGATGTCCACCAGGACTTTGTCGCCTACCTTCAGGCCGTTGGAAGTGCCCTGGGCGTCCGCCGGCTGGTCGCCGTCCGGAGCGTCTTTCGCTGGCCCCCCTTCCACTTCTTCCACGGCAACTTCCCGCAGAAACTTCACCGGAGGCAGGTTGTGCTTGGCAAAGTGTCCCTTCATCGGTCCGGTAACGTTCTTGCCCTTCACGAACTCCACGAGTCCGATCTGGGCGGCTTCGTAGCCGTCTTTGGGCGCGCGCTTGAGCTGCGTAATCACGCAAGGCCCCGCCTGCAACACCGTGACCGGATGCACGTTGCCCTGGTCGTCAAAGACTTGGGTCATGCCGATTTTTTTACCTAAGATTCCGTTGACCATTTCTTCTCTCTCCTCATCATCCCTTTTGTGGGGACTGTAGGCTCTTGGCCTTTGGCTTTTAGCTCTTAGCTAAAAGCTAAGAGCCGACAGCCCAAAAGCCTATTTATGCTCTTTCCCAAACGCCTTGATCTCTACGTCCACGCCCGCGGGCAGATCGAGCTTCATCAGCGCGTCCACGGTGTTCTGTGTTGGCTCCAGAATGTCAATCAACCGCTTGTGCGTGCGGATCTCAAAAGCTTCCCGCGACTTCTTGTCCACGTGAGGAGAGCGCAGCACGCAATACTTGTTCTTCACCGTGGGCAGTGGAATCGGTCCGGCAATCTGCGCCCCGGTACGTTTGGCCGTGTCCACGATCTCGCCCGTGGACTGGTCCAGGATGCGATAGTCGTAGGCCTTCAGCCGTATGCGAATTCTTTCTTTTCCAATCACCTTTTTGTCCTCAAAGAGCTTCTGGTCAAACCCCACTCAATCTTGTGGTGGTCGCCGATTTGTCCGTCTTACTGAATAATCTCGC
This sequence comes from Verrucomicrobiia bacterium, assembly GCA_035567035.1. Taxonomy (GTDB): domain Bacteria; phylum Acidobacteriota; class Terriglobia; order Terriglobales; family Acidobacteriaceae; genus Angelobacter. Next base: position 167 of record DATMPO010000108.1, on the reverse strand, counting down.
TGATGGTCCCGGCGCCTACCGTGCGCCCGCCTTCGCGGATCGCGAACCGCAGACCCTTTTCCATGGCCACCGGCGTGATCAACTCGATTATCAAAGCCACGTTGTCCCCCGGCATCACCATCTCCGTGCCCGCCGGCAACTCCGCTACTCCCGTCACGTCCGTCGTC
>DATMPO010000107.1:0-7945 GCA_035567035.1 Verrucomicrobiia bacterium | reverse complement strand
CAGATCCGCGGCGGGGTCCTCGCGTTGCTCTATGGACAAGCGGACAAGTCGTTTTACGTCCGCCAAATCGCACGCGGGGTAAATGCCAGCGTGGGTGCTGTGCAGAGGGAACTGGAAAAGCTGGCTAAGGTAGGTCTGATTGTCCGGACGTCAGTGGGGAATCAGGTCTTCTACCAGGTCAACCGGCACAATCCGGTATTTTCGGAGATGCGCGCACTGGTGGGCAAGACGGTGGGCGTCTTCAACATTCTGCATTCCGCGCTAGAGCGGCTATCTGAGAGAATCACTGTTGCTTTCGTGTACGGGTCGGTAGCTCGTCAGGAGGAGACAACCGAGAGCGACGTTGACATCATGATCGTCGGCAACGTCAAGCTGAACGAAGTGCTTTCTCGTTTTTCAGACATAGAAGCTACACTAGGCCGGCCGGTGAACCCGACCGTGTACTCCGGACAGGAGTTCAAGAAAAAGCTGCAAGCCGGAAATCATTTTCTGAATGCCGTGCTCAGCGGCAAGAAGGTGTTTTTGATTGGAAACGAAGATGAGCTTGGAAAAATGGCTGGAGTACGGATGGCTCAGGCGGGAACCCAGCAGCCCAAACGAAATCAAAGGGCTGCTGGGAATCGTGCAGCGCAGTCTCGATGATTCGAAAGTGGAAGCGATATCAGCCGACCTGCGATTTATAGCTGCGTTCACGGCTGCACTCACTGCCGCCACGACTGCACTCCGGGCTTCTGGCTGTCGCACTGCAACGCAAGCCGGCCATCATGTTAAGACCATTGAATCTTTGGAACTCACCCTCAATGCCGACCCGAAGCTCATACAGATGCTCAAGACTTTCAATAATAAGCGCAACAAGTCCTTCTACGATGTGGCTGGAGCTGTTTCCGACCAAGAGCTAACGCAGATGACAAGGGTGGCGACGGAATTACAGAACCGAGTTACGCTCTGGTTGGAGAAGGCACATCCCGAGTTGCTGAAGGGTTAGAGGTTCATGGGCTGAATGCTGAGTGCTGAATGCTGACTGCTGTCCCGGAAACAGAATAGCGGATACAGGACATAAGTTTATTGAATTGGACTTTGCGCGTCACGCAGGCTAAAGTTGAGTATGGTAGTACTGTGATGATTCATTCTTGTTGCTGACACGCTTCTCCCCCGCAATGCCGCGTGGCATTCGCCCGACCCCGCAGTCAAGACCGATTTTAACGATCATTTGACATCGAATAATTGCTGCAAAACATCTAATAGGGATACATGACTGAAAAACTTACGAAACACTACATTTTTGCCAGCGACTTTGATCAGACGCTCAGCTTCAATGATTCAGGCCAGGTGCTGAGTGAACTGCTGGGCATTCCGGCTGTGGAATTCGAACGCAAGGCCTCCGGCATGGCCAAACTGAACCTGGTCCAGCAAGGCGCGGAGCTGGCGTACCTGCTTTTGCACGATCCCCAGTTTCGTCACGTTCGTCGCGAGCATCTGGTGGAAGCGGGGAAGCGTATTCCGCTGAAGGAACAGATCCATCTTCTTTACAACATCCTGGACAAGCGGATCCCTGGCTATCATTTTGATTTCTACGTGCTCTCGGCGGCCCCGGCGGAGATTGTGCAATCGGCGCTCGCCGGGATTGTCCCGGCCGACCATATCTACGGCACGGAGTTTCATTACAGTGCCGCCGGTGAAATTGAGGCCATTGTGCGCGTAACGGCCGGCTACGGCAAAGTGGCCCGCCTGGTCCAGTTGCAGGAAGAGCTGCAAATCGGCCCGGACCGAATCATCTATGCTGGTGACGGCAGTTCTGATGTTCACGCCATGCTGCACGTAAACCGGGACGCAGGTCTGACCATCGCCGTGTCGGAGACGCGCGATGTCAGCCAGACCGCCAAGCGCACGGTCTTGAGTTCCAACTCGCTGGCCATGCTGGTCCCCATTCTGGAAGAAGTTGCGGGATGGACCCAGCCGGAGATCCAGGAGTTTTTTGAGACCAACGGATTTCTGGTGCGCGAGTGGGCCCGGGCTCGTACGGATTGGCTCACACTGCGCCCGGCAAAACCTGAGATCACTGACGCCGCAGCCAACTAAAAGGAAAAAACAGAAATGATCAGGCCCCTCGATACCATCGGCTGGACGGCCACCGCGATATTTGGCTGCTCTTATTTATTTCGCAAACCGTCGACCCTGCGCCGGATTCAGGCCCTCGCCGCCGTGATGTGGGTGGTCTACGGCTTGCTGATCGGCGCCATGCCCGTGGTGGTTGCCAACGTGATTGTGGCCACGGCCGCTGTGTGGTCGTCGTTCGTCAGCAGCCGCTCCGCTGCGGTGGGGCAGCACTGAGCAGTCTGCATTCAGCACTCAGCACTCAGCCCGTACGCAGGCTAGGCTGAAGACAAAGATTGGCGTTGGCATGGCTGGGGGTCTCACACTCTGACGCTTCTTCAAAATAGTTGCGAGGCTGAGTGCTGACATTTCTACGGCGTTGCGCCGTCCTTGCTCGCGACCACAGATACGAATGGCTGCGCAGGGGCGCAGCCATTCATTCCTTCGGTGTGGTTTGAGGCCTTAACGGGTGTGGCTTTAGAACCCGCGGTGGACAGAATCGGCTGCGATGGCCAAATCCATTGCCAGCTCAAAGAACTCCGGCGGTTGACCGATGAACAGCCCGTCGTCGGTGAAAGCCTTTACCGTGGCCACAGCGCCTCCATTCTCTGTTGATGTCGGCCGGATCACCGAACACCGCGGCAGATTCGGACTTATGAAATCGCATGGCTCCGGCAGGATTTTATTGGTCTGGGTAAGTTCGGTAGCCGGGTTGTTGAGGTCCGGGAAGGTGAGTCCGGTGACCGGATCGACCACACCGGCCAGTGGCTGAGAAACGGCGTTGGCGCCCTTGTCGTGCCACAGCCCGAAGTGATCAATCTCAACCCCGCCAATACTTATCAGGATTCGCAGGACTGTTGGGTCGGTTGCCTTGAATGCCAGCGTCGGATAGAGGCTGGCGCCACCCTGCTCGATGAACGCAAAGTGAAATCCTGCCGTGTTGGCGATCGCTTGTATCCGCGAGGCATCGCGGCCGGTAATGGGAACTGTTGGGTTGGTGCCCGGAGGAGTGTCGCTGTCATTGAGCGGAATCGCCGGCTGGTTCTTAATCACGAATGGTCCCTGGAACGCCGCTCCCAAGTCCGGGTTCTCTCCGCTACGGTAGCGCGTGTACCAACTTAGGTCGACGTTGAGCTGCATGAGATTTGTGATTCTCTTGATTTGCCGCGCCCCGGTTGCCAGACTGCTCGGCAGCCTGCGAAACGGTTCAAGGTCCACCGGCGTCACACCCCTGGACTTCAAGAAAGACGTGAGAAAGGATGCGTGGCTCAGCTCATCATCGGTGTTGTCGGTGATGTACTGCGGCATATCGCCATCCAGATTTTGCAGTGCCAGCGTGTACGCCGGATTTCCGCCAATGAAGGTTTGAAATTCCTCGCGGGCCTGGGCCTTGCCGCCACCGGAAGCCGCGACGCCTCCCAGTTCCGCGTACTGGGTCCACAGATCGCTTTCGACAATCTCAGCCCATGTCGCGAACTGCAGGAGCGCAACGTCGCCTTCGGAAAGCCTGCCTGTGCTCCGGGTTTCCTGCGCCCCACTCCGCGTTTCCTCCGCGCCGCTCTGGGTCCCCAGGAGTGCGCCGGCGGAGAGCGTTGCGCCGGCAATGCCGATAGTTTTCAAAAACGAGCGCCGCTTGACCACGTCCTGCCAATGACGTTGAACTTCTTCACCCGTGGAAGAGGAAGCGGATTCAGATGATGCCTTCTCAGATATAACGGTGGATGGACGATTTACTTCTTTCATTCTTTATGCTCCGTTCTTTTCGAGATTGTTTGAGTGCGATTCTTGCTGGATGTTCAGCTAACATTTAAACTGGGCTAGGCGGGGAATATTCCTCAACGTGTTCATTTCAGCACTCAGCCCCTGACCAGCTTTAAACGGATTAACCGCAAAGGTCGCGAAGGACGCAATGGAACTACTGGTGGATCAACCTTTGCGTCCTTTGCGGTTAATGTACGTGCTCAGGTTGAGATAGAGGTTCGGGGCTGAATGCTGAATGCTCGCCTCATTCCCTGATACAAACAATCCAGGTTGTGAACAATCGCCGCGTAGAGACGTGGCACTGCCACGTCTAACTGTGAGCGCCACGATACTCTCCGGGAACCGATGCTGATCGCACAGGACTCTGGGGTCATGGGTGACCCAACGAGTGAGACGCGGCAGTGCCGCGTCTCTACGTCAACATTTTTGTCGATGGAAGAGCGTGGTGGATTGCTTGCCGGACTACGCTACACAAACTTCACGAACCGCAGCGCGGCGGAGTTGATGCAATAGCGCAATCCGGTGGGCGGAGGGCCGTCATCAAAGACGTGGCCCAGGTGCGCGTCGCAGCGTTTGCAGGAGAGGGAAGTGCGCACCATGCCGAACGCCTTGTCTTCTTCGGTGGTGATGTTCTCCGGCGCAACCGCGACCCAGAAGCTGGGCCATCCGGTGCCGGACTCGAATTTTGTGTTGGACGTGAAGAGCGGCGTGTCGCAACAGATGCAGCGGTAGAGACCTTGATCGTGCGTGTCCCAGTAGAGGCCGGTGCAGGCGCGTTCGGTGCCGGAACGGCGCGTGACGTCATAGGCTTCGCGGCCGAGTTGCTTCAGCCATTCTTCGTCCGTCTTGACGACCTTCTGCACGCGCTCGGCGCCGAGCTTCTGGCCGGAATCGGAAAATTGCACGATCTCAACCTGCTCTGGAGTTGTGGTGGGTGTCTTTGTGGTCATGGGCGCCTCTTAGGGATTCTACAACGTGGAAGGTTGCATAATGTGTCGATGCCCTTAGGGCACCTTGTTCCTGAGTCCCAAAGGGACGGCTGCCAATAGCCCGCCGTTTCTAACGGCGGGTATGCTGCAAAGAAAACGCAAGTCCCCGCAGGGGACGGCTGAAATCTGTGCTCAATCCGGCATCTCTACCAGGCCATGCTTTTTCAGAATGATTCTCAACTCGTCTTCAAAACTGACCTTTGCGTGATGCTCGCGCTGGCTGTTGATATATCGGACCGTCGCCTTCACCTGCGAGATTCCAATCGTGAACGCGCCATAACCGTCCTGCCATGCGAAGGTCCTCACTGGCCGTTGGTCGTTCAGCCATTTCGATGAGCCGCCTTTGATTAACTGGACAGCTTTGGCAACTGGCATGGCTGCCGGCAAGGAGAGCAGGGCATGAACATGGTCCGCTATGCCGCCTACAGCGAGCGCTTTGAATTTGTTTTGGCGCGCGATGCCGCCTATGTAGGACCAGAGCCGCGGCTGGGTTTCCTCTGAGATCAAGGGTTTCCGGTTCTTGGTAGAAAACACACAATGGACCAACACGCTAATGTATGTGTGTGACATGGCAAGGAATTCTACAGGGTTTAGATCTCAGCCGTCCCCGAGCTCGCCCGCCGTTAGAAACGGCGGGCTATTGGCGGCCGTCCCTTCGGGACTCAGGAATCTTCAGCCCTAAAATGCGTCTCTGTTTAGATATCAGCCGTCCCCTTCGGGGACTCTTTCGCTCCTCAAAGCGTACCCGCCGTTAGAAACGGCGGGCTATTGGCAGGCGTCCCTTCGGGACTCAGGAATCTTCCGACAGGAACTGCCTCCCAAGATGACACAAGGATTCGTCAAAGAGAAGTAGCCCCCTTACGGCTTCTCCCACCGTCCCGATTCCGCCGACCGGAACACGGCTTCGACCACCGCCATGTTCTTGATGGCATCTTCGAGCGGGACGGGAACTTCGCCGTTTTCGCGCACTGCTTTGGAGAACGCGTCACCCTGAATGGTGTACTGGTCGCAGATGGGGAACGTTTCTGTGGTCACGCCGCTGCCGTGAATGTCCCGGCCGTCGTCCAGGAAGATGCGGCAGGGGCGGTCATTGGGCGCGTTGAAGGGGATTTCAATCTCGATGCGGCCTTTGGTGCCCAGGATTTGCATACGTTGGGACGCGACCATCTGCATGCCGCAGGTGAAGACCGACTGTCCGGAAGGGAAGTCGAGAATGGCCGACGTGAGCGTGTCAATCTTCATCTGGGGATCGCGCTCCACCAGGCCCAGCACGCTGGTTGGCTCTTCAGCGAAAATGAATCGCGACGTGGTGATGGGATAGACGCCGATGTCCATGAGCCCGCCGCCGCCCCATTCAGGAACGTTGCGGATATTGGCCGGGTCGCGGTTGAAGTAGCCGAAGAATCCCATGACCGACCGCAGGTCGCCGATGCGGCCTTCGCGGACCATCTGCCGCGCGCGCAGCCACTGCGGATGCGTGCGCACCATGAAGGCCTCGCCCATCTTCACGCCGGTACGGTCACGCACCGCCAGCATGGCGCGGGCTTCGGCAACGTTGAGAGTGAGCGGCTTTTCGCACAGAACGTGCTTGCCGGCTTCCGCCGCTTTCACCGACCACTCCAGATGAAGATGGTTGGGCAGCGGATTGTAAATGGCTTCCACGTCCGGATCGGCCAGCAGTTCTTGGTACGACCCATACGCCCTGGCTATGCCCAGCTTGCGGGCCGCCGCGTCGGCTTTGTTGCGGTCGCGCGAAGCGATGGCCGTGATCTCACTCCATTCGCTCTTCTGCATTGCCGGTATAACTTTTTCCACGGCAATCTTGGCGGTACTGAGAATTCCCCATCGGACTTTCTTTGGCATGCGGATAATTTACAGCAGGCGGGGTTGGGCAGTCAGTTTTTCTGAAATCCCGAGCGTAGCGAGGGAACACTACCCTAGCTGGCGGCCGGCGAGTGCTGGCTATCTCGATGAGGCGGGATTCCAGCGGTGAACGCCTTGACGATGCCTCTGAGGTCAGAAAAATAGAACGCTCCCCACGCTGCGTCACCCTGGAAATATGCTGTGCGACGGCTTGCAAGATCAATAACCACGGGGAACTCGGACAATGCCCAGTGTCTAGGAGGTTTTTCGACAGCATTCTCCATGAGAACTTGATCTGCATTGTCCGTCAATATCACTGGGATGATCATGTAGCCGAATTGCATTCCACGAAGTAAAGGTATCCAATTAGACTTTTTGCCGAATCGAAAGCCAGATTCAAACAACGCCTTCAAATGATGTTGGGTGGCGTGGCTGACGTAACGCACGATAACATGCTGCGAGAGCACGACCAACCCTTTCCATGAGAGGCAGCTTCGACTCGCTGCCACATCAGCTTGAAGTCCATCCGACAGCAAGACGTTACGTGACACCTTGAACCCGCCATCAGTCAAATTGTCCGCAATGCAGGTGAGCACTTGCGTTGCATCACTCATTTGTTTGCAACCTGTCACGCCTTGCTTAGGCCCCTGAACGATGTCAGCCATAAGTCGTCCAGCGTGCCTGCCTTTTCAAGCCAAAGTCAATCTCGTCATGGTAGGGATCCCTCGCTACGCTCGGGATTTCAGAAAAACAAACCTACAGCAATCCCCCGGTTTCGATGGTCAGTTCATTCAGGGCCAGTTCCAGCTTGGTGAGTGCCTCGGCCAGTTGCGGGTGTTTTTCCAGGAGTCCGTGTTTTTCGCTGACCGACCGCAACAGGTCACGGGCCTCGGCGACGCGCTGGGCGGCGGAGGGAGATGGTCCACCGGCCGGTTTGGTTTTGTCTGAGTTCATTGTGGCGCCTCCCTGGATGATGATGATTTTGGCGACTATTTCGGCAGCGGCTTGTCGCCGCCGGGTGCTGCCGCCGGCGGCGGAGCCGGAGCGGGTTTGGCGAAGACGGAATCGTCAATCGGCACATTGAGCTCGACTGTTTCCAGGACGATCTTCAACGGGCTGCCTTCTCCGTTGGTTGCCTGCTGGTCGATGCGGAAAGGAAACTTCATGCCTTCCACTTCGCGATAGTCGGTGGGCCGGCTCTCCACTTCCACGTCCATGCCGTTGGCCTTGCGCTTGAA
>DATMPO010000106.1:0-12239 GCA_035567035.1 Verrucomicrobiia bacterium | reverse complement strand
CATCTCTGCTTTTTCCAGGCCCGGAATGGACTTGACGATCGCCAACTGCACGTCAATGGGCAGCGATGTGCTCATGCCGTTGACGTAAATCTCATGCGTGTTCAGGCCTTCAGGCTCCAGGAACAACTGGTGCGTGGTCTTGTCGGGAAACTTGACGATCTTGTCTTCGATACTCGGACAATATCGCGGACCAATGCTCTGGATCTGTCCGGAATACATCGGCGAGCGATGCACGTTCTCTTGAATGATGCGATGCGTCTCCGGCGTGGTGAACGCGATGTAGCACGGTACCTGTTTCTGCGTGATCTTCCTCGTGCGGAAGCTGAACGGCGTTGGGTCGGCGTCGCCCGGCTGGACTTCAAACTTCGACCAGTCAATGGTGCGCCCGTCCAGACGCGGAGGAGTACCAGTCTTCAGGCGGCATCCCCGCAGGCCGAGCAGCTTGAGCGATTCGCCCAGAAGCTGGGACGGCGGTTCGCCGCTGCGTCCGGCAGGATATGCCTGTTCACCGCAGTGGATGAGGCCGTTGAGAAACGTTCCTGTAGTGACGATGACAGCCTGCGCGCCCACGGTGCGGCCGTCACGGAGCTTGATGCCGCAGGCAGTTTTCGGAGCACAGCCAGACTCCTCAACCACAGAGGGCACAGTTAGGTTCTTTGGTTGCGGGATCTGCCCGTCGTCAATAATCAACTCCGCAACTTCCGCCTGCTTGATGATGAGATTGCTCTGGCTCTCCAGGACTTCGCGCATCTTCACGCGATACTGCTGCTTATCGCACTGGGCCCGCGGAGACCACACGGCGGGACCGCGAGACGTATTCAGCAGCCGGAACTGGATGCCGACGGCGTCGGTGACCTCGCCCATGATGCCGCCCAGGGCGTCCACTTCGCGCACCAGGTGTCCCTTGGCAATTCCGCCGACCGCCGGATTGCACGACATTTGCGCGATCAGGTCGCTGTTCAGAGTGAACAGAGCGGTCTTGAGGCCCATGCGCGCCGCGGCCATGGCAGCTTCACAACCGGCATGGCCGGCGCCGACGACCACAACGTCGTAATGTTCCGTGAACTCGCGCATAACTCCAGTCAGCTTATTCTACAAGGCTTCTCTAACAAGCAGGCTGTAAGTACTTAAGTTTCCACTCATTCGGACGATAATCTAGAAGTGAGTCAGCAGAGAAACAAGGAAGACGAAGCATGTCCAGAAACAGCGTGCGCCGGAAGATAGCCCTGCCGGTGACCATTACCCGGAGCAATGGAGACCAGCAGTTGGCCCAAACTCTCGATGTCTCAGAGAGTTCCGCCCGGCTGGGCGGCCTTAGCATGTTGCTGGAAGCGGGAGAGATAGTCACGGTCCAGCATCGAGAACTGAAAGCCAGGTTCCAGGTGTTTTGGATGGGCTCGCCGCAAAGCTCGATGGAAGGCCAGGCCGGCTTGCGGGGCCTGGAGCCGCACAATCCCATCTGGGGACTGGACCCTCTGGCAGACCAGGCAGAATCCGCCCAAAACCCTGATAGTCGGGCAAGACTGCAAACGGACAAACGCGGTTACAGCCGCCTGGAGTGCTCGGGAGCAGCTGCCGTTCTGCCCATAGGCGCAAGGTTCCCGATGCAGGGCCTGATTAAGGACGTCTCCCAGGGCGGAATCTACGTGGAAATCACCCAGCCTCTGCCTGTGGGATCGAAAGTTTCGCTGAAGATGAGTATTGAAGGCATGCCCCTGGAAGCCACTGGAGTGGTCCGCACCAGTTATCCGATGGTCGGCATGGGCATCAGCTTTCAGGACATGTCGCAGAAAGACATGGAGAATCTGGACCATGTGCTGGACCACGTCACATTCAAGAATGCGGACAGCGGCGCGCGCCCGTCCGAGCCGGCAATGCCGCGGCCGGAACTGCAACCGTCGCGGCCCGTGCCCGTTTTGCGCCTGGATGCTTATCCGGTGCGCGTCCTGGCCAGTGCCTGCCAGACTGTGGCCATCAGCTTTGATGAATGGAAGCGCACGCATTCCCCGGAGGAAGCGGACGAGCTTCGCCAGGCTGTGTTGGAACTGTATCGCAAGCTTTCGTCCGCGGCCGCCCCGGGAGACGCGCGGAATTTTGTGATGTCCGGCTCTCGTCGCGACACAGCGTAAATCTACTTCTGTTTGTCCAGGCCCAGGGTGGTTCCCGCGTTGTGCGTAAAAAATAGCAAGAACAGCAGGAACAGCGGTATTGTCTCAAGCTGGTTTCCCAGATATTTCCACGGAGCAGAGCCAGGAGGCAGCCGCCACGTGGCCAGAGCCAGGTTGAACATGAACAGGGCGCCCACCACGGAGAACACGCGCACCCAAAAACCCAGCACCATGGAAAGGCCAATCAGCAACTCCGCAACGGCCACCGCGTAAGCGAAAAAGAACGCGTACCGCAGCGTAAGCCTCAGTACCGGCTTGTAGAAGCTGACGGAAGTCTGCTCCACATAGCCGGTGACATACTTTTGATATCCACCGTTGGCGAAGTCCGTGTGCATGAGCTTGTATTGTGCGAAGAACAGAAACATGATGCCGACAGCAATCCGGGCCAGCGCCATGGATCGGGAAGAGCTTTTAGTATCAGGCATTGTAGGGCGTTTTCTCCTTTGCGCTTAGGTCAACGGTTTATCACTGGTTCGTGAAGACCTTTCCGTCCTTCATCACGAAAGTGACTCTCTTGAGCGCGTCAATGGCCGCCAGCGGATCGCCTTGTACGGCAATGACGTCCGCATACGCTCCGGGCGCAACCACGCCGAGCTCGCCGCGCATGTCGAGAAGATCGGCGGCTTTGGTGGTGGCGGACTTGATCGCATCCATCGGCGTCATGCCGAACTTGATCATGTAAGTAAACTCTTGTGCGATGGGAACAGTCCAGGGAATTCCGCCCATATCGGTGCCGAAAGCGATCTTGACGCCGGCCTTCAACGCCCTCTTGAACGAGACTTCATGCACGGCAGCCCGCGCGCGGTCGCGCTGACCTTCAGGGGTGTTCTCCGGGCCCCAGTCGCCGTAATAGACGCCCAGCGTGGGCACCAGCCACGTGCCTTGCTTCACCATCTGGGCGATTTCGCCATCGTCCAGGTCCAGGCCGTGCTCAATGGAATCACATCCGCCGTCCAGTGCGCGGTGCATGCCGATACCGCCATACGAGTGGCAAGCCACCTTTTTCTGCTGGCCGTGGGCCTCGTCCACTACAGCCTTGATTTCCTCGAGCGTCAACGTGGGCTGGGAGACAAGATTGCCCTGCTTGTCCACCCACGAGCGGTGCGTCATATAGACCTTGATCCAGTCGGCGCCATTCTCCAGTTGCTGGCGCGTAATCTTGCGCAACTCCACCGGACCATCGCCAAGCTGAGCGCCTTTGGGCACCACGATGTCCGGGTTGTAGCCTTCCAGTGGATAGCCGCCAGTCACGGAGATAGCGCGTGTCACCACGAACAGCCGCGGGCCAGGGATGAAACCGTCATTAATCGCTTCCTTGATCCCCACGTCACCGTAACCAGCGCCTTCCGTCTCTACATCACGCAGCGTAGTGAAACCCTGTTCCAGGGCCCGGCGCGCTGCGACCGCGGCGCGCGCGGCGCGGTAAGAAGAAGGATGCTTCAGAAGCTGAACGTCATAGCCTCCTTCCGCTGGATCTTCACCTTGAAGAAAGATATGTGTGTGTGTGTCAATCAACCCGGGCAGGACCGTGACGCCGGGCCCAAGGTCAATGACTTCCGCGCCCGCGGGCGGATTGCCGCCGTCCGTCACGCTTTGAATCCTGTTTCCCCGGACCACGATCAGCACGTTGTGCCGCAGCTGGGCGGAAACGCCGTCAATCAACGTTGCGGCGCGGATGGCGGTGACTCTCTCCGGAGCGGCCGGCGACTTCTGCGCCAAGACAGCAAACGACGCAGTAAACAAAAATATTGCAAGTGCAATGTGACGTAGCATGTGGCTCCTCCTGGCTTTCATGGAAGCCCAATAGAAATACGCTGGATAGAAAGAATATGCAAGGGCCAACCTTTGAAGCGCAGAGGAAAGGAGTAAACAGGGGGCGGGATTGGGAAAAGCTTGAACCTCGATTCCTTCCGTTCCTCTGTGTTTCAAAGGGTTGACTATTTCCTGTTGTCTAGTACGGCATTCACCAGCCTGTCGGCTTCCCTGTTTTGTTCGCGGAAGACGTGCTCAATGGAAAAATGCTCAAGCTTGCGCACCAGCGACTGCGCGCGGGCGAACAGTTCCTGGAGCGCCGGGTTCTTGACCTTGTACACGCCTTTCATCTGGCGCACCAGAAGTTCAGAATCACTGCGGACCTTGAGACGCGCGACTTTTTCCCGCAATGCATAATCCAGTGCGGCGAGCAGACCTGAGTATTCGGCAAAATTGTTCGTCTGAAGACCGAGATACTCACTGAGTTCTTCAACAACTTTGCCTTCACTGTTGCGAATGACCACTCCGTACGCCGCCGGGCCAGGATTGCCGCGCGCTCCGCCGTCAATGTTGGCGATTACCGCGTTCGCCCCAGATTCGCCGCGAGGCTGCGCCGTGTCCCTATCTTTATCTTTGAAAAGAGACTTTTGAGTCACAGCCCCTCTCCCAGGCGCGTGGCCAGCCGGTCGGGAAGGCCTGCGGCCAGAATCTTCTTCTGGGCCTTAGGAATGTCATAGGGAACGCGGTAGAAGGTCAGGGCGTCTTCCGCGGTGTCATAAAAGGCGAACGCGGCGCGCGGATCGTTGTCCCGCGGCTGTCCGACGGAGCCGGGATTAATCAGGTACTTTGCCCTGGGGTTCAGTTGGATCGTCTCATGTTCCGCGCGGTTGCGGCTTGTGTATCCAGGGACCAGGATGTGGAAGAGGTCCTCGGCGCCCTCCACCGCGAAGCCGCATTGGATGTGAGTATGGCCAAAGAAGGTGAGCCGCACCGAGGCTTCGGCCAGCAAAGGGTAAGCTTCCCGCGCGACCACCACGTATTCGTCTTCGTCGCGCACCGAACCGTGCACGCACTGTATGCCTTCCATCGGCGAAACCGGTCCGGCAGGCAGTTGCTTGAGAAAATCAAAATGGTCCGGAGTGAGCCGCTTTCTGGTCCAATGTACGGCCATGGCCGCTGTTGGATTGAAGTCCGCAATGCCGTCAATGCCCGTGCAAGCCTTGTCATGATTACCGCGAACGAACACGCTCCCCAGCTCGCGCGAGCGTGCAGCCACTTCGTTGGGGCTTGCACCATAGCCGACAACGTCTCCCAGATTGAAGACCTGGTCATGCTGTGGCGCAGCTGCCAGGCAGGCCTCGAGGGCCTCCAGGTTGGCATGGATGTCGGAAAGGATGAGTATGCGCACGCGGTTCTCTTAAAGTGTAAACCAGGAGTGTAAACCAGTGAGAGTGTACCCGACAGCGGCTTATTGTTGAGCCACGCGCACCCAGTGTCCAGGCGCGACTTCGGTAAGCGGAAGTGTGCCGGCCAAAGACACTTGCTTTTCCACGGTACGCAAGGGAAGTGACCGGTCAGTCCGGAGCGTTGGAATAGCGCCGATGAGGCCCCGCGTGTACGGATGTCGGGCGGCCGCAAAGATGCGCGCTACCGGGCCCATCTCAACGATCTCGCCCGCATACATCACAGCGACGTGGTCCGCCACGCGCGCGACGACACCGAGATCGTGCGAAATGAACAACATCGCCAGCCGGTATTTCTCGCGCAGACCCCGCAGCAGGTCGAGTATTTGTGCCTGGATGGTGACGTCCAGGGCCGTAGTGGGTTCGTCGGCAATCAGGAGCTGCGGACGGTTCACCAGCGCCATGGCGATCATCACCCGCTGCCGCTGTCCGCCTGAAAGCTGATGTGGATAATCGCGCGCGCGCTGTTCCGGATCGGGAATGGCCACTTCGTGCAGCGTCTCGATGGTCCGCCGCCAGGCTTCATACTTGCCAACGCGGGAATGCGCCAGTACCGCCTCGGCGACTTGATCACCTACGCGCATGACTGGATTGAGCGCAGTCATAGGCTCCTGAAAGACCATGCTGATTCGTGCGCCACGAACCCGCCGCAGCGAGTGTCCGGGAAGGTTGAGCAGGTCTTCATCACGAAACCGTACCGCGCCGGTGATTCGCGCCTGTGGCGGCAGTAAACGTAAGATGGCCAGGGCGGTCGCAGATTTCCCTGATCCCGATTCGCCGACCAACCCGAGGGTTCCCGACTCGGGGATCTGGAAGCTTACATCGCGCACTGCGGCAACTTCGCCAGTCTGTGTGGGGAAACTTACGTTGAGGCGTTCGATTTGCAGTAACGGGTTGTTCACGCAGAAAACTCAACTACTGATGAACTATCAAGATCAGTGTCATCAATGCGAATCACCGGTAACGGCTTAGGCACTAACTTTGGTAGCCGCCAAGCCGGCCTCTACGCCCTTGTGCATGGCCGCCTGGATCGCCGCGTCTTCTTTCAGCAGCAGATCGGTTGCGGTAGCGCGGTCGCCATCCAATTGAATCAGTCCCTGTCCGGCCAGATCGCCTGCTAGTTGCAGCATTCTCTGCCGGGGAAGGTTCACATACTGGCAGTCATACGTGCGGGCCACTTCCACTGCCTCCTGCTTGCCCAGCCAGAAAACGGTGCGCTTAATCAGCTCGCGTGCGTCCTCTTCTGATTGCGACGGGAATTGGATTTCCCGGCTCCGGAAGTTGTAGAAGCGGCTGGTAATGTATGCAGGCTGCAGCTTGCCGGATTTCATGAACGCGATCTGGCCGTTGTCAATCGTCTTGCGGATTGCATTGATCACCAGCCCTTCGGCATGGTCGGCGTCCGCTGAGCCCAGAGACTCCTTCATGGTCTGCGTCATGCCGACCGCCACGTCGGCGTGCAGCCCGTCCGTGCTGTCAATCAGGTCCGCGCGTCCGTGCAGGATCAGCCAGTCAGACCCCGAGCCGGAAGGATGAAACGGCCACGTCAATTCGGCTATTTGGATCGGAACGCCGGATAGCGTCACAAAGCGAAGCGCAGGGTTCATGTCTTGACGATTTTATAGGAAAACCCTTGAAACACAGAGATGGCACGAATAAGAGGAAGCTCTGAGGCGGTTTCTTCTTCACCGACTCGCTGATGACCTTGAAAGGCTGTTGGTTTTCCGCCGCCCCAACCGCTCGGCCGATTCCCTGCTAACAGGGAAAAAAACAGGGGAGAACACGAGCGCTTGGATACTCCAGACATGCAAAACCTCGATTCCACGGGCCTTTCGTGAACCTTTTTCCCGGACGGAATCAATTCGTAACAGGGAGGAACAGGGCAGGAACAGGGGCGGCTTCCCGCGACTTCGGCCACGCGCAAACCCTTTACCACAGAGTAGACATTATTCATGGGAGTAGACATTTTATCCATGGGAGGAACGGAGGCAACAGAGGAGCGAGATGATTTCAACAATCCCGTCTGTTTACTCAGTTCCTGTGTTTCGAAGGCTTGAGTTTCGCGGCCTCACATAAGGAATTCTTGTGTCTGCCGCACGATCGGATGCTGCATTTCCTGTAGGTCGTTTTTGATCTGGTTCAGCCCGTAGACAAGCTGTTCGAATTCCCGTGACATCTGGCGGAACAGGGGCGCTACTTTGGTGTACTCAAAATGCTCAAACTTGGAGACGATGTAATAGCTCTCCTTGCCGGCCCGGACAAAATCCACAAGGCTTTCAATTCGCGCGTGGCGCAGACGTCCGTGGTTCAGGCTTTCCGGAAACATGCCGGCAAGAAACAGCGCATAGTCGCCGATGTGTTTGCGCACCTGGCGTTCGCGGTCAAAAGAAGGCGCGGGGCCATAGACAGGATCAGATTCCAGAAGCAACTCACCCATGTCGCACAGACAACGGCCCTCGGCATTTCTGATCTTGAACATGGTCTCGCCGTCGCAGAACTCCGTAAGCAGATTGGCCACGTAGTCCTGCACCTCGGCGTTGCGAATGCCGTTCTGGTCGTACGTGATACCTACCATCTCTTGAAAGAAACTCTGCAACGGATTGGATTCGGTCGCCATGTGCCCAGCCGCCTTTCCCGGCCTACTCTCTATAACACTGAAAATCGAAGAGTGTTGTTGAATTAGACGGCAGTATGCGCGGCGAAGTTCAGCTTGGCAAGTAACTTGTGTAATGCCGGCGCATTTTGGCAGCAACGCGGGCAGAGTGCTAGAACTTTACCGCGGATTTGCACGGGATAAACGCTGATTCGAAAAGTATGAAGAATGGTAAATGTTAGTCAAGAAACAGCAGAGAAGGAAGTCGCGACAGAAAACTAAAAACACTAGCCGCGAATCTCCGCGAATAAACGCGAATGGAGCCCAAAACCAAACCGCAATTCGCGTTCATTCGCGTGAATTCGCGGCTAAGTTCTTGATCCGCGATCATCCGCGCAAATCCGCGGTAAGGGTTTATCCACCCAATAGTTTCTTCACCGCTTCACTCACCATCTTGCCTTCCACGCGTGCGCCGCTGGCCTGGAGTTTCGCCATGACAGCTTTCATCACCGTCCCCATATCTTTCAACGTGGGCGAGCCTATTTCCGCGATGGTCGCTTTCACGGCGGCGGCAACCTCTTCTTCACCTATGGCCTTGGGCAGGTAAGCTTCGATCAATGCGATCTCCGCGGCTTCCTTGTCGGCCAGCTCCTGGCGTCCGCCTTTTTGAAACTGCTCAATAGAGTCGCGGCGCTGCTTGATCAGTGTGCTCAGGACTTGCTGGGCTTCTTTGTCGTCCAGGGGCGCGCGTTTCTCGATCTCTTTGTTCTTCAACGCGGCCTTGACCATGCGCAGAGTGGAGAGCTTGAGTTCGCTGCGGCTCCGCATGGCTTCGACCATGTCTTTTTGTACCTGTTCGCTAAGTCCCATCTGGGTCCTCGATTCGTGCAACACGATCCGGAAGCAAAATTATAAGCTCTCTTTTCGCATGCGCGCATTTTGCATTTATGATCGAAGAGATCGCCAACCGGCAATACAGGAACCCTCAAACGATATGATCCGTAAAAATCGTCTCTTTACTCCGGGACCAACGCAACTTCTTCCCGCCGCGCAACTTGCCATGGCCGCTGCCACCATGCATCACCGCACGGCTGAGTTCCGTGCGCTTTACAGCAAAGTTCTGGCCGACCTGAAGACTTTCGTAGGTACGCGGAATGACGTCGTGCTGTTTACCGCGTCCGGCACCGGCGCCATGGAAGCGGCGGTCTCCAATCTGACTTCGCCCGGCGACAAGGTGTTGGTCGTGACAGCCGGAAAATTTGGCGAACGGTGGGAAGCCCTGGCCAAAGCCTTTGGTTGTGACGTGGAAAGTCTTCGCATGCCTTACGGCGAAACCGTCGCACCGCAGCAAGTGAGAGAAAAACTGAAGCCGTCGCACAAAGCGCTCTTTGTTCAGGCGACGGAAAGTTCCACGGGAGCGCGGCACGATGTTGCGGGCATTGCCCGCGTGCTGAAAGGCACCGACACGCTGCTGGTGGTAGACGCGATTACCGGACTCGGCACGACCATGTTTGACGTGGACGGCTGGGGCATTGACGTGATCATCGGCGGATCGCAGAAAGCAGTCATGATTCCGCCCGGACTGGCCTATTGCGGGGTGAGCCAGCGCGCATGGCAGCGCATGGAAATCAGCAAGAACCCACGCTACTATTTCGATCTGCGTAAGGAAAGAAAGAACGGCGCCAAAGGGGAATCTTCGTACACGCCTTCTACTGCTCTGGTGGCGGCGCTGGGCGTTGCGTTCGATTATCTGCGGGAGCAGGGCGGTGGCGACCTGGCGACAGGTCGCGACCTGCTGATTCGCAACGCCGAGACCGCGGCCGCGATGACGCGGGCGGCTGCGGCCGCGCTCGGACTGAAACTGTTTGCCGCAAGCTCGCCGGGCGCGGCGTTGACAGCGATCTCTTCTCCCGAGGGTATGGACTCCAGCGATATCGTGAAAGCCTTCCGCAACCGTTTTGGCGCCGTGATCGCCAACGGACAGGGCGAGATGAAAGGCCAGCTCTTCCGCATTGCACACCTTGGTTTCTACGACTATCTGGACACCGTTGCCATCATCGGCGCGCTGGAACACGTGTTGGCGGGATCGGGAAAGAAAGTGGAACTGGGCGCGGGCGTGCGAGCAGCGCAGTTGGTCTTTGCTGAATCAATCCAGCAAGAGAAGAAGGCCGGGTAAGACAGACCATGAAGATCGTTATCGCTGAAAAGATGGCCTCCAATGCCGTCGCGCTTCTTAAAGCCGAGCAGGGTTGGACGATCATTACTCCTGATCAGATTTCCGCTGGCTTGCCGGCCGCGCTGGCCGACGCCGACGCGCTGATTGTCCGCTCCGCCGTGACCGTCAATGCGGAATTGCTGCGCGACGCCAAAAAACTGCGCGTGATCGGCCGCGCCGGCGTCGGCGTGGACAACATTGATCTCGACGCCGCCACCAAGGCCGGCATTGCGGTCATGAACACCCCCGGCGCCAACGCCGTGGCCGTTGCCGAGCACACACTGGCCCTCATGCTGGGGCTGGCGCGCTCCATTTCGCGCGCGGATTCCACAACGCGCGCCGGGAAGTGGGAAAAGAAATCGCTGCAAGGAACGGAACTGCGCGGTAAGACGCTGGGCATTTTGGGCCTGGGACGCATCGGCCTGGAAGTAGCGCGGCGCGCCAAGGCCTTTGACATGAAGCTGATGGCGCACGATCCCTTTGTTACGGGCGCGATCGCGCGCGAGCACGGGATCCAGCTGGCGGAACTTGATGCGGTGTACGCCGCAGCGGATTACATCACGCTGCATGTGGGCCTGACGGCGCAGACGGCCAATATGATCAACGAGAAATCTCTGGCGAAGATGAAGCCGGGCGTGCGCATCATCAACTGCGCGCGTGGCGAACTGGTGGACGAAGCCGCCCTGGCGGCAGCCCTTGCGAGTAAGAAGGTTGCCGGGGCAGCGCTCGACGTCTTTACCGAGGAGCCACCTAAAAACTCACCTCTACTGGCGCTGGAGAATGTGATTGCAACGCCGCACATTGCCGGATCCACCAATGAAGCCCAGGACGCGGTGGGCGTGCAGATTGCCAGCCAGGTTCGCGAGTACCTGAAGCACGGCGTGATCCAGAACGCCGTGAATATGCCGTCCATTGACGACGAGCAGTACACGCAGATGGAGCCGTATATCGCGCTGGCGGAAAAACTCGGCGCGTTTCTGGCCAACGTGGTTTCCGGCGGGCTCCAGGAAATTTCCATTCGCTACAGCGGACGTCTCACCGAATGGAAGACCGACTTGCTCCGCAACTCCGCGATCCAGGGCGTGCTGAACCAGCGCATTGCCGAGCGCGCGAACGTGGTGAACGCGGCGGCCATCGCGCAGGAACGTGGCATCCAGGTCAGCGAGAGCAAGCAGGAAGAAACGCGCAAGGTCCGCGCCGAAGACGCAATTTCCGTCCGCCTCAAGACTGCGGCTGGCGTGCGCACCGTCCGCGGCGCAGTACTGCACGCAAATTCACTGCGGCTGCTGGGGATTGACAGCATTGGCATTGAGGTGCCGCTCGAGGGGCACCTGATTTACCTGCGCAATCGCGATGTTCCGGGAGTTGTGGGCAAAGTGGGAACGCTGCTCGGCCAGCACGGCGTGAACATCGCGAACCTTGCTCTCGGACGCAGCGGCCCGCAAGCCGAAGCTATTTCCGTGGTCCAGGTGGACGCGCCTGCTCCCGAAGCAGTTTTGGCCAAGATACGCGCACTGCCGGAAGTTCAGGACGTGTGCGCGATCCAGCTATAAGCAAAAGGTCGCCGCAGATTCACGCAGATGACCGCTGATTAAAATGCGTCTTATCTGCGTTTTTCTGCGTTCATCAGCGGCCAGATTCTAGTTATGAATGTGCGGGCTCTGGGCATTGCCGGACCTGCGCCTGCTCACGCCTTTGCCCACCTTGACGGTGAAGTCAACTGGCAATTTCTTGGGAGGATAGCAGGCGTTGTTGTCGCACGCCTGATACTTGAGTTCGCCGTGCACGGTGTACGGACCAGGCCTGGTGCTGGGTTGGGCAATCACCACGGCTTTGACGGTAATCTCCCCGGAATAGACGCTGAGTTTTTCCGTGGGATCGAAGGGGAAGCTCATCAATTGTGCCGCCGGATATTGCATCTTGGCGATTACCAGATCAGGGGGAGGTGAAAACCCCACCTGAGTAGGAATCAATTCAGGCGTCAACGGTTTATTGGAATTTACGTGATAGCCCTGCTGGATATGGAACGTAAACGAAATCGGCGCCGT
>DATMPO010000105.1:0-16806 GCA_035567035.1 Verrucomicrobiia bacterium | reverse complement strand
CCGCCGCTGTGACCACCACCGCCGCTGTGACCACCACCGTTACCACCTCCCCCACCACTGTGACCACCACCCCCACCACCATGATGCTCGTGATGGCGGTGATGCTCATGTCCACCCCCGTAACCGCGCTCTCGATAATCGCAGCAATGGTAGTAACAGTGGCGGTAACTGTCGTAGGTATTGTAGTAGCTGGTGTAATACGAACTGGTGGCGCCGGAATGGTTGTGGACGCATCCAGCCGTCCCGAAGAGAAGAGCAAGCAAGCCAGCTGAGAGAACGTGTTTCACCGGTCCTCCATGTGCGTCCCCAGACTCATGAAGGGAATGTATCTGTGTTCAGGGCGCCAGTACAATCAAGTTTCAAGAACTTCAGTAAAGATTTGTGAAACTCGTCTCACGCACGGCGTATTCCCGAACGCCGCACCTGGAGCAAAAAATCCTTGGAAGAATTCATCCAATCCGCGCAATGGAGAGTAGGGGCCAGAACAGACGCGCCGGGCAGAACGATGGCGGAACAGTCAAGCGATGACCAGGAGTTGCTCCGGCAGCTCGCCTAAGGGAATGACGCGGCGTTCAAGCGCTACCGGGGCCCGATTTACCGGTTTGTGTTGAGTGGTCATGCGCTCGTTGAACTCTTAGATCCGTTCTGGTTTTGGCCCAAAAATTTAAATGGGCCTGAGACCAAGAAGCGGTGACATTTCCCTTGGCCACAAGCCCATTCGATCCTGAATTGGATCGGAGGTGATACTTTTATTCTAGGCCTGCCGGTCCGTATGTCAAGAAGTCTTTCGCGCTTTTTTGCCGCTGGAACGCCCGGAAATCCGATCATGAGCATTTTCAAAGCGTACCGGCCCCCGGGTCTGGCCCCGGAATTGCCTAATCCCTCAAATTCGGCCCAATTTCGGGACTCTTGCCATGCCAGCCGGGGCTGTTCCGGCCTGCTTGGTGGAGTATTATCCCTGAAGACTGTGGACTAATTTGTAAGGAATATCGGACGCATCCCGCACAAAGGAAGGTACCTCATGGACCACGGGAAAGAGCTCGGTACGGTTGAAGGCGCGGACGGGATCCTTACCATCCGGGGCGGCGGCAATGTGCGCGGATGGAACGGCATTCGCTACAAGTCGGGACTGTCGGCGAAGAATGTTGGGGCGAAGAAACTGTCCATGAATGTCGCGACCATTCCGCCCGGCGGCGTCGCGCGCGCCCACATCCACGTGGGTTTTGAGGTGATGCTTTACATCCTGGCCGGCCGCGTGCGGCATGAGTACGGCCCGGCGCTCGAATTCACCCTCGAAAACCAGGCCGGCGACTTTATCTTTATCGAGGCCGGCGTGCCCCACGAGGTCTTCAACATGAGCGACACCGACCCGGTGGTGGCCGTGGTCGCGCGGTCCGACGCCAGCGAGTGGGAAAATATCGCTAACTTCACCAGACCGTGAAGCCCTGCCCATGTCCCGTGTCTGCAGAGGCCCCACCCGCGTTGACACTCGCGCGAAGCGAATGTTAGCTTAGTTAGTACGCAGATCGTAGTCGATTCCGCTCCCTATTACTTACAATTCAATGGAAGATACACTCAGGCAAATAGGCGAATTACTGCTTAACTCCATCCCCACGATCCTTGCGTTGCTGGTGGTGTGGGCGGCCTATCGCATGATTGTCCACGCGCGCCTGCAGCAGGTGTTGGCGGAACGGCACACGCGTACCGAAGGCGCCATGGCGGAAGCGCGTGCTGAGATTGCCGCGGCCGATGCGCGTACAGCCGAGTGTGAGCAGCGCGTCCGCGAAGCCCGCGCCGAGATTTACAAGGCACAAGAAGCGCGCCGGAAGCAGATGCTGGAAGCACGCGAGGCGGCCTTGGCCCTGGCCCGCCAGCAGGCGGAAGCCACCATCGCCAGTGCCCGCGCCGCTTTAGCGAAAGATGTTACCGGGGCCAAGACAACGCTTGAGCAGCAGGCGGCAATGTTGGCCGACCAGATCATTGCCACCGTCCTCAAACCGGCGGCAGCGGCGGGAGGTCGATAACGCATGTCACTTCGCCACAGGTTCTGCTCGGCAATCCTGCTCTGCGGGGTACTGGCTGGTCCTGGCCTGGCACATCTTTATGGGCAGGAACGCCCCGCGCAGGAAAGCAAAACAGGCAGCACGGCGAACGCCCCTGAAACGCCGGGAAAGGAACCGGCGGGGTACGGGAACGACGAAGATCAAGCGCTCAGACACTCTCCCGTGGTCGAATTCATCGCTCGCAAGACCGGCCTCAGCCTGAACGTGGCCTACTGGCTGGTCGTAATGTTTAATTTTGCGATTGTGATCGGCATTCTGTGGCGCGTGCTGAGCAGTATTCTGCCGGGCATGTTCAAGGGCCGCAGCGAATCCCTCCAGAAGCGCATGGAAGAGGCGCGCCAAGCCACACACGACGCCCGGGTGCGCCTGGCGGACGTGGAGAGCCGGCTCGCCGGCCTGGATGTAGAAATCGCGCGGATGCGCCGTGAAGCGGAAGAGTCCGCCCGCGCGGAAGAGCAGCGGATCCGCAATTCGTCGGAAGAAGAGCGTCGCAGGATTGTTCAGTCCGCCGAACAGGAGATCGCCCAGGCGGCCAGCGCCGCGCGCCGCGAGTTGAAGGCCTACGTGGCTGAACTGGCCGTGGATCTGGCGGAAAAGAAAATCAACGTAACACCGAGCGTGGACCAGACACTGCTGCGCGAGTTTACCGCGCAAATCGGAAAGGACGGCAACTGATGGCCGCAGTCTCAGGCCGCTACGCCCGCGCCTTCGCCGAAGTGATCATGGACCAGAAGGCCAGTCCCCAGCGCGCGGTCGCGGACCTGAATGCCATTGCCGCCCTGGTGAGCGCCAACGCGGAACTGCGCACCGTGTTCCAGAACCCGTCGGTCGAACACCAGCAGAAACTCAAGCTCCTGGACGCGATCATCGCACGCGCGAAAGGCTCGAAGATGCTGCGGAACTTCGTGGCGGTGCTGATTGACCAGCGGCGTATCGGACAGATTGAAGACGTTGCCCGGCAATTTCAGCACGAACTGAACGAGCGCATGGGCATCGCGGAAGCCCAGGTAAGTTCGGCGCGCGACCTGGCCGCAGCGGAAAAGAAGTCGCTGGAAAAGCGACTGGCTGCCACCACCGGCAAGGAGATCGACGCCACCTATATGAAAGATGAGTCCCTCCTGGGCGGCGCATTGGTGCGCATAGGCAGCACGGTATATGACGGCTCGGTCCGGGGACAGATGCAAAGGATTAAAGAACAGATAACGGGAAGCTAGGAGAGTTGGTAATTGGGTAATTTGGCCATTGAGTAATTGCCAAAAAAAGCTTTGACGGTCCAGTTTTCAAATTAGCCAATTACCAAATTACTCAATAACCAAATCTGCGGATAGTAGGTTTTGCCATGGCACAGATTAAAGCTGACGAAATAACCAAGTTCATACGCGAGCAGATTGAAAATTATGAGTCCAAGGTCACGGTGGACGAAGTTGGCACCATCATTTCCCTGGGTGACGGCATCGCCCGCATCTATGGCCTGGACAAAGTCATGGCCGGCGAGCTGCTCGACTTCGGTCACGGCCTGGCCGGAATCGCCATGAACCTGGAAGAAGACCAGGTGGGCGCCGTGGTGTTGGGCGATTACACCGAGATTAAAGAGGGCGGCGAGGTCAAACGGACCGGCCGCATCATGTCCGTTCCCACGGGGGACGCCATGATTGGACGCGTGGTCAACGCGCTGGGCCAGCCGATTGACGATAAAGGCCCCGTCACTGCCAGCAAATACATTGAGATTGAGCGCATCGCGCCGGGTGTGATTGACCGCCAGCCGGTGCGCGAACCTATGGCCACCGGTCTCAAGGCCATTGACTCCATGATTCCCATTGGCCGTGGACAGCGCGAATTAATCATTGGCGATCGCCAGACGGGAAAGACCGCTGTCGCGTTGGACACGATCATCAACAGCAAGGGCAACGACCTGATTTGTATTTACTGCGCCATTGGGCAGAAACGTTCTTCGGTCGCGCAAGTAGTCAAGATACTGGAAGACAACGGCGCGATGGATTACACCATCGTGGTCGCGGCGACAGCTTCTGAACCGGCGCCCATGCTGTATTTGGCCCCGTATGCGGCCTGTGCCATCGGTGAGTACTTCCGCGACAGCGGCAAGCACGCGCTGGTGATTTATGACGATCTCTCCAAGCACGCTGCGGCCTATCGCGAAATCTCTTTGCTGCTGCGCCGTCCGCCGGGACGCGAAGCCTATCCCGGAGACGTTTTCTATCTCCACTCCCGCCTCCTTGAGCGCTCGGCAAAAATGTCCAGCAAGATGGGCGGCGGTTCGCTCACGGCGTTGCCGATTATTGAGACCCAGGCCGGCGACGTGTCCGCGTATATTCCCACGAACGTCATTTCCATCACCGACGGCCAGATTTACTTGGAGAGCGATCTGTTCAACTCCGGCATTCGTCCCGCCGTCAACGTAGGACTCTCCGTGAGCCGCGTGGGTGGTTCCGCGCAGATCAAAGCCATGCGTCAGGTGGCTGGAGCGCTGAAGCTGGAACTGGCACAGTATCGCGAACTCGCGGCCTTTGCCCAGTTCGGTTCTGATCTGGACAAAGCCACGCAGGCGCAGCTTAATCGCGGCAAGCGCCTGGTCGAGATCCTTAAACAGGACCAGTACAAGCCGCTGCCGTTCAGCCAGCAGATCATGATCATCTATGCCGGCACCAACGGCCATCTGGACGATCTTGAGTTCGAGCAGGTGCGCGCTTTCTCCGAAGAACTCGGCAAGTACGTAGAGTCCATGAACGCCAGGCTTCTGAACAGCATCATGGAAAAGAAAACGATTGACGATGCCATCAAAGCCGAGATTGAGAAGACGCTGAAGGAGTTCAAGCAGAAGTTTGTCAGCGAACATCAGCCCGTGGCCGCAGCGAAGGCGTAACCCAGAGATATGGCAAATATCTTAGATATACGACGGCGAATCCGCAGCGTGCGCAACACGCGGCAGATCACCAAAGCCATGCAGATGGTCTCGGCGGCAAAATTACGCCGCGCGCAGGAACGGGCCCTGGCCGCGCGTCCTTATGCGCAGATGCTTGTCAACGTGCTGAAATCGCTGGTGTCGCGTGCGGAGATATATGATCCCGCAACCGGCGATGCGGTCAACCCGCTGCTGGTCCGCCGGCCGGAAAACACGGCGCTGCTGATCGTGGTCTCGGGCGAAAAGGGACTCGCTGGCGCGTTCAATTCCAACATCCTGAAGGCCGCGGCGAAGTTCATTGCCACCAAGACCGGCAAGAACATTGAGGTCCTGGCGCTGGGAAGAAAATCCCGCGACTACTTCCGTCGCCGCTATCCCCTGGCGCCCGAATCCGGCGACTCGCGCGGAGGTCCCATTCAGATTGCGGCCGAGTACGCG
This sequence comes from Verrucomicrobiia bacterium, assembly GCA_035567035.1. GTDB lineage: Bacteria > Acidobacteriota > Terriglobia > Terriglobales > Acidobacteriaceae > Angelobacter. The sequence goes on along the minus strand of DATMPO010000105.1, from coordinate 11,385 downwards.
GGCCTGATGAACCGTGCGCAGTTTCACAGCGCGCGGGAAATCACGGAGAAAGTTGTCCAGTTGTATACCGAGGGCAGGGTTGATTCCGTCTACATCGTGTACAACGAGTTTAAGTCGGTCCTCACGCAGCGACTGGTGGTGGATGACGTGCTCCCGATTGAAAAAATCGGCGAGCAAGTGCGTGAGATGACGGAAGAGGCCACGGAAGAGGAGCGCAAACGCCGGATTGAGGCCGCCAAACATGCCGGCGTGGGAATGCGCCCTGCCGACACAGCGGAAATGGACGCGAAAGCCGCGGCGTTTGCCACAGCCCCGGTGGACTACATCTACGAACAGAAGCCGGCGGAACTGTTCCGCAATCTGCTCCCTCGGTACATTTCCGTGCAACTGTTCCGTGCCATGCTGGAGTCAGAAGCCGCCGAACACGCGGCCCGCATGACGGCCATGGATTCGGCCACCAGCAACGCTTCCGACATGATTGATGCCTTGACGCTGGCCATGAACCGCGCCCGCCAGGCGAAAATCACGAAAGAGATTATTGAGATCGTCAGCGGCGCCGCCGCGCAGTAAGTATCGAGAGGACGCAACAGGATTTACTTATGGCTACTCAGAATGTTGGCAAAGTCGTACAGATCGCGGGACCCGCCGTGGACGTGCAATTCAGTGAAGGCCAGTTGCCGCCCATCTACCAGGCACTGCGCGTCGTCAGCGAAGGCTTTAAGGTGCCGGCGCCTATTAACGTGGTGCTGGAAGTGCAGCAGCACCTGGGCGAGGGCCGCGTACGTTGCGTCGCTATGCAGGCGACCGACGGCATGGTGCGCGGCATGAAGGTCATTGACCTGGCTGGACCTATTTCCGTCCCCGTGGGCAAAGGGACGCTGGGTCGCGTGATGAACGTAATCGGCGAGGCCGTGGACGAGCTCGGCCCGATCGCCGGCACCAAGAAAATGCCCATCCACCGTCAAGCGCCCGCGTTCGACGAGCAGTCCACGAAAGCGGAAATGTTTGAGACCGGCATCAAAGTCATTGATCTGATCCAGCCTTTTTTGAAGGGCGGCAAGATCGGACTATTCGGCGGCGCCGGCGTGGGCAAGACCGTGGTGATCCAGGAGTTGATCAACAACGTCGCCAAACAGCATGGCGGATACTCCGTGTTTGCGGGCGTCGGCGAGCGCACTCGTGAAGGCAACGACTTGTGGCTGGAAATGACCGAATCAGGAGTGATCAAGCCAGGCGTTCCGGAGGAATCCAAGGCCGCGCTGATCTACGGCCAGATGACCGAGCCTCCCGGAGCGCGCTTGCGCGTAGCGTTGACGGGACTGACAGTGGCGGAATATTTCCGCGACGATGAAGGCGCGGACACGCTGCTGTTCATTGACAACATCTTCCGGTTTACCCAGGCGGGATCGGAAGTTTCGGCGCTGCTGGGCCGCATGCCTTCGGCCGTGGGTTACCAGCCAAATCTCGCCACGGAAATGGGCGAACTGCAGGAACGTATCACTTCCACCAAACGCGGGTCCATCACTTCGGTGCAGGCTATTTACGTGCCCGCGGACGATCTCACCGATCCGGCCCCGGCCACAACCTTCGCCCACCTGGACGCAACCACGGTCTTGTCGCGTCCGCTGACGGCAATCGGAATTTATCCCGCGGTGGACCCGCTGGCTTCGACCTCGCGCATTCTTGATCCGCACATTGTCGGCCAGGAGCATTACGACGTGGCGCAAGGCGTGAAGCGCATCTTGCAGCGCTACACTGATTTGCAGGACATCATCGCCATTCTGGGCATTGAGGAATTGAGCGAAGAAGACAAGCTGACCGTGTCTCGCGCGCGCAAGGTGCAGAAGTTCCTGTCTCAGCCTTTCTTTGTGGCCCACCAATTCACCGGCCTGGAAGGACGCTACATGAAAGTCGCGGACACCGTGCGCAGCTTCAAGGAAATCATCGAAGGCAAGCACGACGAGGTCCCGGAGCAGGCCTTCTACATGAAAGGCGGCATCGACGAAGTGCTCGAAGCGGCCGAAAAGATGAAGGCCGGAGCAGCGGCGTAAGGTCACCGGCCCAATGGCAGACACCATCCAACTCGAAATCGTCACCCCCGACCGGCTGGTGGTGAACGATACCGCCGAGTACATCGAGATACCGGGTAAGACGGGACATCTCGGCGTGCTTCCCGGACACGCACCGCTCATTACGGAGATTGGCGTGGGCGAGATTTCCTACCGCTCCGGCAACGATACCAGGCGTCTGGCCGTGGCCTGGGGTTTCGCGGAAGTGCTTCCGGCGAAGGTCACCATCCTGGCCGAAACCGCCGAGCGCGCGGAAGACATTGACGTGGCAAGGGCCGAAGCCGCAAAAAGGCGCGCCGAAGAAGAGTTAAAAAAAGCCGGGCCCTCCGGCAGTTCCGAGGCCCAGGCCGCTCTGGACCGCGCCGCTTCCCGTCTGGAAGTGGCCGCGAAGAAGTAGCACTCAGCATTCACCATTCAGCCCCGTAACATTTCTTTATAGAGCTCGCTATAGCTCGACCGCAAAGGTCGCGAAGGACACAAAGGAAGAAACGCTGCAGCAACTTTGCGTCCTTTGCGGTAAATAAAGAATTCAGGGCGAGAACAATGTTGAGGGGCTGAATGCTGAGTGCTGAATGCCGACTGCTAATCCCTAAGGATTGAAATCCGCGCTTCCCACGCGCAGCACCGTCCGGGTCTGTTTCTCGCCGTCTGATTTCGGTTTTTCGGAGACTTGATGGGCCCAGGCGCCATAAACTCTGTTGTCGTAGGCGGCGATTGACAAGTAGTCGCCCAAAAAGTCTCCCTCGGCTTCAAAGGCCTGTGGGTCGAAGGCGTAGTTGGTAAACGTTTTCCCGCTGTCGGTGGAACGGGCCAGCGTGACTATTGTTTCTTTGTTGCTGCCGCGCCGGTCGTAAAAAATCAGGTTCACCCCGCCGTTGACCGGGTCTACCGCCATCCACTGAAAGAACTGGTCGTCGCCGTTGTGCAGAGGATCATTATTCACGCGGACCGGAGCGCCCCACGTGTGTCCGCGGTCGCCGGAGGACGCGACAAACACGTCCACGTCACCGTTGGAGTAATCGCTCCACGCGACGTAGAGGCGTCCGCTGCGCGGGTCCATTCCAATTTGCGGGAAGCCGTTGGAGCGAAAGACGCCGGTAATGCCGAAGTACGCCGGTCCGGCGGGAACAATCCGGCGGTCCTTGCCAAAGGTGCGGCCGCCATCGTGGGAGACGGCCATCATGATTCCGTCGCGATCGTCCCAGATGGTGTACAGGGTTCCATCCGGCCCCACCACGGCGTGAAAGCCTTCGAGCGCGCCGTTGTCGTCACGCGGCAGTCCGGACACGGAGTTGAGTCGGATAGGCGCAGACCACGTCTTGCCGTCGTTGGTGGAACGGGAAAACAACATGTCGGAGGCGGTGAGCGTGAACTGCGTCCAGCCGATGTAAAGATTGCCAGCATTCGCGCTGGCCGACGTATCGGCCACCACCCAGGGCTTGTCTTCGAACGGAATGCCTGGCGTGGATTCATGCACGATGACTGGGACTGAGTTGCGTTCCCACGTCTTGCCTCCGTCGAGTGACCGGCGGACAAAGATGCCGTTGCGCGTGGCTCCTCGCGCCCAGTAATTGGTCGAGCCGAGCTTGTCGAAGGCGATGTAACAGAGAATCGCATGACCGGCAGCATCAAAAGTCACCGAGACGTCTCCGGACGTCCGGTATTCTGGAGGGGCCGTGCCCGAGGCCGTCTTCCAGTTCTCTCCGCTGTCCGTTGAGTAGGCCACACTGGCGTTGACCTGCCAGGCCACCGCGAGCTGCCGCGGGTCCTTGTCGTTGACCGCAATCGCCGGTTCGTTGAAGAACCCGGGCTTCGGGGTAATGTCCACCAGATTCGCTTTGGGGGCGGGAGGAAGTTGCTGCGCGCACAAACTCCAGACAGCCAACACTAACGCTAAGGCGACACCAGTTTTCCAAGTCATAATGAATGAAGAGCTATTCTACAGCCCGGCGCGCAGCCGGTGGTCCCATGCGATTTCCGCGGCAAATCTTTCTCGCAGTTGCTCCGGGCTGGCGCCACGTCGCCGTAAGGCGCGCAAGCTCAAAGCATCATGGCGTTTCGCCAGGCGAAGGTCCTTTTCGTCGCGCATGAGCGGGCAGTGGAAATATAGTGGTGCGGCATCGCCCAGCGCGGAGAAGAGAAGAAGCTGGCGCGCGGTGCTTTTGAGCAGGTCCGCTCCGCGCACGACTTCGGTGATGTGCATGGCAGAGTCGTCAACCACAACCGCGAGTTGGTACGCGGGAATGTCATCACGCCGCCAGATGAGGAAATCAGAAAAATCCGTGCCCGCGACGAATTCCTGTGGTCCGGAATACAAATCATCGAAATCCACGCTCCCGCCGTCCGGCACCGTAAATCTCCAGCTCACGCCGGCGGGAGACTTGTAGTCCCTTGCCGCCGCAATCTTTTTCCGGCAAGTTCCGGGATAGGGTGGTTCGTCATCATCTTCATGCGGAGCCTGCAAGGCCTGCTCCAGGTCTTTGCGGGAACATGTACAGGGATAAATGAATCTGCCATCGCGCAGCCGGCGCCATGCGGCAAGATAAAGATTGCCTCGCTGGCTTTGCGAATAGGGCGCAAAAGGCCCGCCTGTGTCGGGGCCCTCATCCCAATCGAGGCCCAGCCAGCGCAGGTCTTCATACATGGCGTTTACAAATTCGGGCTTGCAGCGCTGGAAGTCGAGATCTTCATTGCGGAAGACGAGTCTGCCCTCGGAAGCGCGGGCACGCTGGTGGGCAACCCAAAAAGCGCGCGTGCCCCAAATGGAGATAACCGGTGGGTGAAGGGGCCAGCCTGCCGCGATAGGAAGACATCACTAACGGACCAACTCGAACACCAGAGTTATTTCGGCCTTACGATCACCAGATCGGGTGGCGCGGGCGTGCCGTCTGATTTCTTGAACGGCATGGCTACTTGGGCAGCATCCGTATTGTTCGTCAGGGTAATTTGATCCACGGTATTGGTCCCGCCCACGCCTACCCAAACGGTGTTTCCGTCCGGAGTCATACCGCCACTCAAGGCCTCTGTGGCTGCGCCCGCCAGAGGAATCAGCGCGCCGGAACTACCGGGAACGGCGACCAATACCTTGTTGATACCGGCAGGGAGCACCACGATGTGAGAGCCGTTGGTGCCGCCTATGCCGTTGGTGGGAGTCAGAAGCTGGTGCGCGGTGAAGGCGCCCAGCCCGAAGTCAATGAATTGGTCTGAGTAGGCAACCGGCGGCTGGCAAGGGCCCGTAAAAGGTAATGGGGGATTGGTGCTCAGAATTGAGGTCACCGTGACTGTTTCGATGTCAATGCCGGTCGCGTTCACCGCTACGACTATGTCAGCGTTCGCCATTGGCGCGACCAACTGTACGGAACTGGTGGTCGTGACGGTGGGCTGTTGGGCGTTGTTGCAAGTGGCGATGACATTCAGTCCGCTGGAGTTGGCCACATATACGTACGGATCGGACGCCAGCGATGCAATACTGGTTGAACTGCCGCCGATAGTAAGGGTTTGCATGCTCAACTGCGGCGGATTCGCGGGCGAGACAACGTAGACGTTTCCGTTGTTGGCAACCACGTAGGCCCGGAAGCCGTCTGCGTCATAGGCCGCTGCCACCGCTCCCGGGACGATAAAGTCCTGGAAGACGCCGGCGGAGTTGAACACAAAGAAGTGTTGTTGCGTTGGGTCAGGCTGAACGCTTACGTTGGACACGATTGCCGAGGTGCCGTCATTCGAGACCGCCAACACTGTGCCCAGAATATTCGCTGCGACCAGCGTTACCGTCTGCCCCGCGGTGTCCAGTTTTACCAGGCCTGCCGTGGTGCCCAGGTAGGCGCTGTTTCCGTTTGCGCTCACCACAAAAGAGTTGGGTGTGCCGGGAAGGTTGATGGCCGTGCCGGCCACGGGTGGGGTCTTGCTGGTGTCAATAGGAATGATCGTCGGACTTGTCCCGCTGGGCGGAGTGAACGAGCTGGTGGCAAACACCGTGGTGGCTGGGCTGGCTCCGGTCACGGTAATTTGAAACAGGTTGCTATAAACGGGAGCGTTGAGACCGATGCCGCAGCCCGGAGGGACGCAGACGGCAACAATGCCTGCGCCGCCGAAAGACTGCGCTGTCACGGTGGTCCCGGAAATGGTCGCGACCGCTGTGTCGTTGCTTAGAATGGTTACCGGCGCCGAGCCCAGGGCGAAGCCCTTTTCGTCGGTGTAGTCAGCCTCTACTGTTTGCGTGCCGCTCAAGGCCAGGTTTGCCGAGGTCGTAAGGTGCCCTGGCAAGTCACCCGGCACGTGCAACCTGATTTCAATCGGCATGCAGGTCCGGTAATTTGCCACCGGCGAGGAAACGTTGGTGTTTGTCACGAAGATGCCGGCCGTGCCCGGATTGTGGGCCGTGACCAGTCCGTTGGCGTCCAGACTTGCCACCTGAGAATTGGTGGCGTTCCATTGGAAAGGCCCGACCAGAGTGGTGATCTCCTTCGCATTCGGCGCGCACGGCCCCGACGCGTCGTGGGGCAGAGCAAGAGTGGAGCAGGCATGCGCGAAAAACTGTTGCGTTTGCGTGGTTGAAGTGCAGCCCGCCACGGGATCCACCACCAAAGAGGTGATCTTGGGGTGCACAGAAACCGGGATGGCACTGCTGATCACACCCTGGCTTGTCGCGGTAAGTGTGGCCTGGCCGGCTAAAGGATTCCCTAGGGAATCCGTACCCTTGCAAACCACAAAGGCCGAGTCCCAAACGCCGCCGCACACCAGGCCCGTTGGGGAGATGGTGATCAGCGCAAAATTCGACGAACTGTAAGTGAAAGTCGCCGTAACCGGCGTGCCGCCGGAATTGACGGCGAGCGCGTTAATCTGCACGACATCGCCAGCGTTGAGGGAAACAGAGTTCGGACTCACCGTGACCGAGACAACCTGGTTGGGATTGGAGACTATTTTATTGCTGCTGCCGCCGCCGCAGCCCGCAAGAACCAGGGCAAGAAGCAGGACGGAGCCACTTACAATGATGACAGACCGCATTCAACCTCCCCGCAAGGGCGCCCTTGCGGACATAAAGCAATTCCAGATAATAGAGAACGATCAGTTTAGTTTTTTGTGCGCAATTCTTCAAGGAGGCCGCTTTTCGGCGCGAAAACGCCAGGCCGAAGTGATGAACCCCGTTATCTTGCCGGCGACACGTCTTTTTCGCGAGAACCCCAAAAAACACCGGCCATCAGGTTGACGCCTGATTCACCCGCTTGTTATATTTAAACAGGTTCTGCGAGTTCAACTTAGCTTGCTGTTGTTGTTGGAGCGGTAGAGTAGTTTTGCCCGAGGACAATGTCCGTGATCAGGGCATATCTCGCTGAAACGGTCTGCGCGACCTTCCACCGTGAAGGGTATGCAGGCCAGGGAAGACGAAACGGAACGCCCCCTTTAAGGCTCGGCGCCACCGTCGTCTTTCGACCACCGAACTGGTAAATCCAGATTCTTCCGCAAGAGCGGAATTATGGTTCTGGCGCGCCCGGAGCCAGTCCCCACGCGGGATGGAAGCGAGCGCTCAGGTGTGCGTGTGCAGGTCGCCGTTTGCCTGCGGAAAGCGGATCTGGAGATTTTTTAAGGAAACAAAATTATGCCGACATTCAATCAACTGGTTCGCAAAGGCAGGAAGGCGCCGAACTACAAAACGGCCAGCCCGGCCCTGCAGGGTTGTCCGCAGCGCCGCGGCGTGTGTACCCGCGTGTACACCCAGACGCCGAAGAAGCCGAATTCCGCCCTGCGTAAGGTGGCCCGCGTGCGCCTGACGAACGGCATTGAAGTTACCACCTACATTCCGGGCGTCGGCCACAATCTGCAGGAACACTCCATTGTGCTGATTCGCGGAGGCCGCGTGAAGGACCTCCCCGGAGTGCGTTATCACGTCGTCCGCGGAACGCTGGACGCCACAGGCGTCGCCAACCGCAAGCAAGGCCGCTCGAAATACGGGGCCAAACGGCCCAAATAGGATCTGAAGGAACAAGACTATGCCACGCAAAGGACACGTACCGAAGAGGGACCCGCTGGCCGACCCTATCTATAACTCCACGCTGGTGACCAAGTTCGTCAACACCATGATGTGGGGCGGGAAAAAGTCGACCGCGCAGTCCATCTTCTACAAGTCAATGGAAAACCTGCAGGCCAAGGGCGGCGACGAAGCGCTCAAGCTGTTCAAGAAGGCGGTAGAAAACGCCAAGCCGCTGCTGGAAGTAAAGACGCGGCGCGTGGGCGGCGCCAACTACCAGGTGCCGGTGGAAGTGAACCCGGACCGGCGCACCTCGCTGGCCATCCGGTGGATCGTGGATTATGCCCGCGAACGCGGCGAAAAAGGAATGGTTGACAAGCTCACAAATGAGCTCCTGGACGCTGCCAACGGACGCGGCGCGACCATCAAGAAAAAGGAAGACGTCCATCGCATGGCGGAAGCCAACAAGGCCTTTGCCCATTATCGGTGGTAGAAAAGCAGTCTTTAAGAATCAAGGATTTGAAACAAGCCTGCTGGTCGCAGGTGAAAGTTCAAGGGATATCGTGCCAAGACTAGTACCATTAGAGCGTTGTAGGAACATCGGCATCATGGCGCACATCGATGCCGGCAAGACCACTACGACCGAACGCGTCCTGTTCTATACGGGCATTCTGCACCGTCTGGGTGAGGTGCATGAAGGCACGGCCACCATGGATTGGATGGAGCAGGAACAGGAGCGCGGCATTACGATTACTTCCGCCGCCACAACGTGTTCGTGGCGCGACATCCGCATCAACATTATTGATACTCCCGGGCACGTGGATTTTACCGCCGAGGTGGAACGCTCTCTGCGCGTCCTCGACGGCGCCGTGGCCGTGTTTGACGCCGTCCATGGCGTCGAGCCGCAATCGGAAACCGTATGGCGCCAGGCTGATAAGTACGGCGTCCCGCGAATTTGCTTCATCAACAAGATGGACAAAATGGGCGCCGATTTTGAGCATGCTGTCGATACCATCCGCAAGCGTTTGAACGCCCGCCCCGTAGCGATCCAGATTCCCATTGGCCAGGAAGCAAAATTCAAAGGCGTCGTTGATCTGATCAACATGAAGGCGATCGTATGGAACGACGAAACGCTGGGAGCGCAATACGAAGTACAGGAAATCCCGGCCGAGCTGGTCAAGAAAGCCGAAGCTTTCCGCGCCCAGCTGGTGGAGAGCGTTGCCGAGAACGACGATGAAATGCTGCACAAGTTCCTGGAAGGCGAGACGATTTCGCCGGACGAACTGCGCGCATCTTTGCGTAAGAGCGTGATCGGATTGAAGCTGTTCCCCGTGCTGTGCGGCACGGCGTTCAAAAACAAAGGCGTACAAACCCTGCTGGATGCAGTGGTCGACTATCTGCCTTCGCCGCTCGATATCCCTCCCACCGAAGGGCACGACCCGGACCATTTGGAAAAGAAAATATCACGCCGGCCTGCGGACGACGAGCCTTTTGCCGGCCTGGCGTTCAAGATCATGGCCGATTCGTTCGTCGGGCAATTGACGTTCGTGCGTGTGTACTCCGGTCATCTCAAGACGGGCGACACCATATTGAATGCCACCCGAGGGAAAACCGAACGCATTGGGCGGCTGTTAAAGATGCACGCCAATAAGCGCGAAGAAATCAGCGAGATATTCGCCGGCGACATCTGCGCTTGCGTAGGCATGAAGAACGTCACCACCGGTGACACCATCTGTTCAGACAAAGCGCCCATTTTGCTTGAGTCGATCGAGTTCGCGCAGCCGGTCATCTCGGTTGCCGTGGAGCCCAAGACCAAGAGCGACCAGGAAAAAATGGGCGTAGCTCTGAACCGGCTGGCGCAGGAAGACCCCACTTTCAAAGTGGCCACCGATCCGGATTCGGGCCAGACCATCATCAGCGGCATGGGCGAGTTGCATCTGGAGATCATCATTGATCGCATGATGCGCGAATACAAAGTCGAAGCCAACGTCGGCAAACCCCAGGTGGCGTACCGCGAAACCATCCGCAAGGAATCTCAGGCGGAAGGCAAGTACATCCGTCAGACCGGCGGGTCCGGGCACTACGGCCATGTCAAGTTGCGGATCGCGCCCAATGAAATGGGCAAAGGGTTCGAGTTCGTCAATGAGATTAAGAGCGGTTCCGTGCCGCGAGAATTCTTCAAGCCTATCGAACAGGGCATCAAGCAGGCTATGGAAGGCGGCGTGCTGGCCGGCTACGAAATGGTGGACATCAAGGTCACGCTCTATGACGGCAGCTACCACGAAGTAGATTCCGATGAAATGGCGTTTAAGATCGCGGCCTCCATGGGCTTCAAGGAAGCCGCGCGCAAGGCGTCGCCGGTGCTGCTGGAGCCGATCATGTCGGTGGAAGTGGTGGTCCCGGAGGAATTCATGGGCACCATTATCGGCGACCTGAATTCGCGCCGCGGACGCATTGAAGGCGTCGAGCATCGCGCCGGATCGCAAGTCATTAAATCGCTGGTGCCGCTGGCCGAGATGTTTGGTTACGCCACCACCATGCGTTCGAGCACGCAAGGGCGTGCAACGTTCTCCATGCACTTTGCCCACTATGACGAAGCCCCGCGCTCCGTCACGGAAGAAATCGTCGCCAAGGTGCAGGGCAAAAGCGCGGCCAGGTGAACTGGCCGGCACGAAGCGGTTCGTGGTTGTGCGCGAGTTCGCAGTGGTTGAAGGGCGAGAAAGAGATTTTGAGAAGGTTTTTGGCCGCGAAGGGCTGTGGCCAGATTTCCTTCGGCGCTTGCCGCAGTATTTAGGCACCGCGTTGCGCTTGGAATTGCAGGGATATAGGCGGCGCCGGTACAAAGTGTTTGACTACTGGCATTCGCATGAAGACTTTGAGAGTTTTCGCCGGGAACATCAAATGGACCTTGGAAGGTTCAGCTTGTTGATCGCTAGCGAAGATTTGATTGAGAGCGAGATCGTGCTGGGTTCGTTTTATCAGGACGACTCCGATTTCGACGACGGAACGGACACGGTCCCGTCATAGATTTAAGACTTAAGGGCTAGAAGCTAGAGGCTAAAGACAATGGCAAAAGAGAAATTTGATCGCAGCAAGCCGCATGTAAACGTTGGGACCATCGGTCACATTGACCATGGGAAGACCACGTTGACGGCGGCCATCACCAAGGTGTTGTCCAAGCACAACCCGAAGATCAAGTTCCGCTCGTTCGATTCGATTGACAACGCGCCGGAAGAGCGGGAACGCGGCATCACCATCGCCACGGCGCACGTGGAGTATGAGACGGCGAACCGGCACTACGCCCACGTGGATTGTCCCGGTCACGCCGACTACATCAAGAACATGATCACC
>DATMPO010000104.1:0-23338 GCA_035567035.1 Verrucomicrobiia bacterium | reverse complement strand
GATCGTTCGGCCCGCACTCCTTGCGAGACTTGCCAGAAGATGCGCGGTGCCGCCCTTGTAGACGCCACACTCAGCCAGGTCCCCCTGGCAACGACGAGTGGCATCCTCGGCCAGCATGTACAGCAGATAGCGAGCTTGCAGGGGAACCAGGGTACGCTGGTCGTCGTCGCGAAGTGTTGAACGCCAGGATTCGCTTCGCCACGGCTCAAAGAGAGGTGAATACAGATCAGCATCCGGAATGCCGCTGACCCTCGTGTAGGTCAGTTGTATTCCCAGGCGCTTGAGGACCGACTGCGTTGCCAGGAACGCGGGCCTCAGAAACATCAGTCTTCTGAAATTGATCATGATTACTGGTTGGATATCCTTTGCAGACTACGGTCAAGTTCAGGCTGCGTCAGGCGGTGGCTTCCGGGCCTCTTCTGCGGCGGGCCGGAATGAGAATTTTCTATGGCCCACGAAACTATACACGACCGTGAATGCGGTGAGCAGCGCACCTGCAATATAAGGCGTCTTCCGGCCGTAATTGGAAACGTGTCGCAGGCCCTCAACCAGGACGGGAAGCATGATGAGGTTCAGCAGGGTGTTGCTGCCGTATACCGCCACACATCGGACCCATTCCCGCAAGTAGTTTCCTTTCGTCTTGAACACGAACCACTTGTACGCCAGGAAGGCGAAATTGATACTCAGGCAGCTGGATACCGCTGCCGCAACAATGTAGCCATACCCGTGCGGCACAATCGGATCCAGGATCGCTGTGAAAGCGGCAAACGTGGAATACGCGAACAGCGTGTTCCCGATACCTACCAGCAGATAGCGCCCAAACTGACCGGGCGGGATGTGATTGATAAGAGCAGCGACCCCGGGCAATCGTTGCAACCGATTCTGCATGCCGATGTCCCCTGCCGGGGAAGGCGTCTTCACGGACAGCGTCTCTTTTTTCTCAACCAAATGATTTCTTGACCCGCCGACACGCGCAAAGCTTGTCCTGCATTATAACCGCTATTGACGCGCCGCCCGGACTTCACAATCTTCGGCTGGTGGCTCCGCACTCGACGCCCGATTCTATGCGGTTAATCAGTCAGATACCCTAAGACAACTGGTATTGCCATGGTTTTATACCTGTTTTACAGTGCATTGCAGGATCAGCCGGAGGAACCATGAAGACGCCTGCAATTGCCTTGTTTAGCGCGCTCACACTCAGTTTGGCCAGTTTCGCACAACAAGCGAAGCCCTCGCCCGCAATCCGAATCGCTTCCACGGCGGAATTCACAGACACGGTCGGGCTGAAAGACACCGTGAAAGTGGAAACCACCAGGAATCCACAGCTCATGCTGCCTATGGGCACTGCGATTCACATGAAGTTGGAGACTGCGCTTAGCACATCCAGCAATCAGACCGGGGACATTTTTGCGGGCCGCGTGACGGAAGATGTCAAACTCAGCGACCGGATTGTCATCCCGCTTGGCGCATCCCTGGAGGGTCACGTCGTCAAGGTTTCAGAACCGCGCCGCATCAAGGGCAAACCGATGATCCAGCTCCGGCCGGAATTCATTACCATGCCCAACGGCTACAAATGCGCAATCAATGCAGCGGTGGTGGACACGAACAAAACCAACGGCACCGATGTTGACGATGAAGGCCGCATCATCGGGAAAACGCATGGCAAACGCGACACCCTTGAGCTCGGCGCTGGGGCAGGCGTGGGAGCAATTGTGGGCGGTGTTTTCGCAGGAGCCAGAGGGTCTCTCATCGGAGCCGGCGTCGGCGCCGGCGCCGCGGTGGTGCACTGGTAAGCAGGCGCAATTCCACGTCATTGCCAGCGGGTTCGGAGATAATCTTTGAACTCAGCCGTCCCGTAGTCATAACGATGAACCCGCCGCAAACCCGAGACAACTAACCTGCCTGATTGGCAGGCCAATTGAAACTCACGGCTTCGCATAGGCCAGGCCGCCAAGTTCGTTTTCAGGCACCACGTGAAGATCAAGCGAACCTTCCTGGGGCATTGCATCGAGAGGCAACTGGTCCTGCCACAGAGAGAACCGCACCCGTAGCAAAGAACCCATGGAAGCTCCAATCAACGCCAGCGGAATCCGGCACTCAAAAATTGAGTCCAAGGCAACGACCGTGCCAGCGTCGGAGGGCATTGGTTTATCGATGCCGTTCTCATAGAGGGCCCAGGCTTCGACTCTCCCTTGGAAAATAGTGATCTCCAACCGGTACCGCATGGCTGGAGAGTCACCGGCCCCCGCCACCTCGATTCCCAGCACCAATCGGCTGCGGGAAATGTCCCATGCGGCGGGCTTCTGCGCGAAATCCAGACGGCCATAAAGATTCTCTTCATCAATGCCCGCATACATTGTTTCCAGCCGATGGACCCTGCCATGCATGGCGGATGTCCGCCACTCACCAAGATGGACCGCCGCACCCAGCCAATCGAAATATCCCAGGTCTTTGCCGTCAATGTGCGGATGAATGTATGCGGCCTGTTGCGACCAGGCAGGCTTCTCATCGGCGCCGGCGGCCGAGATCGGCTGGGCCAGGACGTCAGGGGGGACCGCGTCCAGAGCATGGTAGACGTTGGAGAGGTGTTTGCGATAAAGCTCATCAAACTCCCGATCGTTGGCCGAATGGTGCTCGGGGCCGTACCACCAGTTCCAATCACTGCCTTCGGCAATCAACAATTCCTCCCTAGCCAGGCTCAGCTGCTCGGGCGATGCCTTGTGTGCGTTTTCCTGAAGGAAGTCATGCGCAGCAGACAGATGGTCCCAGGACTGGTTGTCTTCCGGCGAACCGATCCACACATCGAAATTTGCGTTGATCCATGAGCCAGGAAAAATAGCGTTCAACTTTTCCGGCGCCGTCTCGCGGTCTCCGGCTTCCGCGATGGTCAGAGGTTCAAACGAGGGGTCAGCAAGGACCCCTTCATACAAGCGCTTCAAAAACTCACGCCCGGATTGGGGGTAATATTCCCAGGCGTTTTCCCCGTCGAGAATCACGGAAACCACAGGCGTTATACCTTTGCTGGCAATCGGTTGAGCCGACTCTTTAATCTTGGAGATTAAATCCCTGGCGGCCTCCTTCGCCGGCATTCCAGAATAGACGAATCCGATCAGGTCAGAGAGCGAATGGTCGCGGAAGACCATCTTCATGCTCGCGCTTCCCTGCTGCCAGTCATAGACGCGATACAACTTCCCCGCGCTTTCTGCATCCAGTCTTCCCCATCCGTCACGACGGAGCCCGGCACTGAGTGAGCGGCGGAGGACGCCTTCGTCGGTCGCGACCCACTCCAATCCGGCGCCGTGCGCCAGGGCCAGAACTTCATCGGACACGCTTCCTTCCGAAGGCCACATACCTCGCGGGCGGACGCCGAATACCCTCTGATGCAGGTCTAGTCCGCGCAGGATTTGTTCCCGCGCATCTTCCGGATGGCGAAAGCGCTGGGGAAGCGGCAGGCCTTTGTGGGCTACGGCGCCAATGCCGGTGTCACAGACTAACGGCAGAATCGGATGATAGTAAGGCGAGGTCGAGATCTCAATCGTGCCCGCCTGCGCCGCGGAGGCATAGGCCGGCAGGACTTTGGCGAGAAACTCCTTCTGCCGGGAAATGACAAGTTTCTGATCTGCAAGCGAATAACCTCGTCCCTTGCGGACGAGCCCGGACACATCGGGATCAGCAAGGAAAAACTCATCCATCCAGGCAATCTGTGAGAGCACCTGCAGGTCGGTGAGGTCACTATCACTCATGGCGCTGACATCCTGCAGTCCATCGTCCTGCTGCCGACGGAAGCGCCGGACCAGTTCCCACAGTTCCCGATATCGCGGATACCGTCCAATCATGTTCTCCGCGTTGGCCTGGAACAGGTACTGGATTGCGAAGCGCTTCTCTTCCAGGCCCAGTTCATGCGCGGGTGTTGCGGCCGCGTCCAGGAATGGGTCTCGCGCTGTGCCCTTCACGTAATCCTGGATCTGGGCGATCAAAGAAGGAACGAGATTGAAGGTCTGATGAAAGCGCGGAAACTCGTCCAGCAGCTTCACCATGCCGTAGTAATCTTTGAGGGCGTGAAGCCGCACCCAGGGCAGACGGTATTCTCCCGTGACGAGATCTTTGTAGAACGGCTGATGCATGTGCCACAGGAACAGAAGGCGAATCGGCGGCATAAGAGCTCATTCTACTAATACCACACGCATCTGCTAGACTCTATGGTCATAAGACCCGTGCGCATCCTCACGCGCTACATTCTGAAGGAAGTTCTCTCCCACGGCCTGATCGGGGCGTCCGTGTTCACGTTTGTCATTTTCATGCAGAAAGTGAGCACCATTCTGGAACTGGTGGTGCGTAACAGCGCGCCCGTACCGAGCGTGGCGGAGCTTTTCTTTCTTACGTTGCCCACCGCGTTTACCTTCACTATTCCCATGGGAGTCCTGGTGGGCATCCTGATCGGGCTGAGCCGAATGGCCGCGGACAGCGAAGTAACCGCCATGCGTGCCGCAGGCGTGGGTGTTCTTCGCTTTGTAAAAATTGTCAGCATGTTCGGTGTGGTTGCCTGGCTGCTTGCGTTGGCCAATACCACTCTCGTTGCACCCCGTTCCGCTGCGGCCCTGGAGCGCCTTAAGGGAAAGCTGGCCTCCTCGCAGGCGTCTTTTGAAGTCCAGCCACGCGTCTTTTATGAAGAGTTTCCCAACTACGTGCTGTACGTGCAGGACGCCACCACAGCTTCCGGTGCGGTCGTGTGGAAGAACGTCTTTCTGGCGGACATCAGCAAACCGGACGCACCCACGATCATCCTGGCTGAAGAAGCGGTCGTAACCAATGAAGCCAATAACACCATCCGCCTGCACCTGGAGAAAGGCGAGCAGCACGAAACTAATATTCACTCTCCCGAGCAATACAACATCTCCACTTTTAACGAGACAGACATGCTGCTCAACCTGCCGGCGCAGTCCAAGCCGGCGAGCGAGGTGGTGCCGGTATCCCAACTGGGCACTCCGGAGCTCTTGCGCAGAACGCACAATCCGGACAAGGAGCTGGCGCGCTGGTATTGGATTGAATTCAACCGCCGCTTCGCGCTGTCTACGGCTTGCCTGGTCCTGGTGTTGATTGGCATTCCGCTGGGGCTGTCTGCCAGAAAGGGAGGCAAAGGAGCGGGATTTGTTCTGACAATTGTTCTGGTGTTCATCTACTACTTCGGTTCCATCACGGGCGTTTCCCTGGCGCGGTCCGGCAAGGTACCGCCGGCGCTGGGGGTCTGGCTGGCCAACATCATCTTTGCCGTTATCGGACTGGTGCTGCTCTGGCGCGTGGACAAGATGCCCATTGAAATCGGGCTGGGCCCGGCCGCGTATGTACAATTCAAACGCTGGGTCCAGGCCCGCCTTACCGGGCGGGAGGACCGCGGCAACGGCTGGCTTAGCCGGCAGCGTCTCTTCACCAGTACGCGTTTCCCGCTCCTGCTGGATGACTATGTCCTGCGTAATTTTGTAGGCGCGCTGCTGCTGATTCTGGCCAGTTTCCTGGTGCTGTTCCTCATTTTTACATTCTTCGAATTATTTTCTGACATTGTCAGAAACAAAATCCCCCTGTTGACGGTCGGTGAGTACTTGCTGAATTACGTGCCGGCCGTGGTGTACCTGATAACGCCGCTGAGCGTGTTGCTGGCGGTCCTGATCACTTTTGGGCTGCTGCAGAAATGGAATGAGATCACGGCCATGAAGGCCACGGGGATCAGTATTTACCGGACGCTGGTGCCGGTCCTGGTGATTTCCGCAGCCATCGCCGGCGGGCTTTTCCTGCTGGACAAATGGTACGTGCCCTATACCAACAAGCGCGCGGAGACGCTGCGCAACACCATCAAGGGGCGTCCGGCGCAAACCTACCGGCGCCCTGATCGCAAGTGGATCGTGGGCCAGGAAGCTGGAGTCAACGGGAAACAGCAGACCATCTATTACTACGAGTTTTACGATCCCGATCAAGACAGGTTTGCCAGCATCTCGGCGTTTGAACTGGATCCGCATAACTTCCAGATCGCCAAGCGGGTTTACGCAAGCCGCGCGCGCTGGGAAGAATCCCTGCAAAGGTGGGAACTTGCGAGGGGCTGGGAACGGTCGTTCAGCAATGATCCCACGAATGATTTCCGCTCTTTCGAGGTTTCCACCTTTGCCGAGATGCGCGAGCAGCCCAGCTACTTCAAGAAAGAGGTGCACCAGTCGTCGGAAATGAACTACGAAGAGCTGCAGACCTATATCAACGACTTGCAGCAAAGCGGCTTTGACGTTGTGCGGCTGCGCGTACAACTCCAGAAAAAGCTGGCATACCCGGTGATCACTTTCGTGATGGCCGTGCTGGCGTTTCCCTTCGCTCTTTCCGCGGGCCGCCGCGGCGCGGTCACCGGGGTGGCAGTAGCGTTGGTGATCGCGGTGACGTATCTGGTCGTCGCCGGACTGTTTGAGGCCCTGGGCAACGTGAGCCAGTTGCCGCCGGCACTCGCGGCCTGGGCGCCGGACGTGATCTTCGGACTGGCGGGCGGCTACATGGTCCTGAAGACGCCTTCCTGAAGAATGTCTGAGTAAATGCGGCTGGTAGAATCATCTATTAACGTTCATGCTCAAGAACCTGAAGCCGCTGCGTCCGTACTTTTGGAAACATAAGAGCACGTTGTTCTGGGGCGCGCTCAGCGTTTTACTCACCAATGGCATTTGGGTGCTGTTTCCCCAGGTATTACGCCGTGTGATAGACGATCTGAAACACGGGGGTACCCGGCAGAGAATCATTGTCTATGCCCTGGTTCTGGTAGCCATCGCGGTAAGCAAAGGGATCTTCCAGTTTCTTACCCGCTGGCTGGTGATTGGTGTCTCGCGAGACATCGAGTACGACCTGCGGAACGATATGTTCCGGCATTTGGAGTCCCTTTCTTTTCCGTACTACCAGCGTACGCGTACCGGCGACATCATGGCCCGCGCCACCAACGATCTCAACGCCGTGCGTAACCTGCTGGGCCCGGCGATCATGTATACGGCGAACACGATTGTATTTACCGTCATGGCCCTGGTCTTCATGTGGAGAATCAGCCCCAGGCTCACTCTCTACACTTTTGTGCCGTTGCCTCTGGCCAGTATTCTGGTGCAATACTTTGGACGGCAGATTCACGAGCGTTTTGAGAAGATCCAGGAGCAGTTTTCAGAAATTTCCGCGCGCGCGCAGGAGAATTTCTCTGGAGCACGGGTCGTTCGGGCCTACGCGCAGGAAAGCGCGGAGATCGCCCTGTTTGAGAAATCAAACCAGGAGTATGTGACACGAAGCCTGCCCCTGGCGCGTCTTATGGGTATGCTGTGGCCGGCCCTGGAATTGCTGCTGGGGTTGGCCATTGCCCTGGTGCTCTGGCTCGGACCACGCGAAGTCCTGCTGCATCGGATCACTGACGGTGCATTCGTCGGCTTCATGGCGTACATCTTCATGCTGACCTGGCCGGTCATTGCAGTAGGCTGGGTCATCAACATTTTTCAGCGTGGCATGGCATCCATGGGCCGAATTAATGAGATTCTGAGCGTCCAACCGGAGATCACGGACGCCATGGTTGCCCCCGACCTTGGTACGCAGCCAATTCGTGGCGACATTGAATTCCGTAATCTGAATTTCAGTTACAACGGTACGCCTGTTCTGAAGAACGTCAGCTTGCGGATTCCCGCCGGCGGTAGCCTGGCCATAGTGGGGCCCACCGGATCCGGCAAGACTACGCTGGTCAACCTGATCCCGCGAGTCTATGACACAACGCCTGGTTCCCTGCTGGTTGACGGCAGGTCGGTCCGGGAATTCCCGTTGGCGGAGTTGCGTCGAAACATCGGGTTTGTGCCCCAGGAGACGTTTTTGTTCAGCGATACCATACGGGAAAACATCGCGCTGGGCACCGAAGATGCCACGGACGAACAGATCCATGCTGCTGCCGAGGTAGCCAACATCGCCGCAGACATCGAAAGTTTCCCGGGCCAGTACCGAACCATGGTGGGTGAACGCGGCATCACACTTTCTGGAGGACAAAAACAGCGCACGGCGATTGCCCGGGCCCTTGTCCGCGACCCGCGCATTCTGGTCCTGGATGACGCTCTTTCCAGCGTGGACACGTATACGGAAGAGAGAATTCTCAATCAACTTCGCCAGGTGATGCGCGGCCGCACTACTATTTTCATCTCGCACCGGGTGTCGACGGTCCGCAATGCCGACCAGATCGCCGTGCTGCATGAAGGCCAGATCGTGGAACTGGGTACGCACGACGAGCTTATCGCCCGCGACGGCTACTACACCGGCCTCTACAACAAACAATTGCTGGAAGAAGAACTAGCCAGAGTCTGAACCATGGGACGTAGACCATGAGGCGCAAACCGTGAGACGTGTGGTGGTCCCTGAGCTTCTGGACAGCGACACCGGCACTCCCCGCGAAGTGACCGAGGGACTCGCTGATCTGCGCATGTTAAATCGCCGTTTTGGCGGCACTCGGACCACGAGCAGTCTTTTGCAAAATGTCGCGATACGGCGCCAGCTTAAGACCGTTTCCCTGCTCGATGTGGGCGGCGCTTCGGGCGATGTGGCCGCCGCGGCGCGTGAATCCCTGGCTCAATCCGGCATTACCCTTGAAACGGTGCTGCTCGACCGCGCCCCAACCCATCTGGGCCGCTCTCATCCGGCCGTCTGCGGCGACGCTCTTGCCCTGCCTTTCGCCGACAACAGCTTTGACGTGATAGGATGCTCGCTGTTCCTGCATCATCTCGAACCACCGCAGATTGTGGCTTTTACCAATGAAGCGCTTCGCGTGGCGCGCCACGCCTTGGTCATCAACGACCTGGTCCGGCATCCCATCCACTGGACCATGGCCGCGGCCGGATGCACGATCTACCGGAGCAGGCTGACACGGCACGATGCGCCCGTATCCGTCCGGCGGGCTTATACGGTGCCTGAGGTGCGGCAGGTCATGAAGCAAACCGACGCGTCTCTTATTGAAATCAGGAGCTTCTATTTTTTCCGCATGGGAGTGACTGCTTGGAAAAAGCCGCATACGACCTGATTGTGGCCGGAGCTGGTCCGGCCGGCTCCGCTTGCGCGATCACCGCGGCCCGGGCCGGTGCGAAAGTCCTGCTTCTGGAAAAAGACCGGTTTCCGCGGCACAAAGTGTGCGGCGAGTTCGTTTCTCCGGAATCGTTGCGCCTGCTGGAATGGCTGCTTGGCGAAAAGCAGTTTCAGACCAGTCCGGAGATCGGCGTGTCCCGGGTCTTCTTTGGCAATGAACCCATCACATTGCCCATTTCGCCCTGCGCCAGGAGTATTTCCCGCTTTGATCTGGACTCGGCACTGCTCCAGGCTGCCCGGCAAGCTGGCGTGCAAGCCGACGAAGGGGTGACCGTCCGCGAAATTGCACAGCAGGACAACTTTCAAGTCCGCACAGCGGGGAAATCTTTCGTCGCGCGCGCGGTGGTCAATGCGACCGGACGCTGGTCGCAATTGACGCAATATCCGCATGGCGGGGAGAAATGGATTGGCCTGAAGGCCCATTTTCGGGAAGACGCTCCGCCTCCCTCGGTTGATTTGTATTTTTTTAATGGCGGCTACTGCGGCGTTCAGCCCGTCGGTCCTGACGCCGTGAACGCCTCGGCCATGGTTCGGGCAGACGCTGCCCATTCCCTGGAAGAGGTTTTTGCCAGGAATCCCGAGCTGTGGCGCCGCAGCCGGGATTGGCAGCCCATCTTTTCTCCCATTACTACATCGCCTTTGTGTTTTCGCAGACCGCAAACGGAATCCCGTGGCGTGTTCCTGGCGGGCGATGCAGCCAGCTTTGTTGATCCCTTCGCCGGCGACGGCATCTCTCTTGCCCTCCATACCGGGAGGCTGGCCGCGGAGTCGCTCCAGCCTTTTTTTCTGGGGCAGACATCTCTAGGCGAGGCGCACCGCAGCTATCGCGACAGCTATATGAAGCGCTTTGGGCCGGTCTACCGCAATGCTGCCAGGATACGAGTGGCCCTTGCGGCGCCGGTTTTCATCCGGTCGATTCTCCTCCGGCTGGCCAGCACACGACCCGTCGCCGGAGTTCTGGTGCAAAGTACGCGCGCGCAGTGCGGCTAGTCAGGTTCACGAGGTCCGGGACGCGGTAACAGACTTGCGGAGCATGCGGCGGGCCACCGCCAGCAGGTCGGAGACGCCAAAGGGCTTGACCAGACATCGGATCCGGGTAAGGTCGACGAAGGCCCGAGTCTCCGGGTCGGAGAGATTGGAAAGCACAAACACGGTTTTCGACGCCAGTTCTGGCCGCGCTTCCTGCATCCAGTGATACACGTCCGTGCTGCTCACTTCTCCGGGAACCTTGCTGTCCAGAAGCACCACGTCGAACGTCTCGTTCTTCAGCTTTTCCATGGCTTCAGCCCCCGAGGCGGCGGCGACCACACTCAATCCCGCGGCGGTAAGGACTTCGCGCTCAAAGGCGAGAACGTCTTCCTCGTCGTCCAGCAAAAGGACGCGGCCCTCGAGCCGGGACTCGCGCCGGGCTACGATTCTTTCCCGCTCGGTGAGCGGTTTCTTCCCCACCGCTACGGGCAGCCGGATTTCCACCACAGCGCCACCCCCAGGATGGTTTCTGACGCGGATCTCTCCTCCGTGTTCTTTTACGATTCCGTAGCAGATACTCAGTCCCAATCCGGTCCCTTTGCCAACGCCTTTGGTCGTGTAGAACGGATCAAAGACCCGGCTGGGCTCGGCAAAACCGGGACCTGAGTCATGGAATTCGGCGACGACCTCACCGCCCTCGACAAACATCCGGAGTCTCAGGCGGCCGCCGGCCCCGCCTTCCATCATGGCGTCCGCGGCATTGTTGAGAATGTTCAGACAGACTTGTTCCAGCTGATGCGCGTCTCCCATTACCGGGGGCAAGTCGGCATCAACATTTCTTTCCACCGTAATGTTGTTGACCCGCATGTCGTACTCACGCAGCGCGATCGCATCTTCCACGGCG
Source organism: Verrucomicrobiia bacterium (assembly GCA_035567035.1). Classification (GTDB taxonomy): domain Bacteria; phylum Acidobacteriota; class Terriglobia; order Terriglobales; family Acidobacteriaceae; genus Angelobacter. Next base: position 12,351 of record DATMPO010000104.1, on the reverse strand, counting down.
TTGCGCAAGTCCAGGTGCAGTTTTTGCGGCTTGTGTTCGCGGGCAAAGGACAAGAGGTTCTGCACAATCTTCTGCGTGCGTTGCGCCTGCTTCTGCAGCTTGTGGATGAATTCCTGAATGCGCGGTTCAAGCTGTTCGCCCTCCAGTAATTGCGCGTAGCCCATGATTGCAGTCAGCGGGTTGTTCAATTCGTGGGCGACTCCGGAAATCAGCTGGCCCACGGCCGACATCTTTTCGCTTTGCAGAAGCTGCTCCTGCGTCCGCCGCAAGTCTTCATAAGCGCGCCGTGTTTCGCTATACAGATGGATCTTTTCAATGGTGGTTGCCAGTTGCCGCCCCACCGCGATCATGACGCTTTCCTCCGACGGGCTGAAATCCCGCGGAACGCGGGTGCTCGTACCCAGGAGGCCAAGTATCTTTTCCTTGCGCCACAAGATCACCCACAGCCAGGCCTGAAGGTCCTCCAGGCTTACATACTTATGGATAATCTCCGGCAGACGCAGCATGTCCTCATGGCTGATGATCTCGGCGCGCGTTGTCTTGATCATGTCCACAAAGTCCTGAGGCAGCGCAAAGTTGTCGTTCTCCGTGACCCATGCGCTGCGATGGCCGTAGGAAGACTTCTTCTGCATGGTATTGGTCTCTTCCTGAAACAGGTAGACGGCGGAGGTGTCGGTGGAGAACAATTCCACGATCTGCAGCATGGTGATCTGGAGAATCTCATCCAGATCAAACGATTGATTGAAGGTGACCGCAATGTTGTTCAGCACGTAAAGCTCGCGGTTACGCCGCCGGATTTCGTCCTCCGCGCGCTTCATTTCCGTGACATCCAATAGAACGCCCTGATATCGTTCGATCCCCCCTCCCGGGCCGCGTGTGGCGAAGCTGCTCTCAATCACGCTGATCTCCCGGCCGTCCTTGCAGCGCAACGGATATTCGAAATTGCGCACAAAGCCCTGGCGCGCCATTTCGCTCGAAAACTTCTCGCGGTGCGCGGCATTGAGATAAAGGGATTCGGCAGTTTCCAGCTTCAGAATTTCCTCTTTGTTCGCATACCCCAGCATGCGGACAAAAGCGTCATTGCAATCAATTACCTTGCCCTCGGGAGTTGCCACAAATACGCCTTCTTGCATGTGGCTGAAGAGTGCCTTGTACCGTTCCTCGGCCGCTCGGGCTTCGGTGATGTCCTTGATAACGTGGACTGTCCCGCCTCCAGACACTTCTTCTCCGGTATACGCCGACGTTGTCACCAGGGAATATCCGCCAAAGCACGGATCGTCTTCGCTCGCCGGAGAAGTCGTGGCGTTGTCACAATAGGGACAGGACTGCCAGCTCGATCCGGCTCCCGGCAGGACGGCTTGGCACGTCTGCTGTATCACTTGCGTTCGCGTCAGATTCAGGCGGTCCAGCAGCGCCCGGTTCACGCGGAGTATGCGGTATTCCTTGTCATGCACCAGAATGTAGTCCGGAATGGAGTTGAAAGTGCTGGCCCACTCATTGCGCGAGCGAACAAGCTGCTGTACCAGTCCGCGGTTCTCAGCGGCAAAGCCCAGCTGCTGCGCCACCCCTTTTAGAAAATTCTTGTCACCCTGGGTATAGGCCCGATAGCCGGGCATCCCCAGTACCAGTACCCCGAAATCGGAATTCTTGGTCTTCACTGGTATCACGACGAGGTGGCGAATGCCCTGGGCCACAACGGCAGGCCTCATGGCGGGGATCATTTGCGGAACGTTCAGGACCACGACTTCGCCATTTCGCAGCGCCCAACTCGCCGGAGTGCCGGAATCCACTTCCCTCGTCTCGGCAAGGGCTTCTGACATCCCTTGCTGGACCGTAAGAACCAGCTTGTCGCCTTGAAGGAGCCGGAACCATGCGGCCCGCGCCCGGGTGAGCCGTACAAGCTGTGTGAGGACGATTCCCGCCATGACGTCAAAATCCGTGGATCCGGAGATTTCATTTGTGACGGTGTTCAATACGTCCAGCCGCGCCACCTGGACGCGGGAATCATCGAGCACCACCAGCATGATGCCGACGCCGAGCAGGAGATCGACCAGGATGTCATAGCCCGCAATGGCGTGGGCAGTCTGACGCCTGTCCAGATGAAGCAGGAGCAGACTGCAAGCGAGAATCCAATGCCCGATGTTGTGGCGGCCCAGGGCGAAGCGTACCAGCCAAAACACGGCCACGGCCAGGACCAAAAACCACGCGCCGTGAAAGACCCAGGCTGCAGCCTGAGAATCGGGAAAGACCGACGCACTGGCAACGCCCGCCAATAGCGCGAAAAGAATCACTCCACTAGCGAGAACCGCCAGGCGCTTCTGATGGACGTACAAAAATACTGAGGCGGCAAAAAGTCCGACGGCCAAAGCGAAAAAAGCGTTCGCCAGTGCCATCCACAATCGCGGTGCGGCATGAGTCGCGCCGAAAGCAACAAAGAACTTATATCCGCCGTAGACTGTCCAGCCAGCAATCCACGCCACCAGGTATTTTTCGCGGAAACTGCGATACAAAAGCACGGTCCCCGCCAGCAGGACAAGCAGGATCGAAGTCTCAGCCAGGAATGCGGATTGGAGGGCCAAATCCATAAGATCGGCGTGTCACACTGCGCACATTTTAGCGGATGCGGTTTGTATATCATGGTTTGCCGCAATTCGGTGCCTTTTTGTGCAACCGGGCATTGTATTTCGAGGAACTCTGGAGTAGAGTCAAGCCTTCTCCCCTGAAAAGGCGGCTTCCCTGAAATGACCGCAGAGCACATCCTTGTGGTGGACGACGAAGAATCCATACGGGAGATCATCTCGTCCATGTTGAACGCCGCCGGTTACGCAACGGAGCAGGCTTGCTCCGGCCTGGAGGCCCTCGCGGTCCTCAATTCCAGCGGCGAATTTGATCTTATGCTCTCCGACCTGATGATGGCGGAACTTGATGGTATTGCCCTGCTTGAGCGGTCCAAGGAAAAATACCCGGATATGCCCGTAATCATGGTGACGGCGGTGCACGACATCTCGGTGGCATTGGCTGCCATCCGCAATGGCGCATATGACTACCTGCTCAAGCCGTTCGAGCGCGAACAGCTTCTGGCCATGGTGCGGCGCGCCCTGGAGCATCGCCGGCTCAAGCTGGAAAACCGGGCCTATCAGTCCAATCTGGAGTCCCTCGTAGCCGCCCGGACCGAGCAGCTCCGCCAGACCATGACCGATCTGGAAAGGTCCTACGACATCACGCTGGAAGCCCTGGGTGACGCCCTGGACCTCAAAGACGCGGAAACGGAAGGTCATTCGAAGCGGGTCACTGCTTTCACCATTGCCATCGCGCGCGCCATGGGCCTTTCCGGCGAACGCATTCGCGTGATCGCCCGCGGGGCTTTCCTCCACGATATCGGCAAAATGGCCATTCCCGATGCGATCCTCCGCAAGCCCGGCTCATTGACCACGGAAGAGACGGCGGTCATGCGCGAGCACTGCTTCCGTGGCTACCAGATGTTGAGAAAAATTCCGTTCCTGACTGAGGCGTCCGACATCGTTTATTCCCACCAGGAACGCTATGACGGCACCGGTTACCCTCGCGGCTTGAAAGGCGAGGAGATCCCTCTGGGGGCCCGGATCTTTTCCGTTGCGGACACTCTCGACGCCATTACCTCAGACCGTCCTTACCGTGCCGCCCAACACGTGGCTGCCGCGCGGGAAGAAGTGGCGCGTTTTGCCGGCAGGCAGTTTGATCCCGAAGTCGTCCGCGTTTTCATGCAGATGCCGGAAACCATCTGGGAGGACCTGCGCAAGGAAATCAACTCCCAGATTTACCGGTTTACTCATCAGGACAGGCCCTCGCCCCCGCTCGCTACGTCGGCAACATGAACGTTGCGCGCGCCGGCAGCCTTTTGCATGAACCAGGGTTAAAGCTGCTGTACAATTCGGCTCATCCTGGCAGATTCCTCTGTGACCGCCAAATACACCCACTCAGAGTTCTTTGTTCTGCGCACGCCGTTGCTTCCTATTGAAGATTTTCTGCAGCTTTCCTCGCCGCTCGCAAACCTGTCTCAGGGGCATGTTGCCGGAAGCAGTGAACGTGCCTCCGCGCGGGCCCATCTTCGCCACTGGGCCGGCCTTCCGGTCGTCAGGGAGGCTTTGTGGATCGCCTCTCCGGAGTTTGTGCAATCGCTCACAACGTTGTGGGACGATCCGGAAAGGGGAAAAGGCCGGAAGCTGGAGCAGGCTCTATATCGCTATCTTGCCAGAATGACAGCGCGGCCAACTCCGTTCGGCGCGTTTGCGGGCTGCAGCACGGGTGAGATCGCGGACTCCACGCGCCTGGAACTCGGTCCCCGCAGCCAGTACGTCCGGCATACCCGGCTGGACATGGAATATCTCTGCAGCCTGGCTGAGTACCTGTCTGGCAGTCCCCAACGGCGCAGGACTCTTCGCTTCAGCAGCAACACCAGCCTGCATCGGGCTGCGGGCAGATATCACCACGTGCGCGGCAATTGGCAGGATGGCGACCAGGTATTCCATCTCGTCGCAACCGATCCCACGCCGGCATTGGATGCTACGTTATCGCGGGCCGCCTCCGGCGCCGAAGCGGGCGCACTCGCTTCGGCACTGGTTGCCGACGATCCTGAGACTACGCCGGAGGAAGCCGACGCATTCATTAGCCAGCTCATTGAATCCCAGGTCCTGGTTGCCGAACTCGTGCCTCCGGTCACTGGCACGGAAGCGATTCGTTACATGGTCGAGCAGTTGGAGCGGGCGAACGCCTCTGAAGCCGCCGAGGATTTACAAGCGGTCGCAAAAGAGCTGCATGCGCTGGACCAGCGCGGTCTCGGGGCTGCCCCTTCTGCCTACGACGAAATCGTGAACGCGGTCTCGCGCCTGGGAGGGAAATTCCAGCCGGGAAGGCTCATCCATCTGGATGTGATCAAGCCGGCCGCAATGGCCTCTCTGGACCAGCGGCTGGTGAAGGAGATTCTGGACGCCGTCGAAACGCTCCATTCCATCCGCGACGACTCTGGCGATTCAACCTTCCAGCAGTTTAAAGACGATTTCGAGGACCGCTATCAGGACCGGGAACTTCCGCTTTTGGAAGCGCTCGATGACGAAGCCGGCATCGGATTTGAGAGTGAAGCCAATCCGACGACTGAACCCTTGATTGCCGGCATTGATTTTCGCCCCGCGGCAGACGCGTCGCCGCTCAAAGACACTGAAGACGAAAAGCTTCGGCCCATCCTGGCTCGCCGTCTCAAAGAACTGCAGGCAAAAAGGGAAATTGTTCTGGCGTTGGACTCCGAGCTCTTGCGTGAACTTAGCGCCGGCAACCCCCCGCCTATGCCGGACGCCTTCTCCGTCATGGGCATATTCTTCCGCGGGCCAGACGGGCAAGAGGGATTTTATCTGCAAAATGCATCAGGGCCGTCAGGGGTCAACCTCCTGGCCCGCTTCCGCCACGCCGACGCGCGACTCGCGGGTTTGATACAAGAGCACATCGCTGCTGAAGAAGAGCTGCGTCCCGGCAGTGCTGTATTTGCCGAGATCGCGCATCTCCCTGAAGGCCGCGCCGGCAACGTTGTTTGCCGGCCGGTCCTCCGCCGATACGAGATTCCCCTGTTGGCAACGCCAGGAGTGCCAGCTGACCGGCAGATCGCGCTTTCGGACCTGACCGTGTCGCTGCACAACGGCCGCGTCGTTCTGCGCTCGCGGCGGCTGGGCGTTGAGGTGTTGCCCCGGCTGACTTCCGCGCACAACTTTGCCAGTCCCCGCAGTCTGAAGCTTTATAAATTCCTCTGTCTGCTGCAGCATCAGGGAACGTGCGCTGACGTACTTTGGGACTGGGGAACAACCGGGCAGTCTTCCTTCCTGCCGCGAGTCACGCTCAGCAACATTGTTGTCTCACTTGCCTGCTGGAGGCTGAACAAGGAATCAGCATTTGAGCTTTCCCGGCGCCGGATTCCTCTCGAGCTCTGGCGTCAGACCAACCAGGTCCCGCGCTTTGCCTTCATCACCGAGTCCGACAACCAGCTCCTGATCGATTTTGACAACCCACTGGGTGTCGAGACATTCCTTGAACACCTCAGAAAGCAGCCGGAGACACTCCTGGTGGAAATGTTTCCTTCCCCCGCCGCGCTGGCCGTCCGCGGACCAGAGGGCACTTTCGTGCATGAAATCATCTTGCCCTGTGTTCGCCAGATAAAGGCAAAGGCGCCGGCAGATGTCGCTCCAATGGAAGCATCCGCGCCCGCACGGTACAGCCCGTCGGCAAATAGCTGGCTTGACGATTTCCAATTCGATCCGGGATCAGAGTGGCTCTTCGCCAAGCTTTATTGCAGTCCGTCGCACGCCGACCGTCTCTTGCTGGACTTCGTCCAGCCGCTGGTCGCGGACATCATGTCTGTGGGCGCGGCCAATCTCTGGTTCTTCGTGCGGTATGGCGACCCCCGCTGGCATCTGCGCCTGCGCTTTCACGGCGATCCCGCGGCCTTGAGGGACCATATTCTTCCCACTCTGGGCCGGATGGCAGAACCCTGCCAGCGTCAGGGCACTCTGTGGCGAGTGCGCTTCGAGCGCTACGAACCCGAAGTTGCGCGGTACGGTGGACCGCGCGGCATCGGTATTGCCGAGCGGTTCTTTCAATTCGACAGCGAGTTGTGCCTTAAGCTGCTGCCTCTCTTCCAGAGCGATGCCGGCGCAGAACTCCGCTGGCAACTCGCGTTTTTGGGGGTTGACCGCATTCTTGCAGGCCTGGGCTTCAGTACGGCGGAAAAGAAAGCGCTGGCAGAGCACATGAGGGCATCCCGCGAGCAGGCCTGGGCTGTCGACAAAACTTACAGACGGCAGCTGGCCCGGAAGTTCCGCTCAGGCCAATTGCGTCAGACTCTGACTGCCATCCTGAATGATTTCGATGACCGGAACAGTCGTGACGATGGAGTGCTTCCCCTGGAGGCTGTGTCTGCGTTCCGCCATTTTTCCGCCCGTTTGCAATTCATCCGCGGACAATGGCAAGACCTGCGGCAGGCTGGCCAGTTCGCTTCGACCATGCCGGAGATAACGGAGAGCCTGGTCCACATGCACCTGAACCGCATCCTTCGCTCCTGCCACCATGAACAGGAGGCGGTGCTCTACGACTCTCTCGTCAGAATTTACGCGGCAAACCTGGCACGGGAACAACGATAATCGAGTCCGCCTTTGTAAAGTCGGGCTGCAAATATCCTGCAGGCACACTACAATCCCGTAACTGAGGGCATGTTGCCCTGGAGCGTGAACTGTGGCTGTCTTAAGTGATGCAGAAATCCAGAAAGCGCTGGCTTCCCTTCCCGGATGGGAACGCAACGGTATCGCTATTCAGCGCGTGTTTCAATTCCCGGACTTTAAAGCGGCCATGGTGTTCGTGAATCAGGTTGCAGCCGCGGCAGAACAAAGCAACCACCATCCGGACATTGATATCCGGTACAACAAAGTCACCATGGCCCTGGTGTCACACGATTCGGGAGGAGTAACGCAAAGGGACGTGAAAATGGCGGGCAGGATCAGCCAGGTCGCCGGTTAGCAGCTGCTGCGGGGGCTGTCGGTATCCAGGGCCTCAGAGAGGCGCTCCAGCGTGCGCTGGATGGTATCCAGTTGGTCTTCCATGGCCTTGTTAAACTCGCCAAGGGGATCTCCGCTTTCCGCCACGCGTTCAAAAAACACATGCAGGCGCTTACGAGCGCGCTCGCTCGCGCAGAGCAGGCCCAACCCGCTAACGCTCAGCACCGCGATGGGAAAAAACCAGTTCTTCATAATTAAGCCGTTCAAATGATTTCCTTTCTCTATGATGCGACAAAACTCCAATAAGAACAATTACATAGTTACTCAGTCAGTTACCTTAGTCACTTTCACTCAATTGCCGAAAAACCGGGCATGGTGACCGGCGTTCCGGGAGACTCGTCCATAAAATCCACGAACAATGAGGGTGAACTCGTCCGCAAAGGGCCGGACAAAAAGCGCGTAATCACCAACGCAGCGATTGGCGCCGGCGTTGGAGCGGCCAGTGGGGCGGCTGCCGGAGGCGGAAAAGGCGCCGCCATTGGGGCTGCGGTCGGCGCAGGTTTAGGTGGCGGAAGCGGTCTGCTCTTCCAGAGCAATGACCTCAAGCTGAACAAGGAAACCCATCTTGAGGTGCGCCTGGACCGCGATCTGACTGTTCCGAGCAGGTGAACCGGAGTTTATTTAAAGCACTTGGACAGAGTGCCGGCGATTGCCGCCAGCTTCTGCAGGTCCGCGGGAATAAAGTCCGGACCGGACTCCGGCGCATTCACCCCTTTGCGGCAAATCTGAATTACGCCTAAAGAGTGATCGCCGGCGATCACCGGGGTAGACATGATCTTCTGAATGACCTGCTTCTCTTTGCCCGCCTTCTGACCAGCCGCCGGCTTCGCAATACTGACCATCTCAAAAAAAGTGGTGTGCTTGGTCTGGGCAAAGCTGTTGCTGATCTCCGCGCGTTTGCTGTTAAAAGTGCGCACCGCGACGGCGCCGGAGGTGTTGAGGGGAATCCGGCCCACGTTCTGCAGCCGGGTGGGGTAGACAAAGACCAGGCTGTCCTTTTCAACGCGAAGGATGCCCACTTCGTCGCTCTGCACTCTGAACACGGCCGCCAGTTCCGCGGCGATCCGCTCGGCATTTTTGGTGGTCAGACCTTCTGTCTCACACTCGGTCGCAAGTTGCGCCAGAAGCCCCGGGGTGGTCACCATGGAAGTTCCTTTCTGAAACGCCAATTATAGCGAAGATCGTAGGAGATCGCCGTCATCGCGCCATCGCCGACATCGCCGTCATCGGGTCCCGAGCGATAGGCACGCCCAGGATTCACTCTTTGGCAGTCCGGCGTGAAGCGGCAAAGATCGCCAGCGGTTGAGTCTCACAGCGTCTCAAAGAGTTCATGAAATTCGTATTGGACTAATTTGCCATTTTCATCGAAGCTGAACACAATATAAATTTGCGAGCTTATCAATCCAACGGTGCTTTTCGGAATGTTGGCATCAAGTCTCCTATACTCCCGGCTGTATTCACTGTGCGATATGTGGTTTGCATCCAGGAACTCCAGAACCGTAGACTTATCGGTTCCCGCGGGTAATCTCTGGCCTATCAGATGATTAAGCTGTTGCGCATCTACCCTGCGTACTCCGTGAATATAAGTGACTACGGAAATAAGCAGTAGAAGGAAAAATAGGTAAGCTGCAAGCGCTTTCTTTGTTTTCCATGGAGATCGCTTTATCGGGTCGTTCTGGCTGTTGTTCGTCATTTGATATTCTCGGCAGTGCCTGGGACATCCGGATCACGCGCAGTGCGAAAGCTTTGGTTCTGGCCCTCAACTCGTGATGTTTATCAACGCTCATGCTGACGTGCCGTACTTTGTATCATCACCAATACCATTGGCACCACCCCGATGTCGGCGATGTCGGCGATGACGCGCGATGACGGCGATCACGGCGATCCAAAAGGTTCTTCCAGCGCCGGGCTCTGCGGCGTAAAAAGCTGCGCGCCCTGGGCCGTGATGTGCATGCAGTCTTCCAGGCGTACGCCGAATTCGCCGCGAATATAAATCCCGGGCTCGTCGCTGAAGCACATATTCGGCGCCATCAGCGTAGCGTTGCCGCGGACCAGGTAGGTCCACTCGTGTCCGTCCATGCCAATCCCATGGCCGACGCGGTGCGTAAAATGTTTGTAGTCGGGACCGTAGCCGGCATCGGTGATTACCTGCCGCGCGGCTGCGTCCACCGCCTGGCACTGCACTCCGGGCTTGGCCACCGCCAGAGCAGCCGACTGCGCGCGATGGACGATTTCGAACACCTTTTTCATTTTCTCAGTCGGCTTGCCCAGAACAACCGTACGACTGATGTCCGATTCATATCCCTCGACATGGCACCCGCCGTCCATGAGCAGAATCGTGCCTTCGCGGATGACCTGCGGTTTGGCCGAACCATGCGGCAACGCCGAGTTCTCTCCGACCTGTATGCTGGCGCCGCCCTCAAAGCCCTGCTGCAAGTGGGCGGCCTGGACCAACCCGGCAAAATCGTGCTGCGTCATACCCTCTTTCGTTGAAAGATACGCTGCTTCGTACGCCGCCAGCGTCACTTGGTTGGCCAGCGTCAGAAGTTGCAGCTCGTGCGGCGTTTTGATCATGCGGCAGCCCGCGGTGACCGGAGTCGCGCTGACGATCTGCAATCCCGGCGCGGCTTTGGCCACGCCTTCGTTGTAAACGTAACGCACGGTCTCTTCCATGCCGATGCGTCCGGCGGCGATTCCGCGGTCCTTCAATCCTTCAGCAACCCGCTGGTACGGGCTCTCGTCCTCCTGCCACAAGCGGACTTCAGCATTGGCGCCGCCCGGCCCGGTGGCAATCTGCTCCCGGGCACGGTCCTCCTCAAACGCCGGACAGACGTAAAACGGATTGCCTTTTGCCGGCAGCACCATGGCAAAGAACCGCTCGCTCAGCCACCAGTGAATGTTGGTGAAGTAAACCAGTGACGTTCCCCCGATCAGCAGGATGGCGTCAAGCTGGTTGTCCACCATCAGGCGGCGCGCCTGGTCAATACGCTGCTGTCTCTCTTCGACACTGATGGGCGACGCTTCAGAGCGCCGTGACTTCAGCCTGGCGATAGGCGCAGGCAGCGGCTTGGATGGTTTCTCTGCGTCCTGCGCGGCAAACGTGCTGACAGGCTGTGCGACTGCTGCAACGGCGGCTATTCCAGAGGTCTGCAAAAAATTGCGGCGAGAGAACTTCATCAAGAGGGCTCCTTTGGGGACTGGCTAGAGTACCACTGTTGTTCGAGGGTAAATCGAGAATCCGGGAACCTTGTGCCGCAAAGACCGGACAATTGTACTGAGCCAGGTCGCTGAGTCGCCAAGCTCCCAATGACGATGACTGGGACCAGCAAACTGGGGCAAATCTGTTAGAATCACTCCAACAGTAATTCCCCCAAAGCTTTTTACGGCAAATCCCCTGAATCGCTCCATAGCAGCAGAAACTGTTTGCGCTCGACATAGGGCGAACGCGACGTGAAACGTTCTGCGGCTTCGGAACACTATTACTCAACGACTTTGCCAGGCATTATCCAGAACGCACAAGCAGGAAAACTAGTACACCGAGGAGAATACGTGAACAGATTTCTATCGAAGAGCTGTATCTTGATTTTTACCCTGACCATGGGGATAGGGGCCTTTGCACAGGATTGGAATGGTCTCTATGTTGGCGGGACCGCCGGCGGCGTGAAGGGCCGCTCCAATACCTATACATCTACGGTTTTCAGTCCAGTCGGCTACTTCGCCCCCAACAGCATTCCGGCGATCGCCAGTGCCGGCAATCAACCATTGAGCCCTCGCGGTTTCAGCGGCGGCGGCACGGCTGGCTATAACTTCCAGCGCAACCATTGGGTCCTGGGGCTCGAAGGCGATTTCGGCGTAATGCACATTAAGGACGATTTTTCGGCCACGGCGGTTTATCCCTGCTGCTCACCGACGACCTTCACGGTTACCCAGACAGTCAATTCTGACTGGCTGTTGACCGTGCGTCCCCGCGTGGGCTTTACCAACGGCCCGGTCCTGATCTACGGCACCGCTGGCCTGGCCATGACCAACTTCAATTACAAAGAAGACTTTATTGACACCTTCGCCACAGCGCATGAGAGCGCCAGCATGTCAGGTTTGCAGACAGGTTTGGTCGGAGGCGGAGGCGTCGAGTTTAAGGTTGCCAGCCGCTGGTCCCTGAAGGGTGAATACCTTCATGCCGATTTCGGTAGCGGTCTGAAGACCACCAGCAGCAACCTGACTTGCTGTGGTCCACCGCCGGTGCCACGCCCCAACGTCTTTACCCATCAAGCCGATCTGAGCGCACATATCATTCGCGCCGGCATCAATTACCACTTCTAGCTCGAACCGCAGGGCCGGCGCTGACGCCGGCCCTGTTTTTTGATGCCATCACACTCGCCAGAAAACCCTTGACATTTCGCTATTTGTTTGCTATACTCACTTTGTCAGTTCGCCACAGCCGGGCCATCGGTTCGTGGCGTTTCGTGTTTGGCCAGAAATGACACTTGAGAGCATAAAATCTGCAAGAAACTACCGAAAACTACGCCAAAAAGACCCCTTTGCGGAGCCGATTAGCGACCCTCAGCCTGTTTTGAAGATTTTCCTGAGCGATCGGCAGTGGGTCGCAGAATCGCCGTGATCGCCGTCATCGCGGGTGATCGGGAACACCAAAACCAGACCCCGCAGCCGAGGGCGGCTGCGCTCCACGGTCATCGCCGTGATCGGAAAACCGACACCCTTTTACCGCTGAGGACACAGAGGAACACAGAGGTAAACCGAGAGACAAAAACCGAGCCGCCCA
>DATMPO010000103.1:0-91847 GCA_035567035.1 Verrucomicrobiia bacterium | reverse complement strand
TCAGCGGCGGCTTGAACCCGGTGCCCAGGATGGCATCGACGACTAGTTCGGCCTGCAGCGCTTTCTTAACCGCAAGCTTGTCTAAGTCCGCGTCCCTGCCCACCCACAGCGGTTTGATCTTCAGCTTCTTGAACACCTTCGCCGCGTCGCCCTGAAGTTCAGTGGGGGCTTTGGCCAGGATGATCACGGAAACTTTCTTTCCAGCTTCACGCAGCTTGCGCGCGGCAACAAAGCCGTCGCCGCCGTTGTTGCCCTTGCCGCAAATCACGCAGACAGAACTGAACTCAAAATGTTTCTGGGCAAACTCCGCCACGGCTGCGCCGGCGTTTTCCATCAACGTGAGCGAAGGTACGCCGTATTGTTCCGTGGTCTGGCGGTCAATCTCGCGCATCTCTTCTGCGGTGACAATTTTCATGAATGTGCGGCAGCTTGCGTGGCCAATGCTTCCAGCTTGCCGAGTTGGGACAGTTCACCCATGACGATAAGATAGTCACCGGCGCTAATGGATTCAGTGGCCCTGGGGTTGAAGCGGGTATCGCCATCGGCCCGACGGATGGCCAGCACCATGATCCCCAACTGGTGATGGATACCAGAAGCGCCCACCGTGCTGCCGGCCAGCGGGGATTGACCGCCGACCTTGATCTCTTCGATCACCATCTCGAGCGTTCCGGAGCGGGATGTCGTGATATCCAGAAAATCCAGCACATTGGGCCGGAGGAAGCTTTGCGCGATGCGATGGCCGGCTGCGGCATAGGGAGAAATGACGACGTCCGCGCCGGCCGTCTTCAAGTGCTTTTCCGCGGCCCGCTCGCTGGCCCGGGCAATGATCTTCAGGCCCCGGTTCAGGCTTCGGGCCGTGAGCACAATATAAATGTTGGTGGCATCCGTGGTGGCGGCGGCGACCAGGCCCCGGGCGCGTTCGACTCCGGCATCGCGCAGGACCTTTTCGCTGGCCGCATCGCCGGTGAGGGTCAGCCATTTAGGGTCCATTTCCGCCAGGACTTTTTCATTCCCTTCGACAATCACAAACGGATAAGGTTTACGGGCAAGTTCGTCGGCCACACTGGTCCCCACGCGGCCCGCGCCGCAGATGATGTAGTGGTTTTTCAGATTAGCGACTTCCCGTTCCATTTTGCGCCTGCCAAAGAACCGTACCAGTTCGAATTCTAGCAAAGCCTGCGTCAGCGCCCCGATCATCAGGAATACCAGCGCGACCCCGGCCGTAATCAGGGCGATATTGAAAATCCGTCCCGTATGGGACAGCGCGTGCACTTCCGAATACCCGATGGTGCTCAGCGTGATCACCACCATGTAGAGGCTGTCAAACCAGCTCCAGTGCTCGAGGTAATGAAATCCCGCAGTCCCCGCTGCGGTGAGCAGCAACAGTGCAGCAACAATCAGCTGGAGTGTGCGGAAACTTCGCAAGGATTAGAGGCTCCGGGTTCGCCTGATTCTAGAACAAAAGCCCTCCGCCGGAACGGAAGGCATTGGACAAACATCAATGGGCAGTTACTCCCTGGCGCCCGCTCCAGCTTCACGCTTCTGCACGAGGCTGTGGCTCTTTCCATAGAAGACATAGATGATCATTCCCAAAACCAGCCAGACCGCCAAACGGGCCCAGGTAAGGGGCGCCAAGCTCACCATCATTGCCAGCGAGATAACAATTCCGAGAATCGGAACAATCGGCACCCATGGCGTCTTGAAGGGCCGTGGAAGTCCCGGATTGCGGCGACGAAGCACCCACACCCCCGCACATACAATCACAAATGCCAGCAGGGTGCCGATAGACACCATTTCGTCCAAAACATTGATAGGCAGCGAAGCGGCAAGAGCCGCCACGAAAAGGCCGACCGTAATGGATGAGATCCAAGGCGTGCGGAAACGCGCGTGGACTGCGCTAAACAGTTTCGGGAGCAATCCATCTTTCGACATGGAAAAGAAGACGCGGGACTGTCCGAGCAACATCACTACGATTGTGCTGCTCAGGCCCATGAGGGCCCCGATTTTTACCAGCAAGCTTCCCCAACGCACTCCAGTGCTGTCAATGCCGACTGCCAGCGGGTCCCTTACGCCGAGAAACTTGTAACTGACCAGAGCGGTGAGGACGGCCGCAACGAGAATATAGAGGACCGTACAAATCACCAACGAACCCAGAATGCCGATCGGCATGTCTTTTTCCGGGTTCTTGGCTTCCTGCGCAGCCGTGGAAACAGCGTCAAATCCAATATAGGCAAAAAATATGATACCTGCCGCCCGCAAGATTCCGGACCATCCAAACTCCCCGAAGTGTCCCGTGTTCGGCGGAATGAAAGGATGCCAATTTGTGGTCATCAGATCGGTATGTTTCATCAGGTAATTAATGCCAATGACGAGAAACACAATCAAGACACAGACCTTCACGATGACAATCAATGAGTTGAAATTCGCGGACTCTTTGATCCCGATGACCAGGATCAGCGTGGTAATCACAATCGCGAGAAACCCCAGCAGGTTAAAAGCTCCGTGGGCATGAGGCAGAGTTGTCGGATCAATCCCGGATTTCGCCAGCTTGGGCATGATGAGCTTTACCGGCTCCCAATGATCATTCCAGTAGATGAACTCGTCCCAGCGGGTCCCCGCGATGGCAGGTGGAAGTTTGATTCCAAAATCACCCAACAGGCTGATCAAGTAGCCGCTCCATCCGGAAGCCACGGTCGCGGCGCCAAAAGCATATTCCAGCACCAGGTCCCAGCCGATGATCCAGGCAAAGATTTCTCCCAGAGTCGCGTAGCCGTAGGTGTAAGCGGAGCCTGCAACCGGGATCATGGAGGCAAACTCGGCGTAACACAGTCCGGCAAACACGCAACCGACCGCCGCAAAGATAAAAGAAAGGATAATCGAGGGCCCGGCATGGTCGGCCGTTGCCGTGCCGGTAATTACGAAGATTCCGGTGCCGATAATGGCGCCGATGCCCAGGGTGATGAGATTTGTGGGGCCGAGCGCCCGCTTAAGACTGTGTTCGCCGGTTTCTCGGGATTCCGACAGTATGGTGTTAAGCGGTTTTGTCGCCAACAAGTTGGCCACTTACAACCTCCGATCCAGCTGCGCAACTGAAAACTGCTTGTGTAGAGTAAGTCATTGTAAAACAAAAGCCCTTCGCTGAAGCGAAGGGCTGAGGCTCTGTCCGCAATAGCTCTTTAACGGTTCGTGTTGAGCCGGCTATGCCAAAAGCCGTAGCAAAAATAGAAAATCAATCCAATCACAAGCCAAACCACGAGTCGCAGCCAATTGGTCCAGCCCAGACCATAGATCATGGCGCCGCATACAATGATGCCCAGAATGGACACAACCGGCAACAGCGCGACCTTAAATTCCCGCTTCAAATCTGGCCGCCGCACGCGCAGTATCCATACACCCGCGCACACCAGGATGAATGCGAACAGTGTCCCGATGCTCGTCATTTCACCAACAATGTCCTCCGGAATGAACGCGGCGAACAGAGCAGTGAATACAAAGAACAGCATGTTGGATTTCCAGGGTGTCTTGAATGTGGGGTGGGGGTCCGAAAAAATCTTCGGAACCAGACCATCCTGGCTCATTGAAAAGAACACACGCGACTGCCCGTACAACATGACGAGAATGACCGACGAGAACCCGGCCAGGATTGCGACCGTCACGAACTTCGCCATCCAGGCATAGCCAGTCATGTACTTGGTGATTGCGAAGACCACCGAGGCCTCTTTACCGGCCGTGCGGAAGTCATTAACAGTGGCTACGCCGCTGAGCACATACGAGAACGCCACGTACAAAACAGTACAAATGGCGAGCGACCCGAGGATGCCGATGGGCATATCGCGCTTAGGGTTCTTCGCTTCCTGCGCCGCGGTAGACACCGCGTCGAACCCGATGAACGCGAAGAACACAACTCCGGCCGCTCCCAAAATCCCAATGATGCCGCCGTAGGGAGTTGTGATGCCCTGGGAGTTGGTATACGTAGTGACGGCGGGAATGAACGGCGTGTGGTTTGCCGGGTTCATGAACCCCCAGCCAATTACGATAACCATTACCACGATTGCGACTTTCGTGATGACAATTAAGTTGTTGACGAACGCCGACTCCCGGGTGCCGCGGATGAGCAGCGCGGACAATATCAGCAGGATGCCGACAGCCGGAACGTTCATGATCCCACGAACGCCGACGTCCGCCCCCATGCCATGTTCCAAGGGCGAGTGACACCACTGGTACGGAACATGGAGCCCAAAGTACTCCAGAATTTTATTGAAATACTGGCTCCATGCGATGGAGACAGTAGCCGCACCTACTGCATACTCGAGCACCAGGTCCCACCCAATGATCCACGCCACGAATTCACCCATCGTGGTGTAGGAGTATGTATATGCGCTGCCTGCGATCGGGATCATCGAGGCAAACTCCGCGTAGCAGAGCCCCGCGAACGCGCAGCCGACGCCCGCAAGGATGAACGCCAGCGTCACCGATGGACCGGCCCGCTCGGCGATTGCCGCTGCCGTGCGCACAAACAGCCCGGCGCCGATGATGGCGCCAATCCCCAACGCAACCAGGGAGGTAGGTCCCAGGGATCTCTTGAGAGGCGCTTCGCCGCTTTCGGCAGTAAGACTGTCAATTCCCTTGGTACGAAACAATGAGCTAGCCACATGTCCCTCTCAGTTCTTGATCGAGTTGCAGTCCTACACTCCGCCGCGCGATGACGGACACGCGCTCGGCAAGAAACGCGCGATTATACACGGCAATGCACTTTAACGGGCTCATGCTTGCATCCGTGCCGCGTTCCTGCGCGACCAAATGAAGTACACCGGAATTCCCAGAAGCACGATAATCAGGCCAGGCCAGGTGTACTGCGGTTTGTAGCGCAGTAGTATGACATCAATGAACAAAGCCATCACTATATAAATCGCCGGTAAAACCGGATATCCCAAAGCTTTGTAGGGACGCTCCGCATCCGGCCGCTTGTACCGGAGGACAAACAGTCCTGCGATGGTCAAGATGTAGAAGATCAGTACCGCGAAGATGATGTAGTCGAGCAACTGGCCGTACGAACCAGACAGACACAGCAGGCAAGTCCAGATCCCCTGCACGATTAGAGACGTCGCCGGCGTTTTGTGCTTTGGATGGACCTTGCCGACCGACCTGAAAAACAGGCCATCTTTCGCCATGGCGTAGTAGACGCGAGCGCCGGACAGAATCAGGCCGTTGTTGCAGCCGAACGTGGAAATCAAAATAGCGACCGCCATCAGTGATGCTCCCAGGCTGCCGAACATCCTGAACATCACCGCCGTGGCCACCCGTTCCCCCGGGGCATTCTTGATTTGGTCGAGGGGAAGTACGCCAAGATAGATAAGGTTGGCGGAAATGTAGAGCGCTATCACTATCCCGGTTCCAAGCGCGAGGGCCAAAGGAAGATTGCGTTTAGGGTTCTGCACCTCAGCGGCCGTGAAGGTAACGTTGTTCCAGGCGTCAGCCGAAAACAACGACCCAGTCTGGGCCACGGCCAAGATGGTCAGTGTCCCGACCATCGCAATCGGACCGCCTACCCCTACTTGCACCGCGTGCTGCGCGCTTAACCCGGCGTTGCGCCAAAAGTCTGTGAAGTTCGCGAGCACGGCTTCATGGTTCCAGCCGACAAAGATCCCCGCCACAATCAGCCCCAGCAGCCCAAGCACTTTGGCGACGGTAAATATGTTCTGCACAATCGCGCCGGTCTTCAGACCGAAGATGTTCAGCACAGTAAGAAAGACCACGATAACGATGCCGGCAAGATTCTGCGTATTCAGCCCCACATCCATGTTGCCCAGGACCATCGGCCCAATTTTCCACGGCGGCGCGTGACCGATATGCCAAATCCAGTTGGTTGCGGAAACCGAGGTAAAGAAGTGTCCCAGGAACTTGCCGAACGCTACGCCAACAGCCGCGATCGTGCCTGTCTGGATCACCAGGAACAGGGTCCACCCATAAAGAAAGCCCCACAAGGGCCCCAGCGATTCGCGCAGGAAGACGTATTGGCCGCCGGCCCTAGGCATCATGGCTGCCAGTTCCCCGTAGGAGAGCGCGCCTACAATCGTCAGGAAGCCGGTAACCACCCAGGCCATGATTAGGAGCGCAGGCGAGTCCACTTCGCGGGCAATTTCCGCGGCAACAATGTAAACGCCGGAGCCGATCATGGAACCGATTACCAGCGTTGTGGCACTGGTGAGACCCAGGCCTTTTATCAGCTCCGAATTGTCATTTTCCTGGCCAGTCGCAAATTGGACTTTGGGGGTAGATGACATGCTCTGTATGTTTTACCCTAAAACGCGCAGAAATTCCGCAAAAGCTTTGGCTGGGGAACCCAAAAGGTCAGTGATGACTGCGACGCTGTCGGCGCCTGCTTCCATGACCTCCCGGCAGTTCTTGCGCGTTATCCCACCAATGGCGACGAGTGGTTTGGTCGTAGCTGCCCTGGCCTGGCGGAGTCCGTCCAGTCCGATGACCGGGTCGGGATTTGCTTTAGCCGCAGTCGCGAAGACCGGACCGACGGCAATATAATCCACCGGCATCTGGTCTGCTTCACGTACTTGATCCATGTTATGGGTGGAGAAGCCTATCCACAGCTTTCTTCCGGCAGGAGCGTTCTGCTCGCTAGCAGTGAAGATACGACGGGTCGCGGCAGGAGACAGATCGTCCTGTCCTAAATGAACGCCGCCGGCATCCGCGGCAAGGCATAAATCAGTTCGGTCATTGATGATGAGTGTGGCGCGGTCGCGCGTCACCCGTTGCAGCTCGCGGGCACAGCTTAGGATTCGGGGGATGTCCTGGGATTTGTCGCGATATTGGATGAAGGTAGCGCCGGCGGTGATAAGGTTCCCCGCAAATTGCAGGATGGCGCTCGGCTCTCCGCGAAACTGCGCCGCATCAATGATGGGGTAGACGCGTGGCAGTTGGAGTCTGGCGCTCAACCTGGCAGAGCCGCCTCATGGGCGCGCCGTTCTTCTAGTCTGGCAAAGAGACGTTCCATGAACTTGGTGTCAATGTTTCCGGCCTTGAATTCTTCATCTTCCATGATCTGCCTGTGCAGAGGAATGGTTGTGTAGATCCCTTCCACGATGAACATTTCCAGGGCCCGGCGCATACGCATGATGGCCTCGGCGCGGTCTTTGCCGTGGGTAATCAGCTTGGCAATCAGCGAATCGTAATACGGGGGAATGATCCCTTCGGCGTAGGCTGCCGTGTCCACGCGCACGCCCAGCCCGCCGGGAATGTGGAACGTCTTGATCTTGCCCGCCGACGGGGTAAATTTCTCTGGATGTTCAGCATTGATGCGGCACTCGATGGAATGCCCGCGGACTCCTTTGCGGTCAATCCTGGGGATGACGTCGGAAATCTTTGCACCCCAGGCAAGCAAAATCTGCGACTTCACCAGGTCAACTCCCGTTACCATTTCGGTCACCGGGTGTTCCACCTGGATGCGGGTGTTCATTTCGATGAAATGCAGGTGGCCATCTTCATCCATCAGAAACTCAACCGTGCCGGCGTTCATGTAGCCGATCTCGGCAAGGCACGCTTCCAGTTTCTTTCCGATCTGGTGCCTTACCTCGTCCGTCACCTGCATGGACGGGGCTTCTTCCAGTAGCTTCTGGTGACGGCGCTGGATGCTGCATTCACGCTCGCCCAGACTAATCACTTTCCCGTGGCTGTCACCCAGCACCTGGAATTCGATGTGGCGGGGCCTCTCAATGAACTTCTCCATGTAGAGGTTTCCGTTGCCGAAGGCGGCTGCGGCCTCCGCCTGGGCGGCGTTGAAGAGGCTTTCAATCTCATCTTCCGACCGGACCACGCGCATGCCGCGACCGCCGCCCCCGGCTGAAGCCTTTACGATCACCGGGTAGCCAATCTTCTGCGCCCATTCGCGTGCTTCCTCCGCGCCGGAAATAACGCCATCAGAACCGGGCAAAATGGGGACATGGGTCTTCTTCATGGCCTGCCGGGCCTTTTCCTTCTCTCCCATGAGGCGAATTACATCCGGCGGCGGTCCGATAAACTTGAGACCGGACGTTTCGCACACTTCGGCAAAGTTTGCGTTCTCGCTCAGCAGCCCGTATCCCGGATGGATGGCGTCAACGTTGGTAATCTCAGCCGCGCTGATCACCGCGGGGATGTTCAGGTAGCTTTCGGATGAGCGCGGCGGGCCAATGCAAATGGCCTCATCGGCAAAACGGACGTGCAGGGAATGGCGGTCGGCATCGCTGTACACCGCCACCGTCTTGATGCCCAGTTCCTTGCACGCGCAGATCACCCGCAGGGCAATTTCACCTCGGTTCGCGATCAGGATCTTATTGAACATTAGTTGCGTGGCCGAATGGCAAAGAGGGGCTGGCCATATTCCACGGCCTGGCCATTCGACACCAGTTTCTTTACAATTTCGCCGGCCATGTCCGATTCAATGTCATTCATGAGCTTCATAGCTTCAATGATGCAGAGCACTTGCCCTGCCTCCACTATGTCTCCAACCTTGATAAACGGAGGAGCACCCGGGGCCGGCGCGTCATAGTAGGTGCCCACAATGGGCGATTTCACCAGGTGAAAATCTTCTTCTGTTGGAGCCTGGATGGCCGGAACAACCGGGTGGATAGGAGCAGCCGCGCCTGGGACCGGAACTGGCCCCGAAGGTGCGGGAACGGAAACCTGGTGGACAATGGCCTGAGCAGCTACGGCCCGCTTGATCCTGACTTTCACGTCTCCGCGTTCCAGTTCGAATTCGGATATGTCTTTCTCGATCAGGAAGTCAACAAGCTCTTTCAGCTCTTTTTGATTCATGAATGTTGTCAGTTCTCCGAAGCTAAAGCTCGATCAGGTCCTTTGTGACGGGGGTAAGGACCTCATGGCCTGACTCGGTCACCAGTACCATGTCTTCAATTCGAACTCCGCCCTCCTCGGGAATGTAAATACCAGGCTCAATCGTAATGATCATCCCAGGAGCCAGCCTCTGTTTCTGCCCTTTGGCCAGCCTCGGGCCTTCGTGCACTTCCATTCCCACACCGTGACCCGTGGAGTGGCTAAAGTAAGCCGCGTACCCTGCTTTTTTGAGTACATCACGACCGGCCTTATCCACGGCGCCGGCTGCTACGCCAGGCCTCACGGCCGCTATGGAGGCCTGTTGTGCTTCTCTTACCGCCTGGTACATCCGCCGATGGGTCTGGGAAACGGGCCCCATGTGTACGGTGCGGGTCATATCGGAACAATAACCCGCGAGTATAACACCGTAATCCAGGATTATAAATCCGCTGACGGGAATGCCTTGCGATGAAGCGCGGCCATGGGGCAGTGCGGAGCGGAGCCCGGCGGCAACGATAGTATCAAAAGACATTTTTTCCGCGCCGGCTGCGCGGGCTTGCATTTCCAGTTCCCCGGCAACGGATGTTTCCGAAACGCCGGGACGGATCACGGACAGAGCAGATTGGAACAGACTGGACGCGAGCACCACAGCTGCGCGTATTTGCTCGATCTCTTCAAGGTCCTTGGTCTCACGCAGACGCTCGGCAAGCCCGTCGAGGGCCTTCAGGCGCATTGTATCGCGCGTAAATCTCTTGAATTGGTGGTAAACACCGTAGGAAACGTGTTCCGCCTCGAATCCCAGCCGCGCGATGTTTGCCTTTTGCGCTCGTGCGCAAGCCGCCATCCATGCCGGCTGCCTGGACACCACGACTTTCGCGCCCCGCACTTCCGCCTCAGCCTGTTGGGTGTAGCGACCGTCTGTGAAAAAGACAGACCCGCACGGGCGCACTCCCACGCCCATCAATAAAGCACCGGACGTTCCGGTAAATCCGCACAAATATCGGATGTTGGGCAAGTGCGTGACCAGGAGCGCTTCCACGCCAGCCCGGCGCATTTCAGCTGCGATTTTTTCCTGCCGGACCGTGTAGTTCATGACGTTCTCGTCGCCTGCAAACTCAGGCTGGTTACCGCCTGGGCGGCAAGGAACGAAAATACAATTGCGGAGCGACCCTCCAAATACAAGGACCCCTTGAGCGGGGGCGCCAAACCACGGAGGCAAGACCCCGGCCTTGGCCGGGGTCTCAAAATAACCTAAGTCTGGACAATCTTCGGTGTGATGAAGAAGATCAACTCCGTGGTCGCCGTGCTCACGCTGGTGCGCTTGAATAGATTGCCCAGGATAGGGATACTGCCCAACAGAGGAACCTGCTGGACGCTGATGGTGTTCTGGGTGTTTATTACTCCGCCGATTACCACAGTGCCGCCATCGTTCACCAAAACCTGCGTGGTCGCTTGCGCGGTATTCAAGGTTGGATTCGCGGCAGCCACGGCGCTGACTGCAATGGTGGTATCTTCAACGTCGATATCAAGAAAGATCGTATTCTCCGCGGTGATCTGCGGGGTCACGCTGAGCCGCAGGACAACATCCAGATAGGTTACGGTGGGCGGGCCACCCAACTGCCCCGGAGTGGTGATTGGTATCTTTTGCCCTTGCTTAATCACCGCTTTCACATTGTTCTGCGTGGTTACGGTCGGACGGGACAGGATCTTGGCCAATCCGCGGCTTTCCGCCATGGTAAGGAGGAAATCCAGACGGAAGTTCTGCGTCACTGTGCTGAACGTAAAGCCGCTGGTGGCGGCTGCCGCCAAGTTTGAAAAGAGGGGAATAGCGCCCTTGTTAGCGGTGGATCCTAGCAGATTTCCCGTCGTCGGAGTCACCGTTGGCGTGGTACTTGGAGGAACGGGTGGAGTTGACACGGTCGTAATGATCGGGCTATCTCCCACGGCCGAGATGCCACCGATTGCGCTATGCCCATTGGCGAAACCGGGCGCAAGCTGGGTGCCAATGTCCCGCGCAAAGTTCCGGCTCGCGGAGACCACGCGAGCTTCAATCTCCACTTCCGGAGTCTTCCGGTCCAGCAGCGGCAGCAACCCGTCTACTTTAGGTATTGTGCTTGGAATGTCTTCGATAATCAGAGCATTGCTCCGGTCATCGGCCACTATGTTCCCGCGCGCAGATAGAAATTTCTTTACGATCGTCGCCACGTCTTTAGCGTGACCATAGCTCAGATACCGCGTAACGGTCTGCGTGGGAACCGCCAACGCCTGGGCGTCCTGTTGTGCGTGGCGAGACTCCGCTTCAGATTTCAGCGTGTCGACGGTGGCGATGCGGAGCACGTTGCCTTGCAACTGGCAATCCAGATTGTTGTTGGACAGCACAATGGCCAATGCCTGGTCCCACGGAACGTCATCCAGAACAATCGTCAGTGTTCCATGAACAGCGGGATCCAGAACGATGTTCAAACCGCTGATCTCGTGAATCAGGCGGAAGAAATCCTTCAGGTCCAGGTCTTTCACGTTCATCGAGAAAGGTTCACCGGTATAGCGTCCTGTGGTGCACCCGGATATCTGGGCAGGCGTGCCTGGGGCGGAGGTTTGCTGACGCTGCAGCGCCGCGTTCATCACGGCAGGAGTGGCTGCCAGGCTAGCGCTGGAGGGAAATGGCGGCTGGTTGGTGGCCGGCGCCGTTGGACCGGCTACGGAAAAATGGGCTGCCGCCAGAGAGGCCCGGGACTGATCGGTATTGTTTTCTATGTTTTCCGCGGCCTTCCCGTCCTGCTTTGGCTGAACTGCTTTTTGGTTTTGTCGCGATGGGAATACCGGAGTCACAACCCCGAGGTTCGCAGCCTTCGGCGTTTCAGCCGATGGGTTCGCGCTGGTCTGATTGACTTTCCCGGGTTCAATTGGTTTCGTCGAGGCCAGCACCGACTGTGTGGCCATCTGTGGCTTGTCTTCCCGCTTGGTAGCCGGGGCCGGGCTCATGGGCAACGCGCTAACCGGGTCTTTCATTTGCAAAACGAGCCTGTTGGCGGAGGACACTACTTCGAAATCGCGGGCGGACGCCAAGTCAACTACTACGCGAGTGGCCGGCGGAGCGCTCTGATACCGGGCCGCACGAACATCCTTCACACTGTTGCTATTGACAGGAATTTCCCGCTTGTTGGTACCTTCAAGGATGGAATTAGGAATGTCCAGGACCAAACGATCAGGTCCGCTGAGTTTCATGGTCTTTCCGGTAATCGGGCCATCCGCGGTAATCTCGATGTTAAGTCCTTCTTTGCCGCGAGCTACTGAGATATTGCGAATGTGGCTCGTACCGATACTGCTTGGAGCCGTCACCGCACTCTTGGCGGTCATTTCGGTCGCCGTGGCGGCCGGACCATGGGCAGGCGGAGCTTCCGCAGGGACAAGCGAGCCGTTGCCTACCGTTACTTCCACGCCCTTGGCAATCTCCGTGACTTTCACCTGGGCCCCGGGCGCCAGGTTGAGTTCAACGCGGGCGACTTCCGTCCCGCTCGCATAGCGGTATCCAACGACGCGATAGGACAGCACTCCGGGCGCGGAGACGTTGTGCAATGTCGTGTCTGGATGTGCAATTGAAACCCCTGCCAGGTCCACCAGCATCAAGCTATCGGTTGGACGATACTCGGTATGCGTAAACGTCCCACTTGTCAGGATCGTCACGACGCCCGCATGATCGCGGCCGTCCACCCGCACCCCGGCAAGTTCGGTAGCAGCGCCGGCCGCGGCGGTCGTTGTCGCAGCAGCCAACAAAATAGTTCCCAGCAGTTGATTTAGCCTAGTCATCTTTGTCTCCCCACACGGCGGAAAATGTTTCCGCTTCGCGCGCGCGGTTGAAGGCCAACCTGGCCCTCGCACCGCTTCAAAATTCGCCTATCGTTCTTCTCTTCCAACTTCTCTTCTAACGGCTATACTACTTCCCCTGGTTCACCCTTACTGATCTTCACTGCTCTTCGTTAGTTACTTCTTCAATACCTGACGGCTGGTGAGCTGTCCTGTGTTTTAAGTAGCAGGACCCATCTTCTTAATCACTTCGTGAGGTACCTGGTTCCCGAATTTGTCAATTCCGTATTCCCGAAAAACAATCGAATCCGACGTGATTTTTACCACGCTGCCGTTAAAAACCTGGTCGTTCTCGCGCAGCATGTATGTGTGCGTTCCAGTCGCCACCAACGCCATCATTTTCCCGGTGGTGTCTTTTACGGTCCCCTGCAGGACAAGCTCTGGAATTGTCAGGCAGCGCTTGCCGGTTGAGCACGGCGCAGTTGGCGAACCTTGGACGACCCCTTCCTGACGACGAAGTGGACTTAAAAATGGGTCCCGTCGGCCATGGGAGCCTGCCAGTTGCCCCGTTGCCGGTCCAGTGGTGCCAACTGTCGAGGTCTTGCCGCTCTTAGCCGAAACGGTGGGTCCTACCACTCTGACGGTTGTGCCACCAGCGACAGCGCCTTTCTTTTTATTAGCAGTTTTCGACGCCGATTTTGCAGCGTCTTTGCCGGAGGTGCCGTCGGCCTTCTTGACCGGATTTGCCTGCGCTGTTTTACCGGCTTTGCCCGAAGCCGGCGACCCGGTGGTGCCCGAAGTGTTGGAACCACCGGCTGCGGCCGACTTTGGCGTCTTCACTGCTGCGCCCGATTTGGTCTTGTCCGCCGCCGCGCCCGACTTGGTCTTGTCCGTCTCTGCGCCTGACTTCGTCGCGTTCACGGCTGTGCCCGACTTGGTCTTGTTCTTCGCTGTGCCGGAGATCTTCTTGCCAGTCACATCTGTTTTTGTTGCGGAATTCTGCGGATTCACCGTTCCCGTCTTGGAACCAGTCCCTGCGGTGGTAGCCTTCTTTGATCCAGTGTTGCTGCTGGATGCGCCGGAAGGCTTCTTGTTGACGCTGTCCCTCTTGGGCGTATCATTCGGATTCGCCGGCGGATTCGCAGGAGTTGTATTCTGCGCCCCGGCCAATGTTGCCATGGCTGTTGCCAGCGCGAAAATTTGAATCAGCTTCATCTCAGTTCCTTTACCTACTTGCTTCACTTTCTTGCCGCGGGCGGCGCAGGGGCGGCCGTCTCAGGTTGCTGGTCATGACTAAAGAAAGTTGTTGCCGTACAACTGGCAACCACGGTCTCCGTCGGGGCAAAGGCATAAGTGCCCCTTACCCTCGAAGGGCCGGGATTCTTGACGTTGGACATCTGCATGTTGGTGATGTTGACGATCCGCTCCAGCCTGGCCACGCGATCAAAAAAGTTCAGCACTGAGTAATAGGGTCCGTCAATATCAATCGCGAACGGCACTTCGCCGTAGAACTCGTGGTTGGCCCCGGGAATCGTGGTATAGCGCCGGATCTCGATTCCTGCAGTGGACGCCGTGTCATGCAGTATCTTGATGAACTGGTCGACGTCCTTATCCTCGGGCACAATCTTTTTCTCGCGCTCGATTTCCCCTTGCAGCAGGGCGATTTGCTTGTTCATTTCCTCAAGCCGTGGCTCGTACTGCTGTAGCTGGAGGTTCTCCGCCTTTTTGGCTATGATCTGGGCCTCAACCACTTTGTTCTTCTGGATGATGTCATTGAGGACAAAGTAATAGAAACCCACAAAGAGCGCGACGGCAACCAAGAGCATGATGCCAATCCGTGCCATCACCGACATTTCATCGAATTTCGCCATAAACAGTCCGTTCTGAAAACGCTAGGTTGTTTTCTTCTCCGTCTTGCCCGACAGCTCGCAAACGAGTTCAAACTTGAATGTCTGGATGTCCTTGGTCGCCGGATCTTGCGCTGTTTCCCTGATCTCCACGGTCTTGAAAGCCCCGGTCTTCCGCAGGTTGACCATCAAGTCGGCAACCGCATTGGGGCTAAGGGCGGTGCCGAGAAAATCAATGCTCTTCCCGTCATTGGTCATGCTTTCCAGCCACACCGCATCGGTGCTGTTAATGGTGTCGGCGACGGTATTCAGAATGTCGACAGGTCCGTGCTGCTGCTCCTTGAGCTGGTCAATCACCCTTACCCGGCGCTCAAACAGTTCTTTTTTCCGCTTACTTTCCTCATATTTGGCCTTGACCACCGACAGCCTCTGGTTCTCTTTGAGCTGCACACTCATTTCCTTGTCCAGAGCCGCGGACTTGTTCTTGTAGTAACTCCAAGAGATATACATTGCAGCCCCAAGCGCCACTACGACGATGAGTCCCAAAACGAGTGAGTTCGGTCCTTCACCACTGGGCATATCGACGGCGGCCTGGCGACGGCCGCCGCCGCCGCGCCTTGCTCTCGGGGTTCCAAGCAGATTTATCCGAATCATAGGTCTTCAAAGCTCCTAAGGGCCAAACCCACGGCCACCGCGAGTTGTCCCGGATTCTGGTCGATGATGTCGTTTTCAAAAGCGTCCTGAGAAGGCAGGATATTCTTGAAAGGATTGAGAACATCCACGGGAAGCGAAAACTCCTGGCGCAACGCGTCTACCAGTCCGGGTACCTTGGACGATCCGCCGGCGATGTAAATGCGCTCGATATGCTCGCCGGGAGCGGTGGCGCGGAAGAAATCAAAGGTCTTCTGGATCTCAAGTACGATGATTTCCGTTACCTGGTGCAGGATAGGCAACTTGGCGTCTTCGCTGACCGTTCCCACCTTCCGGCCCAGTTTAAGGCTCTCCGCGTCTTCAAAGCTCAGGTCGAGTTCTTTCTGCAGGGAGTCCGTGTACTGGTTGCCGCCCACGCTCACGTCGCGCGTGAACAAAGGGGTCGTGCCTTTCACGATGTTGATGTTCATCACGCTGGCGCCCAGATTGAGCAGGGCCACGGTGGAATCGGGGGAAGGCTGATAATTGAACTCGTAGCAGTTTTGCAGGGCAAAAACGTCAATGTCTACCACCGCCGCCGCTTTGCCGGCCAGGGACAGTACGTTGGTGTAGTTCAGGATCTTGTCTTTCTTCACCGCGACCAGCAGCACATCCATCTGCGGCCCCGTGTCCCCGGGGTTCAGAATGTCAAAGTCCACGCTTACGTCAGTGATATCGAACGGAATATGCTGGGCCGCTTCCGCGTTGATGCTTTCGGCCAGATCAGCTTCGCTCATGGGCTGGACGCTGATCTTTTTCACAATGACGGAATGGCCGCTGACCGAGGTGGCGACGCCACGGGTTTTGATCCCTCGCTCGGTGAAGACCTTGGTGATCGCGCTGGAGACGCTGCCTGAATCTACAATCATCGAGTCCACGACGATGTCGCTGGCCAGCGGCTCTACCCCCAGATGGGACACTTGTATCTCTCCCCGGGTGCGTTTCAATTCAATCGCCTTGATGCAGCTCGAGCCTATGTCCAATCCGACAATCGATTTTGCTGAACCCATTCCAAACATGCCGTCCGCCTTCTCCTGCTCCGAATTTGTCCGTCTAGTCCCAGCTTACCTTCCGGCGACCACTTTGGCTGCCTTGGGCTTCTTCTTGGCGCTGCCCATATTCATCGTGCTTTTCTGTTCCATCCACTGGTCCAGGATCGTCTTCTTGAATTTCCAGCGATTCCCGAGTTTGAATGCAGGAATCTTTTCCTCGGTCACGTACTTGTACAAAGTGTCAGGGCTCACCCCCAAGTACTGAGACGCCTGCCGGATGTTCATAACCTCTCGCGAATCTGCAGCCATAAAATGTAACCTTTCCACAGTCGGGTTTTTTCGGCCTCACAGGAGGCCTGTGGAGGAGTTCCTTTGTCTTCTCGGGGGGAAAACTTCTGATCGAGCGAGTTATATCTAGGTCAATATCGGCGCGTCAAGGGAGAACTTCAGGTATCTCCCAGTTTTCCCACTGTATCGTTGGGCTAAAACCGCTTTTCTGGCCGAATAATCTCAAAATCCTGAGCTGCGACCCGGCCGAACCACAAGTTATAGTGGTGTTGATGCACACGGTTCACTATTTCACCGGAGGAGTTACTAAGGGCCTACTCAGTTAGTGCGGAGATTGCCCGTGAGGGTGCCCAAAAGTACCAGGGCGTTACCGCCTGAGGGGCTATTTTGTTGGCAAGACTCACGTCCGGTCAGGCTCACCTGGTGAACGTCAGAACATGAGCCGGTTTGGAATCGTTACCTATTTCCCGGACGGGCGGGCCGCACGGTCGGAAACGGCTGCAACTACCAAGCCACCCATGATGGCAACATTTTTCAGGAAATTCACCATCTGCATTTGCTGCTCCTGGGCTGGTATTCCCCAGAATTTGTGGAACACGAGAGTCACCGGGACCAAAAACAATGCCATGATCAGGGCGACATAGCGCACCTGATAGCCGCTAATCAGCAGCAGTCCGCCCCCCAATTCAATAACAATGGTGAGCACCAACGCCGCCTTGGCCAGAGGAATGCCGGCACCGGCCATCATGGTCGCGGTGTTGGCAAACTGCGTCATCTTGCCAAAGCCGCTTAACACAAAGATTACGCTCAACAACAGGCGTCCCAGAACCAAACCCCATTTTTCGGCTACGGAATTCATTGCCCTGTCTCCTCTTTATTACTGCATTAATTACTGCATATCAAATTGTTCTGGATGCAAAAGGGGATCGGATTTCACGAGCACGGTATGACCGGCCACTTCCTCCAATTCCTGCAGCCACCGTCCATTGTTCCCTTTGAGCATCTTGGCTACTTCGGGATTCACGCGCAGCATTACGTCGCGTTCGAAATGGCGGCTCATCTTGCGCATCTCAACATAGATTTCATTGCAGACCGTGCTGACTGATTTGATCATTCCCGTCGCCGAGCAAGTCGGACATGGCTGGCCCAGCGTACGTTCCAGCGACTGCTTGACTCGCTTGCGGGTGATGGCAACCAGCCCAAAATCGTTGAATTGCAACACTTTGGACGGCGCGCGGTCCGCTTTGAGCGCTTCTTCCAGCGCCTGCATTACGCGTTGGCGGTTCTTGCGTTCGTCCATGTCAATGAAGTCAATCACAATGATGCCACCCAGGTCGCGCAGCCGAACCTGGCGCACAATTTCTTTGACAGCATCCATGTTGGTCTTGACGATGGTGTCTTCGAGCCGCGAAGTCTTGCCCACGAACTTGCCGGTATTGATGTCAATGGCCACCAAGGCTTCCGTCTGATTGATCACGATATACCCGCCGCTCTTGAGCCACACCTTCGATTTGAGCGCCTTGTTGATTTCATCGGTGATGTTGAACTGCTCGAACAGCGGAGTATCTTTGGTGTACAACTTGACGCGTTTCACCATGGAAGACTGAAAACGGCTCACAAAGCGCACGATGCGCTCATATTCCTGTTCCGTATCCACCCAAATGGATGAAAAACTGGTGGTGACCTGGTCCCGCAGAATGCGCTCCACCAGATTTAAGTCGTGATAGAGCAACGACGGAGCTTTGGAGGTTTCCGCGCGGCCCCGGATTTCATTCCACAAGTTGATCAAGAAGCGGATATCGGCGCGAAGGTCGTCTTCATTGGCCCCGGACGCCGCCGTGCGCACGATGAAACCTCCATGCGACTCGCCGCGTTCGCTCAGCACAATTCGCTTCAGGCGCATGCGCTCTTCATCCGACGCGATCTTGCGTGAGACACCGGTGTGATGCACCGTCGGCATATAGACCAGATACCTTCCCGGCAAGGCAATGTGGCTGGTGATGCGGGCGCCCTTCTTGGCGATCGGCTCTTTGGCGATCTGCACCAGGATTTCCTGGCCTTCCTTCAACAGATCACTGATGGCCGGCTGCTGCCGCTGGACAAACTGGCGCGGCCGTCCGCGCATGCGCCGCCCCGGACGGCCGCCTCTCTGGCGATCGCCACGGCGCTCCGTACGCTGCTGATATCCCGCGGTTCCGGCGGCAGCACGATGTTCGGCACGGGCGCCTTCAGGACCCTCCGGCCCTTCGGCGGCCTCCCGTTCGTCCTCCTCGCTGTCCGATTCCTCGCCGTGAAGGTCTTCCTCCGTTTCCAGGCCCTCCCCTTCGTAGGCGCCCGTGGCGCGCTCGTTGACATGCGCGTCGCGGACAGCTTCCGTCAGTTCGCTGCCCATCGGAACCAACTGTTCACCTTGAGGATTTAATACCTCTTCTTCCAATTCCTCGTCATCCGACAGGTCCAGATGTTCAATGAACTCCGGCATATCGCTTTCGTCGTCTTCAGTGATTTCTTCCTCTTCCAGGACGCCGGCCCCCGGCGCATACCACGCGCCGCGCGACTCGGCGTCACTGTGGTCCGCTGCTACTTCTGGCTCACTTCGCACCGGGTGTTCCACGACGGACGAAACATCGGCCGCACGCCTTGGCGTTTCGGGATTGTGCTCTTCGAGACTTCGCGGGAGATCGGGCTCAAATTCTTCTTCTACTACTTCTACGTGAGATTCCACAGACGCGGCTGCGATTGGCGGCGGCTCCGCGGCTTCATGGTGATCACCGGGCGGAACGGACTCTACCGCGTGTGCTTCTTGGTGTTCCTGAGCGCCGTGCACAACCTGTGCAGGTTTCGCGGCAACAGCCTCGTGCCGCGTCTCGACTGCAACCTGGGACTGGGCGGCCCGCTGCGCCGGCGTTCGTTCCGCGTGCTGGTACTTGGCCAATGACTCTCCCGGCAGCACAAAAGAGTCCGGAGAAATCTGTGCAGGCTGCACGGAGTATTCCGTGGAAGGTCGTGGCCTGGATACACTTGGCGTCAAGGCGGTCGTTTGTTTCGCGGGCGCAGGCGTCCCATGCGACTGGTACTTGGAAATAGATTCCCCCGGTAACACAATGGTCCGCATCTCTGAGGAGGCTTCCTGCCGTGGCGGAGGTTCCGGGCGTTCCGTCCGCGCTTCATGCGCCGGGCTGGGCGGCCGATTTTCGCGCTCTTGGTTGTCGAAGTGTTGGCCGCGCTCCGAATGCTGGCCGCGGCCTCCCCGGCGACGGCGTCTTCCACGCCATTTGCGCGCGCCTTCCCGCTCGCCCTCCTCGCCGGAACCGCTTGCCGGCGTTTCTGTGCCGGCTTCCGGTCCAGTATCAGCCTCCTGCTCCAGAAGTGGCATGACGGGCATAACGTCTTGAGCCTCAATCGGCCCGTGGTGCTCTTCCGTTCGTGGAGCGGGGCGTGTTTCGGCGTGGGGCCGTGGTATCCCCTGGTCAATCACGTCCACGTCTTCGTCCTCTTCCAACAGAAAATCGGAGACATAGAGAAAGGCATCGCGCTCCAGTCCGATCTCCACAAAAGCCGACTGCATGCCGGGCAGCACTCGGGTTACGCGGCCTTTGTAGATAGAGCCCGCAAGTGTGTATTCGTTTTCGCGCTCGAAATATATTTCTGCTAACTGGTCATCTTCGCTGACCGCGACTTTCGTTTCATGCGGGGTCGAAGATACAAATAGTTCTTTTGACATTGCTTCTCTCCGGCCTGGCGATGTGCCAGGCAAACCGGCCGGGAGAAAGAGAGGAAATCATCGCGTCGTGTGGGCCACGGCCGCGGTGGGAGGCAGTGCTGGGATTCAATCGGTTTCTATGCAGGAAACGCACTTCAGCGGCCACAGGCAATTCCCTTCCTGGGGACCCTGCCCTCTCCGAAGCCATTGCTATCTGCGTATGATTTTGAAAAATCTCTGCACCTTTGCATTTCCGGGCTTGTGGCCGCACAACGGGGCCGTTACCCGCCCGCAAATGCTCTCTGGTTCCTCTCCGGCTCTCTTCTAGGCCGGCCGCCCTCTTAACGTGAAGGCGTAACGTTGAATCTTGTGTACATTCGCGCCCTGAAGCGCTTTTGGTCCTGCTCAGTTCACGAACCGGCGCATTCGAATATTCATTACAATTCCCAGCGCCAAAAACGTGAACAACAACGATGAGCCGCCATAGCTCATCAACGGCAACGGAATCCCGGTGACCGGCATAAAACCAACCACCATGCCGACGTTGACCAGGATGTGAAAAAACAATATGGCTACCACACCCATCACCACAAAGCCTCCTGCGCGATCCGGCGCAGTCTGGGCATTCTGGATCAAACGCGTCAACACCATGAAGTATAGCAGCAGCAACCCGGCCGCGCCTACAAAGCCATGTTCCTCGGCCCATGCAGCGAAGATGAAATCGGTATGGGGTTCGGGGAGAAAGTTGCCCTGGGTCTGGGAACCACCCCGGAAGCCGTATCCCGTAAGGCCACCGTGTCCCACGGCAATCTTCGATTGTTCGAGTTGATATCCGGTTTTCCGCGAGTCCGCTTCGGGATGCAAGAACGTTACCAGCCGGTCCTTCTGATACTGCTTTACGAGATGCAACCGGGGGCCAAGTTGCCAGAGTACCGGAAGGAGTACGCCGGCGATCACCAGGATCAGCGCTGCATGGCGAAACCGGATCCCGCCGAGAAACAAAGCCATCAGGGCCACCGGCAAATAGGTCAGCGCAGTCCCCATGTCGGGCTGAATAAGCACCAGAAGCATGGGCACAAGCGCAATCAGTCCCGCCTTCACTACGTCAAAGAAAGATGTCTCGCGATCAGGATTCAAGGTGAAATATCGGGCCAGCACCAGGATCAAGACCAGCTTGACCCATTCGGAAGGCTGAAAATGCTGATGCCCAGGCAGTCTGATCCAGCGCCGCCCTCCCAGTTGTTTTTCACCAAAAACCCGAACGCCCAGGAGCATAAGAATCGAAGCAAGATAGAACCAATGGGCATTTTCCAGCAGCACTTGATAATTAACCAGACTGGCCAGGAACATCAGCCCCAGGCCGGCCAGAATCCAATACATCTGCTTGACGTACAGTGGCGTGCCGGTAGTCGTAGCGAACTTTGTCCCGTAGGTGCTGCTGTAGATCTCGAGAACGCCCAGTGAGCAGATCACCATGACAAAGCCCAGCAGGACCCAGTCAAAATCGCGGAAGGAAAGAAAACGCGGCATCAATCCCGGTCCGCTGCGGCGAGACCCGGGGCTGTTCTCCTGGGTTTCCGCAGTGCCGACGGGTCCATTCTCATCTGCAGAGTGCCACCCGCAAGGAAGCCCGCCTCTGGTTTAGGGCCAAGGTCATTCCGGTCTGGTTCGCGCGAGTTCCACAAAGCGGCCATGGGCACCGAATCCGGCGTTTTCTTGTCGCTGAAGAGCGCGGGGTCCTTGCGCACGCGGCGCTGTTTGTCCACGTAGGCCTTGACCACCTGGGAAGCAGCCCTGCCCGCAAGAGCGCTGTTCGTGCCATGCTCCAGCAAGACAGCAACCACGATTTCCGGATTGCGACGCGGCGCTACTCCGACAAACCAGACATTGTCGTTGTAGTCTGCGCTCAGCTTACTCTTGCCTTCGCGGAAGGCGTGGCTGACGACCTGGGCCGTACCGGTTTTCCCGGCAAAGTCCACGCCTTCCAGATGCGCGCTGCTTGCAGTCCCCCCCGGGGCCACGACTCCCACCATAGCGTCAGTAATCGTGACCCAGTTCTGTCTATCCAGCGGCACGCGGACCACATCAGGAACTTCAGAAGCGGCGATCTTTCTGTAGTCGGACGGCAGCTGGTCTGGATCCACGATATGTGGCCGGTAGAGGACCCCTCCCATCGCGATGCCTCCGATGGTATGCGCCAGTTGTATCGGCGAAGCCACAACCGCGCCTTGTCCAATTCCCACGGAGATAGTTTCCCCGGCATACCACTTCTGGCGATAGTTCTTGATCTTCCATTCTTCCGAGGGCATGATTCCGCTGGCTTCATTGGGCAAATCAACACCGGTCTTTTTGCCGATGCCGAGCGCCGTGGCCCATTTGGCAATTCTTTCAATGCCCAGACGGTCGGCCAGCGTATAGAAAAAAGTGTCGCACGATTGAGTAATAGCTTTCGAAATGTCGGTGGCTCCGTGCACGCCATGGCAGGCATGATGGTGTCCATAGAAATCAGCTCCACCTCTGCAATACACGTGCATGCTCTCCGCGATACCCTCTTGCAGACCGGCCACGGACATGACAACCTTGAAGGTTGACCCCGGGGCCAGTTGCGCCTGGATGGCCTTATTGAGCAACGGTTTTGCGGGGTCCGTCACCAGCCGGTTCCATTGCTCCCGAGAAATGCGTATAGAGAAAGCATTGGGGTCGAATGTCGGCCCGCTGACCATGGCCAGCACTTCGCCATTGCGCGGGTCCATCGCGACGATGGCGCCATTTCTATCTTCCAGCGCTAATTCAGCGGCTTTTTGCACATCCAGATCAATCGTCAGTTTGAGTGGTTTGCCAACCTCCGGGGCGGTCTCGTCAAGTTTCTCGAACTCCCTGCCTTTGCTGTCCACCTTTACGCGCCGCGAGCCGTTCTTGCCCATAAGCAAATCGTTGTAGGACTGCTCTACTCCGGACTGGCCCACCACGTCCCCCGGTTGATAAAGTTCGTACTTGGACGAGCTGAGCATCTCCTCGCTGACTTCGCCCACGTAGCCGACCACGTGCGCCATGAAACCGTTCCGCGGATAGAGACGGCGGTAGGCCATGACCGTTTCCAATTCGGGAAACTCGTCGCGATGGGACTCAATGAAGGCCCGCTCGTTGGGAGTAATGTCGTCTTTAATCCGAATGGGCACAAAGGCGGGTTCGCGCGCGAGCTGAAACTTGCGGACCTTGTCGCGGATTTCGTCGACGGAGATATTGAGCCCTTCGGCGATACGGGGCGCGTCGGCGTACAGATCGCTCCTCTGGTCGCGCAGGAGCAGCGCGGAGAACGAAGGATAGTTGTCCACCACAAGTTGCCCATCGCGATCGTAGATCTTGCCGCGCGGCGCCAGGATGGGAACGCTTTTAATACGGTTTTGGTCCGCGCGCACTGAATACTCGTCATTGTTCGCAATCTGCAGCCGCCACAGTCCAAATGCGAGCAGCAAAAATACGCCCAGAACCATGTACTGAATAACGGTGAACTTGACGGACGAGATTTTTTCGTTGCGTTCGAACATACTGTCCTGACGATCTATCATCTGACGATACGGAAAAGTGTGCTTCGCAGGAAGCTGCTCTTAGACTACCGCATTCCTCGCGCACGATGCAGAAGAAAAACACGGAACGCGTAGTTCAGACTCATGTACGGCGCTTGAGCCGGTCGAGCAAGGCAAACAGGACAACCGCCAGCAGCCCGTTGGAAAAGGCGCCTAGAAACGTGTGCCCCCAGGTCCAGGGTTCGCGCGCCCCCACCAAGGCCAGATCAATGAGCACATAGACGA
Organism: Verrucomicrobiia bacterium; assembly: GCA_035567035.1. Classification (GTDB taxonomy): domain Bacteria; phylum Acidobacteriota; class Terriglobia; order Terriglobales; family Acidobacteriaceae; genus Angelobacter. The sequence continues at coordinate 67,885 of DATMPO010000103.1, read as the reverse complement.
ATTGGTGGACAAAGTAGAACCCAAACGTCATGAGAAAGCGGGAACCAGGGTTTTCGACGTCCAGCCTGACCCCAATGGACGAAGCAAAGTAGCCAACGATCGTCTTGGAAATCCCAAATAAGCCAATCGGGTGGCCGGTCAAGGCATCCTGAAGCGTGCCTATCACCGCGCCCGTGAGGATGCCGGGGACCGGACGCCTGCGGGCAACGGCAAAGAAAATGGTCACCAGCAGCGGGAGGTCAAAGAACGCAATAAACCGGATCCTCAGCGAGAAAAATGACTGGATGAACAGGGCCAGTATGGGAATCACGACCGAAACCCAGGGACTAAAGCGATGTACCTCAATCTCCTCGCGCGAGGTTGAGACCAGAGCACCCCTCATTGAGGCGGTTTCTCCGCGCCAGATGCAGGCGGCTTTCCGGTCTGCGTGGCGTCTGGCGCAGGTCGGGCCTTGCGGACCCCCGCTCCGGTTCCAGTCGTGGGTTGGCCCGGAGCGTTGTTTGCCGGCGTCCTGACGGTATTCGGGGTAATCTGCGTCTTCGGACCTGGATCTCCACCGGGATTGGCAGAACCTGGGCCTGTTCGGGCCCCGCCCGCGGCCCCCTTGGCGTTCTTGTTCTCTGGTCTGGTTATGCTGGGCAACCGCCGTGCAAGGACATCCGATGCCCGCACGGACGTTGCGTTGTCACCCGCGGACGGGCTTTCCTCGGCAACTTTCGTGATGACCAGGACCTCTTCCAGCCGGTTCAGGTTCGCCGCCGGCCTGACTCTGATTCTCAGGAATGGTTCGCTGTCACGATCGGCAATCGCGCTGATGACAGTTCCAACGGCCAGGCCTTTGGGGTAAATACGATCGCCGCCGCTGGTGACCACCTGGTCGCCGGCCTGCACCTTTTCGTCGGACATGATGTCCGTCACCTGCGTCTCTTGTTGTCCGCGGCCGCGCAGCACGCCTTGCAGGCGTCCGTTCTCCAGAAGGACACCCGCGCCGCTTTCGAGATCATCGATCAACAGCACCTGCGAGCTCCATGGGTAAACGTCCTTGATCTTCCCGACAATTCCATCTGGCGTGATCACCGGCATATCCTGCCTGATGCCATCGCCGAATCCCCTGTCTATATAAATCACGCGGGATTGTTCACTGCCACTTGACTGGATTACCTGCCCAGCCACAGTTTGCGAAACGAACCGTTCCTTAAATCCCAGCAGAGCCGCATATCGTTGTGATTGCTCAGCTTCTGTTTTGTAGCGGGACCTCTCCATCTTCAGCTGGTCAATCTGTCCTTTTAATTCGTGGTTCTCCTTGCGAACGTCATGCAGATCAATATAGTTGTGCCAGGTATTGCCGAAGAAATGGATAGTCCCGGTGAGTGCCCGATCAAACGGCGTTAGTATGGTGATCGTCCATTTGCGGATCAGACGTGTGCCACCGGAGTTGGAGGCACCCGGATTATCAGGCTGCTTAATCTGGGTGGCCAGGGCGATTACCTGAACAAAGAGCACCGCCATCAATATGAGCGGGTTCTTGTAGCGGATGAAAAAGCTCTCCATGTTGCTGTTCTAAGGAAGCGCCCGCCGGAACGCATTTGCAGTCTGGTCGCGCCTTGTCTGGATGCTACTCAATTGAAATCTTTCGCAACAGCTTGAAGTCGCTCAGCATTTTCCCGGTTCCCAATACGACGCTTGCCAGGGGATCGTCGGCAATGGACACCGGCAAGCCGGTTTCTTCGCGTATGCGCTTGTCGAGGTTCTTGAGCAGCGCGCCGCCGCCGGTAAGCACAATACCGCGGTCGCTGATGTCAGCGCTCAACTCAGGCGGAGTGCGCTCCAGAGCCACGCGAATGGCGTTCATTACAGTTCCGATGCACTCGCTCAAAGCTTCGCGGATCTCGCTGTCATCAATGGTAATGGTCTTGGGCACGCCCTCGATCAGGTTCCGGCCCTTGATCTCCATGGTGAGCGGCTTGTCCAACGGATACGCGGAACCGATTTCCAGTTTGACCTGCTCCGCCGTGCGCTCTCCGATAAGCAGGTTGTACTTGCGCTTCAGGTAATTCATGATGGCTTCGTCCATCTGATTGCCGGCCATGCGCACCGATCGCGAGTAGACGATCCCACTCAAGGAAATTACAGCGATATCGGTGGTCCCGCCGCCAATATCCACCACCATGTTGCCGCTGGGTTCGGTGATGGGAAGTCCCGCGCCGATTGCGGCCACCATGGCTTGCTCCACCAAATGCACCTCACTGGCCTTGGCGCGGTAGGCCGAGTCCATGACGGCGCGCTTTTCCACTTGCGTGATCTCCGAAGGCACGCCGATCACGATTCGCGGATGGACCATCATCTTGCGGTTGTGCGCCTTCTGGATGAAATAATTCAGCATTTTTTCCGTGACTTTGAAGTCGGCGATCACTCCATCTTTCATCGGTTTGATGGCAACGATATTGCCCGGCGTCCGGCCCAGCATGTCTTTGGCTTCTTTGCCCACCGCCTCCACGTCCCCGGTGTTCTTGTTGATGGCCACAATGGAAGGCTCATTCACCACAATGCCTTTGCCCTTGGCAAACACCAGCGTGTTTGCCGTGCCCAGGTCTATCGCCAGGTCGCTGGAAAACATGCTGAATAATGACCGCAGACTGTGAATACGCGAATTATCTGACTTGAAACCGTTTCCCGACATGACAACTTCTTTCCGTTTCTGATTTTTCCCTTGCGTTGCAACGCGCCGGAACCGCCGGACATGGGACCGTCAATCCGACCTCAGTACCGTACGGAGCAAAGCAAAATACGTTTGAGACAATATCGAACCCCAAGGCTATAAGATGATTCTACTGGATTACCACCTGCTGGGTTTTGGTATTTACTCCGCCTTTTCTGTTTTGTGCCGTAATGGTAAGCACGTTCAGTCCCGTAGGCAGGGGACTCGTGAAGTGATGGAACGAGCCATCCGTTCCAACCGCCGCAACGTCCTGCCCGTTGACCATGACCCGAGCATTCGGCTCTGTGCGGCCGCGAATCTCAATCAGGTGCCCGTGTTGTATCGGGGCCTCCAGTTCCAGGGTGATATTCAGCTTATCTTCGCCCCGGGGGATCACTGTAAACCGGTTCTTGTCGCTCTCGATGGACTCCTTGGCGTTTTCCCCGATCGACTGCACTTCCCAGTAATAGTTGCCTTCCGGAAGCCCGCTCACCTGGATCTGCGGCGAGTCCACCAGTTGGTTGAAAATCAGGGACGAGAAAAACGCGTTCTTTGAGATTTTGAGGCGGTAGCGCTGTACGCCCTCCACCGGCGCCCAAGAAAAATCGACGGGCTTGGCGGGGTTGCCCACAAACACCGGCTGCATGTTAGGGGGGTCAATCAGCACCGGCGGACCAATCTCTTTGGACTTGACCAGGGCTGGGGACTCGCTGGTAAACGACACTTTCTCGAAATTGGAGAGCTTTACCGTCTCGCCGTTGCGGATGACCTCGCCCGAGCCTTTCTTCAACAGGATCTCGTGTGCGTCATTATGTACGTCGTTGACGACCTGGGCGGTGGACTCCGAAGCCAATGATGCTGTGGCGCCGGCCACCGTAACTTGTGATTTCGACCCCTGGGTCATGTTCGCTGTGGCCAGGTCCACCATCCCCGTGGTAACTGTCACGGCAACGCTGGTCTGCTGCGCGGAGTTGACCGAGTTCTCCTGCACCACAATCAGGGAGTCAGGCTTGACCGTATAGTTTGTCCCGTCGGTCAATACGATCTTGGCAATGCCCTCAGACGACGTCTGGACAACGTCTCCCTTTTCCAGGGCCACGCTGTAGTCGGCGGTAATCCAGGTGTTGGTGCTGACCTTCTTGACTCGCACCGTGCCATCAATGTTGGTAAAGTGGGCCTGTTGCGGCCCTGGTTCCAGTCCGGAAGCATGGCTTGTTGAGTCGGCTCCCATCTTGACCAGCAGTTTTCCCACGGCGACTTCGCCCGCCTGCGCCCAACGATTCGCTGTGTCCGGGAAGACGAAATACATCACGATTGCGGCCACACCTAACACCACGATCAGCGCCAAAAAAACGCTGCGATAGGTTATGGTGACATAAGAAATCGTAAAGGCGAGTTTTCTCTTAGGTGCCACTGCCTTCTTGCTGACGGGAAGCCTCAATGGCTACAGAGTAACACAACTCTGCTCTCGCAAAAATCGTTCGGGTACAATGCTTTTCAGGCCGTTTGCTTAAGCCGTAGACGCCGTGGCTCCTGGCTGAGGAGTGGATTACGTAAGGCCATGGCCCTTGGGAAATACGGCTGATCGCCGCCTCACCAGCTAGGGCTATGGGCCCACAACTCAAAGGGCGCGCTTTCCGTGTAAAATTTCAGATTACCTATGTCCTCACAAACGCAACCTTCTGCCGGTCTGGACGGCTTCCGTTCCCGGATTGAGTCGCGCACCGCCAAAGTTGGAATCATCGGCCTTGGTTACGTCGGCCTGCCGCTCGCCCTACTCTTCAATGAAGAACGCTTCCCGGTCACCGGGTTCGATGTAGACACCGGCAAAGTAAAGGCCCTCAACCAGGGCCGGTCCTACATCTATCGTATTCCATCGACGGAGATAACGGCTTCTCGGGCCAAAGGCTTCTCGGCTACGGACAACTACGGCCAGGTGGCCGAAATGGACGCCATTATCATCTGCGTGCCCACGCCTTTGAACGAATACCGCGAGCCGGATTTGAGCTACATTCAGGCGACCGCGGAAGCGATCGGCCCGCACCTGCGCCCCGGACAACTCGTTGTCCTGGAAAGCACGACGTATCCCGGCACCACGGAAGAAATCTTGGTGCCCATTCTTGAATCTCGCAACCGGGCAGGATTGAAGGCCGCGCGCGGCGACGAGAAAAATGGCAATAGCTTTCTGGTCGCCTTTTCGCCGGAGCGTGAAGACCCGGGCAATGACACTGTGGCGCGCCGCGACATTCCCAAAGTCGTCGGTGGCTTGAATCCGGCGGCGTCAGAAATCGCCGGGTTGCTCTATCACTCCATTTTTAATCGGGTTGTGCCGGTCTCCAGTCCGGCGGCGGCGGAGATGACGAAACTGCTCGAGAACATCTACCGTTGCGTCAACATCGCCTTGGTGAACGAACTCAAATTGCTGTCGTTGCGCATGGGGATTGATATCTGGGAGGTCATCCAGGCGGCTTCGACCAAGCCGTTCGGTTTCCATCCGTTCTATCCTGGCCCCGGCTTGGGAGGACACTGTATCCCGGTTGATCCGTTTTATCTTTCCTGGAAAGCCAAGGAATGGGACTTCCATACGCGCTTCATTGAACTGGCCGGCGAAATTAACTCCGCCATGCCGTACCACGTGGTGACGTCGGTAGGTTCCGCGCTCAACCGCCAAAAGAAAGCGCTGAACGGATCCAAGGTGCTGGTGTTGGGTGTCGCCTACAAGCGGGACGTCGACGACCTGCGCGAGTCCCCTGCACTCACCATCATCGAGGAATTACAAAAACAAGGCGCGCAGGTTTCCTACAACGACCCCTATTTTCCCACGGTTGGCCGAGGCCGCAAGTACAACCTCCAAATGACGTGTGCGCCCCTCAATGATCTCAACCAGTATGACTGCGTGTTGATTGTGACCGACCATTCGGATTACGACTACGCGGCAATCGTCAAGGAGTCCCAACTGGTGGTCGATACGCGGAACGCCACAAAGGGAATCAAGTCAGAGAAGATCGTGCACTGCTGAAGACAGCAATTGGCAAATAGCAATTGGCCAAACAGCAGCTACCAACGGCAACTCCAGATAACATTCGTTGCTTGAAAGAGTTACGAAGCAGGCGCCCTGTTTGGCTAATTGCCATTTGCCAATTGCTTTTTCACAGCGCGCTCATGTTCGAGAGAAACTCGGCGTTCGATCTGGTCTTGCCCATTCTTTCCGTCAGCAGTTCCATGGCTTCCACGGGTGAGAGCGGATTGAGCACGCGACGGAGCACCCAGGTGCGGGCCAGATCGTCTTTGGGAATGATCAACTCTTCCTTACGCGTGCCGGAACGTTGAATGTCGATGGCTGGGAAAACGCGCTTGTCAGACAGTTTCCGGTCCAGGATCACTTCCATGTTGCCGGTGCCTTTGAATTCTTCAAAGATCACATCATCCATGCGCGAACCAGTCTCGATCAGCGCCGTGGCCACAATGGTGAGCGATCCGCCTTCTTCGATATTGCGGGCGGCGCCGAAGAACCTCTTGGGACGCTGCAGGGCGTTGGAATCCACGCCGCCGGAAAGCACCTTGCCCGAAGGCGGAACGATGGTGTTGTAAGCGCGCGCGAGACGGGTAATGGAGTCGAGCAGGATCACCACATCGCGCTTGTGCTCCACCAGGCGCTTGGCTTTTTCAATCACCATTTCGGCGACCTGTACGTGACGCGCCGCAGGTTCGTCGAAGGTGGAAGAAATGACCTCGCCTTTGACGGACCGCTGCATGTCCGTGACTTCTTCCGGACGCTCGTCAATCAGCAGAACGATCAGCACCACTTCCGGATGATTAGTCGTGATGGAGTTCGCAATGTTCTGCAGGATCATGGTCTTACCGGCGCGCGGAGGAGAAACAATCAAGCCGCGCTGTCCTTTGCCGATGGGCGTCAGCAGGTCCATGACGCGTGCCGTGAAATTGTCTTTCACCGTTTCCAGTTTGAGCCGCTCTTGCGGATACAACGGGGTGAGGTTGTCAAACAGTATCTTATTGCGCGCTTCTTCCGGAGACTCAAAGTTAACGGCTTCAATCTTAACCAGCGCGAAGTATTTCTCGCCCTCATGCGGCGGACGCACCTGGCCGCTGATGGTGTCTCCCGTTTTCAGGTCAAATTTGCGGATCTGAGAAGGCGAAACATAAATGTCGTCCGGACCGGGCAGGTAGTTGTAGTCGGGTGACCGGAGAAACCCGTACCCATCCGGCAGGATTTCCAATACGCCTTCGGCAAAGATGTGCCCTTCCTTTTCGCTCTGCGCCTGCAGGATTTTGAAGATCAGGTCCTGCTTGCGCAGACCGCTGGCGCCGGGAAGGTCGAGGGTACGGGCAATCTTTGTGAGTTCTGTGATGTTCTTTTCTTTTAGTTCCGCAATCGTCATGTTCACCTACGGGATTTTTGGGATTTGAATCTAGGAAGGGTTACGCCAGCGTTGCAAAGGCGGGAATTCTTGCCTCGGGCTGGTTCCGAGGACCCGCCAGCCGGATGGGCCTGGCGGGGACAGGGAAAATCTTACGCGGCCCGGCGTTGCGGTTCGGCAACCGGTTTCGGGAACTCCGCGAGGACGGCCTCGGGCTCGACTGCTTTGCCAACCCGGACCAGCACGTCGTTCATGGTCTCCTGAATACGGGTTGTCGGCCGGTGAAACTTGCGCGTGGCTTTGGACACAACCTGACACAAAAGATAGCGGTTGTTGATCGGATTGAGTGCGTCATAAATCAAGTCGGAACGCATGATGTTCTCCTTAATAATTAAAATCCTGGCTGGTATCCCGGGCCTGGACATATCAATCACGCTCAAACGCCCGGACAAACAAGCGCTTTAGATTGTGTAGGATTTACCTGAGACCCAGCGTCTTATTAGACGCAAATGCCAATTCCTGAGTTGCCAAATTTTTTGCTGGAGCAGCTCTGCCTGAGACCGTGCCAGGCGAGTCTATCTTATTTGGATGTATTAGCTTAAACGCCTTCCTCCCCGGTCGTCAAGAGAATTCAGCAAGCCTCGGGGCACCTAAAGCTAATAACTGTTATTTCCTCGCCCAATTCCCTGAAAAATCGTATATAAAAATGCTGGATGCACATCAAAAACCATAAATTAGAGGCCCTTAATGAACGTTCTTCGCTATCCTACCGGCCCGTTTACCCCGGATTCTAACCCTACCCCCGCCAGCCGGACCCTCCATATCGAGCGGATCTCCGGATTACCTGTTCTTTTGCGGCAAGCCGTGAGCGGCCTCAATAAAGACCAACTCAATTCGCCGTACCGCGAGGGCGGCTGGACAGTAAAACAGCTGATCCACCACGTACCAGACAGCCATCTCAACGCCTACGTGCGCTTCAAACTGGCCCTAACGGAAAATGCTCCAACCATCAAGCCCTATCAAGAAGACGCCTGGGCCAGACTGAACGATTCAGAACTCACGCCCATCGAGGTGTCGCTGATGCTTCTGGAAGCGCTCCACTCCCGCTGGACAACGCTCCTCAAATCCATGCAAGCCGCAGACTTCGATCGCCAGTACACTCATCCAGAAAGCGGACTCCACACACTCGACCACCTGTTGGCCCTGTATTCGTGGCATGGACATCACCATGCGGCCCATATCACGTCGTTGCGGGAAAGAATGAAGTGGTGAAAACAAGGACCGGCCGCGAATTTACGCCGATGTACGCGGATTAGATAGAAATACGAGTCTTGGACTGGCCGCCTTGAAGCTAATGGTGTCCCTATCGTATCCGAATATTCACCAGGTACGGGCTGCTGAACTCCGTCATCTCTCCCGCGTGTTTTCCTGCGACAGGCAACAGGCGGGCAGAGAGCGGCTTATGCCATTTCACTGCCAGGCTGGCCATATCGGAAATAATGTTTTCCAGGTCATGCTGGGAAATATCGCCGGGCAGGGGAATCGCGTCCAGGCCCGTGCTGCACACCGAGGAATACGACATCAGGGCGTCTTTGCCGATCACTCCGGCTTCCCAGCGTTTGGCGAGAACCCCATCCTCCAACACCGGCAGCATCAGTCCGCTGTAGCCGGCTTGCTTCACCGGAACACGGCGTACGGCAGAGGTAACGGTGAAGGCGGCGCTCAGGCTGCCAGGCGATCCCACATGGTTCTGAAGCAGCGATTCCATCGCGGCGCCGATGGAAATCTCCTTGAGCGGCACGGGCGTGAGATCAATGCCTTCATACGTCCATCCGGTGTGAGCCGCTATTGTTTTTGCGATTCCCTCTACGGTTTGCGCTTCCCGGCTCAGCGCTACCCTAAGCCTTTCACCCGCGGCTGTAAACGCATCGTCTTTGTGCGCCGAACCAAAAGCTTCCTGGACGATATTGGCCGATTCCAGTCCGATGGCAAACTCGTGTCCGGCGCCCGTGGTATGCGACACGGGATAAAAAGGCGCAATCGCCGGCGGAAATGCGGCCGCGGCAAAGCGGAAATTGCCTTCACTGTGCGAAGTGGTATCCGCCAGGGATCGAATCACTTTGGCCGCGGCACGAATACCGTTCCAGTGAATGCCCGAATCGTCCGCCACTACGACAAAGCCGTTGATCGTCTCGGTTCCGGCGATAATTTCTGCCAGCAGGTCGGCCTCCGCAGGCGGGTCGTTATCGCGGAACATGGCAGCGCCAATGTCAGGCGTAAAACCCTCCTGCTGCGCCAGCTTGTCGTAGTCGCGGAAGAACCCCAGGGCCTGCGCCGCGGTCATGCCCTTCACCATCTCCGGAAAAGGCTGGCTGGTAATGCGGATGGTCTCGACTTCATAGCCCGCGTTTGTAAACTGCGCTCTTGCGGCGCGCAGCATGGTCAACGCATCACTGATTTGCCGGCGATACGACACGGGGTCCAAACGCACGAACGCCGTGACGGTTCGGACCTTGGGCCGGGCATTAGGCCGTGATTGGGCGGCGCTCTGTTGGGCAAGCGTTGACGGCAGCATCGCCAGCCAGGCCGCTACCGCAATCGCCGGGCAAAGAAAACGCTTCATCACAATTGTTCTCCCCGCGCTGTCACCGCTACGCGGAATCACATATCCACCGGCTAAACCGTGGTGCGAAACGGACCACAGGTCTTCGCGATCATCTCCCGAACATCGTCGGACAGTCCGGTGAATTCCAGGCCATAGCGAAAGCCCTCGCATCCGCGGACCACTGCTTTGACCCGCACTTCTTTGCTGCATCCGGGAAAGATCAACTCCATCTGCACCGCAGCCCCCATCGGAATGGAGCACGGAATGTAAGCCGCGATGCCGCCGTGGCTAAGATTGTTGGCCCTGCCAAAAGCGTCGCTCGTCTTTCCGTCGGGAAGCACAAAAGAAACCCGCAGACGAACTTCTATCTTGTGGCGGACCCAACGCCGCGCCTCGGGTCCCGAATCCAGGTTGGATCCCGTACTGTCCGGCTGGTCTGTCTTGTCGCCCATTTCCTGATCTCACTCTTTCCGGACCATTGGCAGCATGGTGGCGGCCTGCTCGTCAGGACCTCGCCGGCCATCTGCCCAGACTGCTTCAGTGCGCGTTCGCGGCTGGAAGCCGTCGCTCCATCTGGTGAATGACCGCCTTCCACATGTCAATCTCGAGCTGAAACTGATGTTTCAACGGCGTTTCGGTCGTATCAACAAACGCCAAATTGGTTTCCATCTGCTGGACCAGGACCTTCATGCGCGCCAGATCGCTCCGGAGGGCCTGGACGTCTTCGTCAGACATCTGCTGGTTTCTTGACGCAGGCTGCGCTTGCTGGCTGCTCGCAGCAGCCTTTTGCCCGGCAAAGCAGGTGGACACGGCAAGACAAAACATCAATAGAAAAATAACGGGCGCGGGCCGCATACATTTGCCTCCAGGGGCGCTGAATCCTGACGATGCGTTCCATCGTAAACAGGTGCCGCGCCGGCTGCAACGCCCATTGGGCCATGTGCACGCCAGTCCGGGCGACAACTCCAGGCGCATTCAGCTGATGTCTAGTGTGAGTGGCCGGCGGTAATAGTGTCTTTAAAGACTTCGCCACCTTTCATCACAAAGCCCACACTCTCCAGAACGCGCACGTCCTGCAACGGATCAGCGTTCACGGCAATGATGTCCGCGTACTTGCCCGCTTCTATCGTGCCCACGTCCTTGCTCCGTCCGATCAGGTCGGCCGCGCTGCTGGTAGCCGCCCGGATGGCTTGCGCCGGCGTCATGCCATACTTCACCATGTAAAGGAACTGCCGGGCATTGTCGCCGTGCGGATAAACACCGGCATCGGTGCCAAACGCCATCCTGGCGCCCGCTTTGAACGCCTTTTCAAAATTCTCGCGCTGCAGACGGCCCACCATCTTTTCTTTTTCGAGGTTTTCCTGCGCCAATCCAAACTCGGGCGCTTTGTTCAGGATGTAATCGTCGTTGTAAATGTCCATCACCAGGTACGTGCCATGTTCCCTAGCCAGTCGAATGCCTTCATCGTCAATCAGGCTCGCGTGCTCAATGGAATCAATGCCGGCGAGGATCGCGTTCTTGATGCCCTGCGTGCCGTGGGCATGCGCGGCAATTTTTCGCCCGGCCATGTGGGCCTCGTCGGCCGCAGCCTTTAATTCTTCAAACGTGTACTGTGGCGCACCAGGGCTGTCTCCCTTGGAAAGCACGCCGCCGGTGGCCAGTATCTTGATCACGTCCACCCCGTACTTCACCTGGGCACGCACGACGTGGCGGACCTGATCAACGCCGTCGGCAATCTGGAAATCACGTTCCTCCGGAAACATCGAGACGCGGGTCTGTGGCGAATAGCTGTTGATGTCGCCGTGACCGCCGGTAATCGTAATGCCCGGCCCGCTGGCAACAATGCGCGGTCCCGGTATCAGGCCTTCATTGATGGAGTTGCGGAGGTCCACCGCCAGGAAGGGTCGGGAGCCGACGTCGCGCACGCTGGTAAAGCCCGCTTCCAGAGTTCTGCGCGCGTGGACAACCGCCGCGAACGCGCTCAAGAAGGGCGTGTCTTTGAAGCGATAAATCTCGTCGTAGCGATCGGCCCGGGAACCAAGATGGGTATGGCAGTCAATCAGGCCCGGCAGCACAGTGGCCTGTGAAAGGTCAATCACGGTGGCCCCGGCAGGAATCGCGGTCCGTCCTTCCGGCCCAACACTCTGAATGCGATTGCCTTCGATCGAAATGATCACGTTTTCGCGGACGTGGTCGCTGGCGCCGTCAAACAGCCGGCCAGCGCGAATGTAGATCGTCGCGGGCTTGGCCGCTTTTTGCGCCAGACAGGCGCAACTCGCCGCAAGCAGTAAGACAACCAGACAGAAGCGCTTCATCTGCAACTCCTCGTTGTTAAGCAAGGAAAGAGTATAACGGGACAGGCACGTTTGTTGGGGCCGCGAGAGTCAAACCGAGCGGAGCGGTCGGGCAAATTGCAGCCAGATTCTGCATCTCCTGGTGTCGTGGCCGTAGGCGATCGCGGCAACCGCCGCGCCTTCAACCAGGTCCTTGCCGAAAATCACGCTCACCTTGGAACTGAGTCCGGCAAGAGGCGAAACTGAGATGGCGCCATAGAGATCACCTACCGGAACCAGCAGACCCTGCTCCTGAAACGGAATAGCGGAAGACGCCTCGCCCCGCAGGGTCACCGTCACCCCGTCTCGTGGGATACGGATCTCAGTATGTTCTCTATCCTGGGCGACGCTGCTCTTGATCCGTGGATCCGAACGTTCCCTCGCCACCACTACCGGTGGCAAATTTGACTCCCAGTCCTCCGGCGGAAAGCGAATGCCCCAGAAATTTTCCGGACGGTACAACTCAATTCCATATTCATTCTGCCGGGGGTCCCGCCACGCTACTTTAGCCGCGCGCCATTTGTAGGGAGTGAGCAGAGAGACCCGCAAATGCATTCTCGGCTCAAGAGGCACTGCGGAACGTATTCTTGCGCCATGACGATTGACGATTACAGTTTCCGCCGTTCCGGTGACCGGCGCACCATCACTCCGGTGCCCGGAAACCGAGAGAGACAGCGAAACCAGCACCCGGGAACTCCGGCGCTCAAATTCCTGGCCAGTGGAACGAGACATCAGACTATTCTCCAAACAAACCGCATGCGAGTGGTTAGCGCAGAGTGTATAACTGGCCGGGTACTCCTGACTGTACAATTCGCACTATTGGCCAGTCCAAAGGGGCGTGTCCTACGGTTACCTAGACCAGAATGGATGTAGTGCCGCATTGGAAGAAGCGTTTCAATCCTCCATCACTTAAACTAGCGATCGGAGAACCACCATATTTCGCGCTGTCTGTTCCCCATGGAGGTTTGACCCATGCCTCGAAGATTCGCCTGCGTTCTTTTCCTCACGCTGGCCTGCTCTGCTCTCGCACAGCAAATGCCAGCAGTCAAACCTTGCGCCGCGATCGGCGCGGAATCGCAGACGGCTCGTCCGCGCATTGGTTTGGCGCTGGAGGGCGGCAGTGCGTTTGGTCTGGCCCACATTGGCGTGCTGCAGGCGCTGGAGAAGCAACACATTCCCATCGATTGCATCGCGGGTACCAGCATGGGCGGACTGATCGGAGGCTTTTACGCCACCGGAATGACCCCGGAAAAACTGAAGGACCTGGTGGAGAGCAAGGACACGGACTGGGACCAGATTGTCGGCGGGGCCACCCCCTACCCGGCGCTTTCCTTCCGCAGAAAGGAAGACCGCCGCGCGCTGCCGAATTCGATTGTGCTGGGCCTGCAGGACGGTCTCTCTCTTCCCGCGGGCCTCAACGCGGGCGAACCCATCAGCTTGTTGATTGATAAGCAGACGTTGGCCTACGACGGGCTGGCGTCGTTCGACGACCTGCCGATTCCCTTCCGCTGCGTCGCCACCGACATCATTACCGGACAGGAAGAAGACTTCCATGACGGGGCGCTAAGCAAAGCGCTGCGGGCAACCATGTCCATTCCTGGACTGTTTACGCCGGTAAACGCGGGTGAAAAGCTCTACGTGGATGGCGGCGTGGTGAACAACCTGCCCAGCGATGTTGTGCGGGCCATGGGCGCCGATATTGTCATCGCCGTGCATCTGGAAACGGCCCCAGTCAGGGCGAAAGACGTGAAGTCACTCCTGGAGGTACTGGGCCAGACCGCGCGCTCCGTGATTTCGCAAAATGAAAAACGTGGAAGGGCGGGGGCCAACGTGACCATCTGGGTGGACTTGTCGCAATTCAACGCCCTGGAGTTCCAGGCGCACGCGGCGATCATCGCCCAGGGACTGGTAGCGGCCGAGGCAAAGGAACCGGAGTTGCACCAGTACGCCATCGCTGACAATGCGCAGTGGGAGGAATATTTGCGACAGAGAAAAGGGCGAGCCGCTTCTGCACCCGGCACGCCCCGGTTTGTCGCCGTCGCGGGGACCGGCCCTGAGGCAACAGCGGTACTCGAGCACGCGCTGCAACCGCTGGCGGGCAAGCCGATTGATTCGAAAAAATTGGAAAAACGCCTGACGCGTTTAACGGGGACGGGAAACTATGACGTGGTGGACTACGGCATCTCCCACCAGGGCGGTAGAGATGGACTGCTGATCACAGTCCACGAAACCACATACGCGCCGCCCATGATTCAACCGGCGTTCCAGGTGGACGGCGGTGAAAGCAGCAACGTCAACTTTACTCTAGGGGCGCGGCTCACGTTTGTGGACATCGCCGGCTATCGCTCCGAGTGGCGCACAGACTTTCAATTCGGGAACACCTACGGCGTCCAAAGCGAGTTCTACCGCCCGTTCAGCTCGAGCAGCAAGTGGTTTGTCGCCCCGCATGCCAACGCGAGTGACACGACGCTTCACCTCTTCGCCAAGAACGATCCGGTTGCCGATTACCGGGTGTATCGCGACAACATCGGGGCGGACGTGGGCTACGAGTTCGGGAACTCTGCCGAGGTCCGTGCGGGATACGAACTCGGCTTTCTCAGTAATACGCTGCGGCTGGGAACGCCCCAACTTGCCTCCGTGGAAGGGCGCGTAGGCGCCGCACGGCTGCACTTTCTCGCCGACCGGACCGATGGCGCAGTGGTCCCGCGCAACGGCTACAGCGCTGAAGCAACGTTCCGCTGGTTTGATACCAGTCCGGGAGCCAGCGAACCGTTTCCCACACTGGATGCGCGCGTCAGTTACTATCATCCGCTCACTGCCCCGGCGTCGGTTTTCTTTTCCGGCGAAGGCGGTTCTACGCTGGGCTTCAACAACACCGGGCTGCCGCAATCCTTTCTGGGAGGACCGTTTCGCCTGAGCGCTTACGGCCAGAACGAACTGCGCGGAAACCAGTACTACCTTGGCCGCGCCGGATATCGCCATGACTTGTGGACGCTGCCCCCCTTCGTAGGAAAGAAGGTGTATGCGGTGGCGTCATGGGAAGTCGGCAAAATGTACGGAGTACCAACCGCCAGCCGTTTTCCCAATGACGTCACTTCCGGACTCTTCGCGGAAACCGCGCTCGGACCCCTGTTCCTGGGCTACAGCGTCGGCGACTCAGGGCACCAGAAGTGGTTTTTCTTTTTGGGGAGAGTGTTCTGAGGCGGCTAAGCCCAGTATGTCCGATCTAAAGTCCTGTACTGAATGGCTTCAGCAATATGCTTGCCCTCGATCTGAGGATTGCCTTCCAGATCGGCAATCGTGCGGGAGACTTTCAATATCCGGTCGTGAGCGCGGGCGCTCAGGCCTTGCTGTTGCATGGCGCGCTCCAGCATGGTCTCGCTGTCGCTGCCCAGTTCGCAGTATGTCCTGATCTGGCGCTCGCCCATCTGCGCGTTCGAATAAATGCGCTCGCCGGCCGCGGCAAAGCGGTTGAGCTGCACTTCGCGGGCGCGCATCACGCGCTCCCTGATCTGGGCCGAGCTCTCGGCCTTGTTGGCAGTTCCCCGCAGTTCTTTGTAGTTTACCGCCGGAACGTCAATGTGAATGTCAATGCGGTCCATGAGCGGTCCGGAGATCTTCGACACGTAGCGCTGGATCATCTGGGGCGAGCAATGGCACTCGCGCGAGCCTGACCCGTGATATCCGCAAGGACAAGGATTCATAGCCGCAGCCAGCATGAAGCGCGCCGGAAAAGTCAGCGACATGGAAGCGCGGGCAATGCACACACTGCCGTCTTCCAGGGGCTGGCGCATGACTTCCAGCACGTTGCGCGGGAACTCCGGCAGTTCGTCCAGAAACAGCACGCCGTTGTGGGCCAGCGAAACTTCTCCCGGACGCGGAATGATACCGCCGCCAATCAGACCGGCATCGGAAATAGTGTGATGCGGCGAACGAAACGGACGCACGCCGACTAATCCTGCCGTCGCATCCAGCACCCCGGCCACGCTGTGGATCTTCGTCGTCTCCAGCGCCTCTTCGAACGTCAACGGAGGAAGGATGCCGGGAAGTCGTTTGGCAAGCATGGTCTTGCCGGAACCGGGAGGGCCGATCATCAGGATGTTGTGTCCCCCGGCGGAGGAAATCTCCAGCGCCCGCTTGGCGGTAAATTGTCCGCGGACTTCCTTGAAGTCGGGAGCGTTGGCAGAGTGCGCAATATTCAACATCTCCGTGGCATCCACTTTCATCGGCGCCACGCCGTTGCCGTTGTTCAGCAGGTTCACCACGTCAATCAGCGACTTGACCGGATAAACATTCACGCCGCTGACCACGGCGGCTTCCCGGGCATTGGCTTCGGGGATAATCAGGTTGGGAATCTTGCTGGTGCGGGCGGCCATGGCGATGGGCAGCGCGCCGCGTACGCCGCGTACGCCGCCATCGAGAGAAAGCTCGCCGACCATCACGTACTCCGGCAGTTCTTTCTTCACCAGACCGCCGTACGCTCCCACAATACCCATGGCCATCGGCAAATCAAAACCGGAGCCTTCTTTCTTGATATCGGCGGGCGCGAGGTTGATGGTGATGGTGGTCGGCGGCACATCATAGCCGCAGTTCCTCAGCGCCGCGCGAATTCTTTGACGGCTCTCCCGGACCGCGGCATCGGGAAGGCCAACCGTCTGAAAATTATCCTCCAGCTGTTTGACCGGGCTGACGTCCACTTCCACTTCAATGATGTTGGCGTCAATCCCGTATACCGCGGCGCTTTGGGTCTTGAAGAGCATGCAGGCAAAGTCCAGGGAGTCGGGCCGATTGTAACAGACAGAGCCCGCCAGGCAGGCTGCCGGGAGATCCGCCGGCGCTGCGGGCGACAACCGGCTGGCTGCGACCCTTGCGTCCCTTCTAAACATAAACCATGTTATTTGTTGAATCCTGCGGACATTCAAAGTACTATCACCTCAATTCAGTTTCTCAAGGGAGGATATGAGCCGCCGCCGCGAGCCTAGAGTCGAAATGAATATTGATGTGACGGTCTGGGGGATGGACCGTTACGGCAAACCGTTTGTGCAACATGCCCGCACGCTGAACACCACCCGAAGCGGCGCCCGCCTGCTTGGTGTTGATTGCGTCCGCGAAGGCGAGACCGTGGGCATTCAGCATGGCGAGAAAAAATCGCGCTTCCGCGTGGTCTGGGTAGGACGTCAAGACAGTTCCCGGGCGGGACAGGTCGGCGTCCACTGCCTCGAAGACAAGCCGGTTTTTCTGCCGGAGCGCGCCAGCCGCGGCATTGAATTTGATTTAGGCAATGTCGGCGGATACGCCACGGCGCTGGAGTCGGCGCGGCGGCGGCCCAAAGACGGCCTGCCCAGCCGAAGGAAATATCCTCGCTACCACTGCACGGGCAGCGCGGAGCTGCGGCATCCGGAAGGTGGATATCCGATCTGGGCCAATCTCAGTGACTTATGTCTGACCGGTTGCTACGTAGAGACCGTCTCCACTTTGCCGGCTGGAAGCCACGTGCTGTTTCAAGTCCGCTTTCAAGACCTGGCTGTGCGCGGCCGGGCTGTGGTGAAGACCTCGCATCACGCGGTGGGAATGGGACTTTCCTTCCAGCATCTCTCCCCGGAAGATCAGCAGCATTTGGAATTCATGGTCGGCTCTCTGGAGAGCAGCAAGGGTGTAGTGCATGCGGAGGACAAACTCGCGCCCGAGACAGCGCAACTTTCGTTACCGCCAGAGCAGCCGGGCCCGGCTGTTCATCCTGCCAGCGTTCAGCTTGTTAACGTTCAACCTGAAGTTCAGCCGGCGGCTGTCCGGCCCTCGAATGCAGCTGCCGTAAGTCCAACAGCTGCTCCGGCGCCCGCACATGCAATGGCGAAGCCTCAGCCACCGAAGAAAGACTTGGGAGTTTCTTCCCAGATGTCGCGCGCCCTCGCAGAACTCAGCGAACTGGAACATTTGCTGGTTCAGGACAGTACTGAAGCCAGGATTGACGCGCGGCTGATTGGCCAGTTCCATGACGCCGTAGAGCACACCCGCCAGACTGCATGGAACGTGCAGAGGTTTTTGGATTTGCATGGCTGCGGAAGCGATCCCTTTGCGGTGGTGCCGCAAGTGGAGGCCGAGCGCATCCGCATGTTCGTCAGGTTGGCGCGCAACGTTACTGCCGATCTTGATTCTTCGGGCATTGAATCGGGCCAGAACATCGCGCAGCTCTACCAGACAGTCCAGCAGATCGAACGGCGGCTGGCGAAGCTGATGACTGAACTGAAGCCCCAGAACGGAACGCCGGCGCGGAGCTAACGTCTCTCTACTGCCATCGCAACTGAATTCCCTCCGCCCAGGCAAAGCGCCGCGATTCCGCGCCGGCCGTTCCGGCGAATCAACTCATAGATCAGCGTGACCAGCACGCGCGTACCGCTGGCGCCAATGGGATGCCCCAGGGCCACCGCGCCGCCGTTCACGTTGACTTTGGCCGGATCAATTCCCAGTTCCTTGATCACGGCCACCGACTGAACGGCGAAAGCTTCATTGATTTCGTAAAGGTCGACTTCATCGGGCTTCCATCCCGTCTTGGCCCAGATTTTCCGGATGCCCTCGACAGGGGCCATCATCACCCACTGCGGCTCAGTCCCGCTGGTGGCTTGCGCCACGACGTGCGCCATCGGCTGCGCTCCAAGTTCTTTGGCCTTTCGCATTGACGTCACCAATGTGGCGGCTGCGCCGTCATTCATCGTAGAGGCGTTGCCCGCGGTCACTGTGCCATCTTTTTTGAATGCGGGTTTCAGGTTGCGAAGAGCTTCCGCGGAGGAATCTTCGCGCGGGCCTTCGTCTTTCTCAAAGAAGGTAGACGCCTCATTCTTCTTCTTTGCCGGAATCTCCACCGGAACAATCTGCGACTTGAATCGGCATTCCTTCCAGGCGGTGACGGCCTTGCGATGCGAGCCTGCCGCATATTCATCCTGCTGCTCGCGCGTGACGCCGTATTTCTCCGCGACGTTCTCGCCCGTCATTCCCATGTGATAGTTGTTGTAGATGTCCCAAAGTCCATCATTGACCACCGAGTCGATGATCTGCGCGTTGCCCAGGCGATAGCCCTTGCGCGCCTGGGGAAGAACATACGGAGCGTTGGTCATGGACTCCATTCCGCCGGCCACAACAGTTTCCGCGTTGCCGGTCTGGATGGCCTGCGCGGCCAGCGCCACCGCTTTCAGCCCCGAGCCGCAAACCTTGTTGATGGTCAGCGCACCCACCGTCGGCGGCAGTCCGCCGTTCAATGCCGCCTGTCGCGCCGGATTCTGGCCGAGCCCCGCCGCCACCACGAGGCCCATAATGCATTCGTCAACCTGCTCGGATTTGACGTTCGCCCGCTTCACGGCCTCCCGAACAGCGATGGCCCCGAGTTGCGGCGCGGAAAAATCCTGCAAGCCTCCCTGAAACTTTCCGATGGCCGTGCGCACTGCACTGATAATGACCACGTCGTCCATGGCATCTCCTTCGCGATTCCAAACTGTCTATTATAAGATGACGCAACGCGCCTGCGCGCTTCTATGGAAATAACACCCCCGCAAGTAACGGGCCTCGACCCGATGATCGGGCAAACATTACCGCCGGTAAAAAAACTTCTCGCGCCTGTCTGGCACACGGGCGTTCTGGTCGCGATCATCCTCGGCAACTCGTTTGCAGGCTTCTTCTACAAACCTTCCACCGGCACGGCATCCGGCCCTGTCTTGCTCTACAGCTTCACGTTTGTGTTTGAACTTCTCCTGTTTCTATTTATATGGATCTGGGTCCGCCGTTCGGGCACGTCCATGCGAGAGTTGATTGGCGGCCGATGGAACACTCCCGAAGATGTTCTGTTGGACCTCGGCCTTGCGTTTGGGTTCTTTGTTGTCGCTGGCCTTATCATCGCCCTCGTGCGGATTGCCTTGGGTGACATTGATTTGCACAACCTAAATAAGCTGGCTCAGGAGGCGAAGCGCACTCTCGGCCCTCTCATCCCTAGAAGCGGCTTCCAGGCAGGCCTCTTCCTACTGTTGAGCGTGTCCGCCGGCCTGTTTGAGGAAATCATCTTCCGTGGATACCTGCAGAAGCAAATTGCCGCGATGGCGGGGAACGCCTATGCAGGTATTCTTGGTTCCGGCGTGACCTTCGGTGCGGCGCACGCCTACCAAGGCGGACGAGGAATGATTGCGATCGGAGTTTTTGGCGTGCTGTTCGGAATCCTGGCTCACCTTCGCAAGAGCCTGCGTCCAGGAATGATTGCGCACGCAACGCAAGATGCATATGCGGGACTGGCCCTTTTTTTCTTCTTCCGGTAAACCCGCACCGATCGCGTCAAACTATGCGCAACGCGCCCGTAGGTTTAGGTGCGTGACTGCGCTGTTTTTTTGGCTGCACGCATGGTTACCAAAGGTTTGCGTCCGGTGCGCAGTCGTGACTTTGTTTTGCGCTTCTTGGACTTCTTGCGTTGGGCCGGAAACCCTTTGACGCGCACAATCGCACAGGTGATTCCGCGCTCTTACTCATCCACGAAGCTCGCGCTCCTGACAAAAAAGAACGATTTTTGATTTCTTCGAGGACACTGATGCGTTCTCTGAAGGCCGGCGCGGCCCTGCAACCAAAAATGACATCAATTTTTTCCTTGACTTCGAATTTCAATAACTCTATACATTCATCAATCGCGGTTTTTTGTTATGGACCGCATATCCATGAAAAATGGAAAGGGAGAATAGAACAATGGCAACTAAGAAAAAGGCAAAGAAAAAGAAAAAGAAGTAGTTAGCCCTTCCAACAAAAATCAACAGGGGACGCGAAAGCGTCCCCTTTGATTTTTATGCTGTCGCGACATTGTGTGGATGACGAATGCGCAGTGACGATTGCGCATCGCAGCTAGTCCGCGCCCAGCACTTTCTTCTTTTCCTCAAACAACGGCTGCTGTTCCACGCCGTTGCCGGACAGACTCTCGACCCGCAATTCGACTTTGTTCAAAAGTTTGGAACTCTCATCGAGTTTGAGGGCAGCATTGCGGACATGCTGGCCCACCGTGTCATACGCCTTGCGGAACTTGTCCAGCTCGATTTCGAGGGAAGCCAATTCGCGAATGATGCCTTCGGCGCGCTGGCTCACTTGCAGCCCCTTCAGCCCTACCATGATGGTTTGCAGGTATGCATACAGCGAGTTGGGAGAAACCGGGATCACGCGTTTCTCCTGGCAATAGCTATAGAGCTGGAAGTCCTCCTCATCGCGAATGATGATTTCGTAGTAGACGTTCTCGGCCGGCACGTACATCAGGGCAAACGGGAGCGTTCCTTCCGCCGGACGGATATACTTGGCGGCAATTTCGTCCACGCGCCTGCGCACGTCGCGCAGGAAGTCCCGCCGGGCCGTTTTCTTTGCATCGTCGGAATCCAGCTCGTTGATGCGGCGAAAATTCTCCAACGGAAACTTGGAGTCCACAACAACGTTTCCTTGTGGCAGAAGCACCATGGCGTCCGCGATCTCCCCGGAGGGAAACCGGTACTTCATGACATATTGCTGCTGGGAAAAGACCAGCCCCAACAGGCTCTCCAGTTGCTCTTCGCCAAAATTGCCGCGCATCTTCGGCGCCCGCAGAACATTCTCCAGGGCCGTAACTACCTTGGACAGTTCAGAGAGCTGGCGAGACTGTTCCGTCATTTCGCCCACTTGTCTTTGCAGGCTGGCGAAGGTGGTTTGGACCGCGGCGATGTTCTTGCTGACCATATCTGCGTTGCCGCTCATGACGTTCGTGCCCTGGTTCAGCTGTTCGGTGACTTGCCGGTTGATGCCGTCCATACGGCTTCCCAGATCAGAGGTCACACTGGCAAGTGACGATTGCACGTTGGAGGTCATGCCCTGCATCTGCGCCGAGAACATCGAGCTGATACTCTGGATGGATTTTTCCGTGGAATCACGCAGCATGAGCACTTCACTTCGCAGCTCGCGGGCGGTCTTGTCGTCTCCGGCCGGCTTCCGCAGAAACAGGGCCAGAGCAATCAGCGCGGCGCCGAGGCCAATCACCACCGCAATGATAGTCATCCGTTCACCTCGGCTTCTCTTGGTTTCAGTGGCCCAGGTTCCAGTGGCCCGGGCTCCAGCGGCCCGGCCGGAAGAAATACCCGCTGTTCGGTCGCCGGACAGAGCCGCTGGTAGTCGCACCAACGGCAATGCTGTCCGGGCCGGGGATCGAACTCACCTGCGGCAATTCCCTGGGCCGCGTCTTGAATTTTTTCCTTCGCCGCGTCCAATTGCCGGGACGTGCGCGAGCTCAGCGCCTGGCTGTTGTCCTGAACGTTCACCAGCACCAGCTCCCGCGGCACAAATCCGTTTTGCGCGACGCCCATGGCGTAGATCGAGAGTTGCAGGCTCTCTTCCGCGAACTTGCGGTCTTTGGGCGAACCGGTTTTGTAATCGACCACGCGGACCGCGTTGTCCTCAATCCGGTCCAGGCGGTCAATGCGTCCGCGAATTTCCTGTCCGCCGATCTTGAAGTTGATGGTGTGTTCGGCGGCAATAACGTTCACAGAACCTCTGGGGCTCGACTCGATCAGCGCACGGAGCTGCTCTGCTCCCTGGTCTTCATACATCTGGCGTTGTACGGGATCGTCGATGATCCCCTTGGCGAATTCTTTTCTGAAAGCGGCGATCACGTCTTCCACACTCTGGGCCGGCGCATGGGGCGCGGGATCATAATAATTCTTGAGCACAGTGTGGATGGCAAAGCCGTATTGCATGGCGGCGGCCGCGTCGCCGGGAATCTTCCAGTCGCGCTCTAGTTTAAATTTCAGCGGACAGGTTGAATAGCTCTGCACCGCGTTCGCGCTAAGAACCATGTCGTGTGTGGAGAAGGCCGGGGGCAGAAGCATCCACTGCGCGATGGGAGAAACTTCCGTAGTCACCCGGGCAGAGCCGGCGTCGCTGCCGTCACGCACCTTCAGAACGCCTTTCAAGCTCCGGTCCACGATGAGCGGACGCAAGAACCCCGCCGGCGTCTTGTCTTTACCGCGTCCCGGACGCGAGCCCATGCTCAGGCGGTCGCGAGCGCGAGTAATGGCCACATAAAACAACCGTCGCTCTTCCTGGTCATGCACATCCTTGCCTTCACCCACCGCAATCGAGCTGCGCAAGGCCGGAGGAAATTCAAACAACGTCTCCTTGTATCCCGTGGGAAAGGCCCCGGAGGTCACGCGCAGCAGCCATACATGCGAAAACTCCAGTCCCTTGGCTGAGTGAACAGTCATGAGCTGAACGGCATCCGGGTGTTGTCGCTCCAGTTGGGCCATCTGCTCTTCCGTAAACATCGGAATAATGCCCCTGCCTTGTTGATAAAACTCAAGATACTGGAGAAATGCAGGCAGTGAGGTATCTTTGATAAACGGCTTGTCTTCCCAATCAGAAGTAAACCGGAGGATTGCCTGGACGACAGGGTCCGTCTGCGCGAACTCGAATTGCCGCACAAGGTAGGTGAAAGCCCCAGCCGCTCCGGGCTGTTTGTCCTGAGCAAAAATAAACTTGCGCGCGCGCCGGAGGGCGGCCAGCACCTGCGCCGCGGAGTCCAGAGTTTGCAGAACACTCCGAAAGCTCTTCTGTGCGGCGGGCGCGGCCAGCTTTTGCCGCAACTCCGGGCCGGAGACACCGAACTGCGGGAGCGCGCAAACGCGGAACAAGCTGTCAGCATCGTTCTCATAGCAAACGGCGCGCGCCAGGGCAAGCAGGTCACGGGCCATGGCTGTCTCCAGCACATTGAGTCCGGTCACGATGAAAGGAATCTTTCGCGCCGCCAGCTCTTCCATCACCTGTTCCCTCTGCATGTGCTGCCGATAGAGCACGGCCAGTGAATACTTTTCGCCCGCCCGCTGGTTGCTCCCCAATCGTGTAATCTCTTCTCCCAGGACGGCGGCCTCGCTCTCGTTAGTAGCGCTGATTACGGCCTCTACCGGTTCGTCAAAGGGAAAGCGTCCCTCCTGCTGATCGCGCCGGTCACGTCCGGACTGGAGTGGCAGGCGCCGGAAGTTCACCTGGTCGCCGAGCGAATTTACCGGAGGGTTCTCGTTCACAGCGGCATACGCGACACGCAGGATGTTTCCGCGCGAACGCTGGTTCTCATCCAACACCACACCTGTGGTCTGTGGCCAGCGCTTCTGGAACTCTTCAAACGCGGCACTGGACGCCCCGCGAAAACGGTAGATGGCCTGGTCGGGATCGCCGACGGCGAAAATGTTGTTCTCTTCGCCGGCCAGCAGGTGGGCCAGGATGATGTTGCTCGAATTGCAGTCCTGAAATTCATCAATCAGTATGAAGCGTGCCCTCTGGCGTTCGCGTTGCAGCAGCGCCGCATCAGATTCCAGCAGGCGCACCGCGTTGCGAATCATCATGCCAAAGGTGCCCAGGTTCTCGCGCTCCAGCAGGCCCATGGAGCTGGTATAAACACGGGCGATTTCCTGCCAGCGCTCGATGATTTCATGGTCGCCAATTTCCGCCACGTCCTTGGACCGGCAATTGCGCGGCAGCGCAGAGCCAGGCCGCAACGAATCCACGTAGGACTGAAACTGTTGCGGCCCAACCAGTTCTTCGTGACAGCGATCAAAGAAGTTGCGCAGGTCTTCAAGAAACTGGCCGAGATCAGACGACTTGATGAAACGCTTCAGGCCAAGCTGGTCAATTCTCTGTCGCAGAAAGACGTAAACATCCTCGGGGAGAAGCAGGCAGAAATCCTGCCCGTTCCGCTTGAGGATGCTATAACAGTACGCATGAAATGTCCCCGCGGAAATGGCGGCTTTCTGGCGCAACCGTTTTTCCACGCGTTCCTTCAATTCGGCCGCGGCGTTCTCCGTAAAGGTGATGGCAAGGATTTCTTCAGGCTTGGCGTGTCCCTGCTCAATGAGCCAAGCGATGCGCTCGACCAGAACGGTCGTCTTCCCCGTGCCTGCGCCAGCCAGCACCAGCATGGGACCGTGAACATGCTCAATAGCGACCTGCTGTTTCGGATTGGGGGAGAATTTGGCTGCCACAAGTGCCTGCTCAGGCATTATGCGAAATAAAGGCGAAGAGGGCAATGGGATTTTGTTTTTTAACATCCCGAGGGGAGCGAGGGAGCCCTATAACCGCGGAACCATTTGCAGAAGACCGACCCGTCTTATCGCATTCTTACGGCTTCAATCAAAGTGATACGCTTCGCCCAGGCCCACGTCCTACCTGTGCCGCGACGACTGGCGAAGCCATGTTCCCATCACCTGGGCTTCGTCTCCGGATAGTGATGGCGCCGCTCGCTTGAGCATGGCCATGAACCAGAGAATCTCTTCCGGGCGGTCCGGATAGGCGATGTTGTCAACTTTGTTGTCGCCGATCGGGCGATTCGACGTAATGATTGGCGACGCCTTCTCGTCAAGCAGGACCACAAAAGGAACGCGGTCCGCCTGTCCGCCAAAGCTGGCAAACAATTTGTCGCCGCCCGGCGTGTTGAGCTTCGGGTTGCCGCCGTATTGTTCGGCGACGTTCAACCTGGTGACAATGAAGTATTTGTCAATTACCGAGCGGTTCGCCGGCGTTTCCAGAAATTTTTCGAGCTGCACGCAAGGCAGACCCCACGAAGAACCGAAAATCAGAAAAATTCTCTTATGCTGTAAAGCAGCTTGTTTCTGGGCGACAAACAGGACCCTCTCCGCTTCGCTAAGCTTGTGGTCGGAAAATTTGTGATCGTTGGGCTTGTGTTCGGCGCCGCAATAGACGCACGCCAGCACGATGAAAATCAGAATGAGGCCAAATCGGTTCACGAGGGTAGAGGCATTTTAACACTCAGTCTGCGTGGACGGTCAAGGCCATGGCTACGGCTACGGCCGCAATCGCGGCCGTTTCCGCCCGCAGGATGGTGGGGCCCAGGGAGGCGGGCATCCAGCCGTTTTTAACCAATAATTCAGTTTCCTCGCGCGTCCATCCGCCTTCAGGACCGAACGCCAGAGCCAGCGGCGCGCGACACTGTTGGACCGCAGATTTCAGAGAGACCTGCTCTTCATACTCTGACAAAACGACGCGGCAGCCCTGCACGGAAAGTGCGCCTGTCTTCGTTGCGATGTCTTTCAGAGAAACCGGCGCGCCCATCTCCGGAGGCGACAGCCTCCGCGACTGCTGCGCGGCTTCATGCACGATCCTCTGCCAGCGCTCCAGACGCTTCTCCGCCGCCTTTACCAGATGCGCTTCCGTTCTGGCGGCAATGACCGGCTGAATACGGGTCACACCCAGTTCCGTCAGCTTTTCCAGGGCCCATTCCATGCGGTCAAACTTGAAGATGGAAAGAAAGACCGAGATTTCGGACAGAGTAGCGCTCGCGATAACCGGCCCCAGTTGGAATTCCACTTGCTCTGCCGACAGAGCAACGATTGTTCCCAGCCGCAAAACGCCATCGGCCACAACGTCAAACTTCTGGCCGGCTTTTGCGCGCAGCACGCGCGACAGGTGAAGGGCATTCGGTCCCAGGAGATAGGCGCGGTCCTGCCGCACCCGGTCGGCAATCCAGCGGCGGCGGGTCATTCGCGGGGAAGCATGAAAAACGATCCCACCGAAAGGCCGAGATATAGGATCCCCAGCAGGCGTTTTTGGAAAATCAGAGTGTCCAGAGTCGGGACCCGCGATTCAAGCAGGAATTCAATCGCGCTTAACAGAGAGAAAATTACGCCGATGATCAGCCAGGCCTGATGTCCCCCTGCGGTGAAGTAGAGGGCCACAAAGAAGAGGGCGCCAAACAGAAAGATCATGCTCATGGTCCGGACCTGAGTGGTATTGCTCTTCTGCCGGAGCCTGGCCAGTTGCAATTCCGCAAAACGTCTGGCCAGCAGCAGTCGAGGGAGTCCGGCAAGGCCGGTCACCACCACCACAAACCAGATATAGTATCTACCCAAATATTTCTTTCACCTTTGTGAACAAGCTGCGCGGCTCAGGCTTATTTTCCACCGGAAAACTCTCATTGAGTTCTTCCAGAAGCTGGCGCTGGCGCTTGTTGAGCTTGCCGGGCGTCTGGACCCTGATCCGGACAAACAAATCGCCTTTGCCTCCGCTTTGCAGCGCGGGCACGCCCTTACCCTTAATGCGGATGGTAGTCCCGCTCTGTGTGCCCTCGGGGATTTTGAGTTTGTGTTCGCCATCGAGCGTTGGAACTACAATCTCCGCACCCAGGGCGGCCTGGCTGAACGAAATGGGTACGGAACAATAGAGGTCTTTGCCTTCGCGCTCAAAGAACTGGTGCGCGTCCACGTGCAGCACAACGTAAAGATCGCCCGCGGGGCCGCCGTTGACGCCGGAGTCGCCCTGTTCCTGGTAGCGGATCCGCGTGCCGTCTTCCACGCCCGGAGGTACGGAGACCTCGACAACGCGCTCGCGCACCGACCTGGTCTCGCCTTTACATTTAGTGCACGGCTCGGAGATTACGCGGCCGTGTCCCTGGCACGAAGGGCAGGTGCGCGCGATGCTGAAGAAGCTTTGCTGGTAGCGGACCTGTCCGCGGCCGCCGCACGTGGGACAGGTGACCGGGCCTTTGCCCGCCGCTGCGCCGCTTCCCCTGCATTGCAGACACATCTCATAGCGGCGGACTTTGATTTCAGTCTTTTTGCCGAACGCGGCTTCTTCAAACGTCAGGTTCAAGTCGGCGCGCGTGTCGCCACCGCGCTGCGACCGGCTGCGCCGGCCACCTGACGCATTCCCGCCGAAAAAGTCGCTGAAGATATCGCCGAAGATGTCATTAAAATCAGTGAAGGTGGAAGGATCAAACCCGCTGAACCCCGATCCGCCATTCACGCCGGCATGGCCGTACTGGTCATAGCGAGAACGCTTTTCCACGTCAATCAGGACGCTGTACGCCTCGCTCGCCTCTTTGAATTTCTCTTCCGCTTCCGGCTTGTCCGGATTGCGGTCGGGATGGTGTTGCATGGCCAGTTTGCGGTAGGAGCTCTTGATCTCCTGCTCCGTGGCCGACCGTCCGACACCCAGGATTTCGTAGTAATCGCGTTTTGCTTTTGTCGCCAAATCAATCCTCAATGAAATTCAGGTTAAAGCCCAATTTCAATTTGTCACATCGCACCACTGAAGTCACGCCGTTCCGATCACGGCGATCACGCGCGATGACGGCGATCACCCGATCTTCTTCGCTACCCGCACCATGGCCGGGCGCAACAGCCGGTCTTTGATGCGATAACCTGCGGCCAATTCATCCAGCACGTGATTGTCCGGCACTGCGTCACTCTCGACCATCTCAATGGCTTCATGCACCCGAGGATCAAATGGCTCGCCTTTGGCTGGAACGCGCTGCACGTTGAGCTTCTGCAGCAAATCCTGAAGCTGTTTATGAATCAACTCGACCCCGCGCTTGAACTCTTCCGTATTGTCGGCGTTCTTCAGCGCGAGGGAAAAATTGTCAATCACCGGCAGCAGGGACTTGGCCGCGTCGGCCACAGCGTAGTCGCGAAAGTCGGAGTTTTCCCTGGCGGCGCGCTTGCGATAGTTGTCAAACTCGGCCTGAAGCCGCGCGAGCCGCTCAAAGAGCGCGTCCCGCTCGGCGCGCAAGCGCTGTATCTCCGTCGGTTGAGGCGCCGCGGCGGCCTTCGGCTCTTTGCCTTCCGGTACTTCAGCGGAGGTTCGTTCCACGTAACCGTCCCTTGGATCGCCGGGCGGAAGCTCCTGTTCCCGAGGCTGGTCTTGCTGTTCTTCTTCGCTGCTGCGAACGTCTGTTTGTTCCATGGACTTACCCATCTCTTTGCGCCCTTTTCTGACTGGAATTTTCACGAAGTCTCATTCAGCAACGTATCGAAAAGCTGCGCAATATAGGAGACCGCGGTGATGGTGTGCTGATAATCCATGCGCGTGGGGCCGATGACCGCCAGCGATCCGCGCATCTCGTCGCCCACGCGGGCGGGCGCGCCAATCAGCACAAAGTTGCGCATCTCCGGCATGGTCTCTTCGAGGCCAATGACCACGCGCACGGCTTCCTGCCGCGTGTCCAGATAGGAGCCCAGCAGTTCGGCTACCCGCTCTTTTTCTTCCAGCGTCTTCAGCAGATCGCGCAGCCGCTCGCGGTCTCCTTCATTGGCCACCAGATTGGCCACGCCTTCCACAAAGATGTTCCTGGCCGGCTCCTCGGACGCCAGCGCCCCGCCTTTGTAGAGATCTTCCAGACTTTTCATCAGCGTGTCATATTCGCTGCGTTCCTGTTCAATGCGGCGGCCCAGCTCCGTCTTGATCTGGCTGATGGTCCAGCCGCCAAAATTTTCGTTGATATAGTTGGCCGCCGTGTCCAGATCGCCCTGCGAAAGATCGTGGTCCAGGCGCATCATGCGATCGTGCACTACACCAGACTTGGTCACCACCACCGCCAAAGCCTTGTTGGCCCCCTGCCGCGAGAAGTAGATGTGCTCCAGGGCGTTCTTCGGTCCAGGATTGGCAATCGCCACGCCGACTCCGCTGGATACCAGCGAAAGCACGTGCGAGGTGCGCTCCATAAACTCCTGCACTCCGATGCCGCTATGCAGCGACTCGGAGATCAGCGACTGGTCTTCTTGCGAGAGGGTGGCTTTTCCGGAAATCTGGTCTACGTAGTAGCGATACGCCTGCGCCGTAGGCACACGCCCTGCCGAAGTATGCGGCTGCTCCAGAAAACCACTGTCCACCAGGTCCGACATTACGTTGCGGATGGTCGCCGGGCTCAGCTGGTCTTTGTTCTGACGAGACAAAGTCCGCGACCCGACGGGCTCGCCGGTAGAGATGTAAGTCTCAACAATGGCAGTCAGTATTTCGCGCTCACGCGGCCCGATTTGTCCCGGGTTCGGCATAACTTGTATTTCTCTAAGTTCTTTAGATGCATAAACTTAGAGGATGGATTCTGCGTTCGCCAGACTTTGATTGTAGGAAGTTTAGCGGGTTAGTGTCAAGGAAGAGCAATTAGCAAACGGCAATTGGCAATTAGCCGCAGCAAAATCACGGGCTAATCCTGCCGTCGCAGAAACTAAGTTGGCTAATGGCGCTTTGGCTGATTGCTAATTGCTATTTGCCAATTGCTCTCATTGCACCGAAATCACATTCCCGGTCGCAGTACTCTTTACTTCCGCCACGCGCATTACAACTTTTTTGGCAAAATCGTAAAGCGACTTGGCGTGGGCTGAAGTTTCGCCTTCCAGCACAGCGGGCTTCCCTGTGTCGCCGCCTTTGCGGATCTCGGGATCGAGTTCAATCGAGCCCAGGAAGGGTACGGAAAACTCGCGCGCTGTGCGCTCCACGCCGCCTTTGGAGAAGATGTCAATTTCCTTGTGACAATGCGGGCATGCAAAGTGGCTCATGTTCTCCACAATGCCCAGAAGGTCCACGCGCCCGGTGCGGAACATTTCGATGGCTTTGCGCCCATCCTGGAGAGAAACGTCGGACGGAGTAGACACCACCACCGCGCCGGTGAGCGGCACAGTCTGGAAAAGCGAAATCACCACGTCGCCGGTGCCGGGCGGCAGGTCCACGACCAGGTAATCCAGTTCGCCCCATTCCACCTGTTGAAGAAACTGCTTGATGATGGAGTGCAGCATGGGGCCGCGCCAGACCAGAGGCTTGTCGCCAGGATTCAGCAGTCCGACGGAAATCACCTTGACGCCGAAATTCTGCAACGGCTCAATGCGGTTCTCCGTCAGCACGCGCGGCTGCGAATTCGTGGCCATCATCAGAGGAACGTTAGGGCCGTAGATATCGGCATCGAGCAGGCCGGTCTTGTATCCCATCTTGGCCAGCGCCACGGCAAGATTCACCGCAATGGTGGTCTTGCCGACGCCGCCTTTGCCGGAACCAACCGCAATGATGTTGCTGACGCCCGGCAGCGGGAAAGGCCCCTGCTGCGGCGGCGCTCCATGTGTGTGTCCGTGAGCCATGTGTTTAGGCCCTGATTATACGGGAAGCGTGGGAAGATCGCCGGGAACAGCCAAAACATCCCGAGCGAAGCGAGGGAGCCCTATGATCGCGAAGACCCTGGCCCCGAATTTACGCGAATGGACGCGAATCAAATCGGAAGAAGCAGATTCGTGTCATTCGCGTGAATTCGCGGCCCAGTCGCTTTTCTTGGCCATAGAGATCCCTCGCTTCGCTCGGGAGGTTTATACAGAACTCTTCCGCCTCTCCTGTTCCTGCTTCCGCAGCTCGCGGCGGCGTCCGGCGTCCTCATAGCGGCGCTTCTCGTCTGCGCTTTCCGGGACCACATGCGGGACAGGATGATGATGGCCGTTTTGATCTACGGCAACGAACGTAAGATAGGCGGACGCGACATGGCGCGTGGTCGCGGCAATGTAGTTTTCCACCCAGCACTTCACGCCGATTTCCATAGACGTATTGAACGCGCGATTCACCGACGACTTCAGAATCAACAAATCGCCGATGTGCACCGGAGCAAGAAAATCAATATGGTCCATCGAAGCCGTGACCACATAGCTGCGCGAATGCCGGTGCGCGGCCAGGGCGCCGGCAATGTCAATCAGGTGCATGAGACGACCGCCGAGCAGGTTGCCCAGGGGATTGCCGTCGTTGGGAAGAACGACTTCCGCCATCTGCGATTGTGAGTCCCGCACGGGACGTGGCGGAAGGTGGTGGCCGTCTTTGGAGGTCATGTAGAGATTTTAGCAATACAGCAATTAGCAAATGGCAATTGGCAATTAGCCAAAGCTTTACCGCGGATTTACGCGTATAGACGCTGATTCGCCCTGATCCGAAGTGGCCCACAATTCCAGGATGATCCGCGCTCATCCGAGCAAATCCGCGGTAAGGTTGGGCCAATTGCTATTTGCTGATTGCTAATTGCTTCCTTTCCAGATATGCCCCTACATAGCATTCGGCCTGGCGCTGCACGCAGGCGTCTTGCAATGGCGCCAGCCAGCAGTTTAACGCGCAGTCATACTCCAGCCGTCCGTGCTCGACCGGTGCGTGGTCACGCTCGTACACATAACTCAGCGTGATCCGGTCGCCGGTATGGTTGGCCACTGCGAAGCGCACAGAGTCGGCGCGGCGCTCCGCCGGCAGCCTGGAGCATTGGCTGGCGTAACCCACGTTGCAGAAATCTTTGAGGTCCTCGTCAGGCGGAGTCTGCGGCTCCGCCATTGCCCTGCAGGTCCCGCAGAATCCGGCGCCGAGGGGCAGCCGGCGCGCAAAAGGCCAGGCAATCGTGAAGCTTCTTTCAGTCGGGAAGAAATACGGGCATGCCACGGTATGCAATCTTAGTGCGAAATGGCCCCGGTGTGGTAGATTCTTGCGCTATGAGCGAGATGACGAGACTGGAAATGCTGACCCAGTTCCTGGACCAGAACCCGGCGGACGCGTTTGCGCGCTACGGGCTGGCCATGGAATACGCGCGTCTCGGCCGGGACGACGCCGCCCTCGAACAGTTCGGCAAACTCTTGCAGCTCCATCCGGACTACACCAATGGCTACTTCATGGCCGCACAAACGCTGGAGAAAAACGGACGCAGGGAAGAAGCGAAGAAGACGCTGGAGAATGGCATCGCGGCAGCCAAACGGACAGGAAACAAGCACGCGCTTTCGGAGATGTCGGGAATGCTGGAAGAACTGAGCTGATCCCCAGTCTCGACCGGAGCGAGAGATCCCTATTTCCTGGGAGTCACACGTCTATGGCGATCCCTCGCTGCGCTCGGGATGTTTAACAACCAGATCAACTCTGGTTCTTCGCTCCTTCCGCCAACACTTTCTGCGTGGAGCGCAATGATCTGAGCATCACAAGTTCCACAAGGCCCGGAAGATTCTCATACAGTTTGATGACCACCCAGTAGAACCAGGGCACCACCACCTGGCGCTTGCGTTTGAGGATGCCGCGCAGCGCGGCGCGGGCCACCACGTCGGCGCCCACGGCGTATTTGACGGACCCGCTGACTCTCTGCGCCTGGCGGCCTTTCATCATGTTTTGCGCGAAGTCGGTGGCGATGTAGCCGGGGCAGACCGTGAGCACATTAATGTTGTGCCGCTTCAGCTCAGTTCGTGCGGCCAGCCCGGCGGCGTTCATGGCGAACTTGCTGGCTGAATAGGCGGAAGCGTAGAGCGTGGGAATGTGCCCGGAGACCGAGGAGATGTTCACAATGGCGCCGCCTTTTTGCTTGCGCATCACGGGAATCACCGCTTGCATGCATTCGATTGCCCCGAAGAAATTGGTATCAAACAACTGGCGGAGCTGCGTCATGTCCAGGGTGGCAAGCGCGTCATTCAACCCGAAGCCGGCGTTGTTGACCCAGATGTCAATCTGTCCAAAGCGCGCAACCGCCGCTTGCACAAGCGCATCCACCCGGTCGGGCTTGCTTACGTCGCAGGCAACGCTGAGAGTGTTTTCTTTGCTGCCTCCAATCCGCTGCCGAGCGGCTTCCGTTCGCGCCAGGTCCCGCGAACACAACACTACCTTGGCGCCTTCGTTCATAAAAAGCCTGGCGATCGCCTCCCCGATTCCCATGGAAGCGCCGGTCACCACCGCGACTTTGCCTTCGAGTTTCATGCCAGCTTTTTATTGGGTTCCGCGGACGAAGTCAAGCAGGAGATCGCGCGTCATCGCCTCCATCGCACGACATCGCCGTCATCAGGTTTCCGTTCCCCGGCCCGATGACGGCGATCTTCCCCGATCTTCCGATAGAATATCTCCGTGAGCCTGCTGCCGTTATTTCCTCTGGACGTGGTACTTTTTCCCGGCGCGCCGCTGCCATTGCATATTTTTGAGCCACGCTACAAAGAACTGGTTGCGGAGTGCCTGCAGCACCAGCGTCCTTTTGGGATGGTCCGGGTGAAGAAGGATTCTCTCGCCGAGATCGGCTGCAGCGCCGTCATCCTGAATGTGGCAAAGAAGTATCCCGACGGCCGTCTGGACATTTCCACCGAAGGTAAGCAGCGCTTTCACATTCTGCACGTAAACCAGGACCGTTCTTTTCTGCAGGGTGAAGTTGGTTTTTTTGACGATGAGCCCAGCCAGGTGGCCAAGGCGGACCAGGCGACCCTCATCAAATTGCATGAGCAGTTGTTTGAAGTTCTGGGACAGCAGGTGGAAATAAATCCGGAAAGCGCTTCCCTTTCTTTTCAACTGGCGCACGAACTTCCCGTAGACCTGGATTTCAAGCAGGCCATCCTGGAAATGAAATCAGAGGCCGAGCGGATTGACACGCTGATCGAATACTACCGCACCACAATTCCCAAAGTGGAACAGACGTTGCGCACTCGCGCCAGGGCCAGCGGCAACGGCCACGTGCATTGATCCTGGTGCGGAGGCGGGTCTCAGGCCCAATCGCGTTCCGCGGCGTATAATCTGCTGAAGAGGCCCCATGAATCTTCCTCGCGCTTTGGGTGATTTACGAAAGAGCACCTTCTCTGAACCAAGACTCCGCACGCGTAAAGTGAAAGACGAGCTTCGCGACAACCTGATTACGAAAATCCGTTCAGGTGACGCTATTTTCCCCGGTATTGTCGGCTATGACGACACGGTGGTCCCGCAAATCATCAACGCCGTGCTCTCCCGCCACAATTTTATTCTGCTGGGACTGCGCGGGCAGGCCAAGAGCCGCATTCTGCGCGCACTCACGGCCCTGCTCGACCCGCAGATACCTTGCGTGGCCGGTTGCGAGATCCATGACAATCCCTACGAGCCGATCTGCCGGCGCTGCCGCGACCTGATCGCCGAACAAGGCGACAACACTCCGATTGCCTGGCTTTCGCCGGAAGAGCGCTACGTGGAGAAACTGGCCACGCCCGACGTGACCATTGCCGACCTGATCGGCGACGTTGATCCCATCAAAGCCGCGCGCGGCGGACACGATCTTTCCAGCCAGCTCACCGTCCACTACGGGCTGCTGCCGCGCGCCAATCGTGGCATCTTTGCCATCAATGAACTGCCCGACCTGGCCGGCAAGATACAAGTCGGACTGTTCAACATCATGCAGGAAGGCGACGTGCAGATCAAAGGCTATCCGCTGCGGCTGCCGCTCGATGTCGCGCTGGTATTCAGCGCCAATCCGGAAGACTATACGGCCCGCGGAAAGATCGTCACGCCGCTCAAAGACCGCATTGGCTCGGAGATTCGCACGCACTATCCGGGCACGCTGGAAGAAGGCATCAGCATCACTGAGCAGGAAGCCTGGGTACGGCGTGACGGCCTTGAACTCCACGTCCCGAAGTACGTCCGCGAAGTTGTGGAACGCATCGCCTTCCTGGCCCGCGAAGACAAGAAGATTGACAAGCGCTCCGGCGTAAGCCAGCGCCTGCCCATCAGTGTTCTGGAAAACGTGATCTCCAACGCCGAGCGGCGCGCGCTGCGCAACGGCGAGACCAGCATTGTCCCGAGGATCGGAGACATCTACGCCGCGCTGCCATCCATTACCGGCAAACTGGAACTGGAGTATGAAGGCGAGATGCGCGGAGCAGACACCGTGGCCCGCGAGTTGATCCGCGCCGCCGTGGCCAGGAGCTTCGACACGTATTTCAAAGACCACAACCTGCAGCAGGTTGTCCAGTGGTTCGACCTCGGCGGCGAGATCAAGCTGGCCGATACCGCGGGCGCGCAGGAGATTCTGGAAGGCGTCAGAAACATTCAGGGGCTTACGGAGAAGCTTTCGCCGCTGGGCATCAAGGCCAGGGAAAAACCGGAGGTGCTGGTTTCAGCGGCGGAATTTGTGCTCGAAGGGCTGCACGCGCATCGCCGTATCGGGCGAACGGAAGAGCGCGTCTTCAGCGCGGACAAACAGGCCAAACGAGCGGAGCGCCCGGTCGAGCGCGGCGAAGACGAACCGCCGCCCGTGAGAAACCGGCGGCCGTATAACTGAGCAATTGGCAAATAGCAATTAGCAATTAGCCAAACAAGCGCAGTTTCAGCCGCGATGTTCGCAGATGAACGCGGATGAGAATTGGCCGCGAAGGAACGCGAATAACGCGAATAAAAACCTGCTCAGGACATTTGGAGGTGGCACGTTTTCAATCGCAGCAACAGATTTCTTTGGCTAATTGCCAATTGCTATTTGCTAATTGCTGAGCTCTAACTCTGGATATATGAAATACACCAAATACTCCAAATACGTCGGTGAACTCGCGGACGAGATGAGCATGGAAGACCTGCTCAACGCGCTATCCGACTACATGCTGGAATCCGGCTTCCAGAGCCAGTACATGTATTTCCAGCAGATGGACGACCACACGCTGGACGCACTGCGCCAGGCCATTCAACAGGCGTTGGAGATGGGCGATTTCCTCGACCAGGAAATGCGGGAGCGCATCGAGCAAATGCAGATGGACGGCACGCTCGAGGAACTGGTCGAAAAACTGGTGGAGCGGATGCAGCAAGAAGACTTCATCTCCGTGGACCAGCCCTTTGACCGCTCCCGCCAGTCCACCACGCCGGGGCAAACAGGCGAAGCGCAGTCCCAGGTCAAGTTTGAGATCACCGACAAGAGCCTGGACTTTCTCGGCTTCAAGACTTTGCGCGATTTGCTCGGTTCACTGGGACGCTCCAGCTTCGGCCGCCACGACACGCGCGACCTGGCGACCGGCATTGAAGCCAGCGGCGCTTCCAAGCCTTACGAGTTCGGCGACACCATGAACCTGAACATTACGGAAACCCTTTCTTCCGCCATCCAGCGCGAAGGACTGCGGCTTCCTTTGAATATTGAGTATTCCGATCTTCAAGTTCACCAGTGCGAATACCAGTCTTCCTGCGCGACCGTGGTCATGCTGGATTGCTCGCACAGCATGATTCTCTACGGGGAAGACCGCTTCACGCCGGCCAAGAAGGTGGCCATGGCGCTCTCCCAGTTGATTCGCACCCAGTATCCCGGTGATTCGCTCTCCCTGGTCCTCTTTCACGACTCCGCGGAGGAAGTGCCGCTTTCGCAGCTGGCCCGCGTAAAAGTCGGCCCCTATTACACCAACACGCGCGAAGGGCTGCGGCTGGCGCAACGTATCTTACAGCGTCAGAAGAAAGACATGAAGCAGATCATCATGATTACGGACGGCAAGCCCTCCGCCCTCACCCTCGAGGACGGGCGCATCTACAAAAACGCCTTCGGGCTTGATCCGCTGGTGGTCAGCCAGACGCTGGAAGAAGTATCGCGCTGCAAGCGCGCCGGCATCCTGATCAACACGTTCATGCTGGCGTCAGATTTCGGATTGGTCCAGTTCGTGCAGAAGGTCACGCAGATGTGCCGTGGCAAGGCCTATTTCACAACGCCCCAGACCCTGGGACAATATCTGCTCATGGACTACATGTCGCGAAAGATGAAGACCATCCACTGAAACCAAACCTGGCGGAGCCGTTCTACGTTTGGATTTTCTTGTCGCGTCAGGTCTCTGGAGCTTACTATTGCTCCGCTTTGACCGCGGCTTCGGCCGCCTGGAAGCCTATCTTGGAATGTGTGCCGTCACAGAATGGCTTGTTCACGGAACCCCCGCACCGGCACAGTGCTACGGTCTGCTTTCCGCTGATGTCGAATTTGTTGCCCGAAGCGTCCGTCAGTTCGAGCTCGTTCAGATCGCCGGTCACCAGGTACGGTCCATTGTTCTTCGCAAATACTTTGATTGCCATCCACGTCCTCCACTTATTTTAAATCGCCAACACAATTTAAATGCTGGAGCAAGGCAAGCGCAACTCGGAGCCAGGCAGCGTGGTCCCGCGAGGGCCGATTCATTTTGGCTAAATGCCAAATTGCTCTCATTCACCGCAACGAATGGGTCATTTGCAAAGCGAGTTCCCGGATGGACCTGAGTTTCTCTGCAATCTGCAGCGGCAAGGAGTTGGCCTTCAGGGCGAGTTCGGAGGACAACAGGATTCCCGCGACCGCCCCGCTAAGTTGCTCTTTCATCTCGCGTCGGGCTGTTTCCTGAGCGTTGAGCCTTTCGCGTTTAGCGCGTTCCAGTGCGAGTTCGACTTCTTTGCTGACCCGGTCCACGCCCCATATGCCGGAGCTGACAAACACAATCGTTGCCGTTCCCGAGTTGCGGAGCAGGGAGTCGGCCAGCGGGGAGTTCAGTTCGAGCAGATTCTGGTCCACGACGACCGCCGAATAGCCATCCTGGCGCAAGGCATTGACCGCGTCGCGTACCGTGGGGCACGCGGTGACAGGCTCTTGCGTCCGGCGCACAAGCTCACGTTTGCATGCCTGAGCTTGTGCAGATTGCAGCACCATCAGGATCACCGGGCCTCTGCGCTCCTTGACCTTCCGCCGGTGTCCGGCGGCGGCCCAGCAGGTTGGTCGGAAATCTTATATTCCTTGATCTTGCGATACAGAGTGGTCTTACCGATTCCGAGCAACTTGGCTATCGTCAGCTTATCTCCATTGCATTGATGCAAAGCTGCCAGGATCGCCTGCTTCTCCATTTCCGCAAGAGACACGATCCGGCCTTTCAGCGTCCGGACGCCGGAGGGCAGCGTGACCACCTTGGCGTGATGGACCTGCGGCGGCAGGTCGCGGACCTCAAGCACCTGGCTGGAGGCAACGGCGGCGGCGCATTGCAGGCAGCTTTCCAACTCGCGTACGTTGCCCGGCCAGTCATAGGCGCGAAGCACCTTCATGGTATCGGCGCTGACGGAGAGCTGCGCGTCGCCAATCCGGGAAAAGCGGTCCAGAAAGTGTTCCGTAAGCAGCCGGAGGTCCTCTTTGCGCTCGCGCAGCGCGGGCAGTCGCAGATTGACAATGTTGAGGCGCAAGTGCAGGTCGCGGCGGAATCGGCCTTCTTCCATCGCCGTTTCCAGATCGTCGCTGGTGGCGGCAATGATCCGCGCATCAAACGGCAAACCTTTGGCGGAACCCACGGGACGGATTTCTCTCTCCTGCATTGCCCGAGCCAGCTTGGACTGCATATCCATTGGCATATCACCAATTTCATCCAGGAAGATGGTGCCGCCGCTGGCCAGTGAAAACAAGCCGGCGCGCGACTTTACTCCTCCGGCCGCTCCCGGTTTGGCGCACCCAAAGAGTTCGCTTTCCAGAGAAGACGGGACCAGCGAGCCGCAATCTACCGGAAGAAAGGGCTTATCGCGAAAAGGTCCCTGGAAGTGGATAGCGCGCGCCGCCATTTCCTTTCCCGTGCCGGACTCTCCTTGAATCAGCACAGGATGCCGGCCCAGGGCGACCTTGGCGATGATGCGCCGCAGTTTTTCCATTTCTCGCGACTGTCCGAGCAAGCCGGCATAGGCCGGATTGTTTCGCAGGGACTCGCGGACCAGTCGCCCTTCCAGAGACGACTGGAAATGCCCTATGGCGCGTTCCAGCAGCGCCTTGAGTTCGTGCACTTGAAACGGCTTGCGCAGGCAGTCATAAGCGCCGCTCTTCATCATCGCCAGCACGGATTCGACTGTGGGGTGGCCGGACACGACCACGACTTCGGTCTCGGGATACTCCTGTTTGATCCGGTCCAGCAACTCGATTCCGTCTCGTCCGGCGAGTCCGGAATCCAGCAGCACCAGATCGGCGACGCGCGAATCGAGCATGCGCAGCGCAGTCGATGCGGTGTCGGCCACGCGTACCCGGAACCTCATATCCTGCGCCACTTCCTGACAACAATCGCGGACCTCCCGCTCGCAGGCCACGATCAGCAGCGACAGGTAGTGCGAAGGAAGGTCTACCGTCTTTTCCGGCACAATCTGCGTGGCAGTCGACATAGGTCCGCTCTCCGCTCCTTTGGCTGCCAAAGAAAAAAATCGGCAGGCAGCATTAGAAACCAGGAGCGCACTTTTTTGACCATATTCGAAAAAATTCCTGTTTTCAGAACAAGCACTGACGAAGTCCT
Source organism: Verrucomicrobiia bacterium (assembly GCA_035567035.1). Classification (GTDB taxonomy): domain Bacteria; phylum Acidobacteriota; class Terriglobia; order Terriglobales; family Acidobacteriaceae; genus Angelobacter. Next base: position 28,109 of record DATMPO010000103.1, on the reverse strand, counting down.
TTAGAATGACTTGACACTCGGCGGAAGACCGCTGTACCTTCCCCCAATTGCACCTCTTCTCACCAGGAGACAAACTGTGGCCCTGCAACGGCTCATCACGTTTACCACCGACTTTGGATTGACCGAACACTATGTTGGTGCAATGAAAGGAGTTATTTACGACATTCATCCGACGGCCCAGATTGTGGACATCACCAACGGAGTGCAGAGCTTTGATCTTCTGGATGGTGCCCTCGCGATTTCCCAGGCCTACAACTATTTTCCCAAGGACACAGTCCATCTGGTCCTGGTAGACCCCGGAGTCGGAGGACCCCGGCGTCCGATTCTGGCCACCAACGGCGACCATTTCTTTGTCGCCCCGGATAACGGTGTACTTTCTCTGGTCTACGAGCGAGAAGAGCGGGTTTCCGTGCGACACATAACCTCGACGCACTATTTCCGCCAGCCCGTGAGCTACACCTTTCACGGCCGCGACATCTTTGCCCCCATTGCCGCGTACCTGAGTAAAGGAGTAGAAGTGGCCAAATTCGGCGACGAAATCACCGACCAGGTCCGCTTCCTGACCCCCAAGCCGAAGAGTGTTGCCGCCGGTTCGTGGAAGGCCGTTGTCCTGAAAGTGGACAAGTTTGGCAACCTCATCACCAGCATTACCGCGGCGGACATTCCCGATCTCTTCCGCGTGGAGCCACCGCCCTTCACCCTGACCGTGGGCAAAGCGAACATCACCAAGTTTCAGTCCAGCTACGTTCAAGGAGTTTCCGGCGAAGTGTTTGCCATCCTCGGCAGCAGCGGCTTCCTGGAAATCTCCGCCAACCGTGGATCGGCGGCGCGCTTGTCCGGCGCCGACAAAGGCAGCGAGGTCTCCCTGGTACTGTCTTAAGCGCCGCGCTGCGACGCTGTGTTCAGCTTTTGGCTATACTTCAAAGAAGATGCGTCTTCTTCTTCGTTTTCTGTGGCAGGCCACACGCGGACACCGTTTTGCGCCCTGGCGCAGCCCTTATCTGCGCTGGCGCATGGAAACCTACGCCGGCCTCAAGATGGACAAGATTGGCTTTTTTGAATTCTGGGGATTCATGCTGCGTGAACGCAAGCAATTGCTGCACTTCCTGAAGTGGACGGCGGACATGGACAATTATGCCCGCCCCAAGCCCAAGAACCCGTAGGCCCGCTGACGCCCCTGGGTTTTGCGCTTTTTATATTCTTTCTTCCCCGAACGATCCGAGTGCATCTAATGCTCCAGGTGCGGCCACGCGCCGCGACATGGAAACCGCAGACTTAAAACACGAATTGCAAGCCGCCAGACATGAGATAGAAAGCTCCGGTGGTCTGCGCGCCTTTCGCTCGGGCGAATGGATCGTCAATCTGGTCCGGCGGACCCTGGCGGAGCGCGCACCCCGAGGAACGCAGGAGCATTTCCTGCGCAAATATCCCGGGCTGAGTTTGGGCGCCATCTCCAAACTGCTAGCGGGGAAAGCCGCGCGGCGCACCGCGCTGGCCGGAGCGCTCGCCGGGGCCGCTGTTTCCATGGATGAAATTGTGGCATTCGTCACCGCGGGAGAAGCCGGGCTGGGTATTCCCGCCAACGTGGCGATTGCTCTTGGCGCCATCTGCGCTGAATTGTTTTTCGTAACTAAAGTGCAGCTCCGTCTCATCGCCGACGTGGCAGCCCTGTCTGGAGCCCGGCTGGATGACACGTCCGTGGAAGACGTGCTCACACTGTTTGCCCTGGCTGTTGGCGGGAAAAAACCAAGTCAAGAACCGGGAAAGACCCTCACTCCTGGTGATCTCCAACGCCACCTCCAGGGAGAGCTGCGCCGCCGGCTTGCGCGCATCGCTAAAACGATCGGCGCCCGGCTGCTGAAGCGGTCGGCGGTAAGAGCGGCGGTCCCCGGGCTCTCTATTTTGATGTCTGCTTCATCCAATTACACCACCACGAAAGCTGTGGCCAGGGCGGCCCAGCGCCACTTCGGCGGCGGAGAAGTCCTTGCGCGGCGTGAATCTTTGCAACACAGAGGGACCGAGTAGGCGCAGGAATGGACTGCGACTGTCCTCTGGTGGAATGGCTCCTCCACCGATGAAAGGGGCACCTGGTTATGGACCGTACTATCCTCCTACGCCGTTCGAACAATAGGTCCGTCGCACTGCTCGCGCTATTCGCTTTTCTTGCTGGCGGCTCCAGCAGCGGGCGCGCCGATCGGGAGCTTGCCGGGCTTGCTGGCTTTTCGCAGGCGCACAAGGGAGCGCTGCTTTGGTACGACGCCTCGGGTCGTCTGCTTGTGGCTAATGCTGGGCAGATAATCGACCCGCTTGGGCGAGTGACAGCATTCTCCAAATCCCCTGGTAGGACCTATCCGTCCCTTTCCCCCGACGGAAAAAAGGTTGCGTTTGTTCAGACGGAAAACCTTTCCCAGGATGAGAAGCGTGAGGAGTCGTCCATTTGGATCGTGGATGTGGACCGGGGGACTCTTGATAAGGTTGCGGTTTTGCCGTGGGCAAGCGCTCTTAGCTGGTCTCCCGCTGGAGACAAGTTGGCTTTCATCAGCGAAGGTCTAAAAATACTGACACTAGGTGACAAACACATCACACTGATTACTGCCGACACGTCATCCGACGCGATACCCTCTTGGTCTCCAGATGAGCATCAAATTGCGTATGAGTCGGTAACCGGAGCGGGTGATCACCGAGTTTTTCATGTGAATATCGCCGACCTGCTCAGTGGCGAAATCAAGACCATCGCAGAGGGCCGCTCGCCTTCGTGGTCGCCCAAGGGCGATCAAATCGCTTATCTGGATTCCGGGGAACAGGCATATTTTGCTGTATCCACCACCGGCGCCAACAAGAAGCTGCTAGTCAAAGCTGGATATGCTGCCTTCAAGGGACCTCTTCTGGGCATGTGGCTCGTCTGGTCACCCGACCAGCTTCACGCCATTTACAACGCATATTACGACGGCGGGGTTGAGGCAATCGGGGTTGACTTACTCACGGGCAAGAAGACGATCATCAAGCGGGAAGGCTATTTCGCGGCAGTGGATTGGCGTCCGTAGCTCCTCCATGTTGGAAAAGAAGCCAGCCGGCGCAGCGTTATGCCTGCAGATGGTGCTTCTTCACCAGATGGCGAAACGAACGGTAGGAAACGCGGAGCAGTTCCGCGGCCCGCACCTGCACGCCGCCGGACTGTTGCAACGCCGACTCAACCAGGGAACGCTCCACGTCAGCAACGTATTCCTCAAAGTCCATTCCCGTCGCCGGAACATCGTGGAGATTGTTTTCGGCCGTGACTGTCGCGGACACCAGGGGATACTCCGTTTCAGTCTCCACCCTGAGTTCCTCCCCTGTGCCCATGGCGACCGCCCTTTCGATCGTATTTTCCAATTCCCGGACGTTGCCCGGCCAGTCGAGTTCCCGCAATGCGGCCAGAGATTCTTCGTTGATTCGCACAATGCTCTTCTGCGCCGCCGTGGCGTACTTCTTGAGGAAATGGCTGGCCAGTAAAGCGATGTCTTCGCGCCGCTCGCGCAAAGGCGGAACATAGACCGGAATGACACTTACGCGATAGTACAAATCCTCGCGGAAAGTCTTGTCCGCCACCATTTGCTTGAGGTCCTTGTTCGTGGCGGCAATCACGCGCACATCCACCAGTGTTTCCTGGGTGCCGCCCACCGGACGCAGGCTGCGCTCCTGCAGGACACGCAGCAATTTCACCTGCATGGTGACGCTCATCTCGCTGATCTCGTCGAGAAAAATAGTGCCGCCGCTGGCCACTTCAAAAAGACCGCGCTTGTTCTGGCTGGCCCCGGTAAAGGCCCCTTTCACGTAGCCAAACAATTCGCTTTCCAGCAGGGTTTCCGGGAACGCTCCGCAGTTCACGGAAACAAACGGTTCTCCGGCCCGGGGAGAACACGCGTGGACCGCGCGCGCCACCAATTCTTTTCCGGTACCGCTTTCTCCATAGATCAATACCGTGCTGCTGGTGGAAGCCACGGTTCGGACAATGTTCTTGAGCTTGGTGATGGCGGTGCTGGCGCCGACCATGTTGTCCAGAGAATTGCGGCTGGCGGCATCGCGTTTGAGCGCAAAATTCTGGCGGCGCAGGCCCAGGGTCTCCACAGCGCGGGCCACGGAAACTTTGAGCTCTTCCAGAAGGCTGGGGCCTTTGTGGATGTAATCGAAGGCCCCGACCCGCACGGCCTGTACCGCGGCTTCATAATCTTCCACCGCGGTAATGAGAATGACGGAGGTCTCCGGGGACACCTGCCGGGCAAAGCGCAGCACTTCAATTCCGTCCGTTTGCGGCATCTTGATGTCCGAGATCAGTACTTCATAGTTCGCGGAGCTCAGCTTCTTGATCGCCGCGTCGCCGGCGTTGACGGTCTCCACGCGGTGGCCCTCTTTGCGCAGTGAGATATCCAGCATTTCGCAGATCGAGCGCTGGTCATCACAGACCAAAATGCTAGCCATGGGAGACCTCTGCGCTGGCCGTCACGGGGACCGGTTCGATGGCCGCAACCCTGGCGTTTTGTATCTCCACCACAAACTCCGCGCCTCGGTCGGGCTCGGAGCGCACGTAAATCTTGGCGCCGTGCGCCTGAATGATCTGATAGACGATCGCCAGTCCCAGGCCCGTGCCTCCTTCGAACTGGGATTGGAATGGCTCAAAAACCTTGTCCGCAAACTGCCGGGGAATGCCGGGTCCGGAATCCTGGATCCCAATGCGCAATTGGTCTCCCGTCTCCCGCACGGAAGCCGTAATCGTGCCCTCGGGGCCGGCGGCCTGGACCGCATTGGACAACAGGTTCCAGAAGACCTGCTTGATCCGGTCCGCATCCACAACAGCAAAGGCCGCACCGGTCGCGAATTCCCGGATAATCTTCAGCTCGTGGGACAGGGGCCGGTTCTCCAGCAGGACCAGGGCGTCCTCCAGCAACGGGAGCAGGTCACGGCGCACGAATTTGTAGCTCTTTTCCCGCGAGTACGCCAGGAAGTCGGTCACGATGGAGTTCAACCTCTGCGACTCCCGCGTGACAATATCAATCAGCAGTCTTTGTTCATCATTGAGCGGGGCAATATGGGACAACACGTTGACCGATCCCGCAATAGAAGCCAGGGGATTGCGGATCTCGTGGGCGATGCCCGCGGCCAGGCGGCCCACCGCGGCCAGGCGGTCGCGCAAACGGATCTCGCGTTCCAGTCTGCGTATCTCGGTCAGGTCTTCGAAGGTATATACCAGACCGATCGTGCCCCGTTCCGGGACGCTGAGCGCAGTCACCGTCATGCCAAAAGTCTTTTCTTGTCCGGCGGGAGTCATTCCCCGGACTTCGCCATGCACGGAAGAGGACTCCAGGTGAGGCAGCCGGTCCAGAAATAATTCTGAAATCCGCCGGCCTTGCAAGGAAGCAGCCGGCCGCTGCAAGAGGTCTTCGCCCGGCGCGTTCAGCAGCGTAATATGCCCTTCCAGATCTGTGGTGATCAGGCCGCTGCGAATAGAATGGATCACATTTTCGTGCAGGGCCTGCAAGCTGACCAACGCGCCGCTCTTGTCTTGCAATTCCCGCCCGGCCTGCCGCAATTTTGCCGTCAGCGCGCTGGCCAGGTAGGCCACGGCAAGATAAGCAAAAAAGTTAGTCAGCACCACGGCCTGGAGCGATTTCAGGTCGCCGCGAGCGGTCATCTGAAAGGACGGTATTCGCTCGAAGTACGACAATTCCAGCAGCGAACCAAAGAGAATGAACGAAATAGCGGCCGTCAGGTACGCCCAGTAGCGTGGCAACAGAATGCTGGCGACAATGATCACCAGCGGATAGAGGAAATTGAAAAACGTGTCAATTCCACCCGTGATGTAGACCACCGCTGTGGCAAAGGCCAGGTCGGTGAAGATCTGGGTGATCGCCTGCACCTTGTACTCATCCCAAAGAGACATCAGGACGATGAAAAAGAACGAGACCACGTACCAGCCGGCAATCACCGTGGTAAACAGGCGCGTGGGCACAACGTTGGGCGTAAGGTTGACGATGAGCAGTTCAATGGCGAGCAGAAACGTAATGATGATGACGCGGACTTTGACGAGCCACGCCAGCCATGCACGCTCATTGAATCTAGTGTCGGGCATTTCCGCCTGCGCCGGACAGCGCTGGTGCCAGGTTCCGGCCTTGAATTGCCTTTCTTATCCGGAGAGTTTCGCGATCATCGAGAACATCGGCAAATAAAGCGAAATAACGATGCCGCCGACAGCGATGCCCAGGAAGCCGATCAGCATCGGCTCCATCAAGGTCAACAGGTTCTTGGTGGCGGCGTCCACTTCGTCTTCATAGAAATCGGCGATCTTTTGCAGCATAGCGTCCATGGCGCCGGTGGCTTCACCCACGCCGATCATCTGCGTGACCATATTGGGAAATACGCCGCTTTCCCGCAGCGGATCCACGATGGTCCGGCCTTCTTCCACCGCCTTGCGCACTTTCATCAGGGCCTGCTCCAGCACGGCGTTTCCAGACGTGCGGGCGGTGATGGCCAGGCCTTCCAGAATCGGCACGCCGGAGGTGATCAAAGTGCCCAGGGTCCGGGTGAAGCGCGCGACCGCGATCTTGCGGAGCACCCCGCCCAAAACCGGCAGGTTGAGCAGCATTTTGTCAAAGTAATACCGGCCTTTTGGGTCTTTGCGCATCTGACGGACGCCCAGCCAGCCAAGAATCGCGGCTACGATAAAGGTCGGAATCACCCAGGGCAGTCCCAGAAAGTTGCCGAGGTTCACCACGATCTTGGTGGGAAGCGGCAATTCCACTTGCATGCTGCTGAACATGTTGGCAAAGACCGGCACCACGTATTTGAGCAGCGCGCCCACAATCAGGCAGGCGATGGAGATGACCGATACGGGATAAATCAGCGCTGATTTCACCGCCGTGCGCAGTTTGACCGCCTTCTCCACATAGATGGCCAGGCGTTGCAGAATGGTATCGAGAATGCCGCCGGTTTCGCCGGCTTCAATCATGTTGACCGTGAGGTCATCAAACACCTTGGGATGCTGGCGCATGGCATGCGACAAAGTCGAACCGCCCTCCACCGTTGTCCGGACCGCGGTCAACACCTTTTGAAAGGTAACGCTCTCCTGGTTGGTGGCCAGAATCTCCAGGCATTGGACCAGAGGCAGGCCGGCGTCAATCATGACGGAGAACTGGCGGAAAAAGATGGCGATGTCTTTGGTCGGCACCTTTCCCGTGCCAAACTTGGGCAGGACAAATTCCTTGCCTTTTTCCTTGATGGCGCCGGCGGTGATGCGTTCGCGCCGCAACTGCATCTGCACTTGCACCTTGTTTTCCGCCGATCGCTCCCCGGAGATTTTTTTCCCCTGGGCGTCTGTCCCTGTAAATGTGAATACTGCCATGTGTGATACTCCTCTCGTCCTTCAGGTCGTCGTTCCTGCTCGTTATTCAGGTCGAAAGCCATGACGGAGAACGCCTACTTGCGCGCTGCCGCCGCCGCCACTCCCGTTGCTTTTGCGGCGCCGACGCCGCGGTTGATGATGTCCTGCAACTCGTCCGGCATGGACGACCGTTGCACTGCGACCTCCAGGGTAATCTGCCGCTGAAAGTAAAGTGCCGCCAGCGATTGATTGAACGTTTGCATGCCAAACTTGTCCTGGCCCGACTGCATGGCGGAATAAATCTGGTGGATCTTGTCTTCACGAATCAGGTTGCGGATTGCCGCGTTGGGGACCAGGATTTCCATGGCCATCACGCGGCCCTGTCCGCCGACTTTCGGCAACAGCGATTGGCAAAGGATGCCTTCCAGCACCAGAGAGAGCTGCGCGCGTATCTGCGATTGCTGGTGCGAGGGAAAAACGTCAATCACGCGGTTGATGGTGGACGCCGCCGAGTTGGTGTGCAGCGTTCCGAACGTAAGATGGCCGGTTTCGGCGATTCGTAGCGCCGACTCGATGGTCTCAAGGTCGCGCATTTCGCCGATGAGCACCACGTCCGGGTCCTCGCGGAGCGCGGCGCGCAGAGCATTGCTGAACGATTGCGTGTCCGCATGCAGTTCCCGCTGATTGACCAGGCAGCTTTTGTTCTGGTGCACGAACTCGATGGGGTCTTCAATGGTGATGATATGGTCGTGCCGCTCGGTGTTGATCTTGTCCAGCATCGCGGCCAGCGTGGTGGATTTCCCCGAGCCCGTTGGCCCGGTCACCAGGATCAGCCCGCGCGGCTTGTCGCACAGCTTGGAAACGACCAGCGGAAGGTTCAATTGTCCGAAAGACTTGATCTCGAAAGGAATCACGCGATAAACGGCGCCAACGGCGCCGCGCTGGTTGAAACAGTTGCCGCGGAAGCGGGCCAGTCCCTTCAGTCCGAACGAGAAGTCCAGTTCCAGGTTTTCTTCAAAGCGGTGCTTCTGCGCGTCGGTGAGCACGCTATAGGCCAGCTGCTTGGTCTCGGACGGAGTCAACGGCGGCATGTCCAGCGGCTGCAGATGGCCGTGCACCCGCACCTGCGGCGGCGAATTGGTGGTGATGTGGAGGTCACTGCCTGACAGGTCCAGCATCTTCTTCAGTAGCTCGCTTAGTGTTACGCTCATCTTCTCCGGCTCTCCTCGATTGCGGACAGGTTTAGTGGACAGTTTCCCGGGCAACCTCTTCCAGCGTGGTCACACCTTCTTTGACTTTGGTCAGCCCGCTCTGGCGCAGGGTCATCATGCCTTGCTCGATCGCTTTCTTCTTCAACTCCACGGCGGAAGCGCCGATCAGGATCAGTTCGCGAATCTCGTCATCGACTTCCATGACTTCATACAGTCCCGCGCGGCCTTTGTATCCAGTGCCATTGCACACTGTGCAGCCTCTGCCCTTGTAGATCTTTGCGGTCTTGGAATCTTCCGGCGAGAAGCCGGCCTCCAGCATGGCCTGCGGCGGAAGCGTGAATTCTTCTTTGCATTCCCCGCAGATGCGGCGGATCAGGCGCTGCGCACAGATCAAGTGGACGGCCGTCGCCACCAGAAACGGTTCAATGCCCATGTTCATCAGACGGCTGATGGTTTCCGGCGCGCCGTTGGTATGCAGCGTGGAAAGCACCAGATGGCCGGTCAGCGCGGCCTTAATGGCGATTTCCGCCGTTTCAAAGTCGCGAATCTCTCCCACCAGAATAATGTTGGGGTCCTGGCGCAGGAAGGCGCGCAGGGCCGCGGCGAAATTCAAACCGATGGAATCCTTCATCTGCACCTGGTTTACGCCGTGCAGCTGAAACTCCACCGGATCTTCCGCGGTCATAATGTTGGTGTCCGGCTTGTTGAGCAATGAAATCGAAGAGTACAGAGTATTGGTCTTGCCCGATCCCGTTGGTCCGGTCACCAGGACCATGCCGTAGGGTTTCAGCACCGCCCGCTGGAAACGCTCCAGCGAATGCGGCTCGAATCCCAGCTTGGTCATGTCGAGCCGGAGGTTTTCCTTGTCCAGCAGCCGCAGTACTATCTTTTCCCCCCAAAGCGTGGGCAGCGAGTTGACGCGATAATCGAGCTGCTTCTTCTTGCCGCCGAGCTGCATCTTCAGCATGATGCGCCCGTCCTGCGGCAGGCGCTTTTCGCTGATGTCCAGCTTGGCCATGATCTTGATGCGTGAAATGATGGCGTCCTTGAGTTTGAGCGGCGGGGACATGATGTGTTGCAGCACGCCGTCTATGCGGAAGCGGACCCTGTATTCCTTTTCGTAAGGCTCAACGTGAATGTCGCTGGCCCCTCGCTTTACCGCGTCGGTAAGAATGATGTTGACCAGCTTGACGATCGGGGCTTCCTCGGCCGACTTCTCCAGTTCCTCAAGGTCCATGTCGCCTTGCTCTGCCTGAAGTTCTACATCGGCGTCATCACCCATGGCCGCCAGCAACTCGTCCACGTTACTGCCTTCTTCTTCCACCTGGGAACCGTAGGCCTTGTCAATGGCCTCCATGATCGCTGACTCGGACGCCACCACCGGCTCAATGTTAAAGCCGGTCATGAACTTGATGTCGTCCATGGCAAAGACGTTCGTCGGGTCTACCATGGCGATGGTCAGCGACGCTCCCACACGGCTTAAAGGCAATATCTGGTATCGTTTGGCGGTTTCCTCGGGGACCAGCTTTACCACCGCGGGGTCAAGTTCAAAGTACTGGAGATTGATCGCCGGTACCCCATACTGGCGGGAGAGAAAGTTGGTCACTTCCTCGTCAGTGAGGTAGCCCAGTTTGACCAGCGTCGAGCCCAAACGGGCCTGCGGGCCGGCCTCTTTCTGGGCCCTCAACCCCTTGTCCAATTGTTCTGCTGAAATGATCTTCTCTCTGACCAGAAGATCACCTAATCGCTGAGACATATCCCGCTGATCCTGAAGAACGAAAATTGAACTCAACCGCTTTTTTCGAAAAAGGCTCGGGGGACCGCCGGAAACGGAGAAAACTAGTGAGTACATCGAATCGTAAGCCGAGTGACACAAATTGTCAATCAACTAACCGTTGCTTAGGAAGTAACACCTTTTGTCATAAGGTCATGTACTTTTGGGAAACAATGTCTCAATGTGAGATAAAAACCGCAAAAGGTGCGGAACCGGGCGGATGGACTTAGAAGACCACGGTCTCCTGGTACTCACCAAATACCCGACGAAGAGCGTCGGAAATCTCGCCCACGGTGCAATGGCTTTCAACACCATGAATAATGTGGGGCATAAGGGTCGCGCCGCTTTTGGCGGTGTCGGCAATGCTCTTGATGGCCGTTTCCCAGACAGCGGGACTGCGACGGGCCCGCAAAGCACGTACGCGTTCCACCTGCTTGCGCTCCAGGTCCTCATCAATCCTTTGGACGGGGACGGGCTTTTCGTCCTCGATCTGGAAACGGTTCACTCCCACGACCACGGTCTCCAGCCGGTCCACTTCCTGCTGGAAGTCGTAGGCGGCGTTCTGGATTTCCCGTTGGATGTAGCCTTGTTCGATGGCTTTAAGCGTTCCGCCCAGGGCGTCTATCTTTTCGAGGTAGAGCCGCGCGCGCGTTTCGATTTCACTGGTCAGCGATTCAACGTAATACGAGCCGGCCAGCGGATCAATCGTGTTGGCGGCGCCGGTCTCGTATCCAATGATTTGCTGCGTACGCAACGCGATTCGGGCGGCTTCTTCTGTGGGCAAGCCCAGCGCTTCGTCGAAAGAGTTGGTATGCAGGGACTGCGTGCCGCCCAGCACGGCGGCCATGGCCTGAACGGCGGTGCGTACGATATTGTTTTCCGGCTGCTGCGCCGTCAGCGTGGACCCGGCGGTCTGCGTATGGAACCGCAGCATCATGGATTTGGGGTTGCGCGCGCCGAAGCGGTCTTTCATGATGCGCGCCCACATGCGCCGCGCCGCGCGGAACTTGGCCACTTCCTCCAGAAAATTGTTGTGAGCATTAAAGAAGAAGGAAACCCGCGGCGCAAAGCGGTCAACGTCCAGGCCGGCCCGCTGCGCGGCTTCGATATAAGCAATCGCGTTGCCCAGCGTGAACGCCACTTCCTGCACCGCCGTACAACCGGCCTCGCGCATGTGATAACCGGAAATGGATATCGTGTTCCACTCCGGCACATGCTCGTTGGTGTACGCGAACATGTCCGTGATGATCCGCATCGCCTGCAGTGGCGGATAGATATACGTCCCGCGGGCAATGTATTCCTTGAGAATGTCGTTCTGCACCGTGCCGCCAAGTTTGCGGACGTCGGCCCCGGACCGCCGGGCCACCGCGATATACAACGCCAGCAGTATGGAAGCCGTGGCATTGATGGTCATGGACGTCGTGATGGTTTCCAGGTTGATCCCGGCAAACAGCCGCTCCATGTCTTCCACCGAGTCAATGGCCACTCCGACTTTCCCAACTTCCCCGTTCGCCATGGGGTGGTCCGAGTCCATCCCGATCTGCGTCGGCAAATCAAACGCCACGGAAAGCCCGGTGGTCCCGTTCGCGAGCAGGTACTTGTAGCGTTTGTTCGACTCGTCCGCGTCTCCCATGCCCGCGTACTGGCGCATGGTCCACAGGCGTCCGCGGTACATGGTGGGTTGAACGCCGCGGGTGTAAGGAAATTCGCCGGGATAGCCGGTATCGCGGTCGTAGTCCCAGTCCTGAAGGTTGGCCGGGGTATACAACGGATGGGCATCAACGGTCTTCAGTTGATCGGACTTCAGTTGACCGATCTCGGCTTTGGTTTTGGTGTCGCCGGCCATCTTACTTTCTTTTGCCTGCGTTCCTGCCCGTGCGACTGGCCCGCACAAACGAAACCAGTGTAAACCATCCGCAAACCGCGATGAATAACAGCGTCAGGGCGAACCGCGTACGGTCGGTGGCAAGCGTACCTGCCCGATACTGGCGGAACAACCCAGCGCCGCCGATCACGGTAAAGGCGGCAAACAGAACACCCGTGACCTGGAGCCACAGCACGTACAGGGTACGTAATAACGAAACGATAAAAGTCTTTGCGCCCGAAAAAAGGGCCGTTCCCAGACGGCTGCGCGCGACGGCGCGCGTCAGTTTAATTGCGAACCCTTGCGGCATGACTGCCATTGTAACTCGCGGGTGCGCGGCGCTTCTTGGCGGTTTATTTTTCTGTTACATTTACCATTGATTGCTCTGCAGGAATTATGAAAGACACCCTGGGAGTCTTGCTTGCGGGCGGCGCGGGAGAGCGCCTCTATCCACTGACCCGCGACCGTGCCAAGCCGGCCGTAACTTTCGGCGGCAACTACCGCATTATCGACATCACTCTTTCCAATTGCATTAATTCCGACCTGCGCCGGGTCCACATCCTCACTCAATACAAGGCCCTGTCCCTGAACCGGCACATCCGCGAAGGCTGGAGTTCGGTGGTGGCCCGTGAACTGGGCGAGTTCATCGAAATCCTTCCGCCGATGAAGCGGGTAAGCGACAACTGGTATCTGGGCACGGCCGATGCCGTCTACCAGAACATTTATTCCATCGGCAGCGAGCAGCCCCACTACGTGCTGATTCTCTCCGGCGACCACATTTATAAGATGAACTACCAGCTCATGCTGGACCAGCACGTGCAGTCCGGCGCGGACGTGACGCTGGCCACCATCCTGATTGATCCCAGCGAATCCGCCCGCTTTGGGGTGATGGACATTGACCGCCAGGGCCGCATCACCGGCTTTGAAGAAAAGCCCCGGGTCACCAGTCTGCGCTCGCCTTACAACCCGAAAATGGTCTCCGGCTCCATGGGCGTGTATCTGTTCAATACCGACGTGCTGCTCCCCGTCCTGCTCAAAGACGCCGAAGACCCGGAGTCCTCCCACGACTTCGGCAAAGACATCCTGCCCAAGATCCTGGACCAGTACAAGCTCTACTCCTACAACTTTATCGACGAAAACAAGACAGCAGCGCTCTACTGGCGCGACGTAGGCACGCTCGAAGCTTTTTACGAAGCCAACATGGACCTGGTCGCCGTTTCCCCGGTATTCAATCTGTATGACGAACACTGGCCGATCCGCACGCGCCAGCGCCAGTATCCGCCAGCCAAGTTCGTCTTCGGCGAGCCGGGCCGCACGGGGACGGCCATTGATTCCATCGTAGGCCCGGGCTGTATCATCTCCGGCGGCATGGTCCGCAACAGCGTGCTCTCGCCCGATGTCCGCGTAAATTCCTATACGGAAGTGGACTCGAGCATCCTGTTCACCCACGTCAACATCGGCCGCCACTGCCGCATCCGCAACGCCATCATCGACCGCGACGTTCAGATCCCCGAAGGAACTGTAATCGGCTTCGATCCGGAAGAAGACGCCAAAAACTATGTAGTCACGGAAACCGGAATCACGGTCGTAACGCGCGATTATTCGCTGTTTGAAAATCCCGTCACGGTGGATTACTTCACGTCGGAGTAGGAGCAATTAGCTTGCTAACTGCCAATTGTTAATTACGTCCTCGCGACTTCTACCTGGTTCGTCCCGGTGCAGCCGGAAGCTCTTTGTAGGTAGGGACGCCCGCCGTGCTCGCATGCTCGTGCATGAGCCGCAACGTGCCGGTTTCATCACGCCGGAAGACCTGTGTGGAGCGGCAGTTGGGCATATCGATGTCCATGCGTTTTCCGTTGGCCTGCATCTGGATGATATGAAAACGGAAACTGTAGCTGGCAACCGCCAGGTCGGCGCCTATCGTTTGAACATCCACGCGGCCCAGTTCCGCTTTGACCGACTCTTCCGGGCCAAAAAATTCGCGCGCTCTGCGGACAAGTGCCAGACGGGCCGGCTCACTACGCTTCGCCCCAACGGCCCAGACCACGGCCGTGGGAAAGTACATCTGCTCGAACTCTTCTTTGGACTTGCTGCAGAACAGTTCCCAGAACCTTCGGACCAGGACACGCACCTGTTCGACCAGAACTGCGTCCGTAGCCGGGACCCACCCGGTGATGACGGACGCTGCGCCGGCGTCGGACGGTTTCTTGCCCGCCAATCGCTCGGTGGCGGACAGACTTTCCGCCGGTACCACCTTCGTCTTCCCCGCCTCAGCCGCGCAAAAGTGTTCGTGAATGATGCGCAGGATGCCACCGTTGTCCTGAATAAAAATCTGCGTTCCGGCCGAGTATGGCACCTCAACGCTGCACTGATTGCCATCACTTGAGGTCGTCATCAGGTGAAAATGATAGGGATAGGAGGCAATGGCCATGTCGCCCGCAATTTGCACATCCACGATGCCGATATCCGCGCTGAGAGACCACCGCCGCTGCGCGAACTCACGCAGCCTGCGGGCCATCGTCACCCGTGCCGACTCACTGCGTGGAGAGCTGGCGCCAAAGGTGCTGGCGGTGGAGAAATACATGGCCTCCATCACGTCGCCGCTCCGGGTAGAGTAAGCTTTCCAAAAACGGGCGACTTCGCCTCGCACCATCTCTGCTGATATACCTGGCATAGTGAGAGTATTTTAAAGACTTGAGATGCACAGTTAAAGGGTACTAATGTTACCTGTTGGGACGATGGGGCCTGCCAAAGCACTGGTTTTCCTGGGTTCTGGCCCTGTTTCTCTCCTGGCGTCGTGCGGTGCAGTGCTGAAAGATCATTTTTTTCCGCTACAGTGAAGGGGCCCCTAACTGCCGTTCCGAGGAGACTTACTCATGAACCATCTTGCGAAGCTCGCACGTTTGATGTTGGCCGCTTGTCTGTTGCTGGCACTCCTGTCTGCGTATACGCTGCGTCCTGCAGCGCAGTCCGTTCGACCACGAGCGCAGAATCCGGCGACGCCGCCCGAAACCAGGTCCCAATCAGGACCGGCCTACGGACTCTATCTCGCGGTCGTGATCTCCAAACCGGATGCCCACATGCGCGTGCAAGTCAAGTTCCCTGCGCCACTGAACATCAGTGTGGAATGGGCCCGGCCCTGCGTGCCCGTTGGCTCGACCGCTACGCCTCCGGTAGGAAGGGGAGTGTGGGTAATGTTTGAGCAAGGCGACACACATCGGCCCGTCTGGATGGGCGTCTCGCCGGGAATTTGAAAGCCGCTTTCACGCGGAAGACAACACTCGCATGCGCAAGCAACTAAGTGTGTCATCCGCGTTAATCAGCGGTAAGATTTTGATTTTGGTTTTGCCCTGGCTGATTGCTGAGTGCTGAATGCTGATTGCTGATTGCTGATTGCTGTTTCTTCCCAGCAGTAAGATTTGCTTTTGCTGGCCATTGTTATTTGCTAATTGCTTTTTGATCTCCAGGCAGCGGCAGATTATTCAGGCGAAGAAAGGACAGCTTGTCCCAGTATCCGCGCTGGAACGCAATCTTGCCCTTCACAACGTGGAAGAATCCGCAACCTCTCAACCCCTTGGGGTCGCGCCACTCAAGCATCGCCCATTCTCCGTCTTCGAAGACATTTTCAATGACGCATACCATCTCAGCCGCGGCAAAGCCTTTGACGAACATTTCGCGGATAGCCGCCCGGCCTTGTACCGGCTCTTCCGCTACCTGATGGTTGATTGCGTCCTCCTGGTAGAAGCCGGCGAGCGCGTCGACATCGGCACGATTGAACGCATCAACCCACGCTTTCACAACATCTTTCGGCCGCATCGGCATGCCCGAATTTTAGCAGGATGGACGTGTGGCCAACCTTGCTGGCTTTTTCTGTGCTCCGTGCGCGACCTTAGAATCGTGCACTAAGCGCCAGAGGCGCGACGACAGGTTAGCCTATGGTGGAGTCGCGCCAGCGACGGAACCATAGGAACGCCCGCCCAAAAACAATTCCCCGCGCCTTTAGGCGCGGCGCCGCCGGTACAATTACCACCGTTGGACGGAAAAAGGCAGTGGCCTTTTCCCAAAATACGTCTTCGGGTAAACGTCTCTGTGTCGCGCCTATGGCGCTCGGAATTTTCCCTGCTCTAAGTGTGGTGAGCCGCGTGCCGAAAGAACGCTGCAAAAAGGAGTAAGATAAACGCAACGATTTTTTCTTGTCCACCCCCAAAAAAAGAAGGAGGGACATCACTTGAATGGCTTTTACCGTTTTCTCTTCCTGGTTTTTTGCTTTAGTGCCACTCTATCTCCAGCCCAATCAGCCAACCGTGTCACTATCCTTTACGACGCATTCGGCAAGTCACCGGCCGTAGTCAAGGACTGGGGCTTTGCAGCTCTGGTGGAATATGGCGGCAAACGTATCCTCTTCGATACCGGCAACAACGCCGCTTATTTCGCTCGCAATGTGCGCGCGCTTAAAGTTGATCTCCGTCATCTCGATTTCGTGGTTATTTCACATCGTCATGCGGACCACACCAGCGGCCTGAGTTATCTACTTACCGTGAATCCCCAAGTGAAGATATACACCCCCGACGAACCCTTTGGGGCCTTCGCAAGGGGCGTGCCCAACAGCTTTTATCGCAAAGACGAGTCCCTGCCGGCAGAAATGCGTTACTTCGACGGTAAGCCGCCAGATACTCTGGACGCCGGTAGTCCCTGGCCAGGAGCCAACTTTGTTCCCGTGAACACAACCACGGAAGTGTCGCCTGGAATATTTTTAATCCCCACAATTTCCCAGGTCGCGGGCACGATCGAGCTCCACGAACTGACGCTGGCCATTCGCGGCCCCAAGGGACTGATTCTCATTGATGGATGTTCGCACGCAGGAGTGGAAAAAATTCTGGAGGCCGCGAGTACCGTGGGCAGTCACGTTCATATCCTGTTTGGAGGACTGCACCTGGTAAAAGCTCCTGACCCTGAAGTGCAACGAATAGCCCACGCCCTGCATGATCAATGGAAATTAGATTTCATTGCGGCGGGTCACTGCACCGGCGAACCTGAGTTCGCGGCGTTGCGCAAAGAGTTTGGAGAGAACGACCTCTATGCAGGTGTGGGAAGCACGGTTGAAATTCCGTAGCTGCGAGGCCACAAGCGACGACCAGAACCTGTCCGTCTCGGGGCGAAATTATGTTTGTGTAGGTCTGGGACATGCTGCCGATTGACAGAATACTTCCCGTCTGTCCCCAGGTTTCTACTTTCCTTTTACCGTGAACGAAAGGGTTTTTGCGAGGGTTTTGTCCAGATAAATTTCCAGGCGATATTTACCGGGCGGGAATCCGGTGTTGGGTTTCGATAGAGCGAAGCTTCCGTTATCCGGACTGCCGATTGGGGGAGTGAAGGTGGCCTCGTCGATCTTATAGTTCGGAGGCGCCACAGAACCCACGTCCACGGCGATCCAGACGCCCCGAACCGGCGTGCCCGACTTCGCGCCTTCTACCTTCCATGCGCAATAAATCTTGGGCGTATCCGGCTTGAACTCGCTGGTGGGATTAACGATCTCGTATTTTTCGGTGGTTCCCAATCCCAGCACGGCTTGCGTAACCCGCGCCTGCCCCGAAGCCTCTCCCGCACAGAGCATCGCCAGCAGGCAAACCATCATGACTTTGGCATTTCTGTCGAACATATGTCCTCTCATGGCGGAAAGTATAAAGCAACTTGCGGGATTTCAGACGGAACGTATTCTGAGATTTTCGGCTGGACAGGTGCCCCAGCGTTTGGTTTTTCTGTCCCTCAGAACACATCGGATGGCCGCCTCTCCGGTATTGGGTCAATTTGGTTCCTGGATTCATCGCTAACGCGATACGTCCACCCTCACGAAGCACCATCCCGAACCCCTGCGGAGCGCAGGCGGGCAGGGGTTCGGGATGGGGTCTCGTTGGGGGGAAGGCGTTTCTATTCCCTCGATATGGTGAGCGTGATTGAGCGCCACCAGCCGGTCTTATGGGTCTACGGCCACACGCATGAATGCGACGATCAGACCATCGGCAAGACCCGGATCATTTCAAATCAGCTCGGATACCTCGGCAACTCCGGCGCTTTCGAGTGCAGGGATATCGACGAAGCGGGCTTGCCCATCGATGTTTCACACTGGCGCAGAATATTCAGAAAACGTCCCGGCTTTCCCCGAGTTTCCATCACCCCGATTTGACAGAATACGTCCCGTCTGTCCCCAGGTTTCCGCCAATCGTGAAGGTCGCCTTGGACAGCGCCAATAGACCTCACTGACGAGGCAAAAAACGAGCGTCCACAACCTCTTCAATTTTTACCACAGCGCTCGCAGGAACTGCGCCTGATTCTGTTATGAATTGCCAATTGCCGGCTACCGCTGCAGCCAGATCTTGCCTGCTTCCCCGACCACTTGACGCGAGAACTTGGTTTAGTGATGCAACGGCTCTATCAGCCACGTTCCTCGGAGCTTTGGTCCGCCTTATATAAAGATCACTGGCGTAACTCGGATGCGCCTTCAAATACGCAACTGTCTCCAAGGTCGCTTTCACAAACCGCGCCACAAGATCAGGGTTCTGCTCAATCAGATCGGACGTCGTCCATACGACCACTGCCGTGTACGGTTTAGGGTAGATGTCGGAGAGCGGCAGAAGTAATCGAAGTTCCCCGGAGTCTACCAGCGTGAGAGCGGCGCCTTCAGCCGAATAGAATGCATCAATCTCTCCGGACTTCAAAGCCGCAACATTGTTCCCAAGTGTTCCCAGAGGAACCGGGTCAGCCTTGATGGCCAGTTTCTTGTTCATGTACAAAACTGTTCGATATGATGTGTGAGTTGCAGCCACGATCCCAATTTTCTTACCGTCCAGATCCTTCGCGGCTTTTATCGGTCCGTTTGCCGCAACAAATATCCTGGCTGTGGTCTCGCCAAAATACCCGGCAACTGTCTTTACCGGCACTCCGCTTGCCCGAGCCAAGGTTACTTCTGCGGTATTCACAAAGCCGATCTGAATGCCTGCGTCGATGCGTTCTCTGAGTTGAACCGATGAACCAGCGACGGGAACGAATTCTGGTTCAAGGCCATTTGTGGCCCAAATGCCCTGTTCCTTCCCCGCATCTACGAGGAGGAAAAACCATTCAAAGATCCCTTCGCCAGCCGCTTTGAACCTATACGGCGCCGCAGACGCCGTCGCTGATGCGTGAGGTTGAGAAAGTTGCGCTAACGCAGGAAGAGTCATCCCGACAGTCAAAGCAAACGCAATGCGAGAAATCCACACTCGCCGTTTCATGAGACCCTCTGGGCTAAAGATTCTGCTTAGTCTATCCCAAAGCCACCATTTCTGAGGAAATCCACAAGGGAGGCGGTCTACCAGATTGATCATTCTCGCATCTGATTCCAGCGGTGATGGCCTGCTGATGCTCTTTGTCAACATATCAAGACGCGGAAGTAAATCGGGTTGCGCAAGGCAGTCTAGCACACAGTTTCCTTCAGAAACCCGTGGACAACAGTCCCAACATCGAACGCATGCCCGTCAGGTAATTCCCCATCCGCAGGTTTTCGTCAAAGGCGTGCTGATTGTTGTCTGCATTGACAACCGGCACCATTACGAATGGTAAGTGCATTGGCGTGACAATTTCGTGAGTGGGAAGTGTCGCTCCCATCATGCGCAGGCGTAGAGGTTTAAGCCTACTTCCAGGCGCATCGTAGGCGTTCGACAGGCCCCGATATACCCAGCTGCCGATGTCCGATTCAATCGGTTGTCGGGCAGCTTCAGCGGCCAAGCCTGGCTTAAGTTGTGCCAGGCGCGAATAGTGCGCGCGCTCATTGTCCGTTGGCTCATGGTCAACCAGATGGTAACCCTGTTTTTCGATGTGCTGCCGCACTAACGATACGAGGTAGGCCGAATCGGCTTCTACGGTGGTGCGGATATCGATTTCTGCCACGGCTTGATTTGGTATGATCCCAGCCACTTTGTCCCCTATACTCGCGGCAGCCATACCCCGCACATTAAGAGAAGGATATTGCAACGCTTCCTGATAGGTATTGCCCACATGGTCGGGCTCGCTGATGCCGATTCGTTTGCGCAACGCGACTTCATCATCTCCTGCCTCGACCAGCACTCTCAGATCGGCCGCGCTCAACGTGTTTCTGGCGTAGTAGCCATCGATCTTTACCCGACCGTCGTCGCCCTTCATGCTCGCCAGCAAATTGGCCAGGAGCTGAGCGGGGTTGGGAGCGTAGTTACCGTAGTGGCCACTATGCAGCGGTGTGCGCGGGCCATAAACCGTGAGGGTCAGCGGCGCCAAACCACGATTGCCGAATACGGCAGTCGGCCGACCGCTGGGATGCGCCGCGGCATCATGGATGACCAGCGCATCAGCCTGCAAGAGCGCCTGGTTGGCATGTACAACTGCAGAAATGCCGGGTGAATTGACCTCCTCTTCACTATCCAGAAGGACCTTCACGCTGATCGCGGGCTGCAACTGCTTCTGCCTTAGCAAATCGAAAGCAGCCAGGAACATCACGATGGGACCCTTATCGTCTGACGCGGAGCGAGCAAAGACACGAAGTTCCGGATTAAAGTCCGGCCGCATCAACTCGGCCTTATCTACTTCCGTCCACTTGCCATCCGTTCCACGGCTTTTCACGACCGGACGCCAGGCGTCTGCCTGCGACCATTGCGATGCAACCACGGGTTGGCCGTCGAAATGCATATAAAACAGGACCGTCTTTAATTTGGGGTCCGGCGTACCGTATTCAGCGAAGACCAGAGGCCGGCCCTTATTTGCTAGTTGCTGAGTATGAAAGCCTCTTTTTTGGAACGCCTTCTCCAGCCAAACAGCGTTTGCCTGGATGTCGGCCGGCTTGATGGAATCATTGGGCAGCGACAAGAACTCCAGATACTCCGGGAAACTTGCCACTGCAGCTTTACGAATGCTGATATCGTCAATACCCGTGGGCAAGGACCCGGTAACTTCCACCTTTAGTGACGGGGATTCGGCTCGGTCTCTCAGCCGAGTGTTTTGAGCAAAGGCGCTCAAGACCGCAAGCATCACGAACGTGGTCGATCGAATCATGCGGAGAGCCACAAGTTCCTCCTAATCAGATATAGTTCTAGTCGCCCAGTGACACGCCAGTTGCCAGAGGCCGAAGATGTATCTCCGCTGGCGCGATTACTCCGGCCCTTTGCGGTCAAGCTTCGGCACAAGCGTAATTCTTTTCTCGGTCGCGGCCTCCACTGCCTTCCGGCTATAGAGCAGAGGAAAGTATTGACCGTTGCGCCACATCGGCGCCAGATCCCGATAATGTCGGTTATCCGGGTCGCCAGACTGCCCGGGATGGTTGATGGCGCGGGAATTGTCCCAATTCCCGACGTCCACCACCACGCGGACTGACGGACCGCTGATTTGGCGGAAATCTGTCACCCTATATTGGGAATTGTTCGGCACAAACTCGCTGCCGCCCTTCTCAATAGGGCCGACGTTCAACTGTGCCCGGGTTGCATCATCAACAATGGCGGCAAATGGATGTTCGCTGAGGTTGTAGTGTAGTTTGCCCCACCTCCACTGCTTCGGGTCGGGGCCCAGCAGCTTCTCCATCTCCTCGTAGGCTGAACGCAGGCTGGTGAGGAGCACCTGGTCACGTTTCAGTTCGGCATTTTGACCGAATCGCATTTGCGGCTTTTCCAAGCTGTCGAGCATCACCGCCGGATCGGGTGCTGCGAATGCACCTGCAGCGGCTTTGCTGAGCACCGCGTACTTAAATGCTTTCCCAAGATGGTGGCTCCACCAGACTTCGTGCAACGCCGACTGCGGCAGGTCCGCTTCCACCACTGCATCCCAGCCGCTTAGCAGGTTCAACGCCGCTTTCGTTTTAGGGTCATCGCTCGAGAGCGACTGCAGAAGAGCTACCAGTCTCCGCGCCGGAATCGATACCTCATCGTTCTGCATGCGCAGAGAGTCGTCAATCGTCATCTTGTCGTGCTTCGAGATGATCTCTTCGAGTCGCTGGTGCCGCGAGCCGTTCACCCACTCAAAACCAAGTTTCCGTTCCGTGTACGGATAGTCCGCGGGTATATCCATCTCATTCGAGGTCGTGATATATCCGGATGCGGGATTGTAGATTGACGGCAATTGTTTGCCAGTCCAGCGGCCTGCCCACTCGTAACGGCCATCTCCGGGCACAGGCATCAACCCATCCCAGTTTGGCCGTATCGGAGCAAATCCACCTGCCACCCAACCGATGTTGCCCTTCACGTCTGCGTACACATGGTTCAATCCAGGCGCCCCCCAGTTAGCAATCGATTGCTTAAATTCGTCGAACGTTTTGGCGCGCATATGACGTACTGAGTTGTAGTAAGGCGATGTGCCCGGTTGCAGCCACGCACTCCGCACTGCAAAAGCCCGGTTCTTTTCTTTCTCAATGTAGATGACCGGACCGTGACGCGTGAACGTCAAATTGACCGGCACAGCCGGTTTACCTTTAATCTTGATTTCTTCGTCGATGATCCGGAAGGGCTCCCACTTGCCTTGGTACTTGTACTCGTTTGGATCCGAAGGATTGAGTTCGTAAACGTACAAGTCCTCTTGGTCGATGTAGAACCGGGTGTAGCCGAAAGCGATCCAGTCGTTGTGGCCCAGGGAGATTCCGGGAAGGGCGGGTTCGTTCGCGCCAATCACATGCAGCGTCGGTGAATTGAGGTCGGAGATATACCGCAGGCTTGGCTCTGCGTAAGCGCGGTGCGGATCATTCGCCATCACCGCGCGACCGGTTGCCGACTTTGCAGGTGCGATAACCCAGTTGTTGCTTCCCTCAGACCTTTCGGTTGCGACGACCTCTGAAAGCGGCTGAATTCCACCAGTATTTGTCGCCTTTAGTGCCTCTGGCGTGAGTCGCACGTCCTGCTGCGCGAGCGCGAAGACTCCCAGAACATCTTTGGGCAAGCAAGAATCGAGTCCGATGGGCACTTGTATTTGCCACTCCGGCTGTAATCTAAAGCGGATTTCATCTGCCGTTAAGTCTGCAGCGCATACCACCCTCGCACGAGCCACCTCACTGCTGAGGTTACCCGTCAGACCGTGAGTGCGGATGCGCACTACATCTTCGGCAGTCCATCTCGCTGGCTGGTAGTCCATTTTTGTGAACTCGTACGGCATGTGCTCGGGGTGCTGGGCGAGCCAGTCGATGTAAGCGTTGATGCCGGAGACGAAGTAGTGGGCGATCTGTTCAGCGTCCGGGCTGTAGGATGCCCATTCTTTCTTCATGTCATCGCGATAGAGGAATAGGCGCGTTGCCTTGTCCTGTTCGATAAATGCTGGTCCGAAGACCTCAGACAATTGCCCCAACCCACGCCGGCGCCACAGATCGATCTGGAAAAGCCGGTCGCGCGCGGCATTAAAGCCCTGGGCGAAGAATAAGTCGGATTCGTTCTTCGCGTAAATGTGCGGCACGCCCCAGTGGTCGATCAGGATCTCGACCGGCTGTCGGAGGTTTGGCAATGTGATGGTCTCGGACGAAAGCGTGCTTTGCGGCGCCCCGTGGGCAGGGACAATCAATACCCACACCGCCATTAGAAACACACATATCACGAAGGCCGACGATCGGACGATACGACGTGGTTGCTGCAGGTAAACTTTGAACATGCAGAATCCTCACTTCTCTTATGGGAGCCCGTCGATGGTTGGAACTTCTTCGGATTGTATACCGGTTGCTTACAGTTTTAGCTGACTCCACCGTCGGGGTCGAATTACGGGCCACCCTCCAATAATCCCAATGTACGCTTGCCGACAATCCACTCAGAATCGCCGGAATGTCGGTGGCGTATTTCTCAGGCCTATAATTGAGGCACCGATGTCCCTTATCTCTGGCGCTAGCCTCGGACCATAGTTTGGGTATAGAACAATCATCCATGTGGAGAACCCAACAGCGAAGACGCGCGTTGACTTAGCGACGAGTGCGCCGCACCATCGATGAAGTAACTCGAAAAAACATTTGGGTATCGGCGCGCCTTGAACCGCGCGATTATTTGTTCCCGAAGGACGAGTAGGACGAATCGGGGTAGGTAACCAAGACCTGGTTCAAACTTATTCCGAATGCTCGAAAAATTACAATCGCGCAGTTCAGGCGGCCCCCATTTTTCCCGGATGCGTATGCAAAGAGAGCCTGAAAGACCTCAACAAGGAACCAAAATGAGCACATCACGAAGATCGATACTCTGTGGTCTCGCGTTACTGCCGTGCGTCAATGCGGCAAAGCTGTCGGCGCAGGGTGCAACGCCTCAACAACCCCAATGCTTCAGCATTCATGTGCGCCTCAACGGGAAGCCGCTCGATGGTCCTCAAGTCATCACTCTGAGGACGAAACAAAGTGAGAGTGCGGCATCTCTCAAGGGAGGCTGTTTCCAGGTGCCATCAGCCTTGCTCACAGAGAAAACTGTTGATGTCCTCTTCACGGTGCCCGGCAACAAGATTCACCTGGTTGAGATTTCACCGAGCTTCTTCACAAGTTCATGGGATATCGACCTAGCAGACAAAAAGTTTGACAGCGATGTGAGTCTCCCAAGACATGCTCGTATCAGGGAAGCATGTGCCGTTGTTTTTCATGGAGGCGAGCCCGAAAACGCACTTTCGCAGACCCGATGTCGCACGCCCCTTCCATCGAAACGAACCAACCGGGATGGGAAAACCGGGGAAAGCCGGGGAAACCTGGGGGATTCCACGCTTTTCGGCCCAACTGCGCACAGAGCGGAGCAACGGATGAATCCGCTGCTCCGCTGCTGTGAAAGTGGCGCTCGCCAGGCTTGTTCAGTTAAGCCGGGCGGCGACGCCGCATACGATGACCGGGCCAGCGCTGCCGAACGGCGCACCGTTGGGTCCGGTGATGAATCCGTCCCGCGCCAGTTTCAAAATACGAAACTCCTCGGTCAGCAGACCGCGATAGCCTTTGTTGATGGCTTCATCAGTCCACTCATAGAGGTTGGCGTCCCAGACCGGACTGTAATCGGTGGCGATGGTTGGGATACCGCCGAACGTGTTGTTCGGCCGATGCCCATCCAGGAGTGCGGCCGACAGGCCCTGGCGCTGGGGATTGGCGCAACCGCCTTCTGAGGCGCCGTTGGTCGCGATAAAGATCCGCTCCACGGCACTGCGGGCAATGTCGTCAATTCCCACTTCGAGTCTGCGCATGCGCGGAGCGAACGTGTTCCCCTCGATCGCCGACACCGTGGGATCACTTGACTCGGTCGAGATGTAGAGGACCGGTTTGCCGAAGCTATAACCGTTGATCAGACTGAGCGTGACTGTCCGATTTACCGGATCAATGGCGATCACCTGATCATGTACCAGAGCATAGTTCGGGTTTCCGTTGGGAAAGTTGATGGCCGCGTCGTCCACCGCGGCGGCGATGACCGGGGCGTCGTAAATGATGCCATTTGCGCTGACCAGCGGGCTGTAGTTCTCATCTCCCACCGAGCCCGGCTGCGCCTGGCTGGGAGGGAACGCCTGAGCTCCATTGCCCGGCGCCACGACCCGGTTGGGAGTGAAGTCCACGAGACCGGACTCAAACAAAAACGTGCCGTCAGCGCGGAGAGTCGCGGGGCGCGCAGCATCGCCCGCGTTATGAAGTTTTCTGGAGAAGTTCACGCCCAGGCGGTCCGCCTCCGCCTGGTCGCCCGCATCGAGAATGATGTACCACGCCGGCTTCTGGCCCGAGGGCGTGTTGACCGCGCCCTTGAAAAGCGGCAGGGTGATGGTGCCTCGAGGAGTACCGGCGGGGACGTTGATCGATGTGAGCGAGGCGATCGGTATGTCGAACTTACCGGACTTCAGCAACTGGACCGGCCCCGCCAGTTCCGGGTCGGTGAGTGAGTCAGGCGGCGGAAACTGTGAAATATCAACTTTCGTTCCAGTCGAGGCCAGAGGCGGGATAATGTTGCATCCGGGACCAGGTCCATTCGCCGCAGGCCCCGGCCCGTTGCCCGCTACTCGGTCGTCCCTGTCGCGCTCTTGCGAATGTGCGACGCTCGAAAAAAACAACACGACTGCCGCGGTTGCGGCGATCCATGCGCCTCTGAAAAAAGTTCGCTTCTGTGGTTCTCTTTGGGATAATTGCACGATTTGATGCTCCTTATGATGAATGTGTTAACTGCAGAGTGAGGTTTGCTGGCCGGGAATCCTCGAACATGAATGGACACCCGGATTGGAAAATTGCATTACCTGGCTAAAAGGTTTCTGGCAGAGTGTTTGTCATTGCAATCGAGATCGCTGCAACTCGATTTAAGATGTCTTATCGCCGGGGAAGTTACAGCGCTCGAAAATTCGCGGACAAGAAATATTTTCGCGGGTGTCTGACACTTTTCTGCGAGCGAGGCATCGATTGCTTGGATCGGGTCATCGGGTCATCGGGTCATCGGGGAATCGGGTCATCGGGTCATCGGAAAACCGGGTGATTACTCGCAAGATTTAGCCTGCTTCTGAAATCCCGAGCGAAGCGAGGGATCGCTACAGCCACGAAAGACATTGGGCCGCGAATTCACGCGAATGAACACCAATTCGGTCCTTCCGGATTCATTCGCGCTTCGGAAGCCTGGACGATTCGGAAAACCGGGTGATCCACGGCCAGCCGGGGCCGGCGGGGACAGGTCGGGTGATCGGAAGGACCGACCACCCTGAAAGTATCCCGTCACCGGTTTTTCATCCCACTTATTTTTTCTGGTTAGGCTGCCCTTTACCTGTAGTAATCAGGTTCCGCAGACTGCCGTTGATGTATGAGCTCCATGCGTTTGAGCAGCCGTTGAAACATTCGACTTCAGGGACCAGGCCCTGGTGCGTGAAGCGGACTTCGGTTTGTCCGCCTTTTTTGGAGACGTCAAAGGTAATGGTTGTGCCATTCCATTCGGTTTTGTCTTCGACGAATGACAAGTGGCTGTCCAGGACCAGCCAGGTGACTTTCTTGCCGGGGATTAGTTCCGTGATTTTGTGTTTGGAATAATGGATGTCTTTGTAGCGATATGTAAACTCCGCGCCGAGTTTATCGGTGCTGCCTGCAATGTCTCCGGACCACCATCCGCGGACATTGTTGATGGCCGCGAAGGCCTCTTGCGGAGTCTGGTCTACCGTGAACGTAGCGGTGAAGTTCTGGCTGTTCATTTTTCTTGTCCTTTTATCCTTATGCCTTCCTGGCGGCTTCGGCATGCTTGCGCACGCGGTCGTTCATTGCCGCCCAGCCTTTGCTCATCCCTGCCTTGTGCTCTTCGGGAACGAACCCGAGCGCGGTATGCCGGAAGGCGATCAGCGTTCCCCCGGCAACTTCACTCAGGCGGTACTGAACGTTTGAGACCATGGGGAAAGAAGCGAACAATGGACCTGCGAACTCCAGCAGCGTAGGCCGCTTGATGGCCTGGACGTTGGCCCAGAAGTGGCCGTTGCCGTCGCCCAGGTCGCGATACCATCGGCCGCCGGGCCACGCTTCAATCTTCATGTTCAGTGATTTGCCTTCCATTGTTTCGTTGCCGGGGCCCAGTTGCTCGAGCAGCGCGGCAAAGGTTACATCAAGGGGCGCCTTGACGTGGATCTCCTGGTTGATGGTGAGCGTCAGACTTTCAAGAGTTTGTTCGGTGGCTATCATGGTCATGGTTATTTCTCCTCATTCAGTTTTTCTGATTTTTTTTGATTTTTCGAGTTCGGCGGATTCACAGCGGACGGGTCCTGGCGGACCATCGCTTCCGCGCGTTCCTTCACGCGATTCAACTGGTGCTGCCAGTAACGCTCAAAGGTCCCGGCCCACTCGTGAAGAGGGCGGACCGCTTCGGCGTTGGTCCGGTAGAGTTTCCGGCGTCCCTGGCAACGCATGCGGACCAGTCCCACGTTGCGCAGCACGCGCAGGTGCTTGGAGACGGAAGGCTGCTCCAGGCCCAGGGCCGCCACAAT